>NZ_CADFDY010000003.1:0-617247 GCF_902833095.1 Burkholderia sp. BCC1208 | reverse complement strand
CTGACTTACTTTAGTGTGAGACTCTTGATACTTTCGCTTTCTGATCCGAGGATCAGCTCGCTTCCATCAAGCGCCCACACTTATCGGCTGTTAATTTTTAAAGAGCATTTCTGCGAGAAACCTGAAGTTTCCCGGCAGCGCTGCGTTTTCAGCAGCAGAGAAGCGAGATTATGAACCGTGTTTCGCAGCTCGTCAACAACTTTTTACCTACATCGTTGCGACTGCGGGGCTCTCTTCCTGCGCCGCCAAGGCTCGTTACCACCGAACCTCAACAGCACCACTTCCCTTCCTCCCGTGCCGCGTTTCCGTTAGCGCGAAAGAGGCGTGATTCTAAGCACCCACCCCCATCCGCGCAAGTCCTTTGTGAAGAAAATTTGAAAAAGCCTCCGTGCGCTGCCGCGCACGGAGGCTTTGGGCGCGACGGGCCGTGAAACGCAACGCGCGCAGCCCGCCAAAGATATGACGAACACATCTCGTTCCCTATGTAAGAGAACGCGAAACGGGCAAGGAACCTGGTGCGGTCGAGTATCATGCCGCGACCGAACCACGCACGCATACCGATGATGGACAGCACGACTCAACCCGGCGACACCGACCTTCGCGACGAATATGCCGCCCTGCGCGAGCGTGCGATCCTGCTGGAAGAACAGGTCCCGCCGCTTCTGCAACGCATCTCGGATATGCTGCCGCGCATCAGCGGCGAATCCGAACTGGCGGACACGCATCGCGAGCGGCTCGTCGGCGCACGCAATGCGGCGCTGGTCTCGATCGAAAACTATCAGCAGGCCATTCCATTCCTGCAGACGGCCGACTCGATCATCGAGCAACTGGACAAGACACCCGAGCGCGACGAGGACATCGAGTGGCGGGAATCGCTGCTGCAACGGCTGGACGAGCTGATCGACGTCGCGGTCGTGATGGTCGACGATGCGGAAAGCTACTTCGAGCATGCACAAGCCTGCGACCTGTCCAGCGTGCCGAAATCCATCCTCGAGGATTGAACAGGCTCACCGAATCGCGCGGTGCACCGGCCTCACGTCGTGCCCGCCGACAACCGCCGGCTGACGATCTTCGTTTCCGGGCCTGCCGCATGCTCCAGCCCGAAGCGGCCGTCCTGCGACCGCCACCATGCGCGGAGCCGCACGTCGCCTCTACGGCGAATCCAGCACGATCGTCTCGCTCATCATCGGCACGCGGATGTATCCGCCCACCGTATCGCCATACGCATGCGCGTTCCCGTCGATCACGTATTGCGCCGTCAACGCGCACAGGGTCGCGTCCCGCGCATCGACGGAGCGCAGCGTCGATACGTCGATACCCAGCCGCTCCAGCAATTGCCGGCGCTGGTTGCGCTTCTGCTTCGCAGACGCCACGGCCTTGCCCAGCATCGCGCAGGTAATCGCATAAGGATAGGTCTCGAAGCTCGCACGCCCGCCCGCGTAGCGCGCGCCGGTCAGCAACGGATAGGCGTGCGCGAGCGCGCGGTAGACGCGCTCCCCCATGAACATCCAGTCGAAGAAGCCCGACGTGCTCGCGATGGCCTGCTCCCGCGACGGTGTCGGAAAGCACGAGATTCGTTCGCGGGCGAGCGCCTGTTCGGCCGCGCGGCGGCCGCTCCCGGTCCACCACAGGCTCGGTGCGTCGACGCCAACGGCCACGACATCATGGGCGAGACACAGTGACGGCAACGATTCCGGCGCGATCCGCGCTTCCCGGCAGACGACCGTCGAGCCACGCAGGATCACGAGATCGCACAGCTTCCTGTCGCCGCCGACATCGACACCCGCCACGGCGGCCGGTTCTCGCGCGGCGAATCGGGCCGATCGCACGTGCGTGCCTCAGTCCGCCGGCCGTGCGGCGTACGCGGTATCGAAGATCGCCTCGAGACCGGGATGGACGCCGCGCATCGGGTCGACCACCGACTTCGCCCAGTCGAAATACGCCTGCTTGCGTTCGAGCGGCCAGTCCGCGGGCGGATGTCGGGCGATGTCGCGCAGGTTGCAGATCTTGTCGGCCAGCTTCACGAGCTTCGCGCGCCGGCTGATGGTGGCCGCGTGCTCGACCTGCAGACGCTTGCGCTCGTCCTTCGGCAGCGACTTGTCGTCGGTGACTTCCATCACGATGTCCGCCACGTCCTTGCCGAACAGCCTCAGCAACTCCTGCTCGGTCGTCTCCGTATCCTCGACCGTGTCGTGCAACACGGCCGCGACGATCACGCGTTCGTCCTCGACGCCGGCCTCGTTGGCCAGTACGTCGGCGAGCGCGATCGGATGATTGATGTACGGCGACGCCTCCTCATCCTTGCGTCGTTGATTGCGATGCTTGTCCGCCGCGAACGCAATCGCGGCTACCAGCTTCTTCATATTCACCCCTCGTGTGGCCAGACCCGCGGCCGTTGAACCGGCCGCATGCGTTTCGGAACCGCTCATACTACCTGTACGCGATGACCCTTCCCGTGCGCCGGCATCCCGGCGTACCCCTGCATCACGTGCCGGCCGGCGCGCGCTGCAACTCGACCACGTTGACCCGCGCGCCGAAGACGTCCCTCACGAGCGGCAGCAGGTGGTCGTGGTGCGTCAGGAACAGCACCTGAGTGCGCGTCGACAGATCGCGCAGCGCGTCGAGCCCCGCCTTCGCGCGCGCATCGTCGAAATTGATGAACAGGTCGTCGGCGACGAACGGCAGCGCCGTGCGACTGCCGAGCTGCAACTCCAGCGCCGCGATCCGCAGCGCGAGGAACAGCTGATCGCGCGTCCCTTCGCTCAGCCCGGCGACCTCGACCGACGTTCCCCTCGTACGCCGTGCATACAGCGCGGGCGGCGTCCGTTCGGTATCGACGGTCAGCTTCGCGAATTCACCCAGCGTGAGCCCGGCGAAAATCTCGCCCGCACGCCGCAGCATCGGCCCCTGCTTCTGGTCGCGGTAGCGATCCGTCGCCCACTTCAGCAAGCGGCTCGCCGTGGCCGCTTCCAGATACTGTTCGGCCGCATCGCCCATCGCCGCCAGTGCCTCCTGGCGTTTCGACTCGGCGACGGCCGCGTTCGCCTGGCCGTCGATCGCGCCGAACGCCTGCTCGGCCACAACCTGCTGCTGCGCCAGCTCGTTCAGCCGCTTGCCGACATCGCCCAGCGACTGCTTCACCGCTTCGAGATGCGCCGGCACGTCGGCAATGTCCTGTTCCGCCACCTCGGCCTCGACGGCCGACCGGGAAAGCCCGTCGCCGTCGCGCACCAGCGCCTCGTGCGCGGCCTCGACCGCCTGACGTAGCTGGCGCTGGCGATCCGAACGCTCGGCCAGCGGCAGCGCCGCGTCGATCGACGCGACGCCGGCCAGTTGCAACAGCGGCTGGATGCGCGCATCGGCGCCGGCCACCGCGGCAGCCGCGTCCGCGACCTTGCCGTCGGCCTGCCGCACGGCCTCGTCGGCACGCTCGATCGCACGCGCGATTTCCCGGGCGGCGGCGAGGCGCATCGTCAACCGGCGCGCCACGTCAGGCCAGTCGCCGCTCGCCAGCCACGCCGGCGCGAGCGCTTCGGCAAGCCGCCGCGCGCCCGCCTCGAGCGCGGCCAGCTCCGCGCGGATCGCGGCGATCCGGTTGCGCGGCGCATCGGCATCGGACAGCTCGGCCGTCACCGTATTCGCGAGCCCAAGCGCACCTTCCGCCGCGGCCAGCGTCGTCGCGCTCTCGGACAGTTTCGCGTCGGCCAGCGCGTCACGCCATTGCGCTTGCCACGCATCGTAAGCCGCCTGTGCATGGCCGGCCCGCGACTGCGCGGTCGCACATCCGCGTTCGGCTTCCCGCGCACGATCGTCGAGGCTATCCCTCTGTGCGGCCGCTTTCTCGGCCGACTGGACGAATGTTTCGGCAATGGCGACGAGCGCGGCCAGTCCGTCAGACTCGCCACCCCGCGATACCGTCAGCAGCGCCGCACGCAGCGCAGCTTCGGCGCCGGCGCGGGCAGCACGCATCGCGTCGAATTCGCGGCGCTGACGATCGAGATCGGCTTGCGCGGCGAACACCGTATCACGCTTCGCGAGCCAGTCGCCCATCGCCGCGAGCGGCATGCCGGGCACCGCGGCCGCCGTCGCGAGTGCGGCCCAGGCGTCGCGATGGGCGGCGAGCTCGCGCTCGCGTTCGTCCAGCGCCGCCTGCCGGCGCGTCACGCCCGCACGCGCGGATTCGACCTGCTGGCGCAGCGACTGCAGCGTCGCCGCGGCCTGGGTCGCGCCGAGTTGCGCATCGACGAGTTCGTCGGCGAGGCGAATCGCGTCGTCGACCGCCGGTGCGCCCGTTGCGAGATCGACGGCGCCGCTGCGGATCTCGCCCCACGCGCCGTCGCGACGCGCGCGCGCCGCCAGCACGTCGGCGGTCGTGACGACCTTGTGGTTCTCCGCGAAATGCTTCTCCTGCAGTTGAAGCCGCTCGAGTTCTTCGAGTGCGCCATCGCGCGCCTCGCGCGCGGCAGCGGCCGCGCTGGCACGTTCGCTGTCTTCCTTGAGCAGCGCGCCGAGCCGCGCCGCCGACGGTACGTCGAGCGCGCGCAGCGAGTCGACCGGCATGCGCCATTGGCCGAGCGCGTCGAGCGCACCGGACAGCGTGCGCTCGGCGGCCGCGATTTCGTGCGCCAGCGCCTGCTCGCGCGGGCCGCTGTTGCGAAAGCCCTGCGCGTCGGCGAGCGCCGCGCGCAACGCTTCCGGCACGTCGACGGTCGACAGGCGCGCCTGTTGTTCCCGGACCTGCGCCAGTTCGCGCGTGCGCTCGTCGAGCGATTCGCGTGCACCGGCGAGCGCCTGGTGCAGCGCGCCATGTTCGCGCAGCAGGTTCGCGACGGTCTGCAGCGACAGCGCCGTCGGCAACGCGGCGCGCAGCGACGCTTCGTCCGTCGGCCAGCCGAGCTGCGCGGCCGCCGACAACGCGGCGGACAGGTGCCGCTCGACGTCCGTGCCGAGCAGCAGCAGATCCTGCGCGTGATTCATGCATGCACCGCGCAGCCGATCGAGCGCCTCGATATCGGCTTCGAGCGCCAGCGTGTCGGCATCCGCGTCGATCGTATCGCGTGCCTGCCGCTTCGCGATCAGGTCGGCGCGCCGTTCCTCGAGCACCTTCTGCTCGGCCGCGAGATCGCCCTGCGCCTTCAGCAGATCCGCATACGCGGTCGGCGGCAACTCGACGACCGCGCCCAGTTCGGCCAGCGCCGCGTCCTTGACCGTCAGCTCCTTCAGGTACGGCGCGAGCCGACGCACGCGTTCGAGCTTCGAGCGCAGCGCTTCGAGCCGGCGCTGTTCCGCGCGCGCCTGCTCGATCTGCTGCTCGACGGCTTCGCGCGCGTCCTTGCGATCGACCCAGTCGCGCGTGCGCACCTGGACCGTCTTCAGTTCGGTCACGGCTTCGTTGAACGCCGTTTCGGCCAGCGCAAACGTGCTACCGCTGCGACGCGGCGCCCACAATTCGAGTGCGCGCGCGTCGAGCTCCTCGCGCACCGGCCCGAGGCTGCCGACCCCGGCCGCCGATTCGAACAGCACCTGGCCGAGCTTGTCCGATGCGTCGAGAATGCTGCGGCCGCCATCGACGAGCCGCCCGTGATCGAGCCCGAACATCTGCTCGAAGAACTCGCGCGTCGCGCCGTCGAGGACCGCCGCCAGATAGTCGTCGGGCAGCTTGTCGTCGGCGGGCGTGCGCAACGGACTGCGCCCGCGCGCACGGTGGAACGCGAGTTCGCCCGTGCCGCTCTCCAGCACGCCGCCGATCCGCAACTCGGGCGTGCTGTGCAGGAAATCGAGCGGCGTCTGCAGCTTCATCCCGAACAGCAACTCGGACACGGCCGTGCGGATCGTCGACTTGCCGGCCTCGTTCGGCCCGACGATCACATGGAAATCCTCGCTGGCCGACGGGAAACGCAGCGTCTCGTCGGTGAACTTGCCGTACTTGATCAGATCGAGCTGGCCGATACGCATCGCTTACTCCCCCCTCGCCAGCCGCGCCAGCAACGCGGGCCCGACCTGCTCCACCAGCGCCGTCAGCTCGCCCGCGCGCGCCATCGTCAGCAACGGCACTTCCTCCTTCACGTCGCTGCGGACCTTGCCGACGAACGGCTTCAGGTCGCGTTCGAGCAGCGCGAGGAAATCCGGATCGTGCGCGGCGTCGGCCAGAATCTGCTTCAGGTCCTCCAGTGCCTCGAGCGGTTCACTTTCGCCCGGCTGCTGATCGGCGGCGGACGTCGCGAGCCGAACCTTCTCGAGCCACAGCCGCTCGTTGCCGATGATGCCGATCTGGTTCAGCACCTCGGCACGCAACTGCGGCGCGCGGCCGAAAAAGAGGCCGTGCGCGGGCGTGCGCCCGATGACGGTGACGCGCACCGCGCGGGGCACGTGGCCGTCGACGGTCAACAGCGCCTCCAGCGACTGGCCGATCTTTCGCGACAGATCGGCCACCGACAGGCAATCGGACGCATCGACCGACACGGCTTCCCAGCGCAGCACGTCGAGATACAGGCGCTCGACCTGCGTCTTGCCTTGCTCGACCGTCACGAGCACCGCGCCGCGCCGGCCCGTCTCGCGGATATGGCGCCCTTGCAGGTTGCCGGGAAACACGACGGTGGACGAACCCGTCCATTGCTGGAATTCATGCACGTGGCCGAGCGCCCAGTAGTCGTAGCCTTTCGCGTGCAGTTCGGCCAGCGTGCACGGCGCGTAGTTCGCGTGCGCCGCATACCCTTCGAGCGCGGTATGCAGCACGCCGATGTTGTAGTGGCCGGGCACCGGGTCCGGATAGCCGACGGCGAGATTGTCGACGACCGCCTTGTCCTTGAAGCTCTGCCCGTGCAGCGCGACGTCGAATTCAGGCAGCCTGAAGGTTTCCGGCTTGCGGTGGCCGAACACGGTAACGTTGTCGGGCAGCGTCAGCTTCTTCGTCATCTCGCTTTCGGCATCGTGGTTGCCGCCGAGCACGAACGCGCGGATGCCGGCCTTGCGCAGGCGCCCCATCTGCTGGCCGAAGAAGATGCCCGTGTTGTGATCCTTCCAGTCGCCGTCGTACAGGTCGCCTGCAATCACGAGGAACGCGACTTCTTCTTCGATCGCACGATCCACGAGTTGCCGCAGCGCCTCGCGCGACGCGTTGCGCAACTGCGCGGCCGGTGCGTCGGGATACGCACTCAGGCCGTGCAACGGGCTGTCAAGGTGAATGTCTGCCGCGTGGATGAACTTCACGAAGGTTCCTCTGTTTCATGGCGAAGGGGCGACGCCGCTCGCACGGGCCCGTGCCGTCAAGCGTCGTCCCGGGAGCCGCAAGCTTGCCGCCGCACATGCGACACGTACCGGACCGGATCGCGCCGCCCGTTGCAAGCGGCTCGGGATGGTACCTGAAAGCGGATGACGACATGCGTCCTCGGTCGGTGCGGATGACGGGGAAGCACGCGATACCGATGCGAACCGCCATTTTGCCGCAGCGCGAGCGAGCGATAGCGAGGCGCGGTCGGGCGACCGGCGAGGCCGTCGCGGCGGCCGGCTGTCGCGAGCCCTGCTATTTAAGCATGGCGCGTGGGCAATGGGCCGGTCGCCTCCCCGATCAGGGAACCCGAACCAGATTTCGTGATCGCCATTTCTACCCTGTCGCGAGACGTCACATGGCGATCATGCCGGCGAACGCCGACGTCATCGGAAAGTAGGCGGACGCGGTCAATCCTTCCTTTCGCGGAGCGCGGCAGAGCGGCGAGTGCGAAGATCGCACAGCGCGCATGCGCGCTCGGAATCTCCGGAGCCAATACGAAACGACTGGGATGAGTTCGGCTTCCCCGAAACGGGTAGAGAACCGACAAGCTTGAGGACGAACTGGACGACGCTGCGATGCGCAGCTCAGTAACCCGGATACTGCATTCGTTCCATCTTCGTCCGTCCAAGCCGGCCAGCTTGCCCCTGCCCGACAGTCGCGTCCTTTTGGCGTCAAGCTCAGTCGGTCGGCAGCCTGTTATTTGTGATCCTAATCAATATCGATACATTCCTCTTCCCGTGTTTCGACATGAGGCACCATGCACGACGCATCGCGTTCCCCAATAGAAAAACCCGGCCCGCATCGAAGCGGGCCGGGCCGTGACGGGATCCGTGCTGCTTATTACAGCGCGCCGCCTTGCGCCGACGCCGAACCCTTCAAGCCGACCGATGCGCCGCCCTGAACCGAGTTCGTCGCGCCTTCGAGCGCTTCGCCGGCCTTCGCCTTCGCGCCGCCCGCGACGTCGCCCGCGGTCGACATCGCGCCTTGTGCATGGCTCTTCGCCGAGGCCGCGACGTGCTTCACGTGCGACTTCGTCGCGTGCACGGCCGATGCCGCCGCATCCTTCGTCGCGCCGGCTGCCGAACCGACCGCCTGCGTCGCACCGCCCACCGCCGTGCCGGCTGCCGAGCCGACGCCGCCGACCGTCTTGCCGACGCCGTTCAGCGCGCCGCCGACGACATTGCCCGCGCCCGAACCCGAGCCTGCCGCATTCGCGCCGGCGCCGGCCTGCACGCCCACGCCGCCGCCGAGCAGCGGCGTCTGGACCTGAGCGCCAACACCTGCGGAACCCTGCGCACCGGTCTGGGCCGTCTGTGCAAATGCAGCCGACGTCGCCATCGCCGTCAGAGCGGCACCCAGCAGAATCGTACGAATCTTGTTCATGGTCATTCTCCCCAAAGACGTTGTTGCTGCGGGCCGCCTTCGTGCGGCTTGTCGCATGCCTTGCCGCGACATGCGGCAGGTGGAGCTAATGTAGCGGCACCGGCGCGCAAAACGATCGAATTGCGGGGACTGTTACTTCCGTTGCAAATGCTGACGATTGACTCACACTGTTTGACAATCGGGGACGTGCGGCGGGGTGAACGCTATATTCGACAACGGACGGGGTGAATCATGAACCGGGGCGCTCGGCTGCTTCACGCCGGCGATTCGCGCGATCGTCATGTATCGGGGAAGCCGACCAACGAAACGGCCGACTGACGAGCCGGCCGCTTTGATCTGCATTCCAAAGGATGGGGATTGCCCGGCCGTCGATTCGGCATCGTCACGATGCACGGCCCCGGCCGCCAACGAGCGGACCGGGGCCGTGCACATGCCGCCCGGTTACGGCCGGAACGTATCGCCGAGCACGACGCCTTCGCGACGCGGATCGGTGCCGCCCTGCAACGCCGGCGACTGGCCGACCGTCACGCGCATCACCGTGTTGACGCCGCTCGCCTGCGCGGACGTCGACACCTTGTGTCCGAGCGCGAGCAGCCCCGTGATCAGCGGATCGTTCGCCCCGTTGTTCGCCGCGTTGACGTTCGGATGCTCGCCGCCGATCGTGGTCGTCGGGCTGTTGCTCGCGCCGAAGTCGACGAGCCCCGCCGACTGCTGCGCGTCGAGCCCCCAGTCGAGCGCGCCGACCAGCGTCTTGACCACGTATTGCGGAATCGTGCCGCCGCCCGGCGAACCAGTCGCCATCACGAAGTCGCCGCGCGAGCCGTCGGCGGCCTGCCCGAACACGATCGTCGGCGCCATCGAGCTGCGCGGCCGCTTGCCCGGCTGCAGGCGGTTCGCCACCGGATTGCCGGACGTGTCGAGCGGGTTCGCGGAAAAGTCGGTCAACTGGTTGTTCAGCAGGAAGCCGTTAGTCATGTGGAACGAGCCCATGCTCGACTCGACCGTCGTCGTCGCGCTCAGCACGTTGCCGTCGCCGTCCACGATCGTGAACTGGTTCGTGCCGTGCTCGATCAGCGTCGTGTCGACGCCGAGCGGCACCGCGCCGAGGTTGCCGGGCTGCGCGGTGCCCATGCTTTTGGTCGTGTCGATCAGCGCCGCGCGCGATTTCAGGTACGGCTTGTTCAGCAGCGTGTCCCACGTGCCGCCCGGCAGCGGCACGAAGTCGGTATCGGCCACGTACTTGTCGCGATCGGCATACGCGAGCCGTTCGGCCTCGGTGATGAGGTGCACGCCCGCCACCGTCGGCTTGCCGCCTTCGAGATCGATCGCCGTCGGCTTCAGCGACTTCAGGTCGTAATTCTCGAGAATGCCGAGCGCCGATGCGACCGCGATGCCGCCCGACGACGGCGGCGGCATCCCGCAGACCCAGTAACTGCGATAAGTCGTGCACACCGGTTCGCGGCGCTTCGCCTGATAGGCGGCGAGATCCGCGACGGTCGTCTTGCCCGGCGTGAGCGTCGAGCCGTCCGCGCCCTTCGTCACCGCGATCTTCGCGACGATGTCCTGCGCGATCTGCCCCGTGTACAGCGCATTCGCGCCGGACTGCGCCATCAGCGACAGCGTGCGCGCGTAGGCGGGATTCTTCAGTACGGTGCCGAGCGGCTTCGGCGAACCGTCGGCGTTCAGGAAATACGCGGCGGCTTCGGGGTCCCGCTTCAGGTTCGCGGCGTTCGCCGCGATCGCGTCGGCGAGCCGGCCGCCGATCGGGAAACCGTTGGTCGCCAGCGTGATCGCATCGCCGAACAGGCTCTGCCACGGCAAGCGGCCGTGATCCTGTTGCAGCGCCTCGATGAGCCGCGGCACGCCGATCGTGCCGATCGAACGGCCGCTCGCGCGCGCGTTCGGCTGCGGCGCCGAATGATCGGCGGCGTCATCGACATAGCGCAGGTAGTTCTCCGTCGCGGCGGCCGGCGCGGTTTCGCGGCCGTCGTATGCCTGCAGCGTCTTGCCGCGCGCATCGTAGTAGAGCAGCACGCCGCCCGACCCGAGACCCGTCGCCTCGGGGACGGTCAGGCCGAGCACGGCCTGCACGGCGACCGCCGCGTCGGCGGCCGTGCCGCCCTTCTTCAGAACCGCGCAACCGGCCGCGCTCGCGTACGCGTTCGACGTGGCCACCAGGTAGGTTTTCGCATAGACGGGCTTCATCCCGGTGCGATAGCCCGACGATGCTTCGGGCAACGACGGGTCGCCCGGCTGGTTCGAGCCCACCACGACCGTCGCGCCGCTGTTGTCGAGCGCGAGGCAGCTCGCATCGGTGGAAGGCGTCGTCGTGCGGCTCGCCTCGTTCTCGACGTCGCCGCCGCAGGCGGTCAGCAGGGCAGCCGCCAGCAACGCGGACGCATACGGAAAGATCGCTGTTCTGTTCATGGTATGCCGATGTTCTTGTAGGTCGTTGTGGTGGACATCCCGCTGCCTGCGCCCCTCGGCGCATGGGCAACGCGTTCGATAATCCCATGAACAAAAATTTTTCCGCAATAAGGAAATGGCGTCATGCAGCGGACGTCGTGTGCGCTACGTCACCGAACCGGCACGCGGGGTTGCTTGCTGCATTGCATCGCATGGCGATACGCAGATGCACCCGCATCGTGACGTCGTCATCTTTTCGCCCGGCGACGCGTGCCGGCCGTCTGCCCGCCGCGCGCGAACCCGCGCTCCATCGCGTCGATCGCCTCCGAAAAGAACGCGAGAAACATCGTCATCGCGACCGTCGCGCTCATGTCCGCCCGCTGGTAGATACAGCTGAACGAGCGCGCGCCCGCATCGGCCAGCGGTGTCCAGGCGAGCCGGCCGGCGGCCACGTCGTCCGCGACGTTTTCGGCGATCAGGAAGCCGACGCCGGCGCCTTCGGCCACGAGGCGCCGCACCATCGACACCGAACCGGTTTCGACGAGCGGCCGCACGCTGCGCGGCTGCCGCGCATCGATCTGGTCGAACATCGCGCGCAGCTCCGTGTCGGGCGTCATCAGGATCAGCGGATGCGCGAAGCAGTCGCGCATCCGCACCTTGCCGCCCGTCGACGCCAGCGGATGGCCGGGCGCCGTGACGACACCCAGCGGCTGCGCGAACGCGCGCACCTCGACGACGCCCGCCGCGCTGCGCCGGCGCAGCGCATAACCGATGTCCACCTCGCCCGTCTCGACCCAGCGTACGATGCTCTCGCCGTTACCCGAGCGCACGCTGTACGTGACGCCCGGATAACGCTGCATCGCGGCGAGAATCGCGTCGGGCACGAGCTTTTCCGCCGTTGACGCGGGCACCGCGAGATTCACGTGCCCCCGCCGCAGCGCGCGTAGATCCTCGACCTGCGTCAGCGCGTTGTCGAAGTCGCGCTGGCCGCGCCGCACGGCCGCGATCACGATTTCGCCGGCGAGCGTCAGCTGCATGCCGCGCGGCAGCCGGTCGAACAGCGGCACGCCGACCTGCTCTTCGAGATTGCGGATCTGCTGGTGCACCGCCGCGGCAGTCAGGTGCAGCGCATCGGCCGCCTTGCGAATCGAGCCGCGCCGCGCGACTTCGTCGAAACAGCGGAATGTCTGCGATATCGAACGCATGAAGGGTCCGTTAGATTTTTCCGAACAGGCCGTCAAGAATAATCCGATTTTACTGACCGGACGAATCGTCTAGATTCCGCTGCATCCCCGTATCCGATTCGAATGGAGACCGCAGTGACGACCGTCGACCAGATTACCCAGCGCCGCCGCGGCGTCGGCCTCATCGCCCACGACCCCGCGCTGTCCGCGGGCGGCTATACGCTCATCGCCCCGCAGACGGCCGACGGCAACGTCTATCTCGTCGGCATCGACGGCGAAGTCGTCCACCAGTGGAAGATGCCCGTGCGCCCCGGCCGCCACGCGGTCATCCTCGCGAACGGCAATCTCGGCTACAACGGCAATCATCCTCACTCCGAATCGCGCTATGCGCCATGGTCGATGTGGCATGGCGGCGACTTCTACGAGGTCACCCCGCAGGGAGAAACCGTGTGGCGCTACGAGGATCCCGCGCATCACCACGACGCGCAGTGGCTGCCGAACGGCAACCTGCTGTACGCCGCGTGCGAACCGGTCGACGCGGCGTTCGCGCGGCGCGTACCGGGCGGCACCGCGCATGGCGACGACGAGGTGATGTACACGGACGTGATCCGCGAAGTGAACCGCGCCGGCCAGATCGTCTGGGAATGGCACGCGCGCGACCATCTTCGGCCGGAGGATTTTCCGATCGCTGCAGGTTTCGGCCGCTATCACTGGCCGCTCGTCAACGGTCTCGCGGTCGATGCGAACGGCCGCGTGCTGATGAGCCTGCGCACGACGTCGGGGATCATCGGCGTGAACCGCGCAACCGGCCGCGTCGACCTGCACATCGGGCCCGACGTCGTGTCGCACCAGCATGCGCCGGTGCCGCTGGCGAACGGCCACATCCTCGCGTTCGACAACGGCAATTTCCGCCATGGTGCGCATGTCGTGTTCTCGCGTGTCGTGGAAATCGATCCGGCGACGCAGCGCGTCGTGTGGTCGTACGCGGACGACGTCGTGAACCTGTTCTACACGCCGTTCATGGGCAACGCGCAGCGCTTGCCGAACGGCAACACGCACGTCACCGAATCGTCGACGGGCCGACTGTTCGAAGTGACGCCGGCCGGCGAGGTCGTCTGGGAATACGTGATCCCGTGGTTCGACGAATACCCGGACGAAGCGGCGCGCAAGACAGGCCCCGGCCAGTTGAACAGCGTGTTCCAGACGTTCCGCTACAGCGCCGCGCAATTGCCCTGGCTACGAACCTGAGCTTCCGTTCACCGCCGGTTTCCTGCCATCGTCGCCGTTCGCTTCCGAGGGGCCTGCCGTGTCGCACGATCCGATCTCCCCGCCCGTCGATGCCCGGCTGCCCGCGTGGCAGCTCGCGCTGTTCGGGCTGCAGCACGTACTGTCGATGGCCGCGTCGCCGATCACGGCCGTGTTCCTGATCGCGAAAGTGCTCGCGCTGCCGGCCGACCTGACGGTCCAGTTGATCGGCGCGACGTTCTTCGCGTGCGGTATCGGCACGCTGCTCCAATCGCTCGGCGCCGGCCCGATCGGTGCGCGCATGCCATTCGTGATGGTGCCCGGCGGCGCACCGACGATGCTGTTCGCGGGCATCGCCGCGCAATCGGGCCTGCCGACCGCGGCCGGCGCGGCCCTGCTCGCCAGCGCGTTCTACTGGGTGCTGCTGCCCGTCTTCACGCGCTGCCTGCGGCTCTTTCCGCGCATCGTCGTCGGCGCGATGCTGTTGCTCGTGTCGATCAACCTGATCCGGATCTACGCGACGATCGTCGTCGGCCAGCCCGGTTCGGCCGACTTCGCACAGCCGCGCGCCCTCGGGCTCGCGCTCGCGACGATCGTCGCCACCGTCGTCGTCGCGGGCGCATTCCGCGGCACGGCCGGGCGCCTCGCGGTGTTGATCGGGCTGATGGTCGGCGCGACGCTCGGCTGGGCGCTCGGCGCGATGCCGGCACTCGCCGACGTATGGCATGGGCCGCTGTTCACGCATCCGGTGTGGCTGCCGTTCGGGATGCCGCGCTTCGACGTGCTGGCCGCGCTGCCGCTGCTGATTTTCACCGCGATCTCGATGGCCGAGGCCACCGCACAGACGGTCGCCGTCGGCGAAACATGCGGCAAGGCGATCTCGCTCCAGCGCGACGTGCCGAAGACGATACGCGGCGACGCGCTCGCATCGCTGGCCGGCGCGCTGTTCGGCACGCCGCTGATCGTGACGAGCGCCGAGAACATCGGCGTCGTGCAGACGACCGGCGTACGCTCGCGCTACGTGACGGCGGCCGCCGGCGGGATCCTGATCGTCATCGCGCTGTTCGCACCGCTTGCGCGGCTCGCGTACGCGATCCCGGCCGCCGTGGTCGGCGGCACCGCGCTGGTCGTATTCGCGATGATCGGCGTGATGGGCATCCGGCTGCTCGCGAGCGTCGACCTGCATGCGCGCGCGAACCAGTACACGCTCGCGGCCGCACTGGTGGTCGGGCTCGCGCCGATCCTGGTGCCGAACCTGTATCGCCATTTCGGCGCGCCCGTTCAGATCGTGCTCGGCAACGGCATGGCGGCCGGCACGCTCGCGGCCATTGCGACGCAACTGGCGTTCGCCGCGCTTGCGCGGCTGAGTGGCCAAGCGCACGCGGAGGCGGCTGCGGCGCCTTCGCGCGACGCATAAAGGCAGCGGCACGCTCACGCTGCGCAGCGCTCGACGCTGCTGCTCGTGCTCGTTGATCTGACGATGAACGACGATGCGTCGACGACACGCGCACCGCGCACCGACGCGCCGGCTTCGTCGCGCGCCGGCCGACCAGACATCGGAACGATTGCCGACGTCACTGCGTCCGGCTATAAAGCGAGGATGGACACGAATCGCTGGATTCACGACCCCGTCGGCGCGTTTCGCGCATGGCAGGAAACGGCCGCGACCGGCGCCGGCCGCCGGCCGTTCGCGCCGCGTTCGGTCGTGCAGCATGTCGCGATGTTCGAGCGATTCCTGCGCCACCTGAGCGCACAGCGCGTGTCGCTCGCCACGTTCGGGCCCGACCACGTCGCGGCCTTCCTGGTCGAACTCGAACGCACCTGCGCGCCCGGCACGTCGACGCGCGTGCGTTATGCGAAGCTGATCGACCGACTGGGCCGGCATCTGGTCGACGCGGGTGTGCGGACGCTCCATCCGGCCGGCCGTTCGACACGCGATCTCGCATGGCCGGACGGCGAGCCGGAGCCGTGCTACTTGCCGCCCGATGCCGACGCGGCGCTGCAGCGCCATGTACAGCCCCGACCAGACGACACCTTGGCCGATTGCCGCAATCGCGCGATCGTCGCGCTGCTGCTCGCGAGCGGCATCACGTCGGCCGAGATTCGCGCGGCGGCGTATGACGCACCCGATCTCGACGCGCGGCCGCCGGTGTTGTCGGTGCCGCGCGATCGCGCACGGCCGGCGCGCCGAATCGAACTCGCCGAGTTCGCGCTGGCGCCGCTTGCCGCATGGCGCACGCGCTCGATAGACACACCGCCATCGGCACTGCTGTTTCCCGCGCCGCGCGGTGGCGCGATGAACGACATGTTCCTGCTGATCGTGGTACGCGACGCGCTGAACGCGATCGGCTTTCACGCATCGGACATGAGCCCGCGCGTGCTGCGCAATACGTATGCGCGCCGCCAGTTGCTCGCGGGCCACGCGCATGCCGATGTCACCGCGATGCTCGGTCTCGCCAGCATGCGGACGGTCACGCGCATTCGGCAGACGCTGCCACCCGATGCGGCCGCGGATCGCGCTGCCCACGAACGCTGATCGCGCGCCGCCGGCGCGAGCCGTGTTCCCTCGGTTCCCTATTCGCCCGGCTTCGACTGGACCAGCCGCAGAATCCGCGTGTCGTACGGCGCTTGCATCACCTCCGCGATGCGGATGTCGGACGCGGCCGGATGCAGCGGATTCAACAGGAAATTGTGGGCGTGCGGCACGACGACGCTCGGCACGCGCAGCAGCGCGCTCGGCTGCGTGTGCAGCCACTCGGTGCCGGCGCTGCGGGTCCAGTCGACGTTCGTTCGCCAGTCCTCCGGCGCATCGCCTTCGGCGATTTCGGCGACGTCCACCGAATCGGGCACTTCGATACGCAGCAACTGGTATCCGCTCGGCAATTGCGCGACGGTGGCGATTTCGAAATGAACCAGTGTCTCGAGCAACGCGAGCGCCGGATGCTCGGCGAGATACACGACGGGCTGCCCGGCGAAGTGCCAGCGCCCGCCGGCCCGCAACCCGCCGATGCCTTTCAGATCGGCGTAATTGCTGATCCGCCACAGCGTCGTCAAGCGAAATACCCCTCGTCGATCTGCGTGAGGGCCTCTTCGACGAGCCGCGCACCATGCTCGGTGCTCGCCATGTCGAGCGACGTGCGGCCGCCGAAGCGCTGGAGCCCGTTGCGCAGCCACGCCATCGCCTTGTCCTGGTCGCCGAACGTGGCCGTCGCCTGCGCGACGATGCGCGCGAGGCGGATCGCCTTGTCCGACTCTTCCGGCGACAGGCGCTCGTGCGCCTGGCGACGATGGCTCAGCGTGCGGCGTGGAATGATGAAGGCCAGCTCGTCCGATTTCAGCCCGCGCTCGGACAGTCGATCGATCACCGACACGTCGACGCGCGCGCTCGCCAGCTCGGCCAGATCGGCGCCCGACCGGACGCGGATCGCCAGCAGCTGCTCGAGAATCGTGAATTCGGCCTGACGCGGATGAGCGACGCCCGACGGATGAAAAGCGATGGTGCTCATGACCTGACCTCTCTTCGGCAATTTGCCCAATCATTATAGGCGTTTTGCCGAATGTTGGCTGGTCATTGAGCGCAGGGCTTGCGGACCAGGCTGGCGGACTCGTAT
Source organism: Burkholderia sp. BCC1208 (assembly GCF_902833095.1). Lineage (NCBI taxonomy): Bacteria > Pseudomonadati > Pseudomonadota > Betaproteobacteria > Burkholderiales > Burkholderiaceae > Burkholderia > Burkholderia sp. BCC1208. The sequence goes on along the minus strand of NZ_CADFDY010000003.1, from coordinate 600,148 downwards.
TCGGGGGTATGCGAATCGGAGATTCGCCTCGGTGAGGGGGTGTAAAAATTCAGTATATAAAGTCATCGGCTGCGATGATCTGAAGTTGTCACGTAACAATTTTCCGATGGTGATGCGCCAGTGGAAGGAGTCGCTTCTTTCCCCCGTCCGATTCTTCGCCGTCCCTCGGTTACACGCAGAATTCCGCCGACTACCCGTCGACCGCCTGCTCGAGCAAGCTGCCCGCGCCCATCGGATATCGGCGCAATTCAGTCGGCAACACTTGTCCATCACCAAAGCGAATCATCCACCGCACCGGCTCCTGTTCCTCTGGCATCGATATGGGTTGACCGCATTCATGTCGCCCGAATCCCTTCCCTCAATTCGCGGCATACCGCACTACTTACGCCCCCAACACCCCCACAAATCACTTCGCATAACTTATCAAAAATCGAAAGCGAACAGTAAGACACGCCCCATCACCGAAAGCCAGCTGTAACACACGAACCCGACCGAATCGATGCGCAAGCCGCCGCATCCCCGGCCTTCCGCATCGCGCACTGATCAGCACATGATTGCTTCTCGTAGCGATCCCCGGACCGACCCGCTCCCCCTCGACACGCGCTACGAATCGCCCCCGTGCCCACTCCCACCGCTTCCGTACACTCGAAATCGCGCCATGCGGCGCCGGCGGCGTGCACCCTGCGTACGGCCGCGCCTGACGGGAGCCTTGCATGTTGTCGATCGACGGAATGGGTTTGGGGTTGAACTGGCAGCGTTTCCTGTCGCAAACGCTGGATCCGGACCTCGCACCGAAACCGCCGCGCAATGCGGACGGTACGTCCAACGACGGCCCGAACAACGGCCCGGCCAACCCGGTCAACCCGACTACCACGCCGCCGATCCCCGTGCAGGCGGATCTCGGCACCGATCCGTCCAAGCCGACCAACCCCGAAATCGCGTCGGCCACCGCCCTGCTCCAGAGCATGGCCGATCAATATCGCGTGGCGCCGCCCGAGATCACGGTCGACAACGACACGACGCGAGCTGTCCAGGGTGTGATCCAGGACGCGCAGACCAAGTACGACAACGCGCAGCAGACGCTGCAAGGTGCGCAGGGCGTGCTGCGGATGACGAACCACGACCCCGACGCGACGCCCGACGAGCGCAAGGCCGCACGCGACAACTACACGAAGGCGCACGATGCGGCCGACACCGCGCAACGCGAACTCGACGTCACGACCGACGCCGGCTACCGGATCCTGTACGGCGAACAGGCGAAAGCCGACCAGTACAGCACCGACCCGACGAACGACAAGATCGAGGGGCCCGCGCAACAGCAGGCCGATGCGAAGCTCGCCACGCTGCAAAAGTTGTTCCCCGACCAGACGAAGGCGAATCCGAACTTCGTCCCGCAGCAGGGCGATTGCAAGACGCCCGCCCAGGTCCAGGCCTACGACGACTGGCAATCGGCGACCTCGAGCGCGGTAACGGGCCAGGCGAAGTACTGGGCAGACGTCAGCAACGCGAATCTCGCCTATACGCAGTTCCAGTCGTACATGGCCGATCCCGCCTACAAGGACGCGATCGATACCGGCGTCGGCAAGCTGAACGATGCGCTCGAGCCGCTGCAGTTGCAGGTCGACCTGCCCGATCCGCCGCCGGCCGATGCGAACGGCAACGTCGACATGAACGCCGTGCAGGCCAATGTCGCGCAGGCCGCGAAGATCGCCAATTACTCGAACGCGGCCTATGCGGCGTCGCTCGACGCGCAGCAGGTCACGACGCTGCAGCAGAAGTACGACGCCGACAGCGCGTGCCTGATCGGCTCGACGCCCAGCGCGGCGAAAGACGACAAGGCCGCGCTCGATCGCGCGACCACGCAGGCGAACACGAGCGGCAGCTACATGCAGATGCTCGGCGCGCAGTTGACCGTCGATGACCTGCAGGGCAAGTACGACACCGCGAAATCGGCGTCCGACGACTGGCATACCGCGAATCCGCGCTCGCTGGATCCGCATCCGGCCGTCGACACCGACCTAGCCACCGCGTCTGATGCGCTCGCACAGGCAAAGCAGAAGGCTCGCCTCGCGCACGACGGGTTCGTCGTCGCGTACGGTCAGACGCTCGCGCAGCAGTATGACGACGCCGGCGCGCAAATCGACGCACAGCTCAAGCCGAAGGTGCCGTTCGTACTGCAGAACCCGACGCCGACGCTGTCGACGAATCCGCCGCCGCCCACCACGCCGCCGTCCCCGTCGGCACAACCGTCGCCCTCGGCACAACCGTCGCCGTCGCTGAGCACGTCGCTGCCGAGCACCTCGAGCACATCGAGCACGCCGGCGCCGTCGACGACGCAGACGCCGACGTCGTCGTTGAGCACGTCGACGCCGCCGGGCGCACTATCGACGTCGCTCGCGCCCACGACGCTGTTCACGAATCCGTCGTTCGTGCTGCAGCCGCCCGGCTCGAACACGTCCGTGCCGACCACCGCGACCGGCCAGACCGCACTCGACGCGAAAAAACTCCATGTCGTCGCGGGCGCGCTGCGCGCGGCCGACGGCCGGCTGTCCAACACCTTCAACGACGCGGCCGCGAAATTCCAGCTGGCGAACGCGAAGACGCAGGAAGGCGTGCTGAAGGGCAAGCTCGCCGACATTCAGAAAACCTACGACGACTGGTACGCGAACAACCCGACGCCGGTGCGCATGCGCGAGGTGAACGGCGACGAGATTCCGATGCGCACGCCGCAGCGTCCGAATCCGTACCAGGACCAGCTCGACCAGGCGCGCAACGACCTGCAGCAGGCCAGCGCGAACATCAACAAGCTGCAGCTGCTGACCGAGATGTCGCATCAGCAGGTGCTGCTCGACCAGTTCGATGCGAGCCTCGCCGAGAATCTGCGCAATCCGCAGAGCCAGGACGACAAGGACGCATATTCGAACGCGCTCGACGGTTTCTTCCGCGCGCACCAGGGCGAGCTGTCGCAATCGCTGCTCGATCAGGCCGGGGTGAGCACGAACAAGGCCGCGACGATCAATTTCGGCAAGCTGACCGACAACGAGCAGCGCAACCTGATCGGCACCGCGATCGGGTTGCCGTCCGACGTGCAGCCGTCGTCGGACACGGGCACGCCCACCGCGCCCGTCAACGACGACACGGTGCGCTACACCGACAAGGACAAGCTCGACACGATCAACAAGGTGCGCGGCGAAATCCTGAAGCTCGGCGGCGGCAGCGGCACGCAGGTCAACATCCTGCCGCTGATCTACTCGGACAAGACGGCCGGAATGGTGACGAGCGCGCTCTTCAAGGTCACCGACAGCAAGGGCCACGTCCAGTACGTCGACGACACGTCGGCGAACTACGACAACGTCGGCGACTACCTCGACAACAACCGGCTTGCGTCGAGCGGCACGCTCGATCTCGTGACCGGCTACGACGACAACGGTCACGCGCAGTTCCAGCAGAAGGCCGCGCATCACGACGACTGGTTCGACAGCGCGCTGAACACGCTGACCGGCGGCAAGGTGAACCTCGGGATGATGGGTCTCGGGCTGCTGATGGAAGGCGCCGGCGTGCTGCTGGACGCAACGGGTGTGGGCGCCTTTGCCGGTGCCGCGCTGAATTTCGGGGGCGCGGTCATGATGGACACGGCGATCGGTTCGAGCATGGCGAAATCCGCGCTCGATATCGGCTCGCGCTGGGAACACAACCAGAGCATCAATCCGTTCACCGACGCCGGCGCGCGCGGCGACTGGCTCAACCTCGTGCCGATGGGTGCGGCCGGCGCGGCGAAGTTCGCGGGCTCGGAAGTGTTCGGCAAGACGATCACCGCGCTCACCGGCTCGGCGAAGGCCGCGCGGGTGACCACCGCGATCGTGCGCGGCACGTCGCTCGCCACCGGCGTCGGCGCCGCAGGCGAGAGCTTTGTCGAAGCCGGTATCGACTTCGCGCACGGGGACAGCGAGCACGGCTGGGACGCGCTCAAATCGGGTTTCACGAACGTCGCGCTGATGGGCGCGGGCGGCGTGCGGGACCGCGTGGTCAACGCGACGGTTCGCGTCACGGGCCGGCCAGTGGTCGCCCGCTCGGCGGGCGGCGAACGCATCTCGATCGACGGGCAGCAACTGCAGAAAATCCTGAGCAGGAACGAGCCGTCGCAACTCGCGTTCGGCGCGACGCGCGCGTCGCTCGACGGCGTCGACATCAAGGTCGCGAAGGACGGCACGCTGATGGCGGGCGACAAGGTACTTATCTACGACAACATGCCCGTGCGCGTGCTCGACTCGCTCAACAACAAGGACCTGAACAACCTGCCGCGCGGGACGTCGGTGATCCTCGGCGAGAACGGCGAACTGAGCATCGTCAAGCTGACCGGCAAGACCTGGACCGAAGGCACGAAGATCGATTCGGTCACGGAAACGGGCGACCGGCTGTCGTTCGGCAGCGACGGCGAAATCAATGCACCGTCGAAGCTCGTCGCGAAAGCGCCCATTCCGTCGCGCAGCGACTCGCGGCCGCCGGCAAGCGACGAGGCGCCGCCGGCCGACAGCGCGCCCCCGCGGACCACGCCGGCCAACGAAGCCGCGGCGCGCGCCACCGAAGCGAACGACACGGCCACCGCGACCACGACCGCCAGCGCACGCAATGCGCAGCACACGAGCGAAGCACGGACCGCGCGCGACGAGAACCAGCAGGAAACGCGCGCGTCCGATTCGCATGTCGCCGCGCAGAATCGCCGCAGCAGCGACCTGCGCGCGGAGAACGATCCGGCCATCGCGCGGGCGCCCGGCGCACCCGGCGCGGGCGCCCTTGAAGAGCCGGCCAGCGTCGCGCCGCGCACGCCGGTCCGCGTGATCGACCTGACCGACGCCGAACCGGCCTCCCGGCCCGCGACGCTCGACCCGGCCGGCGTGTCGGTGCCGCGCGGCCCGTCGGTCGAAGCGTTCGACTACGGCGAACATACGCTTTTCATCGTGCGCAACGGCGAGGACCCGGCAGCCGCCATGCCCGACGCAGCGCGGCCGCGTGCGGCCGGCGCGCTGCCCGCCGACGTCGCGGAACCGATCGTCGTCATCGCCGATGCGTCGGACGCGCACGTCGCGCCCGAACTCGCGAACCGCTGGCAGCGGCCGGTATTCGCGGCCGCGCCGGACGCGCTGCACACGGACGGCACGCTGCGCGCCGACGCGCCGCTGACGCGCTACCGGCCCGCCCCCGACGCAGCGGCGGCAGGCGGCCGCGTCGTCGGCACGAACGCGCAGGCGGCGCACGCCGATGCGGCCGGCGTCGTCGAAGCCGACCCACCCGCGGCGAATCCGGAAGCGCCCGCCGCGCGGCGCGCGCCGCAGCCCGCGAACGACGACACGGTCGTTGTGCTCGCAACGACCCGGCGCAACGCCGCCGATCCCGAAACGCACGCCGCGCTGCCGCAGCCGCCCGCTCGCCCGGCGCGTGCGCTGGACGGCGCATTCAGTGCACCGAACCGCGTCCTGGTGCTCGTCAAGCCGGCCGAACGATCCGCGTCGCAAGCGGCGAACGATGCGCGCGACGCATCCCGGCCGAAGCCGGCCCGCCACACACGGGCCGACGACCACGCGCTGCCGGCCGCCGCGCACCCTGAAACCACCGAAGCGCCGCCGGACCCGGCGCTTGCCGGGCCGGGCCTGTTCACGCGGCTGCAAATGCGTTTCGGCGGCGCGCCGCTGCCGGACGCGGTCCACGCGCTCGCGCAGCAATCGGACACGCTCACGCAGCAGTTGCGGATGCTGAGCGATGCCGGCTGGCGCGTGAGCCTCGGCAAGCGCGGCGGCGGCAGCCGAATCGATCCGAAGCGGCGCCGCGTGACGATCGACGGCGCACTGCACGATTCGGGCAGCATCACGTACACGCTCGCGCACGAGGCCAAGCATGCGGTCGAGGCGATCGACGGTACGCTGGATTCGCTCGACTACAGCGGCCGCAGCCGCTTCACGCGCAAGGCGCTCGAAGCCGAAGCGCGCGCGCAGATCAACGCGTTCGAGGCGCGTTACGAGATCGATCTCGCGGGCGGCGGCGACATCGCGGCGAACACGACGCTGCCCGACGCGCTCCAGCACGAGGCCGACCGCTGGACGCCGTCGAGCGACTATGCGGGCACGGTCGCACGGCTTGCCGACGCGTTCGCCGATGCGCCGGTGTCGGGCCGCCGCGGCGAGACGTACCAGGCCTTCTACGACGGCATCTGGGACAAGCAGAAACGCGACGGCGGCGCCCCGCGCCGGATGCCCGCGCCGCAGACCGAATCGGCCGGCGGCGGCACGCACCTGCCGCGCACGCTCGAGGAACAGGTGCAGTGGAGCGTCGCGCATGCGGAGGTGATCTCGCCGATCGCCGAACGCGGGCGCAACGAGCCGCGACAGATGACGTTGCGGATCCTGGACGAACACACGTCGTCCGGGATCGAAGAACCGCTGACGATCATCCGCGGCCGAACCGACGACGCGGGCCAACTGCTCGACGCACACGGCCGCCCTGTGCAGCATGTCGACTTTTCGATCGCGCACTTCTTCGCCGGTACGTCGACCAGCGCGGGCACCGGCCGCGCGCTGGTCCTGGCCGCCGACCACGGCCACACCGCCGCGGCATGGCTCACGAACACCTGGCAACGGCCGGTCTACGTGCCGGACGGCGGCACCATCCGCGCGTTCGACGCGGCCATGGGCAACCCGGGCAGCACGCGGGCCCAGGTGGGATTCGATCACGCGCCCACGTGGACCCGCTATGCGCCGTCGCCGCGCGAGCGCATCGACTACGGCGAACTCGCCGTCGACGCGAACGGCCTGCACGTCGCGGGCGACCCGTCACGGCGGCTGGACCCGCAAGCGCTGATCGGCCCGTTCCTCGGGGCCGGCATCGAGAAGAGCGTGTTCGAACTCGGCAAGCGCAACGCGATCGGCCTGTACGACATCGATCCCACGCAGCCTCGCGACGGCCAGCTCGCCAATCATTACGACGCGCTCGACACGGAACGCAACGGACTCGACCTGCTGCGCCGCTACGGCATGCGTACATTGACCATCGACGGCCCGTTCTCGGTCGGCAACCGGATCGGGATCCTCTACCATCCGCTCGCCGAACTCAGCAGCCGTGCCGTCTCGAACGGCGCGTTGCTGTCGCATGTCACGCACGAATCGATGCGACAGCTCGCCGCGATGCGTGAGATCGTCGAGCGCGATGGTCTGGTGTTCGATTTTCAGGGGGTATTCGACGCCCGCGGCGAGTTCTACTTCAGCGACCCGGCCACCGTATCCCGCTCGGATGATCGCGAGCAAATCGACGGCACGCTCGAGGAAATCGACAACGTCATCGCGCCGCTCGAACGCGGCATCCGCAACGGCAGCATCGCGCTCGCGCATCCGGCGATCACCGAATCGCTGCCGGAAGGCGCATTCGTCCAGAAGCCGTCGATCTTCACGCGTATCCGGATGTGGTTCGGCGGCGCGCCGCTGCCCGATGCCGCGTATGCGCTCGCCGGCCAGTCGAGCCTGCTCGCCGACCAGATGCGACTGCTGAAGTCGGATGGCTGGCAGGTCGTGTGGGGCCGCGCGGGACGCGGCAGCCGCACCGACGTCGACCAGCGCCGGATCGTGATCGACGGCGGCCTGCGCGGCACCGGCACGCTCGTCTATACGCTCGCGCACGAAGCCGGCCACGCGGCCGACGTGTCGAACGACCGGCTCGGCCTCGACACCAGCAGCCCGGAAGCGTACGTGCAAAGCACGCTGCTCGCCGAAGCGCGCGCGCAGGCCAACGCGTTCGCGGTGCGCAAGCAGATCCTGGAATCGACCGGCGTCGACATCGCCGAGCACGCGGTGCTCCCCGACGCGATCGCGCGCGAAGCCGATCATGTGATGCCGGGCGACGCAGCCGGCCTCGCGCGCCTGGCCGACGCATTCGGCAACGCCCCCGTATCGGGCCGCGACGGCGAACACTACGGTTCGTTCTATGGCCGCGCGTGGGACCGGCAGCAGCAGCCAGGCAGCGCATCGCCGAGCATGCCCGCGCCGCACACGACCGAATCGTCCGGCGCCGGCGGCGGCACACGGTTGCCGCGCACGCTCGACGAACAGGCGCAGTGGAGCCACGCGCATGCGGACCGTGCGTCGCCGTTTCCGCGCCGCTTGTTCGGCGGCGGCTCGCCGAAACTGTCCTTCTCGCGCAACGGTCCGGTGTCCTATGCGAACGGCGAGCCGCTGACGCTCGTCCATGCGCGGACCGATGCGGCCGGCGGCCTGCTCGATGCACGCGGCCGCCCCGCCACGCCCGTCGACTATTCGATCGATCATCGCCACGCGTTCACGCCCGCACGGGCCGGCGCCCCCATCGTCCTCGCAGGCGAAGGCGGCGCGACCCACGCCGCGTGGCTCGCGAACCTCTGGCAGCGGACGATCTACGTGCCCGACAGCGGCACGGTCCGCCCGCTCGGCGAGCCGCGCGGCGACGGCACGCAGCGCATGCAGTTCGGCGGCCCGGGCGCGTGGACTCGCTATACGCCGTCGCCGCGCGAACGGATCGATGCGGGCGCGCTCGCCGTCGACGAGCACGGGCTGCACGTCGCCGGCGATCCGTCGCGGCGCGTCGATCCTGACACGCTGCTCGGCCCGTTCCTCGGCGCCGGCACCGCGAAGGCCGTATTCGAACTCGGCAAGCGCAATGCGATCGGCGTGTTCGACGCCAGCGGCGACAAGGCGCGCGCGATGCTCGCCCACGAAAAGCGCGGGCTCGACCAGTTGACGCAGCTCGGCATGCGCACGGTCACGGTCGACGGGCCGTTCACGTACCACGGGCGCGTCGCGGTGCTGTACAGCCCGCTGGCCGAGCTCGGCAGCCTCGACGTGATGCATGGCATCCTGCCGAAACGCGTGACGCGCGAATCGATGCGGCAGCTCGTCGCGATGCGCGAGCTTGCCGCGCGGCACGGCCTGTCGTTCGATTTCGAAGGCCTGTTCGATGCGCACGGCACGTTCTACTTCAGCGATCCTTCCGTCCTGATCCCGCATCCGGACCCGGCCACCAACCGCACGCCCGGGATGATCGACGCCGTCATCCAGCCGCTCGAACGCGGCATCGCGAGCGGCCGCGTCGAACTCGCGCATCCGGTGATCAGCGAATCGCTGCCGGACGGTGCGTTCGTCCAGAAGCCGTCGCTCTTCACGCGCATCCGGATGTGGTTCGGCGGCGCGCCGCTGCCCGACGCCGCGTATGCGCTGGCCGACCAGTCGAGCCTCCTCGCCGGTCAACTGCGGCTGCTGAACCCCGGCCGCTGGGAGATCGTGCAGGGCCGCGCGGGCGCCGGCAGCAAAGTCGATGCCGAACAGCGCCGGATCGTGATCGACGGCGGCCTGCGCAATGCCGGCACGATCGTCTACGTGCTCGCACACGAGGTCGGGCACGCGGTCGACGTGGCGACGAACCGGCTCGGCCTCGACACCAGCAGCCCCGATGCGTACGCGGAAAGCGCGCTGCGCGCCGAGGCGCGCGCGCAGGCCAATGCATTCGCGGTGCGCAAGCAGATCCTCGAATCGACCGGCATCGACATCGCCGAGCACGCGGTGCTCCCCGACGAGATCGCGCGCGAAGCCGATCATGTGATGCCGGGCGACGCAGCCGGCCTCGCGCGCCTCGCCGACGCATTCGGCAACGCGCGGACCTCGCTGCCCGGCAACCCCGTCTACCGTGCGCTGTATCGCGCGCAGGCCGAGCAGGCGATGCGCGACGGCGAAGCCGGACGGGCCGGCACGGCACCGCGGACGATGCCGTCGATGATGATGTGGCCGGTGCTCGACCCGTCGTCGTTCCTGCCGGCCGCCCCCGCGCTCCCGCCCGAAGCGCGCGCGGCCGACTGGCTCGATGCGCACGGCAAACGCGACCTGAAGCGGATCGACGGCACACAACTGGCCGACATCCGCGACCTCGCGCACTATGCTGGCCCCAACGCCCACGTGCTGATCGCGAAGCATGACGACCGCCCGGCGGACGACGGCACGCATCGGCAACCCGACTTCGTCGCGAGCCTGACGACCGATGCGCACGGCCAGCCCGGTCCGGTCGAATCGGCCGATCCCGGCGGCACGCCGTCGCACGACTTGCGCGACGCGCTCTATCCGGGCTCGCGTCCACGCAAGCGCAGCGGCAGCGAAACGCCGCATGAAGCACGCGCGAAATTCGACTTCTACCTGTCGCCGGTGTCGCTCGACGAGCTGCGGCAATTCGGCGGCGCGGCGAAGGTCGAAGCCGTCGATTCGAAGCGCGTGTGGAATGCCGAGCCTTCCGGTGACGCGCCTGCGCAGGAGGTCGTCGACCAGATCGGCAAACTCGCCCGCGCGCCGCAATTCAAGCGTCCCAAGGCGGCCGCGAAGGCCGCGGACGACAGCACGACGATCTTCGCGGTAGACAGAAAGACCGGCAAGGTGCTCGGCTACGCCGTGCCCAAGCAAGGCGGTGGCGGCTGGACCTATCACGAGAAAACCTCGGTCGGCGACGCGTCGATCGGCGAGCAGGATCTCGGCACCGCCTTCCGTCGCCGCGCGCGCGGCCTGCCCGACGGCCGGCGCGGCGTCGTGTTCGTGCCGTCCTCGCTACCGGAATCGGTGGTGTCCCGCTATGGCGGCTTCGAGCCGGCCGAGCGCGCGTTGCCGATCGCCGAACAAAAGCCGCCGTCGATGAAAACGAGCGACCGCGTGCAGCGCCGGCTCGGCAAGATTCAGTCGAGAGGCAAGCCGCCGGCCGGCGCGACGCCGCTCGCCAACCGATGGGTCGCGCCGAACCTGCTGCCGAAATCGGCCGACGACGTGCACGATTTCAACGGCGCGAATACGCTTCACCTGCGGCGCGTGATCGATCTTGGCCAGGTCGGCCCGGAATACTTCATCTACGTCTACGGCACGGAAGGGGCGCTGATCGACACGCTGCACCAGCCGGACGGCATCCTCGCGACCCGCGACGGCACGCTGCAATGGTTCGACGACTCCGCGCATTTCGCCGACAAGAGCAAGCCCGGCGTCGACCTCGACAAGACGAAGATCGGCGGCGGTCCGGACGGCTCGGACCGGCACTTTCTCGTGACGCGGCTCGACCCGGCGGAGTTCGATGCGCGCACGCAGCCGACGCAGGTCGCGGCCTATGCGCTGAAACAAGAGGAACTCGGCAAGCAGTTGCAGAAGGCCGCCGCGGGATCGTCCGCGCCGTTCGGCGAACTGGAGAGCCGCATCGCGGCCGACCTGACGGCCGCGAAGAACCAGCAGGCCAGACTTGCCAGTGACCCTGCGTCCGCCACTGCGTCCGCCAGCCCGCCCGCGAAGCCGAAAAAGCCTGCGAGCGGAAAAGGCAAAAAAGGCAAGCAGAACGTGCAGGCGGCGCCTGCGCCGGCCGCGCCACCGGCGCCGCAGGCCGCGCCGGCCGGCGAGCCGTTCAGCATCAAGACCTATCAGCCCGGCCTGACGAGCGCGACGGTCGCCGAATGGATTCTCCGCTTCGGCAAGGCGAAGCTCGACGACTGGTTCCCCGAGCACGAGCGCGTGAAGGCGTTCGCGGGCCGCACCGGCAAGCCGCTCGACCTCGGCACGACACGCCAGGTCATGATGGCCGACAGCGTGATGATGAAGGCGCTCGGCATCCCGTTGCGGCTCGCGCGCGACGTGTCGAGCATGCCGTGGCGCGGCCCGCTGTCGCGGCCCGATCGTGCGGCGAACGTGGTGTCGCGCCATGCGAAGAGCGCGATCACCTATCTGTCGATCGCGCGGGCCGCCGACCGGCATGCGCTGCAGGCCTATGGCCGCGCGAAGCCCGAGATCCAGGATCGCCTCGCGCTGATGGCGCGCGGCTTCACGTTGCGCGACGACCCCGCGGAGATGCTCGCACTCGTGAAACGCTACGGCGGTGCGATGCCGGTCGTGTCGGTCGCGGTCGATCCGTATTCGCTGGCCGCCGCGCTCGGCCGGAAACACGACCCCGCCTTCATCCGCCGCGTGCGCGAACTCGGCAAGCTCGACAACGCGCAGTTCGACGAAGCGAACGCGCGGATCGATATCGACGGCACGGACCGCCATCTCGAACTCGACGACCTCGACCACCTGTACAAATGGCTCGACGCGGCGTCCGAAGGCGGCTTCGTGCTGCGCCTCGAAACCGCGCCGTCGCGCGCGCTCGTATCGGCCGAGGACCAGCGCACGCTGGCCGGCACCAACGATGCGTACCACGACTACGTGCGCACGTTCGATGCGCTCGAAACGTGGGCGCGGCAGCACGCCGGCGCAACCGCGCCGCATGTGATGGTGACGTTCCACGGCTGGGACGCCGTGCTCGAACCGGCGCCGGGCGACGGCCACATGAAGCTCGTCGAGGCCGTGCTCGAGCGCAAGGAACTCGACTGGGTTCATCTCGGGCTGTCGTATGCGACGCACGGCTCGGACTTCGTCGCGAACCAGGATCTGACCGCCGCACTCGCGCGCAAGCTCGTCGAATACAAGCTGCATGCGCCCGACAAGCTCGCTCGCCTGCACGGCGCCGACGCGCTCACGCGCGTGTTCGAACGGGTCGGCGCGCAGACGCTCGCGAACCAGCATCAGGTGCTGTTCGCCGAAGTCGAACGCGTCGGCCTCGCGAACGGGCTGAAGCCCGACCAGCTCGCGCAACTGCGGGCCGATCTGTACGAAGGGCACACGACCGCGCTGATGGACCGCGCACGACAGGCGACGATCACCTATGCGAAGGAGAACTACTGGAATACCGCCGATTCCGCCAACCGCGCCGAAGCGCGCGCACGCGACGCCGGCAAGCGCTGGCTGAGCCGGTACGGCAGGCCCGATACCGAACGCAAGATCGACGCGCATGCTAATCCGAATGCATCGAGCACCGCGTTCTGGCGCGCGGTGGCCGCCGATCCGAAGCTCGCGATCGACGAGACCAGGCCCATCATCGTGAACCGCGACATCGCCACGCAGCCGAGCCACCAGCGCGGCAACCCGCAGGAGGCTGCGCTCGCGCAGCTCAACGCGCTGCGCGTCCACCGGCCGTCGTTCGGCAAACGCGACTGGGCGTGGTCGCTGGGCTTCGGCGGCACGGTGGCCGGCGCCAGCTCGCTCGTGGCGCTGAACGTGTTCAACGGCATGACCGTGATGAGCTCGGATGCGCTCACCCACGCGAACACCGCGCTGTTCGTCGGTGCGCGCGCGGGTCGCGTATTCGGTGCGATGCACCAGGGCGCGGTGCAGAGCCTGCAGAGCGGCGACCCGCGCGCAGTGCACGACGTGCTCGACCGGCTGCAGCGCTCGCTCGCGCAGCAACTGAGCGCGCCGGTGCACGGCTACAACCCGACGCGGCTCGAGCAGCTCGACCTGCTCACGAACGAAACGCGAGTGAAGGCGAGCCACTTCGTCGAAATGCATCGACAGGGGCTCATCGGCTTCGACGATGCGGCCGCGCAGATCAAGGAACTGTCGGTCGACTTGCTCGCGAACATGCAGGGCATGGTCGGCGGCACGTCGCTCGCGCAACTGCATCACGGCAATTCCCGCCGGTTCCTCGGCCTCGTCGGGCGCGGTAGCGCGATCGTCGGCTACTCGGGGACGATCGCCGTCGGCGTGCACGGGCTCATGACCGCGCCGACCGTCGCCGGTGCGCTGACGACGGCAAGCGCGGGGCTCGCCGCGACCTATTCGGGCCTCGTCTATGCGGTGAGCGCGCACCGCGTGAACGCGGACAAGCGTAGCCGCGTCGTGCGCCTGATCGATTCGACGTCGGATTTCGTCGGCGTCGCGAGCGGCATCGCGGGCACGATCGCGCAATACGACAAAGGGCACTACGGGCTCGCGGCAACGGCCGCGACGTCGACGGCGATACTGCTCGGTGCGCGCCTGAACACCCATTTCCCGAACGCGACGCGCTGGGTCAAGAAATACCCGACCGCGCTCATCCTCGTGCCGATCGGGATCTGGGGTTTCACGCAATTGCAGAACCTGTTCTTCGGGCCGCCGTCGGGTGGCTCGGGATCGTCGACGCACAAGCCGCAGTCGAAGCCGGCATCGTCGTCGCCATCACATCAGCCGCCGCAGCCGACCGCCGGCACGCCGACGACCGGCCTCGCGCCGGGCACTACCGCAACGCAACCGCCCGGGACCGGCACGACGGGCACTACCGCGCCCGCGCAGCCCTCCGCGCCGCCGTCGACGGCCGCGCAGCCGTACATCGTCGTGGCCGGAGATTCGCTATGGGTGATCGCCGACGCGCATCGCCAGTCGCTGCTCGACGCCGCACACGTGTCACCGGACGACCGGAAGGCGATGACGCGAGACCAGCAGGATGCGCGCGCGCTGAACGAGATCCTGCAGTTGAATCCGGGCCTGGCTTCGGCGCCGAATCTGCTGCACGTCGGGCAGTCGATCAACGTCGGGTGATGCGCGCCGGCCCGTCGCTCAGCCGGCCCACGCGGACGATCGGATCACGCTGCAGAAGTTGCCCGCATGGAAATGCGGATCCTTGTCCGCGAGCACGTCGGCCTTCACGTTGCCGAACGTCGTGTCGGGCTTGTGCTTGATGCCGTCGTAGAACGCCTGAATGATGTCCTCCTTGAAATGCGGCGTGCGCGGATGCGCGCGTACGACCGCTTCCCGCTCGACATCGCTGTATTCCGGGTAAGTGAGGCCCAGTACGTCCATCTCGACGCCCGCCGTGACCAGCGCGACGACCGGATGCATGTGCTGCGGGATGCCGGGCGTGGTGTGCAGGGCGATCGAGGTCCATACGACATCGATGTCCTGTTGCGAAATCCCCTTGCCCTTCAGAAAATCGCGCGCGGCGTTCGCGCCGTCCACTTCGAAGCGCTCGCATGTGCTGCTGTGCCGGCGCGTCAGTCCCATGTCATGGAACATGCAGCCGCAATACAGCAGCTCGGGGTCGTACTCGAGCCCGCGCCGCCGGCCCGCCAGCGCAGCGAAATAGAACACGCGGCTCGAGTGGTGGAACAGCAGCTCGGACTCGGTATCGCGCACGAGTTCGGTGATCTCGCGCGTCAAACGCGTATCGGGAAGGGTGATGCCGGCAACGTTCACAGTCATGATGGACCTCCATGGAAGACACCCTCGATTTTCCGGAGTCCAACACGTGTCTCCAATGGACGTATTACGACGAATCCTGCCATTTCGCGCGACGAACGGACATGGTGTCTGCACGGTGAAGAAAGCGCTCCTATACTGCTGCGCATCACGTTCGTTACAACACGCAACCGATCATGTCGAAGGTCGTGGGTATTTTCGCCGTTCCGGGTGTTCAACTGCTCGACGTCTCCGCGCCGCTCGACGTGTTCGCGCAAGCGAACGCCGAGTGCGGCAAGCCGTTCTACACGTTGCGGATCATCGCGAGCGGGCCCGGGCCGATCCGCAGTTCGTCCGGCGCACGGATGCTGCCCGACTGGATCGTGCCCGACATCCCGGAGCGCCTCGACACGCTGCTGGTCGCCGGCGCGCCGCACGCCGGCCAGATCGCGCTGCGCACCGACGTCCTCGCGTGGCTGCGCTCGGCGGCCGTGCAAAGCAGGCGCTACGGCTCGATCTGCACCGGCGCGTTCATCCTCGCGGCCACCGGCCTGCTGAAAGGGCGCCACCTGACCACGCACTGGGCCGCCGCCGATGCGCTCGCCGAAGCGTATCCGTCCGTCACCGTCGACGCCGACGCACTGTACGTACGCGACGGCAAGCTGCGCACCGGCGCTGGCGTCACGGCCGGGCTCGATCTCGCGCTCGCGCTGGTCGAGGAGGATCTCGGCCGCGAGATCGCGCGACGCGTCGCCGCGCAACTGGTGATGTTCTTCAAGCGCCCGGGCGGCCAACTCCAGTTCAGCCGCAAGGGCGAAGCGCGCCCCGCCGGGCGTTCGGTACTGCAGGAAGTCCAGCGCTGGATCGCCGCACATCCGGAACTCGAGCATTCGGTGGCCGAGATGGCGAAGCATGCGGGCATGAGCCCGCGCCATTTCGCGCGACTGTTTCGCGCGGAAGTCGGCATGACGCCGGCCGCATGGGTCGAGGCGACCCGCATCTCGGCCGCCCGCCAGCTCCTCGAGAACGGCCACGACACGCCGAAGCAGGTCGCCGCGAAATGCGGCTTCGCGAACGTCGATACGCTCAGGCGAGCGTTCACTCGGCATGTCGGCATCACGCCGGCCGAATACCGGAAACGGCAGGCGACCCTGGCTGCGTGATGTGAAACAAGCGACGCCGGTGGCCTCGCCACCATCATTCGGAATACGATTCAACTCTCCATCCCGCCTCTGTTGCGCCGATTGCCCCCGTCGCTTCCCCGAAGACCAAGCCGCTGCTCCGGCATGCCTGCAATCGTCAGACGAAATTGCGCTGCGCGCGAATCGTTTACCCAGTTGCAATAATGATTCGCTGCCACGCGTATTTCCGACCGGTAACGCGCTCGTTACGATGCAATCAACCGCTGAACGCCACGAGCAAAGCGCGAAATCAACAGAACCGGAGGTCACCATGAAGTTGTTCATCACCGCTGTCGTCGCCGCAACCGCCCTGTCCGCATCGTACGGCGCATTCGCCCAATCGAACCCGTCGGGCCAGCTGACGCGCGCCCAGGTGCGTGCGGAACTCGTCCAGCTCGAACAGGCCGGCTACAAGCCCGAAGTCTCCGATCAGTATTACCCGCGTGCGCTGCAGACCGCGCAGGCCCGCGTGACGAACGCCGATGAAACCGGCTACGGCGCGCAAGCAGCCGCGGGCGCGCGTGCCGGCCGCGCGATCGCGGTCAAGCAGGAAGGCCGCGACTCGGTCTATTTCGGCCAGTAAGCCGGATACGCGCCAGCATATTTCCTGCGCATTCCGACGCACGCCGTACACGCGACACCCCGCTCCCGTTCATCGGGGCGGGGTGTTCGTTTTCCGGCCGTCCGCTCCCTTTGCCGGTCGCGTGCCGCGCGGCGCCGTTCACGCAAGCGTCCGGTGTTTGCGCATAGAATGGCCGCGTGGTCGGCGTCGGCCAGAACAAATGCGAGCGGTATCGCGACGCCCGCTGGTCGGCCCGATGTCGCACTCGGCGCATTTTTCGAAAAGGAGCGGTTTCATGTCTCAAACACCCGGTTCCATGATCACGTTTCGCCGCCCGGACGGCCAGGAACTGCAGGGCTATCTCGCCACGCCGGAGCGGACCGAAGGCGCGCCCGCGGTCGTCGTCATCCAGGAATGGTGGGGGCTGAACGACCAGATCCGCGGCGTCGCGGATCGCCTCGCGCGCTGCGGCTACTTCGCGCTCGTGCCCGACCTGTATCGCGGCAAGTCGACGGTCGAGGAGGAAGAAGCGCATCACCTGATGACCGGCCTCGATTTCGGCGACGCCGCGTCGCAGGACATTCCGGGCGCGGTCGCGTACCTGAAGACGCTGGCGCCGCGTGTCGCGGTGACGGGCTTCTGCATGGGCGGCGCCCTCACGCTGCTGTCGCTGCAGCACGCCGAAGCGGACGCCGGCGTCACGTGGTACGGCGTTCCGCCGCTCGACTACATCGATCCGGCCAAGCTCAAGGTGCCGCTGATGGGCCATTGGGGCACGCAGGATGCGTTCTTTGCGATCGACCAGGTCGACGCACTGGAAAAGAAGCTGACCGATGCGAAGGTCGGTTTCGAATTCCATCGCTATCTCGCGCACCATGCGTTCGCGAACGAAACGGCCGTCGGCCCCGGCCGCATCGCCGGCACGCAGTTCGATCCGGTGTGGTCGCAAATGGCGTGGGACCGCACGCTCACGTTCTTCGGCCGGACGCTTTGGACGAAGCAGGCGTAACGTAACGCCGCTCTCAGCGCGGCTGACGGTACGAAAGAAAACGCCACGGAGTTGCGTCCGTGGCGTTTTCGTTTTCACATACAGCCGGTTCGAAACGCAAACGCGGCAAACCGCGCCCGCCTTTCTCCATGCTTACCCGTTCGTCGCAGTTGACGACGCGGGCGCCGGAGCAGCCGCCTTGTCATAGTCGACCGGTGCATCCGGCGCGCGCGGCGCTTCGCCTGCGCGCTGGATCCAGCCGCCTCCCAGGGCGCGGTACAGGTCGACCAGGTTCGTCCAGCGTGCCAGACGCGCGCTGATCAGCGACTGCTGCGCCGAGTACAGATCCGTCTGCGCGGTCAGCACCGACAGGTAGCTGTCGACACCGTTCTTGTAACGCAGGTCCGACAGGTCGAAGCGACGCTGCTGCGCGTGCTCGTTGCGCTCCAGCGCCGCAATCTGCTGGTCGTACGTGCCGCGTGCGGCGAGGCCGTCCGACACTTCGCGGAACGCCGACTGGATCGCCTTCTCGTAGTTCGCGATCTCGATGCGCTTCTGCACGTGCGCGAGATCGAGGTTCGCGATGTTCTGCCCACCTTCGAAGATCGGCAGCGCGATATTCGGCGCGAACGACCACGCCGCCGTGCCGGCCTTGAACAGGCCGCCCAGCGTCGGGCTCGCGGTGCCGAATGCCGCGGTCAACGAGATCTTCGGGAAGAACGCCGCGCGGGCCGCGCCGATGTTCGCGTTCGCGGCCAGCAGCGTCTGCTCGGCCTGCATCACGTCAGGACGACGCGCGAGCAGATCCGACGGCAGGCCAGGCGGCACGTCCGTCAGCAGGTTCTGCGCGTCGAGCGGCATGCCCGGCGGCAGATCGTCCGGCAGCGGCTCGCCGATCAGCAGCACCAGCGCATTCAGCGCCTGTGCGCGAGCACGGGCCTGTGCCTGCTGGTTCGCCAGCGCCGTCTCGACCACCGTCTGCGCCTGACGCAGCTCGAGCTCGGAGCCCGTGCCGTTGTCGAACTGCAGCTTGGTCAGGTCGTACGACGCCTGTGCGGATTTCAGCGTGTCTTCCGTGACCTTCAGCAGATCGTCGGTCGACAGCAGCGTCAGGTATTGATCCGCCACCTGCGACACCAGCGAGATCTCCGACGCCTGCCGCGCGTACGACGTCGACAGGTACTGCGCGAGCGCCTGATCCTTCAGGCTCTGCACGCGGCCGAACAGGTCGAGTTCCCATGACGCGGACAGCCCGACGTTGTAGGTCGTCGTGATGTTCCGTCCCGGCACTACCGTCAGAGAATTAGGCAAACGCTGACGATTGCCGGTACCCACCGCGTCGAGCGTCGGGAACAGCCCCGCGCGCGTGATCTGGTACTGCGCGCGCGCCGCCTCGATGTTCAGCACCGACACGCGCAGGTCGCGGTTGTTCTTCAGCGCGATCTCGATCAGCCGCTGCAGGCGCGGATCGACGAAGAATTCGCGCCAGCCGATGGCGGTCGCCGCCTGGCCATTCGCGCTGCGCGCGCCGGCCGCGCCCGGCTGCGTCGCGTAGACGCCGCCGGCCGGGTACGCCTGCGCGACGGGTGCGTCGGGCCGCTCGTAATGCGGCGCCATCGTGCAGCCCGTGGCAAACAGCGCGGCAGACAGTGCGACCGCGGTTGCGTTCAAAGCGTGTTTTTGCATCGTTACTGCCCCTTCGAATCGTGTGCGTCGTCGCGACCGCGCTGCAGATCGCCCTGCACGAGACGCCATGCATCGTCGACGTTTTCCGTCTCGCCGCTGAAGATCGCGCGCACCCGCACGAAGAACATCGGGATCATGAAAATGGCGAGGAACGTCGCCGTGATCATCCCGCCGATCACGCCCGTGCCGATCGCGTGCTGGCTCGCCGAGCCCGCGCCGTTGCTGATCGCGAGCGGCAGCACGCCCAGCATGAACGCGAGCGACGTCATCAGGATCGGGCGCAGCCGCAGGCGCGCCGCCTCGATCGCCGCACGCACCGGCCCCATGTTCCCGCCCGCCTGAAGCTCGCGCGCGAACTCGACGATCAGGATCGCGTTCTTCGCGGACAAGCCCACCGTCGTCAACAGGCCGACCTGGAAGAACACGTCGTTCTCGAGGCCGCGCAGCATCGTCGCGAGCAGCGCGCCGACCACGCCGAGCGGCACGACCATGATCACCGAGAACGGGATCGACCAGCTTTCATACAGCGCCGCGAGACACAGGAACACGACGAGGATCGAGATCGCGTACAGGACCGGCGCCTGCGAACCGGACTGGATTTCCTGGAACGACAGCCCCGTCCACGAATAGCCGATGCCTTCCGGCAGCTTGCTCGCGAGCGCTTCCATCGCGGCCATCGCCTGGCCGGTCGACTTGCCTTCCGCGGCCTGCCCCTGGATCTCGATCGACGATACGCCGTTGTAACGCTCGAGCTTCGGCGAACCATAGATCCAGTGGCCGGTCGCGAACGCGCTGAACGGCACCATCCCACCCGAGCTGTTGCGCACGTACCAGATGTTCATGTCTTCCGGCGTCATCCGGAACGGCGCGTCCGACTGTACGTACACCTTCTTGATCCGGCCGTCGGTATCGAGGAAGTTGTTCACGTACTGCGATGCCCACGCGATCGAGAACGTCTGGTCGATCGCCGCGGCCGTCACGCCGAGCGCGTTCGCCTTCTCGCGGTCGATGTCGACCTTGTACTGCGGCGTATCGTTCAGGCCGTTCGGGCGCACCAGTGCGAGCGCCGGATCCTTCGAAGCCATCCCGAGCAACTGGCCGCGTGCGGCCATCAGCGCGTCGTGGCCGAGACCGGCGTTGTCCGTCAGCTCGAAGTCGAAGCCGGCGGCCGTGCCGAGTTCGGGAATCGACGGCGGGTTGAACGGAATCACCATCGCGTCCTTGTACTGCGAGTAGTGCGCGAAGGTCCGGCCGATCAGCGCCTGCACCTTCTGGTCCGAACGCTGGCGATGCTCGTACGGCTTCAGCTTCACGAACACGAGACCCGCGTTCTGGCCGCGGCCCGCGAAGCTGAAGCCGTTGACCGTGAACACCGAGTCGACCACATCCTTCTCGGCGGTCGTCAGGTACGTGTTGATGTTGTCGAGCGTCTTGCCGGTCGTTTCCTGCGTGGAGCCGGACGGCGTCTGCACGATCATGAACATGTAGCCCTGGTCCTCGTCGGGCAGGAACGACTTCGGCAGGCGCGCGAACATCACACCGACCGCGATGAACACGACGAGGTAGATCACGAGCCAGCGGCCCGAGCGCCGGATCACATGATTCACGCCGCCCGTGTAACGATCGCGGCTGCGATCGAAGGTCCGGTTGAACCAGCCGAAGAAGCCCTTCTTCTCTTCGTGATGCCCCTTCTCGACCGGCTTCAGGATCGTCGCGCACAGGGCCGGCGTCAGAATCAACGCGACCAGCACCGACAGCACCATCGCCGACACGATCGTCAGCGAGAACTGACGATAGATCGCGCCGACCGAGCCGCCGGAGAACGCCACCGGCACGAACACCGCCGACAGCACGAGCGCCACGCCGACGAGTGCCCCGGTGATCTGGCTCATCGCCTTGCGGGTCGCTTCCTTCGGCGACAGCCCCTCCTCCGCCATCACGCGTTCGACGTTCTCGACCACCACGATCGCATCGTCGACCAGCAGGCCGATCGCGAGCACGAGGCCGAACATCGACAGCGTGTTGATCGAGAACCCGACGAGGCCCATGATCGCGAACGTGCCGAGCAGCACGACCGGCACCGCGATCGTCGGAATGATCGTCGCCCGCAGGTTCTGCAGGAACAGATACATCACGAGGAACACGAGCACGATGCCCTCGATCAGCGTCTTGACCACTTCCTCGATCGACAGGCGCACGAACGGCGTCGTGTCGTACGGGTAGTGCACGACGAGACCATGCGGGAAATACTTCGACAACTCGTCGATCTTGGCCCGCAGCGCGTTCGCGGTCGCGAGCGCGTTCGCGCCGGTCGCAAGCTGGATGCCCAAGCCGGCCGTCGGCTGCCCCATGTACTTCGTGTCGAACGTGTAGTTCTCCGAACCGAGCGCCGCGCGGCCGACGTCCTTCAGGCGAACCTGCGAGCCGTCCTGGTTGACCTTCAGCAGGATGTTGCCGAACTGCTCGGGCGTGCGCAACAGCGTCGATTCGGTGATCGTCGCCTGCAGCACGGTGCCCGGCTTCGCCGGCGTACCGCCGATCTGGCCGCCCGCGATCTGCACGTTCTGCTGCGTGATCGCGGCCGTCACGTCGGTCGGCGTGAGGCTGTAGTTGGTCAGCTTGACGGGGTCGAGCCAGATCCGCATCGAGAACTGCGAACCGAGCAGCAGCGTCTGGCCGACGCCGTTGACACGGCTCAGCGGATCGAGCACGTGCGACGCCACGTAGTTCGTCAGGTCCTCCTTCGACATCCGGCCGTCCTCGGAGTTGAACGCGAACCACATCAGCCAGTTGCTGCTCGACTTCGTGACCTGCATGCCGAGCTGCTGCACGACCTGCGGCAGGTTCGGCGTCGCGAGCGACAGCTTGTTCTGCACCTGCACCTGCGCGACGTCCGGATTCGTGCCCGGCGAAAAGGTCAGCGTGATCGTCGCGTTGCCCGAATCGTCGCTCGTCGACGACATGTACAGGAAATTGTCGAGCCCGCTCATCTGCTGCTCGATCACCTGCGTCACCGTGTCTTCCACCGTCTTCGCGGAAGCGCCCGGATAGTTCGCCTGGATCTGGATCGTCGGCGGTGCGATCGTCGGATACTGCGCGATCGGCATCTTGAAGATCGATGCGACGCCGGCCAGCATCAGCACGATCGCGATCACCCACGCGAAGATCGGGCGATCGATAAAGAACTTGGCCATGAAACGGACTCCCGGTTATTGCGCGCTCGACTCGGCGGCCGAACTCGCTGCGGCATGGGCCGCGGTACTCGTCGGCGCGGCGCTTGCCGCTGCGGCGGATGCGGCGTCCGCCGCGGGGGCGAGCTGCGCGGCCACGGTCTTCACGGTCGCGCCCGGGCGCACCTTGTCGACGCCCTGCACGATCACGTGATCGCCCGCCTGCAGACCGCCTTCGACGATCCAGTTCTGGCCGTATGTGCCGGTCGTCGTCAACGGACGCATCTCGACCTTGTTGGCCGCGGTCACGACCAGTGCGACCGCCTGCCCCTTCTGGTCGTGCGTGACGCCGATCTGCGGCACCAGGAACGCGTTCTCGTTCACGCCTTCCTCGATCCGTGCGCGCACGAACATCCCCGGCAGCAGCACGCGGCCCGGGTTCGGGAAGACCGCGCGGATCGTCACCGAGCCGGTGGTCTGGTCGACCGTCACGTCCGAGAACTGCAGCTTGCCCGACTCCGAATAGGTCTTGCCGTCTTCCAGGATCAGCGACACCTTCGCCGCGCCCGGGCCGCTCGTCTTCAGACGGCCGCTCTGCACGTCCTGACGCAGCTTCAGCCCTTCGAGGCTCGACTGCGTAAGGTCGACGTACACCGGGTCGAGCTGCTGCACCGTCGACATCAGCGTCGCCTGGCTCGCCTGCACGTATGCGCCCGGCGTCACCTGCGAGATGCCGACGCGGCCGCTGATCGGCGACACGACATCCGTATAGCCGAGATTGATCTGCGCGGTATCGACCGCCGCCTTGCCGGCCGCGACGTCCGCCGCGGCCTGGCCTTGCGTGGCGACCGCGTTGTCGTAGTCCTGCTTGCTGACCGCGTTCGCGGCAACCAGCACCTTGTAGCGCGCGACCAGCGCGTTCTGCGTGACGAGGTTCGCCTGCGCCTTCGCGAGCGTCGCCTTCGCGCTGTTCAGCGCGGCGATGTACGGCGCCGGATCGATCTTGTAGAGGCGCTGGCCGGCCTTGACGTCGGTGCCTTCGGTGAATTCACGGCGCAGCACGATGCCGTCGACCCGTGCGCGCACTTGCGCCACGAGGAAAGCACTGGTGCGGCCCGGCAGTTCGGTTACCGCCGGCACGGCTTGCGGCTGCACGGTGACGACGCCGACTTCCGGCGTTTGCGGCGACGGTGCCGATTCTTTCTTGCCGCACGCGGCCAGGAAAACGGCAGCCGTTGCGGCAGTGATTAAGCGGTATGGAACCCGTTCGACGCGCATGGAGCGACCTCTCACAATTAGACGACCTTCAATGGGAATCACCAGATCTCCTCATGGCCCTGACGCGCGGCGGACTTGCAGCTTCCTGTCCACCGCGGATGCGGACGTGTGTTACGGGTGTGCGTTGCACCCTGCGAAGCGTTCGTGCACCGAACTGCTTCCGAAAAAGAACGGCGAGCCCGTGGGCTCGCGTTGCCGTGGGTTCAGCCAGACCGCTGGTTCGTGGGCCGGAACGCGGCGCCGACGAATTCGACGAACGCGCGCGCGGCGGCCGGCAGACGCGCGGCACGCGCATGCGCGAGCTTCAGCGTGACGGGCGCGAGCGGGTGGACAGGTGCAACGCGCACCAGCGTGCCGGCCGCCAGATCGGCGTCGACGAGATACGCGGGCAGCACCGCCGCGCCCATGCCGGCCACGGCCAGCCGCCGCGCCATCTCGAGATGGCCGACGCCCGTATTGCCGGGCGTCGCGCCGGATCGAATCCGGGCCGCGTGGTCGTCGTCGGCCGCCGGCAGCTCCAGCCGCACGGTCGCAATGTCCGGCCAGTCGCCCGACGCAGCCGCGCCGCCGTGCGCGGCGACGTAACCCGGCGCCGCGACCCGCACGGACTCGTATGCGGCCAGCGTATGCAGCGCGTGGGCGCCGGACACCGGCATGCCATCCGTCAGGAACGCGACGTCGATGTCCTCGGCGGTCAGGTCGACGTGGGCATCGGTCAGCGTTACGGTCGGCCGCACGTCCGGAAACCGGTGCACGAAGCGATCGAGCAGCGCGCTCAACTGGCTGAGCCCGAACGCGACCGGCGCGGCCACGCGCAATACGCCTTCCGGCTTGCAGCCCATCGCGACGAAACGACCGTCGATCTCGTCGATCGCACCGAGAATCCGCTCGACGCGCGCGAGATACAGCTCGCCGATTTCCGTCAGCGACTGGTGACTCGTGCTGCGTTGAAGCAGCCGCGCACCGAGTCGCATCTCGAGCGCATCGACCAGCCGGCTCGCCATCGCAGTCGACACGCGCAACCGCGTCGCCGCCCGGCGAAACCCGCCCTCTCGTGCCACCGTCACGAATGCCCGAATCGATTGAAGTTGGTCCATTTGTCCGGATTTCCCTGCGCGGACGACTGCCCGTATGCCTGCACCCGACGCCGCGCCGCGGCCGGCCCGCATCGGCACGGCCAATGCGGCGGCACCGACGCGGGCTCAGCCGGGCCGGTCGGCACGCGTGCGACACGCACGAGCCGGCTTGCAACGGACGCAAACCGGCCTCGGCAAGCCCGATGCACGATCGTTCAATAGCAGTCCTGAGTCTTTTCCGGCGATTCGCGGCGGCGACGCACGCGGCATGGCCAGCGGCGTCCGCGCATCACGCGGACGGTGTTGCCCGCATCATCCGGGCGCGCTGAATCGCATTTCCTTCAGCAGGTGCAATGGTAGGGAAACCGCCGGAAAATGGCTTGCCCGATCCTGCGATTGTTTTGCCTTAATTTCCGAATTTGTGCGCTGCACACCGTGCAACGATGGACGACGCGCTCGCCGACCGTGCAGGTCCGGATGATCGGGCTAATTTCGGACAGGTTTAGGCAATCCCGCACACGCAACTCGCCGTACGATGTGACCGCCGTGCGTGCACCTCGACAGCGAATCGCCGCCGCGCGCATTGCATCGCCCAC
Source organism: Burkholderia sp. BCC1208 (assembly GCF_902833095.1). Lineage (NCBI taxonomy): Bacteria > Pseudomonadati > Pseudomonadota > Betaproteobacteria > Burkholderiales > Burkholderiaceae > Burkholderia > Burkholderia sp. BCC1208. The sequence goes on along the minus strand of NZ_CADFDY010000003.1, from coordinate 574,558 downwards.
TCCGCCAGCCGCTTACGCAACATGGAAATCGACGCTCGAACGCCGCCACAACCGCGCAACCCGCCGGATCACGATGCCCGGTCGCGAACCCGGCCATCCGCGGCCCGGCTCGCGGCGCTGATCGCCGCGTACGCGCCGCACGACGGCATGTTCGACCTCCCGCTGCGCGGCATGCGCATCGCGCGCGCTTCCGCGCCGCCGCCACAGTGGAACCACGGCGTGCATCACGCGTGCCTGAGTATCGTCGGGCAGGGCGCGAAGTCGATGCGGGTCGGCGACGCTACCTACACGATCGACGCATCGCGGATGCTGGTCGCCACCGCCGACCTGCCCGTGACCGGACGCGTGACGCGCGCGAGCCCGGCCGAGCCCTTCCTCTACGCGCAACTCGAACTCGATCCGCGCCGCATTGCGGCGCTCACGCCGGTTGTCTTTCCGCACGGACTGCCGAAAGCCGCCGACTACGGCGCGCTCGACACACTCGACGCGACGCCCGAAATCGTCGACGCCGTCGCGCGGCTGATGCAACTGATCGCACAACCCGACGACCTCGACCTGCTCGCCCCGCTGATCGTCGACGAAATCCTCATCCGGCTGATGCGCGGCCCGTCGGGCGCGCGCGTCGCGCAGATCGGCGACGCCGGTTCGACGACCCAGCGCATCTCGCGCGCCGTCGCATGGATTCGCGACCACTACCTCGATCCGATGGCGGTCGACTCGCTTGCGCGACAGGCGGAGATGAGCCCGTCGACTTTCCACCATCACTTCCGTGCGGTCACGTCGATGAGTCCGTTGCAATGCCAGAAGGTGCTGCGGCTGCAGGAGGCGCGCCGCCTGATGTGCCTGTCGGCGATGGATGCGCGACAGGCGGGCCGAAGCGTCGGCTATGTGAGCGCGTCGCAGTTCAGCCGCGAATACGCGCGGCTGTTCGGCGACGCGCCGGGCCGCGACGTCGCGAGACTGCGCGGCGAAGCGGTACCGCTGTCGCGCGTCGCACCATGAACGGATATCGCGGCGGGTTCGCTGCTCATCGCGAACCCCATCGTGGGGCCGGCGACACCTTCACGCGAGCGAGGGCGGTGCAGCCAGGCTGACGTCGACGCGTTTCGGCAGGATGCCGGCCTGATGGAACACGTCCGCGATGCGCTGCTGGTACGCGAGCGTGTCGCGGGTGACGGGCTCGACACCGAAGCGTGCGCGGCGAAACGCGAGCGCCACGGCCGGCTCCGGAATCCCCCACAGCTTCGAGAATTCGGCCGCGCCCTGCGCGCGATTCGTATCGAGCCAGCGCTGGACCGTCGCCAGTTCCGACACGACCGCGTCGAGCACGTCGGCATTGCGCTGCGCATACGTGCGCGACGCAAAGTAGTAGCTGCGGTTCTCGACGAGCCCCGTGCCGTCCGCGACGATGCGCGCGCCGAATGCCTGCTGGACCACCGCGAGAAACGGATCCCAGATGATCCACGCGTCGACCGAGCGGTTCTCGAATGCGGCCCGCGCATCGGACGGCGACAGCCAGACCGGCGTGACGTCGGTATAGCCGAGCTTCGCGGCCTGCAGCAGCCTGACAAGCAGAAAGTGCGTATTCGATCCCTTCACCAGCGCGATGCGCTTGCCGCGCAGGTCGGCAAAGGTCTTGACCGGTGAATCGTTCGGGACGATCACGGCTTCGGCTGCCGGACCGGCCGGCGTCTGCGCGTAGTAGACGAGCGGCGCGCCGGCCGCGAGCGCGAAGATCGGCGGCGCTTCGCCGACATCGCCGAAATCGATCGATCCCGCGTTCAGCGCCTCGAGTTGCGGCGGGCCCGACGGGAATTCGGTCCACGTGACGTTCACGCCGAGTGTCGCGAGCTTGCCCTGCAGCGTGCCGCGCGCCTTCAGCAGGCTGAGCGGCCCTTTCTGATAACCGATGCGCAACGTACGCGTGCTGGCCGCGCCGGCCAGCGCAAGGCCCGGGTGGGCGGCGGTGCCTGCCGCGATCGCCAGGCCGGCATGAAGCAGCCGGCGGCGGGTTCTGAAGTATTGATCTGCCATGTCGTTTCGGGTTCGATGAAGTGGGCGCGAACGGAGGGCGCGCATGCGATGAAGCAGGTCGAACCGATTCTAAAAGGCGGCCGCCGCACGCCGAACCAATGATGTTCGATATCAAAAGCAAGCGTTTTCATAAGGACACGCCGGTGGCACGGGCATCGTCGTCCGGCCCGGTCGATGCACATGCATTCGTCAGTTTCCTTTAATAAAGGATTCCGAATTACTTATATTGAGCCGGAAGACAGTGCACGGTACTTACGATACCGACCTTGCGTGAATCAGGAGCGAGGGGACGCGCAGCAAGCGTTCAACGCGGCCTCGTCGGCGGCCAGCAGCTCGGGCACGCATTCCCGCAGGAAATCGACGAACGTGCGGATCTTCGCATCGAGATACTGACGCGACGCATACAACGTATAGACCGTCAGCTTCTGCAACCGGTAATCGGGCAGCACGCGCACCAGTGCGCCGCTCGCGAGCGCGGGCAGCGCAGCCGATATCGGCAGCGAGCCGATCCCGAGCCCCGCGCGTAACGCGGCGCCGAGCGCATCGGCGATATTCACCTGGAAATCGGGCACCGGCAGTTCGAACGTTTCGCGGCCGTTCGGACCGTCGAGATGCCAGCGGTCGCGCGGAAAGAGCGGCGTGACGATCTGCAGGCACGCATGCCCGGCGAGATCGCTCACCGTGCGCGGCGTGCCGCGCGTCTTCAGGTAGGCAGGCGACGCGCACAACACGCTGCCCACGTCGCCGAGCCGCTGCGATACCAACCCGGAATCGGGCAGCTCCGTCGTGCTCAACTGCAGCGACACGTCGTAGCCTTCGTCGATGATGTCGGGCACATGCTGCGACAGCGTTAGCTCGACCGCGACCGACGGATAACGCTCACGGTAGCGCACGACGGCGGGCACCACGTAAGACTGGCCGAAGCTCGTCGTCGCGTGAACGTGCAGCCGTCCGGACGGCTTCGCCTGTGCATCGGCCGCCTCGGCTTCCGCTTCGTCGATATAGCCGAGGATACGCTGGCAGCGGTCGAGATAGCGCTGCCCGGCGTCGGTCAGCGCGATGCGGCGCGTGCTGCGGTTGAGCAGGCGCGTGCGCAGATGCGTTTCGAGTTGCGCGACCGAACGCGACGCGTAGGCCGTCGTGATGTCCAAGCGCTGGGCCGCGCTCGTGAAGCTGCCCTCCTCCGCGACCCGGACGAAAATGCGCATCATCTGTAACGTGTCCATCGACCTGTCCCCGGGATTGTCACGTCGCGCCACCGTGCCGCCAGGATGCCGGCGGCGCCGGCACACGCCGGTCTGGCGCGAATTGTGCGGAACAGTACAGCAGCGTTGCAGGCGTGTCCAGTTCGCCGTATGCGGCACGCTCCGGATGCCGGATCGTGCTGCCGAGCCGCTCGCCGCGCGGCATCCGGGCCGGACGTACATGCGTATCGAAGGTGCCGACAGGCCAACGCCGCGGTCGGCAAAAACTACCCGCCGACCATGATTCCTTCGTCGATCGACGCCCTTCGCGTCTCGCGCGTTACGCGGCGCCCGCCGCATCGAACGGATTGCGCAACACGATCGTATCGTCGCGCTCCGCGCCGGTCGTGATCATCGAGACGGGCACGCCCGCCACGGCTTCGATGCGCGCGATGAAATCCTGCGCGGCCCGGGGCAGCGCCGCACGCTCGCGCACGCCCTTCACGGAGCCTTGCCAGCCTTCGAAGCGTTCGTAGAGCGGCTTCGCGCGCGACTGCGCATCGAGGCTCGCGGGCAGATGGTCGACACGCACGCCGTCTAATTCGTAACCGACGCACAGCGCGATCGACTCGAAGCCGTCGAGCACGTCGAGCTTGGTGAGCGCCAGCGAATCGATGCCCGAGACCCTGACCGCCTGACGCAGTTGCGCGGCATCGAGCCATCCGCAGCGGCGCGGGCGGCCGGTGTTGACGCCGAACTCCTGTCCGCGCGCACGCAGCGTTTCGCCGGTGGCGTCGGTCAGCTCCGTGAGGAACGGGCCGCCGCCGACCCGCGTCGCATACGCCTTCGTGACACCCAGTACGTGGCCGAGCTTCGCTGCACCGAGCCCGGTGCCGGCCGCCGCGGCCGATGCCACGGTGCCCGACGACGTCACGAACGGATACGTGCCCCAGTCGATGTCCAGCATCACGGCCTGCGAACCCTCGAACAGAATGCGCTCGCCGCGATCGGTCGCGTCGTTGAGGTCGGCCCAGACGGGACGCACGAACGGCAGGATCTTCGGTGCAAGCGCCAGCAGCGTCGCCAGCATCGCGTCGCGATCGTACTCGTCGAGCCCCAGTCCGCGGAACCACGCGTCGTGATGGTCGACGAGCACGTCGAGTTTGGCCGCGAGCCCGCCCGGTTCCGCGAGATCGCCGACGCGCAGCCCGCGACGCCCGACCTTGTCCTCGTAGGCCGGCCCGATCCCGCGCAGCGTGGTGCCGATGGGTTCGCGGCGCAAACGCTCCTGCGCCTGGTCGATCGCGCGGTGAATCGGCAGCACCAGCGTCGCGTTCTCCGCGATCGACAGGTTGTCCGGCGTAACCGACAACCCGAGCTCGGCCATCCGCCCGATTTCCGCGAGCAGCGCTTCCGGGTCGAGCGCCACGCCGTTGCCGATCACGCCGCGCTTGCCGCGCACGACGCCGCTCGGCAGCAGCGCGAGCTTGTACGTGCGGCCGCCGACGATCAGCGTGTGACCCGCGTTGTGGCCGCCGTTGTAGCGTGCGACGAGATCGGCCTGTGCCGCCAGCCAGTCCACGACGCGCCCCTTGCCTTCGTCACCCCATTGGGCGCCCACTACCACCACGTTCGGCATGCTCCGTACTCCATGTGAGAAATTCAGACACTGGTTCGGCCCAAGTCGGCCGTTTGTGTGCCATATTGGCGGAGTCGGATCACCCGATCAAACGATTAAACCTGAACCATCGTGTGAGTAAATTTCACGCGAAACGATGCAATGGCCCGACGACTCCCTCCGTTGAATTCGCTGCGCGCGTTCGAAGCCGCCGCGCGGCTCGGCAGCTTCACGCTGGCCGCCGACGAGCTGTGCGTCACGCACGGCGCGATCAGCCGGCATGTACAGCAACTGGAAGCATGGCTCGGACGGCCGCTGTTCGAACGCCACAACCGCCGCGTCGAACTGACCGCGGCCGGGCGCGCGTACCTCGCCGAGGTCGGCGCTTCGTTCGACCGAATCGCACTCGCCACCGCGCAGCACTTCGGCCACGCACAGCAGCGCGTGCTGCGCGTCAGCGCGCCCGCGACGTTCTCGCTGCGCTGGCTCGTCCCGAAGCTGTCGTCGTTCCAGGTGGCGCATCCGGCCATCGAGGTGCGGCTGTCGACGTCGAACGAGCCGATCGAAAAGCTGCGCGACAAGGTCGACCTGATCGTTCGCGGCGGCCCGCAGGCCATCGATGGATACGTCGCGGAAGAATTCCTGTCCGAAGTCCGGCTGCCGGTATGTGCGCCGAAGCTGCTGGAGGGCCGGTCGCTGGATACGCCCGCCGATCTCGCCGGCTTCACGCTGCTGCACGCGGCAACCTATCCGGGCATGTGGCCGGAATGGCTCGCCGCGGCCGGGCACCCGAATCTCGTCCCGCGGCACTCGCTCACGCTCGAGCATTTCTACCTGACGCTGCAAGGCGCGCTCGACGGTCTCGGTGTCGCAATGGGACCGATCGCGCTCGTGGCCGACGACATCGCGGAAGGCCGGCTCGTTCAGCCGTTCAGCGAACCGGCGCTACCGCCGTGGCGCTACTTCACGTATGTGGCGTCGGCGCGGGCGGATGACGACACCGTACGCGCGTTCAAGGACTGGCTGAAGGCAACGGGAAGCGCAACTGCGGCGGGTGGGCGGCGCTGACCGCCGCCTGCATGCGTGTCGTGCATCTTCGCGACACGCAGGATTCCGAATCAAATTGGATAAGCGTGCGGAACCTGCTTGCCTTCGTACATCGCGCGATCGCAACGCACGCGGCAAGCCGCGGACGAACCGCGGCTTGCCGCCGGACGGACGCTTGCCGACTTACTGGCTTGCTGCGCCGGCCTTCTTCTCCGCGTTTTGCAGGTTCTGCGGATAGTTCGGATCATTGGCCGCCGGCTTGTAACCGGCGTCTTCGAGTTTCTTCAGCTCGGCGGTGTTCTTCGCACGCGCAGCCTTGTGCTCGGCCTTGCGTTTGGCCCGGGCCGCCTTGCGCGCTTGGCTCTTCGCGGCCTTGGCGTCCTGTGCTGCCGGTGCAGCCGATGTGCTGGCGGCGTCGGTCTGCGCAAATGCCGGAACGGCCGAGCCGAACAGGAAAGCGGCTGCAGTAGCAGCCAGCGTGAGTTTTCTGATCTGGATTCGCATCGCTGAACTCTCTTTTTGGATGACCATCACGGTTTGAAAAACCATCGAGATACCGCCCCTGCCCTGATCAGTCGTCATGTCGCGATCAGGACCTGAGCATCATAACCGTGTCGCAAAAAATGTGGCGCCAACGTGCTGACGGAATTGGGGATACACGTATGGGAGACAACGTGGTCCGTGCGTTCGATGACGGGAATCGTTGGACACGTTGCGACGCGCGGCACCGACGGCTGTTTCACTGGTGGTGATATCGACACGCTCATGCGCGACATGAGTATCGACGTGCTTGCACGATCACCGCAGCAGCAGTCGATCCGTGCGTCACGTCGTCGTTCGACGCGACTCGAACGACGGTTCCTCCCATAAACGGCCACGATTCGCTTCGACGGCGATCAAGTCGATTACGTTGCGTCGTTGCGTCGTGCTGTGACGCTCGTGCGGCAACCGTTGCCACCTCGTGATGCAGAAGGCTAGCTGTGGAGGCTGGGCTTGTTGTCGACTGGCAAGGTCTGACGAAAAAGGCGAAGGCTGCGCGAGCAGTGAAGACGTCGCGCGATTGATTACACGAATGGGCCGAAACCCATCATGGACGAGCAGCACTCGTCTAGAGGGTGCGCAGATGCCCGCGAAGGCCTGTCCATCCATGCGACCGAGCTTGCCGACGCATCGGGCGCCACACATGGATGCCGATCGTTTCTTGTTTGCTTCGATCGATGATGTGTTGTGTCGACAGGCTGGCCGGCAATCTACACAGCTTGCTGATACCTGTGTGCTACGCCTGATCGGTGAGCTTTTACGGGATTCCGGATTTTTGGGAAGGTGAGCATGTACGGGAGCATCGTGGAATTCGATTACGGTGAGCTTCGGCAACAACAACATCTTCACGTTGGCTTGCAGCGATCTCGATGCAGCCCGTCGAGATCGTCCCGGGGCCCCCTCCATGCGGTGGCATTTCGGCGCACCCGGTTCGTTTTCGGGCGAGGTCTGAGTCTCTCGTTGCCGGCGACGGGCCAGCATGACTTCCCGGGCGAGGCTCCAAAGGTAGAAAAACGGACGGGTCGTGGGGATGAAAAACAGCCAGGCGCGGATCCCGTCCGGCACAGTCCACAGGCTAAATTTGGCGAGCCGCGTCACAGGCGATCGACAAAAACTTGTCCCCAGACGACGCAGCGCGAGTACAAAAAACCACTTGAAACGGGTCCAGGATGATTTCGAACCGCTGTGGGGGGAAATCGACGGGATTCGTTCCGCTGGTCAATCACGGGTGCCGAGAGGGCACTGGGCAGAGTTTTGGGTCCCATAAACGGGAACCTCTACGTTGAATCCAGGGATTTCTTCCCATAAGTTTCTACGTTTCGGTGTTTGTGAGTGGGCACTTACCTCTTCGGGTTGCCTTGTCAGGCCTGATGTTGTCCAGGCAGAGGGTCCCAAACACAGGGCAAGTCAGCCTGAGTCGAGCGTTCTGGGCGCATGGCATCCCACAGATGGCTCCCATTGGTAGCGGTTTATGGGGTTCGTCTTTCTGTGCAAGCACACGTGTGTTTACATCTTTGGTAAACCACGTTTACTTCTTTAACTACTTTTAGACGGCTCGCAGCCTTGTGTGCCAAGGGTTTGAGCGGTGTTCGGTACCCATTTATGGGAGCACAGGTGGAAGGGTCTGGGGTTTCAGGTCTGTGGATTTGGGGGTTGGGGTACCGCGCTGTGGGGAATCGGGGTTGTGGATATGGGGCGAACGTATCCTGTTATGGGAAATCGACCGCAATTCGCGTTGGGTAGCCGTCTATGGGAACACATGAAGGTAGCCTTTTATGGGGTGCTTTTCTCGATCGGTAGTCGAATGTGTGCACAGCGATTTTTCTCGGGTAGCCGGTTATGGGGAGTCTCTCAGGTATCCATTTATGGGAGGCTATTTCTGTCAATTCTCTGCTCATCGCTTCGGCGTCCCATGAAGCTTTCCCATAGACAGGGCCAAGGCCGTGGACAGGTTACCTTTTATGGGGAAAACGAATGGTTGCCATTTATGGGAGCGATTTCCACCTTGAGGACGGAAAGCAAGAGTGTCTCCGATACTGACAGGGACCCATCTATGGGAATCGACGAAGGTAGCAAGTTATGGGAGAAAACCTCGGTCGTGTTGCAGGGCACCACGAATCCTGCCGGCGATCTCGATTCCGCTCATTTGCCCCCATGGACGGGTACCTTCTTTGTGGCAAATCTTGTGCCGGGTTTCCCTGTGCACCCCTGAAAGGTAGCGACTTCTGGGAGGCTTTTTTGATCAAAAGGTAGATGGATATGGGGCTCTGCGCAAATCGCGTAACCGGCATTTTCCATTTTGTATCAGTGAGTTAAATAAGATAGTGAAAGTGATGCTGGAGCAAGGACGTTGCTCCGCGGCACGAAAAGGTATAAAGTCCGCTTTCAATAAGGCAACCTTACCCGGACACGACGATGCCGCGCAAGCCCGCAAGTAAAGGCTCAGACAAACAGGTTTCGCTGTTTCAGACCCCCGAGCCTCCCGACTTGTTGCGCAAGGCGGTCCAGGCGATTCATATCGCACCGAAGTCGGGAAAGATCGGTCTGCAACAGCGCAAGATGTTCAGCTCGCTGATCAAGAACGCGCTTCGGCAGGAGGCGTTCGAACCGGGCCGGACGAGCTTCTCGATCTCGATCGCGTCGCTGTCGCACGAGAGCGGATTGAACAGCAACAACACGAAGTACGTGAAGGACACGGTCAACTCGTTGATCAGTACCGTCGTCAACTGGGACTACCTGGCCGCGGACCGTTCGACGGTCTGGAAAGCGTCGGGCCTGCTCGCCGGCGCGGAGCTCGAGCAATCGGTGCTGAAGTACAGCTTCTCCGACCAGATTCGCAGCGAACTGCTCAATCCCGAAATCTACGCGCTGATCGATATGCGGATCGCGCGCGAGTTCCGGCGGTCGCACTCGCTCGCGCTGTGGGAAAACACGGTGCGCTACGAAGGGATCGGCATCACCGCGAAGATTCCGTTGCCGAAATTCCGTGACCTCATTCTCGGCCAGGACAAGGCATCGCAGTCGTACAAGGAATACAAGCTGTTCAAGAGCAAGGTCCTGGTGCCGTGCATCCAGGAGGTGAACGAAGTATCGGACCACACGCTCGAGCTGATCGAACACAAATCCGGCCGCAGCGTGGAAGCCGTGCAGTTCAAGGTGACGCGCAAGCAAAGCACCGATACGGTCGAAGAAGGCGACGTCAAGAACGAAGCGCTGGTCGACGAGGTCGCGAAGTTCGGCATTCCGCGTTCGGAAGCGCGCCGGCTGATCACGCAATACGGCGTGCAGCGCATCAAGGCGGCGATCGCCTATACGCTCAATCGGACTACGAAGAAGAATGCGGCGCCGGTCGACAACGTCGCCGCGTACTTCCGCAAGGCGCTGACGCACGGTTACACGCTGGCCGACGGGCAGGGAACCGAAGCAGCCGCGCCGGCGAAGGAGTCCGCGCAGAGCAAGCAGGAACAGATTCGCGACAAGTATCTGGCGGCGAAGGTCGAGGAAGCCGGCGCGTATTTCCGCGAGTTGGAGATCGACGACCAGACCAAGCTGATCGAGCGTTACAACGAGACGGTGGCGGGTTCGAAGGACCTGACGCTGTCGCCGAAGAAAAAGGCGAGCAAGCTGGCGCAGACCAGCTTCTTCCGATGGCTGGCACTCGACACCTGGGGCGAGCCGACCTCGGACGACCTGCTGGAATTCCTGCTCAAAAGCAGCCTCGCGGGCAACTGAACGAGGCCTCGCTGCCGTGCGCGCCTTCGCCGGACCATGGTGCGGTCCGGCGTTGCGGCGCAGTGCGGAGGCGAGACCTTTTGCCGGTGGACGTTACTTTGACGTGGCCGCCGCCAGATCGGCGACGTACGCGTCGATGACGGTCTTGAGCTTGTCGGCAAGCGCTTCCTGGTGGGATGCGTCGACGCCCTTGAGCTGCAGATCCAGACGCCCGTCCGGATAGGTTTTCAACTGGCCGATCGCGCGCGATTCGAGTGCGAAGTCATGACGGACGCTGTAGCGTGTGCGTCCGGGTTTCTTGGCGCCGTCGCTCTGCGTACGCAGGAAATTTTCGAGATCGCGGACGGATTTTTTCCGGTCGATCACGGCCGTCAGCAGCCGGTCGGCCGTCGGCTCGCCCAGGCGTTCGAAGATCAGCTTCAGGAAATACGCAGCCTGCAGACCGACCACGTCGTTTGCACTGGCCATCCGCTCCAGCAACGTATTCGGCAACGCGTTCAGCGACAGCGTCTTGCTGATCGATGCCTTGTCCTTGCCGATTTTCTCCGCCAGCGTGTTCTGGTCGGCAAAGACCTTCTCGTCCAGGAGACGTTTCCATGCCACCGCATCATCGAAGATCGTCTGGCGTTCGTGGTCGTGGTTCGCCCGATACGCGATCGTATAGAGCTGTTCGGGCGTGTGATCCGTGCGGAACGTCGCATTGATCGTTTCGTCGCCGTTGATGCTCGTCGCTCGCAGGCGGCGTTGCCCGTCGATCACGACGAGCTTGCCGGGAAACTCGGGGAGCCGCGTGACCTTGATCGGTTCGATCTGCCCTTCCCGTTTCAACGTCAGCGCGAGTTCGTGCAGGCTCGACTCCGAGTAGAACACGCGCGGGTTGAACGGGTTCGGGATGCAGTCCTTGACCAGCACCTTCTGCGGCGCGTCCAGATCGGACGTACCGGCGGGCGCGGTTGCGGCCGCTACACTGGCGGGCGTCGCTTCAACGACGGCAGCCGGTGCGGCCGCCGGCTCGGGCAGCCGCGTTTCGAGTGCCGCATTTTCCTGCGCGAGTCCGCGCAACAGGCCGGCTGCCAGATGCAGGTTGCCGGTCGGCTTCTTGTCTTTCGAGGTGTCCTTAGCCATGGGCGGCTCCGGTAGCGCGCGTCGACGCGATGTATTGGGCCATTTCCGTGACCAGCTTTTCGATTTCCGCCCGGGCTTCCTTCAGGCCCTTCATGTATCGATTGTGGTGATGGATCGTGGTACCGAGCGCGAACGTCTGACGATAGACCTCGCGTTGCGCGATCTGGCTGTCGAGCAGATGCTCCCCTATTTCTTCAGCCCTTAGAATTTTTAAAATTTCTTCACGCATTTTAGTTTTTCCATTAACACTATTCAACATCAATGCGGAAGAAAGTTGAGGGTTTCGAACGGCACGCATCGACTCGATCATGCGGATCATGGCGACGGTGCTGTACAGATCGGCCGGTGACGGCGAAAGCGGCACCAGGCAGAAGTCGGCCACTTCGAGGACGGATGCAATACGCGGATCTTCGAGGTTGCCGGGGCAGTCGACGACGATCACGTCGAAATTTGCGTCCTGCTTCTTGATCTCGCCGCCGATGCCGCGGCCGGCGGGCGCCAGCGACAGGACCGTCATCGGGAGTGTGTTCTCGCCGCTCGTGACCCAACGGACGGAAGTGCCTTGAGGGTCGGCATCGATCAGTGCGACCTTGTTGCCGCCGGCTTCGAACGCAGCCGCGATGTTGACGGAGATGGTTGTCTTTCCAGTCCCACCTTTTTGATTACTGACGGCGATCTTGAAAGCCATTGAATTCCTCCACGGAGTTTTTCGTAATATATGCAGTTATTCATGGAATGTCCAGAAAAGCGCTCGATCCCGTGGACGTTTTATTGAGCATTGTGGTTGTTACGTGACAAATAGGCCGAATGGCCAAAACACTATTCGCGAGTGACTCGATAAAAAATCGTCGACTACGGTTTATAAATAACAATCGACATAAAGAAAGCGACTGTCTTTGACATCGATAACGGACCATGGCGCTGAGACTTCATGCCTCGTCGTATGTTGATTCCATTCGAAGCTCGGTACGAATCCGTGTCCATGATGTTGTCGGCAGCGCGAAAAGAGGCAGTTGTCACGTGACAAGTCCCCGGACACTCGATTCCTCCCGAGGCGTACGTGGCGGGGAAGTCTTCGATGCGAGTACTACTTGGGTGGCGATGAAGCCGCTTAACTTCAATTGCCGATGCGTGGCTCGTGACTACCTACGCTTACCTGGCGACGAGATGGGTTGTCACGTGACAAACGCCTCCAGGCGCGCACCGAGGAGAGACTTTGCGATCATCAACGAATAGCCGTGGTTGGTCGATCCAGTCTGCGTAGGAGGCGTATTGCTCAGGAAAAAGGCGTCGCCGATAGCTTTTAGTCCACCTGGCACGTCGCTGAATCGGTAAGTTGTCACGTGACAACAGGAGGCGATGTCTGGAAGCTCGGGCGGCGTGAGGACGTATAAAGAATGCGTTCCGGGCGGCATTGCAAAGGAGCGTCCGGGTAGCGAGATCCGGGCATGATTGGCGGCTCACCTGATTCCTCTCGTCGTGCGTGCGCTCGTATGCTGACGCGATGCCACTGAGCGATTGCCGAGGTATGTCCCAAAGGGGATATCGTCATCGTATTGATATGTCCCTATTTTTGTGGGCGTGAAGTTTGGCATCGCCGCTCGTACTGCTCTTGGCATCGCCGCTCGTACTGCTCGGATAGGGCAGGGGGTTAGTTTTGTGGCAGGTATCCGATGCGTTGCACCGGGGGTAGCAAAGTGCGTAAGGTTGCAGCGTATATAGGCCGCAATTGGTGCCGAATGCACGTGCCAGAAGCATGTGACGATCTAAACGAGGCGGGTCGTGAAACATTCTCCGAAAATCGGTGGTTGCCGGAAATCCTTGTGTGGCAATGGCTTGCGCCATATTCTTCATGTTGTTTCACGCGAAAAGAGGACAGCGGCGCCCAGAAATGGGGGCGTATGCTTTTTCAGCCTACCAACGTGAAAGTTGATGCCAACGGCATGCAAATTTGTTTTTGATAGTACGTAATTTGTAGTGTTCGATACGTTTCTCGATGAGGCATCTCCGGAGGACATCGACATGCCGGCGGATCGGTGCACAACCGAACGGCGTCGAGGCGCCAATTCAGCGCAACGTGCGCCGATATTTAGCGCCAGTTGTCACGTGACAACGCATCTCTCGAGCACCCGATTCATGGAATCTGAGAGCATCGCGAGAAGAAGCTAAGGTTGGAGGAGGCGGGAAGAAATCCGGTGCGCGGCCGGTACAACGTAGTCTTCGGAAGAGGAACGAGCCCACTCGACCCATCGTGCGAGAAGCCCATCCCGCACCTTGGAGATCCCGTCAGAACCAGCACATCTCCCCCGTCGCCCATCGCGATCAATAACTCGCCACGATCGACAGAGCGACGTCCGCGCCACCTCTCAGGCTATCGATATCCCTTCGCGGAGAGTTACCGAATAGCCGACTATATTCGCGGTTGAACTGGGTTGGGCTCGCATACCCGACCCGGAAGGCCGCCGAGGCAGCGTCGAGCCGCTCCGCCAGCATCAGTCGACGTGCCTCGTTGAGCCGTATCCATTTCTGATACTGCAATGGACTCATGCCGGTGAGCTGACGGAAGTGGTGATGGAAGGTCGAGCTGCTCATCTGAACCTGCGCCGCGAGATCATCGACGCGTAACGACTCGTCATAGTGAGCGCGCAACCACCGGATCGCGCGTGACACGCGGTTGCACTGACTGCCGGCGGACGCAATCTGGCGCAGCCGGGCGCCCTGGTCGCTCGTCAGCAGCCGATAGTAAATTTCCCGCTCGACGTACGGTGCGAGAACGGGAATGGCGTTCGGGTCGTCCAGCAGCGCGAGTAACCGGTTTAGCGCGTCGTACAGCGGTTCGGTCATGTCGCCGACGACGAGTCCGCGGCCTGCTGGCGCATCGTCGTGATCCGGCGCGACTTGCATCATCAGTTCGGCCATGACGCGGAAGTCGAGCTTGAGGCCCAGCCCGAGAAACGGTTTGTCGGGGCGGGCCTCGACGATCTGCGTCGAACCGGGCAGATCGAGAGACGTGATCAGAAAGCGGTCGGCGTCGTAGATGTAGGCGTCCCCGCTCTGCATGACCTGCTTCGCACCCTGAACGACGAGGCCGAAGCTCGGCTCGACCATGCATTCCATCGGCAGCGTCGGTGCTTCCCTTCGATGAAAGCTCAAGTTGGGAATGGCCGTGTTGAGCTGATTGACACCTTCGGTCCATCTCGCGACGCGCTCCGCGAGCGTCTGTCGCAGCTCGTTTTCACGGCTGCGGCGGATCGAACGATGGCCTGCCTGATCGAATGCCGCGATGGCGACGTCATCGTCTCCTTGGCCGGGTATGTATCGGACGGATACCGGATGCATGACTTCTCTACTCGAATAATCAGGTCGAAGGCAGGCCGTCGACGTGCAGGGGAGGCCGGCGGCACGCCCCCTGCCCGGAACGCACGTGCAACGACTGGCGGGCTACTTCGTTGCCTGCGATGCGCAAAGCTGCCGGCGTCGCGATTTCGCCGCCGGCGCTGGCGCGCGGTCGTCGACCGTGCGCCACCAGCGCTCACCGCGATGCGGTGCGCCGAGATCGAGGCGTTCGCCCATCCTCGGTGTCGACAGCTCGATGCCGCGCACGAGCGCCAACGCCGTGACACGCTCGAACGGCTCCTGCCAGCGATGCATGGCGAGGTCGAACGTGCCGTTGTGGATCGGGATCAGCCAGCGTCCGCGCAAATCGATGTGGGCCTGCACGGTTTCTTCCGGCTGCATGTGCACGTACGGCCATTGCGCATCATAGGCGCCTGTTTCGATCAGCGTGACGTCGAACGGCCCGAGGCGCTCGCCGATTTCCCGAAAGCCGTCGAAATAGCCTGTATCGCCGCTGAAGAAGAGGCGCAGGTCGTCGTCGACGATCACCCACGACGCCCACAGCGTACTGTTGCCGTCGAACAGGCTACGCCCGGAAAAGTGCTGGGCGGGCGTAGCCGTCAGCGTCAGCCCGGCCACGTCCATGCTTTGCCACCAGTCGAGCTGGCGGACCTTGTTCGCGTCGATACCCCATTCGATCAGCCGATCGCCGACGCCCAACGTCGTCACGAACACGCCGGTGGTTGCGGCAAGCGCGAGCACCGTGTCGCGGTCGAGGTGATCATAATGATCGTGCGACAGGATCACGCCGCGCAGCGGCGGAAGATCCTCCAGCGCGATCGGCGGCGCATGAAAGCGCTTGGGGCCGATGCGCCGAAACGGCGATGCGCGCTCGGCAAAGACCGGATCGGTCAACCAGAATTCGCCGCGCAACTTCAGCAACAGCGTCGAATGGCCGAGCCGGTACAGGCTGCGATCGGGCGCCACGTCGAGTTCGGCGCGGGTCAGCGAATCGACGGGCAAGGCGCCGGCGGGCACGGTATGACGCGGCTTGTTGACCAGCATGTTCCAGGCGATTCCCAGCGTCTTGCCCAATCCTTCGGCGGGCCGCGGCGCGACGTTGGCAAAGCGCTCGCCGTTGTGCTGCGGCGAACCGCCGGGCAGCGTCCGGCCACGTCGGGCGGCCGCGAGGCCCAGAATGCGGTGAATCAAAACGAGAGGCGATGCCATGTGGGTCCGTCCGGAGAATAAAGTACACTAAACAGTGTAGTTTATCTTTGGGATAAGTAAACTGCACGGTGTAAAATTTCTGAATGGATACCAGCACTCCCCCTCAGCGTCTGACCGATCGAAAGCGCGCGGCCATCGTCGACGCGGCGATCGAGGAATTTCTTGCGGCGGGCTACGATGCAACGAGCATGGATCGCATCGCGGCACGCGCGGACGTGTCGAAGCGCACCGTCTACAACCACTTCCCGGGCAAGGAGACGCTGTTCGCCGCGATCCTGAACAAATTGTGGGACGCGACCCGGACCGGCAACTCGCCGACTTATCGCGCCGACGTGCCGCTGCGCGATCAACTGCTCGCACTGCTCGACCGCAAATTGCGGTTGATGAACGACGAGGCATTTCTCGCGCTGGCGCGTGTCGCGATCGGCGCGGCCATCCATTCGCCGGAACGGGCGCGCGACATGGTCGAACGCCTCGGCGAGCGTGAGGAAGACGTCGCGATCTGGGTGCGTGCCGCGGCGGCCGCCGGTCGTCTGTCGGTCGCCGATCCGGTGTTCGCCGCGCATCAATTGCATGGCGCCGTGAAGGCGTTCGCGTTCTGGCCGCAGATCACGATGGGCCAGCCGCCGTTGACGGTGCAGGAGCAGCAGAAAGTGGCGGAATCGGCGACCGACATGTTCCTCGCGTACTACGCGCGACCAGACGGCGGCACGGCGCGGCATCGCACGCTCGACTGAACGTGCATCCGTAAGCATCCGGATGCGCGGGCCAATCAAAATCGTTGCAATGCGCGAAACCTGCCGATCCGGGGAAAACGATCGGCTATCCGGCCCAAATTCGACGATACCGCCGGCGCATCCGAAGCCGACTGCGAGCAACTATCCATGAAGACGCTGTTGATCGTCTATCACACGATGACCGGAGGCACGCAGCAGATGGCCGAAGCGGCTGCCGGTGCGGCGCGCGAGCAGCCCGGCGTCGACGTCAGGCTGCAGCGCGCGGACGCGACGAGCGCAGACGACGTGCTGGCCGCCGACGCGTACCTGTTCGCGACGCCGGAGAATCTTGCGGCGATGTCGGGGCTGATGAAGGATTTCTTCGATCGCTGCTACTACGCGGCGCTCGATCGCGTGAACGGCCGTCCGTATGCGGCGATGATTTGCGCGGGAAGCGACGGACAGAACGCATTGCGCCAGATCGACCGGATCGCGACCGGATGGCGGTTGAAGAACGTCGCGCCCGGCCTGATCGTCTGCACGCATGCGCAGACGCCGGAGCGTATTCTCGCGACGAAGACGATCGACCGCGACGCGCTCGCGCGCTGCGCCGAACTGGGTGCGGGGCTCGCCGCGGGGTTGGCGCTGGGCGTTTTCTGATGACGGATGCGGCGGCGCCTATCGACCGAATCGACAAAGGCAGGATCCGCGGCTGTTCGCTCGATACCGTTCCACAACCGCCTAACCGACCGAATGCCGGCGCGCTAGCTGTCCTTTGCCGGTGCCGTCGCCGGAGGCCGGTGATATTCGGGCCAAAGACGTTTCACGAGATCGCGCGATGCGCCGTATGCGTAGCAGCTGTCTATCTTGAGCGGCTTTCCTTCGCTGTCGCGGTAATCGAGCGACGATCGCCGCATGCCGACCATCGTCTGATAGGCCGTCGTGGCGATCGGGCCGAGCAGTTCCTTCAGGTGCGTGCACGTCTCGCAGGACGGCAGGCGCTTGCGAATCTCGCTGTTCCAGCCGGCGCCGATGTTCAATCCGACGAGCGCCTGCAGCGAGTCGCCGCCGCCCGGACACTGCGCATACGGATGCGAGCGGATGAACGTGGATACGGCGCGCACGACCATGTCGATGTCGAAGACCAGTGTCACGCCGAGATCGTGGAGCGGCGTCAGCGCCGCGACTGTCCGCGTGCCGCCGGGTGGCTTGAAATCGCTGGTCTTGCGGTCCGCGAGGCAGGCCGTCACTTCGAACAGGCCATCGCTGCGCCGATAGCCGCGCATGTCGATCTGCCGATGGTGAATCTCCTCGCGCGTGACGTCGTCGTGCGGGGTGTCGTCTTGGGAAACCATGCATCCGCTCCATCGCTCGTAACCGGGTCTTTTCGCAGGCAACGGAATCGCGTCCGATCGATCAGGCGTGCGGTGAAACGCAGGCGGGACATGCTGCCAACGAAGTCGATTCGGCCATACTACGCACTTTCCGATATCTTCGTCCGCGACGCGATCGATGCGGACGCAACGAATCGTGCACCGATGCCGGCGCAAACAAGGGGCGGGCGTGTCGCGCGGCGTCGGGCAGCCACGCCACGCAACGCAACGCGTCGCGGATGGGGCACGACGCTGTTCGACGGCCGTCGCGCGGACCATTGCGTATCGAGTCTCCGCCCAGCCCGATTTCGGGGAGTAGCCGCGAATGGCGTGACATCCGGAAACGTATCCATATAATGCGCAACACGACCGCGTGGACGCATTTTCGGCGTTGCGGATCGGGCAAATGCAGACCGGCGAGTCAACCGGCCGCCCCGCGTACCGGTATACTTCCACTCCTGTCTTGTCCGGCATCGAGGCCGGGTGCCTGAAACAGAGTGGCGTGCGCGATGCGGCCCCGTAGTATTCCGCATCGGCGGCAGGCCGGCCGCACGCGCGGCGGCGACGCTTTTATGCCGCGCGGCACGGCCGCACGAACCACACCTTATATTCCTGGTGGATTGAATTTATGGGTTTTGAACAACTTGCCGAATTGCGGGCGCAGCTCGCAGCGAAGGCCAAGCAGGAGCGCAACGCGAAGCGGCCGGCAGCGCCGACGGACGCCGGCGCGAAGCCGAAGTCCGGCGACCAGCCGTCCCGCGGCGCCAAGCCGGGTGCCGGCGCGAAGCCGCAGCACCGGGCGAAGCCTGCTTCGGCGAAGCCGTCGGCGCCGGTCGATCCGGTCATCGTCGCAATCGGCAAACTGCAGCGGAAGTTTCCGCGCGCGTTCCCGAAGAATCCGGCTCCGAAAGTGCCGCTCAAGGTCGGCATCTGGGACGATCTCGCACGCGAAGCGCAGGCCGTCGGCCTCAACGAAGCCGAATTGCGCGAAGCAATGTCGACGTGGTGCCGCGGCAACCGCTACTGGTCCTGCCTCGTCGAAGACGCGGTGCGCGTCGACCTGCAGGGCAACGAAGTCGGGCGCGTGACGCACGACGACGCGGCGCGTGCGCGCCGCCTGAAGGCTCGCCGCCCCGGCAAGGGTGCGGCGCAATCGGCCAAGGGTGCACCGCAGCAGCCGAAGGCCGAGCAGCAGGCCGAGACCGCTGCCGCGTCGCAACCGGCGCAAGCCGAGGCGGAAGCGGAAGCGAAGGCCCAGACCGACGCCGCGCCGCAGGTCGAACAGCAAGCGGCCGGCAACGAGTAATTCGCACGGCGCTCGCCGACCCTACGGCGCGTACCCGCATGCAAGTCGCATGCGGTGCATGACACGACAGACCGACCTGCCTCGACCGAGGCAGGTCGGGACTGCCTCCCCCGCCGCAGAACCTCCCGGTACATCACCCTCTCGTCGAACAGACAACGCAACCGGACGACTAACGATCGACGTCGGCGCGCATGATATTTCGATTGTGCAATGCTATGCATAACTGATTAACTCGCCGCGTCGACCAGATGATTCGTTTTACGAAATGATCGAGTGGAATCGTCAATCGCCGCGCGAGCGATCCCGCCCGCCCATCCGGACAAAACGGTGCGCGATAATCCCGACTGGGCGCGGGCAAGCCGGGCGCCACGATACGACCCGCCTTTCGAAAAGTAAGGTCAGCCCGTCCCGACCCAAAGCCACGCTTGGCTTCATCAACGTCAATTCGACCCGGACCATGAACCCGAGACATTCCGCGATTTTCGTCGCGCTCGCGGCCGCCGCGCTGTTCGGCGCCGCGACACCGCTCGCCAAGGCGCTGGTCGGCGCGATCTCGCCGTTCATGGTCGCCGGCCTTTTCTATCTCGGCAGCGGTGTCGGGCTCGGCATCGGGATCCTGCTGCGCGGCTGGCACAGCCGACGCGCACCGGCCGTGGATGCCGCGCCGTTGCAGCGTGCCGATCTGCCGTGGCTGGCCGGTGCGATCGCGGCGGGCGGCGTGGCCGGCCCGGCACTGTTGATGCTCGGGCTGTCGAGCACGCCGGCGGCGACGAGCGCGTTGCTGCTCAACCTCTAAGGTGTGCTGACGGCCGTGATCGCGTGGGTCGTATTTCGCGAGAACGTGGATACGCAGGTATTCCTCGGCATGGTGGCGATCGTCGCCGGCGGCACGCTGTTGTCGTGGACGCCGGGCCGCGCCGGCGTGCCGGTCGGAGCGCTGCTGATCGTCGGCGCATGCTTGTGCTGGGCGATCGACAACAACCTGACCCGCAAGGTCGCCGCGAACGACGCGATGGTGATCGCGTGCGTGAAAGGGCTGATCGCGGGGCCCGTGAACATCGGCGTCGCGCTGGCAACCGGCGCGACGCTACCTGCGATACCGGTCACGGCCGCGGCGATGCTGACGGGGCTCGGCGGCTACGGGATCAGCCTCGTGCTGTTCGTGGTCGCGCTGCGCCATCTCGGCAGCGCGCGCACCGGCGCGTACTTTTCGATCGCCCCGCTGTTCGGGGTCGTACTGTCGCTGCTGATCTGGCCCGCGCTGCCACCCGCGACGTTCTGGATCGCGGCCGCGCTGATGGCGCTCGGCATCTGGCTGCACGTGCGCGAACGGCACGAACACACGCATGCGCACGAGCGGCTCGAGCATACGCATCGGCATCGGCACGACGACCATCACCAGCACGCGCACGACTTTCCGTATGACGGCGACGAACCGCACACGCATCCGCACGTGCATCTGCCGATCACGCACAGCCACGCACATTTTCCGGACATTCATCACAGGCATCGACACTGATCGTGTCGTCAGCGATGAGCGCTGCACATTCCAAGGTGACCGTTTATGGGAAACGCAGACAGCCGATCGTCGGCCCCGGAATGCGGATTGCAGGCATGTCGCGGACGCATGTACCGGCTTCGCGCACTGGAAGCCGTTCGTCGCTGGATCGTGCGGAGGGGGCGGAACACGCTCCGGCAACCGGTCTGCGCGTTTGCCGAACATGCGGTCGTTGTTGCGTGAAATATCGGCGATCCGCGAGTTTCGTGGAAGCGGGACGTGGCGCCGAAGTCGCGTAACGACACGTTCTGGCTGACGATGCGACGAAACAGACATCGGCACGCACGTCGCCGCGACGACCATCACGCTCGAGGAAAGCAGAAACCGAAATCCTCGCAGCCCAGGCAGCCGGGTGCGGGCCCGGGCGGCATGCCGAGCGATGCGGCCACTTCCTGCGCAAGGAATTTCTTCCAGCGCAGATGAGCGACGTTGCGCGCGGCGAGCGCGGGGAAAAAGCGCTCGAGCATCGCGGATACCGCGTCGCGCCCATCGAGCCCGAGGTCGCGCCACAGATGATCGGGGCGCAGGCACGCATGCGCGACGATCGAGGCGAGGCAGTCTGCGTCGTCGCGGGCGACGGCCGGATTGGCGTCATCCATCAGCCGTGCGTGCAGCGTCGCGACGAATGCCGAGTGGGCGGCCGGCAACGGTGGCGGCGCGGCCGTCGGCACCAGTGCGGCGGTATCGACCGATCGCAGATGCGGAAACTGCCGGGCCAGCAGGCCGGCGAACTGGCCGGGAGACAAGCCCAGCAGCGAGAGCTCGTTGCGACCCGCGCGTGCCGCAACGAGTGCGCCGAACAACTGCGCGTCGGGCACGTCGGCGTTGGTCGCGGCGGATTGCAACGAATGCAACACCCGTTCATGCGTGTGATCGGTCGAGGCGGTCATCGTCAACCTCCGGACGAGAACCCGGCCGCACTCATACGCGGCGCACGATGAAGCGCCATCGCATCCGTCACGCGATCACTCGACGCCGACGATCACGCTCGATGCCTTGAAGATCGCGGATGCGGCGGTGCCGCTCGCGAGACCGAGACGATCGACGCTGTCATTGGTGACGATCGCGACGATCTCCGCGCCGCCCGCGGCCTTGATCACGACCTCCGAATTGACCGCGCCCTTCGCGACCGACGCGACGGTACCCGCGACGCAGTTGCGAGCCGACACCTTGCTGCCGTCGACGTCGACCATCACGATGACCGAGGACGCCTTGACGAGCGCGAACGCCTTCGTGCCGGCCGCGAGGCCCAGCGACGCGGCGCTGCCGTGGGTGATCACGGCGACGATCTCGAGGCCGTCCTGCGTGCGCAGCGTGATTTCGTCGTTGACGGCACCGGGTTTGACGGCGCCGATCTGGCCGGCGAATTGGTTGCGGGCGCTGGTTCGCATGATGACTCTCCGGGTGGATGCCGCGGCCTGGGCGGCCGCGGTGGCAGATGAATGGAAATGCATCGGCCAGTGTACCGTCAACGCGGATGCCATGGCGCGAATCAGGAGCGCTCGCCGTCATGGCGCGTTGCGTCATGCACGCGTTTCGTGCCGACGGCGATGACGCTACGGTGCTGACGCGCCAATCGCGGGTGCCGCGACGGGGGAGCCGGCGTCCGCCGCGGCTGTCGCGGCCGTCGCGCCGTCGCCGTCCCAACCGCCGCCGAGCGCGAGGAAGAGCCGCACCTGGTCGGCCGCGACCTGGCCCTCAGCCGCCGCGACCTGTGCCTGCACGCTCGTCAACGTGCGCGTCGCGTCGAGATCGGAGATGAACGATTCGCGGCCGGCCGCATAGAGACGATGCGTTTCGGCAGCGGAACTGCGGGCCGATTCGTAGGCCGTGCGCAGCGCATCCGTGCGCTGCACGTCGGCCGCATAGGTCGCGAGGCTCGACTGCGTTTCGCGCAGCGCATTCAGCACGACGCCGTCGAAGTGCGCGAGTGCGCCGCCCGTCGCGGCCTCGGCTTCGCGCACGCGCGCACGCTGGCCATTGACGGGGAACGACCAGCTGATCAGCGGGCCGAACGACCAGCGATTCGTGGTGGACGAAAACAGGTCGGCGGCGACGCCGACCGAGCCGGCCGACGCACCGATGCTGACCGACGGGTACAGCGCGGCGGTCGCCACGCCGATCCGCGCGGTCGCGGCGGCGAGCTGCCGCTCGGCTTCGCGTACGTCGGGACGGCGGCGCAGCAGCGCGGCGCCGTCGCCGATCGGAATCGGCCGACGCAGCTTCGGCAGACGCTCGCATTCGGCGGCGGCTTTCGGCAGGTCGGCCGGCGCGCGTGCGAGCAGCGCGGCGAGCTGGTACTGCGCGATCTTGCGGCGGCCTTCGAAGCGCGGAATGTCGGCGGCGAGCGTGCGCACCTGCGTCACGCCGCGTGTCACGTCGGTCTGGTTGCCGCGCCCGGCATCACGCAGCCGCTGCGACAGCGCGACGCGCTGCTTCTGCAGCGCGAGCGACTGCTTCGCGATCGCGAGTTCGTCGCCGGCCGAGCACGCTTCGACGTACGCGCGCACGACGTCGGCCACGACCGTGATGCGCGCCAGGTCGCCGGCCGCCTTGACGGCCTCGCTGTCCGCCCGCGCGGCTTGGACGCCGCGCCGCAGCTTGCCGAACAGGTCGAGCTCGTACGACACGTTGATACCGACCATGCCTTCGTTGACGATCGGCAGCTTGTTTTCGAGCAGGTATTGCTCGGCCGATTCCTGGGCGCGCTGCACGGCCGCTTCCGCGCTGCCCGAGAAGCCGCCCTGTTCGTTCGCGACCACCAGCGCCGCGCGCGAGCGGGCGAGATTGGCCGCGGCGACGCGCAGGTCGGTGTTCGATTTCAGCGCATCGCGCACGAGCCCGTCGAGTACCGGGTCGTCGTACAGTTGCCACCAGTTGCCGGGCACCGCGTCGCGCGACACCAGCGTGCCGTTCGCGTCGTCGAGCGCATGGTTCGCGAGCGGCGCATTGACGTACGCCTGTTGCGGCAACGTGTAGTCGGGGCCGACCGACTTGCACGCACCGAGGGCGAGCGCAAGCGGGGCGAGCGTCGCCGCGACGCGCAGACCGTGCCGCTTCATTGCGATGCTCCCACGGCGCTCGCGGCCGTACCGGACGCAGTCGGGGCCGCCGACGCGGCGCTGGCTGCGGCCGGTTTTGCATTGTCGTTGCGGCGCGCGTCGGCGTCGCGCATCGACACGGTCGCGGTGCGGCCCGCGATCATCCGGAAATCGTCCGGCACCTCGTCGAGCACGACGCGCACCGGCACGCGCTGCGCGAGCCGCACCCAGCTGAACGCCGGGTTCACGTTCGGCAGCAGGTTCGCGCCCTGCGTGCGGTCGCGATCCTCGATCGCGGCGACGATGCTCTGCACGTGACCGCGCAGCGCATGCGGTTCGCCCATCACGATGATGTCGACCGGCTGGCCGATATGGATGCCGCGCAGCTTGGTTTCCTCGAAGTAGCCGTCGACGCGGAACGAGTTGCGGTCGACGACCGACAGCACCGCGCGGCCGGCCGGCACGTATTCGCCGACGCGCGGGGCGCGGTCGTTCAGGTAGCCATCCACGGGACTGACGATCGTCGTGCGCTGCAGGTTCAGTTTCGCGGTATCGAGCGACACCTGCGCATCGGCGACGCTGGCTTCGCCCTGCTCGACGCGCGTGCGGCTTTCCTCGACCTGTTCGCTCGCGACCAGGTTGCCGAGTTGCACGTTGCGCGCGTATTCGCGTTTCGCCTGCGCCAGCGTCGCGCGGCGCTGCGCGAGCGTCGCTTCGGCGAGCCGTTCCGCGAGCGCGTAGCGCGCCTGGTCGATCACGAACAGCACCTGGCCGCGCTTGACTTCCTGGTTGTCGGCGACCTGCACCGACGTGATGAGGCCAGCCACGTCCGGCGCGACCTGGATCACGTCGGCGCGCACGTGCCCGTCGCGCGTCCACGGCGAGAACATGTAGTAGTTGATGATGCGCCACAGCACGAGGCCGGCCACGACGACGACGATCAGGGTGAGCAGGACTTGCCCTGCCGAGAGCCAGGTTTTTTTCACGTTAGGTAGCCACGAGTTGGTGGGACACGATCACGACGGCGGCCAGCACGAACACGTAGATGCCGAGGTCGAAGATCGAACGGTGCCAGACGAGGCGGTAGAAGCCGACGCGCTCGAGCACCGCGCGCACGACGATGTTGATCAGGTAAGCGATCAGCATCAGCACGAGCGGGGCCGGCACGAACACGCCGAAGATATCGATTTCGCCGATCATGGTCGCGCTCGGAAGGACAGGGTGGAAAGCCGGCTCATGCGCGCGCTCCGTCCGGCGCCTGCGGCGCTTGCGCGGCCGAGGCCGGATACAGCGACAGGCGCAGGCCGACGAGCGCGTGCAGCGTGTCGCGCAGCCGGCGGTGCGTGGCCGGCGCCGTTGGTGCGGCCGCGCCGTCGGCCGGCGCGGCGCCCGGCAGCGTGCGGCCGGCCACGCGCTGCAGCGCGTCGTCGATCGTCGCGAGCAGCGCGGGCGGCGCGGGCTGGCGCGCGTTCGCGGCCGCGCAGCGCGTGTAGTGATCGGTGACGCCGGCCAGCACGCGATCGATCGCGTCGGGCACGTCGCCCGACAGCCGGCGGCGCGAGCGGCGCAAGTCGAGCGCATTCAGCGCGATGCGCAGGTCGCGGAAGCTCTCGATCGACGGGTGGCGGTGGTCGTCGGACGCGCCGAGGCGCGGCAGCAGTTGCGTGACGCGATCGAGCATCCGCGATGCGTGGTTGCGCTGATCGTCGAGCGGCTGCGTCGACGCGGAGCGCGCGACGTCCTCCCAGCCCGAGCGCAGCAGGCGCCGCACCGCGAGTTCCGCGCCGAACGGGCGCGTCGCGCGCGTCCACACGTACGCGAACAGCAGCCCTGCCACACCGGCGAGGTTGCTGTTCAGGAACACGAAGAAATCGGCTTCGTACGCGCTCTGGATGCTGATGAAGGTGGCCGTGTTCACGGCGACGAGCATCGTCACCATGTTGAACTGCGGGCGCGGCAGCAGCGTGCCGATCAAGATGAACGGGCCCGCGAACATCAGCACGAGCATCGCGAAATCGTGCACGTGCGGCAACACGACGAACAGATACAGGCCCGCGAACACGACGCTCGCGGCGGTCGACAGGAAGAACTTGAACACCAGCGGCGCCGGCTCGTCGAGCGCGGCGAAGAAGCTGCACGACACGGCCACGAGCGTGACGGCGGCCGCGCCGTCGTGCCAGCCGGACGAGATCCACAGCCAGCACGCGAACACGATCGCGAACACGACGGTCAGCGTCGAGAACAGCATCATCCCGCGATCGAAGAAGCGCTCGGTGCCGCCGAGCCGCCAGTGCCGATAGCGCGGCTGCCACACGCCCGACTCGTTCGCGATCAGCGCGCGCAGCGAGCGGCAGTCCTGCCAGATGTCGATGACCTGGCGCAGCCGCCACAGCGCATTCGACAGCAGCGCGCCGTCCCAGCTCGCCAGCGCGCTGTCGGGCGGCTGCAGCGCGGCGATGCGCTCGCGCAGGTTGTCCGCGACCGGATCGTGGGCCATGTCGCCGTCGGAGCCGGTCTTGACGGCCGGCAGCGGCGCGTCGAACCATTTCGCGGCATCGGCCAGCAGCGCGTCGAGTGCGGGCGGGCGCACGTGCAGGTCGCGCATCAGCGCGATCAAGGGATCGGCGAGCGACGACATCAGCGGCAGGAACAGCTGCATGCGGCCCGCGAGCGCCTGCGCGCGGGCGAGGACACGCGGATGCGCATGGTCGTAGCCCAACTGACTCAGCAGGAACTCGAGGCCGGTGATCGTCGCGGCGAGCCGCTGCCGGCACGCGGACAGCGCCTTGCCGGCCAGGTGCCCGGACAGCGTTTCGCGGCCGTAGAACGCGGCGTCCTTGAACCACGCGTCGGTGCGCTCGATCAGTGTCGGCGCGAGCCGGTTCGGAAACACGGCGCTGCCGACCACGCTCGCGCAGACGATGCCGAGCACGATTTCCTCGGTGCGCGCGATCGCGACGTCGAATACCGTGGACGGATCGGTGACGGTCGGCAGCGCGATCAGCGGCATCGTATAGCCGGCGAGCATGAAGACGTAGCTGCGCGCGGTGCGGTCGGAGATCGCGAGGTACAGCAGCGTGCCGCACCAGGTCGCGACGATGATGCTGAACAGGAGCGGCGTCTCGACGAACGGCGGCACGAAGAAGATCGCGGCGGCCGCGCCGAGCGCGGTGCCGAGCGCGCGGTACAGCGCCTTCGAGCGCGTCGCGCCGACGAACGGGTTCGACACGATGTAGACGCTCGCCATCGCCCAGTACGGGCGCGGCAACTGGAAATACAGGCCGAGGTACAGCGCCAGCATCGACGCGGCGAACGTCTTGCCCGAGAACAGCCAGTCGCGAAGGCTCGGATAGGTCATGACGCGGAATCGACGGGGCGGGACGGGTGCGACGGGTGTGACGCCGAAGGATGCGGGTCGGCCGCGTTGAACGCGTTCAGCACGCGCAGCGTCGCTTCGAGATCGGCGCGCGACACGCCCTTGAGCACCTGTGCGCGCAGCGCGCGCAGGTCTTCCTCCATCTTCGCGGTGATCGCGCGGCCGGCGGCCGTCAGCGAGATCGTCTTCGCGCGGCGATCGTGCGGATCCTCGTCGCGGCGCGCGAGGCCGGCCGCGCACAGCTGGTCGAGCAGGCGCACGAGCGACGGCCCTTCGATGCCGACGTGCTCGGCGAGCGTGCCTTGCCGCACGCCTTCGCCGAGGCGGCCGGCGATCAGCAGCGGCGTCGCGCAGGCCTCGGATACGTTGTACGCGGTCAGCACGCCGTCGCTGGTGCGGCGCCACTTGCGCGCGGTGAGCACGAGCAGGCTGCTGACGGCGAGGCGGAGGTCGTGCAGATTGGTCATGGGCGAGATGATAGGGCAAAATCATTCGATAGCAAACTATCGGTTTTTGTCACCCGGATGACACAGCGCATGCGGCACGGCCGGCTCGTCTGAAGCAATCTAGGCGGCGTGCCGGCCGTGGTCAAGCTGTGAGGGTGGCGATCCCGAGCCGTCCGCGTGCGTGCGGCGACTATATTGAATGGTCAGACGAGAACCGTCCGGCAGCACGGTGCGCGGCGCGCGGCGGTTCTGCTTCGGCGGAAAGCCGTGCATCCAACCCGAAGCAGCTCGATGCGGCGCATCGCGCGTATGCGTGGACCGACGACGAGCAGGCGTGGGGCGTGGGCGCGGCGCGTGCTCGACGCCGTGGATGCGAGCGGCGGCGCGGCGGTAGCGCTCGACTGCAGGGTGGGTCGACACGTCGGTGATCCTCGATGCACCGCGCATTCTGCGAGGGTAGGCGGCCCGCGACATTCGTCTGAACAATAAAAGTGCCGGTGGCCCCGTATTCGCACGGGCACGCCGATTGCACCCCCGATCCGACCCGTAACGTCCTGCATTCGCACGCGATTGCACTAGGACAATATTTTCAGGGTGTCTTTCTGAGCGACCATGCGGAAGCCACGACGGAGACATCGAGATGGGACGGACCGAGGTATCGGCAGGCTGGCGCGACGCAATTGGCGCGGTGCACAGCATCGAGTCGAAATACAAGCGGCTCGTGAAGGCGATCGCCGGCGACATCGAGAACGGCGCGCTCGCGCCGGGCGCACGGCTCGCGCCGCAGCGCGACGTCGCATCGAGCCTCGGCGTCAGCGTGCAGACCGTCACCAATGCGTACAAGGAGCTGGAACGCCAGGGACTGATCCGCTGCGAGGTCGGCCGCGGCAGCTTCGTGGCCGCACGCGTGACCGAATCGATGTCGAACTACATCCTCGATACGACCGAGCGCGAACTGGTCGACTTCTCGATCGCGCGCATCGTGCACACGCCGGAGCACGATGCCGCGTGGCGCGGCGTGTGCGCGGCGCTGGCCGGCACCGACGATCAGCCGTGGATCCGCTCGTTTCGGCCGATCGCCGGCCTCGACGCGCATCGCGACGCCGGCGCCGCGTGGCTCGCGTCGCTGAACATGCCGGTGCACCGCGAATCGCTGCTGGTCACGAACGGCGCGGCGCACGGCATCTTTCTCGCGCTCGCGTCGATCGTCGGGCCGGGCGATACCGTGTTGTGCGAGAGCCTGACCGATCACGGCGTGATCGGCTCCGCGAACGTGCTCGGGTTTACGCTGAAGGGGCTCGAGATGGACGAGCACGGCCTCCGTCCCGAACACTTCGAGGAGATGTGCGACGGCGAGCGCATCAGCGCGCTCGTCTGCACGCCGACCCTCAATAACCCGACCGTGTCGCTGATGACCGATTCGCGGCGGCGGTCGATCGCGCGCATCGCGACGCGCTACGGCGTCTACGTGATCGAGGACGACGTGTACGGCCCGCTCCCCGAGAAGACGGGCACGCCGATCGCCAGCCTGATTCCGGAGCTGGGCTTCTACTGCACGAGCATGACGAAATCGGTGCTGACCGGCTTGCGCACCGGCTATCTCGCGATGCCGCGGCGGCTCGCGTTGCGCGTCGAGAGCGTGCTGCGCGTGAGCAGCTGGATGGCGACGTCGCCGATCGCGGAAATCGCGACGCGCTGGATCGCCGACGGCACCGCGCGGCGGCTCGTCGAACTGCAGCGCCAGCGGCTCGCCGTCCGCCAGGAGATGGTGAAGGCCGCGCTGGGGCCGTACGTGCTGGGTGCGCATCCGAACGCGCTTTCGGCATGGCTGCGCGTGCCCGACTACTGGCAGGCCGAGCGGATCGTGCGCGAATTGCGCACCCGCAAGATCGCGGTGACGTCGCCCGATCCGTTTCTCGTCGGCGGCACCGAGCGGCCGAACGCGGTGCGCGTGTGCATCGGCGCCGAAACTTCCGATGCCGCGTGCAACGCAGCGCTCGAGACGATCGCGGGCGTGTTCGAACAGTATCCGCACCTGAACGATTTCCACTGAACCGGCGGCGCTGCCGCGATATCGCGCGCAATGTATCAGGACATTCGAAAGCGCGATTTGGAACATTAGACTGGATCGCATCACATTCGTCGCGAGGCGTGCGTTCCATGTCTTTCCTGTCGCTGTCCGACGTCTACCGCGCGCGCCGTCGCCTCGCCGGGCGCGCCGACGGTACGCCGCTCGTCGCGTCCGCCGCGCTGTCCGCGTGCGTTGGCGCACCGGTCTACCTGAAGCTCGAAACGCTGCAGCCGACCGGCAGCTTCAAGCTGCGCGGCGCAACCAACGCGCTCGCGGAACTCGCGGCGCAGCGCGTGACGCGCGTGGTCACCGCGTCGACCGGCAACCACGGCCGCGCGCTCGCGCATGCGGCACGCGCGCTCGGCATCGACGCGACCGTCTGCATGTCGTCGCTCGTGCCGGCCAACAAGGTCGATGCGGTCGCGTCGCTCGGCGCACGCGTGGTGATCGTCGGCGACAGCCAGGACGACGCGCAGATCGAAGCGCGGCGCCTCGCGCGCGACGAAGGCTATGCGTACGTGCCGCCGTTCGACGATCCGCGCATCATCGCGGGGCAGGCGACGATCGGTGTCGAGATACTCGAGGCGCTGCCCGATACGGCGACGCTCGTCGTGCCGCTGTCGGGCGGCGGCCTGTTCAGCGGCGTCGCGTTTGCCGCGAAGGCGATCCGGCCGCCGATCGAGGTGATCGGCGTATCGATGGCGCGCGGCTCCGCGATGCATGCGAGCCTCGCGGCCGGCCGCCCGGTCGACATCGACGAGCAGCCCACGCTGGCCGATTCGCTCGGCGGAGGCATCGGCCTCGACAACCGCTACACGTTCGACATGACACGCGCGTTGGCCGACGACGTCGTGCTGCTCGACGAGCCGTCGATCGCGCGCGGCATCGCGCATGCGTATCGGGAAGAGCGGCTCGTCGTCGAAGGCGCCGGCGCGGTCGGCCTCGCCGCGTTGCTGGACGAGCGGATCGCGCGTCGCGATCGCGGTGGCCCGATCGTGGTCGTCGTGAGCGGCGCGAACATCGACATGGCCGCACATCGCCGGCTCGTTTCGGAGAACTGACATGGCCCATCCCGTCACGTTGCTCGGCCAGGCGCAACTGCGTGCGCTGGTGCCGCTCGATCTCGCCGCGATCGACCAGGTCGAGGCCGCGTTCGCGTCGCTCGCGACCGACGCGGTCGTGATGCCGCCGATCCTGAATCTCGCGTTGCCGGAGCGCCACGCCGAAGTGGACGTGAAGACGGCGTACCTGCCGCGCTTCGACAGCTTCGCGATCAAGGTCAGCCCGGGCTTCTTCGACAACCCGTCGCTCGGGCTGCCGAGCCTGAACGGGCTGATGCTCGTGCTGTCCGCGCGCACCGGCCTGACCGAGGCCGTGCTGCTCGACAACGGCTACCTGACGGCCGTACGCACCGCGGCGGCCGGCGCCGTGGCCGCGCGGCGGCTCGCGCGTGCCGATGCGCGCCGCGCGGCGATCGTCGGCGCGGGTGAGCAGGCGCGATTGCAACTCGCCGCGCTGATGCTCGTGCGCGACATCACGCACGTGACGGTGTGGGCGCGCGATACCGCGCGGGCCACGGAATTCGCGGCCGACGTGCGCGCGGCGCACGGCATCGATGCGACGGTCGCGCGCTCGGTGCATGCGGCGCTGGCCGACGCGGACATCGCGGTCACGACCACGCCGAGCCGCGCGCCGCTCGTGCACGCGGAAGACCTGCATCCCGGTCTGCACGTGACGGCGATGGGTTCGGACGCCGATTACAAGACCGAACTCGCGCCGTCGGTGTTCGGCGCCGCACGCTATTTCTGCGATCGGCTGCAGCAGACCCGCGTGGCGGGCGAACTCGCGCACGCGATCGCAGCCGGGGCCGTTGCAGCCGATGCCGTGTTTCCCGAACTCGGCGAAGTGATCGCCGGCCGCCGTGACGGCCGGACGCATCGCGACGACATCACGATCTGCGACCTGACCGGCACCGGCGCGCAGGACACCGCGATTGCCGTGCTCGCGCTGCAACGCGCGCGTGCGGCCGAAGTAGGCACGATTT
The DNA here is from genome assembly GCF_902833095.1 of Burkholderia sp. BCC1208. Lineage (NCBI taxonomy): Bacteria > Pseudomonadati > Pseudomonadota > Betaproteobacteria > Burkholderiales > Burkholderiaceae > Burkholderia > Burkholderia sp. BCC1208. The sequence goes on along the minus strand of NZ_CADFDY010000003.1, from coordinate 542,781 downwards.
TTCACAACGACCTCACGACTTGAGAGGAGACAGATGTCCGCAGTCATCGAAACCCAGAAAGCCGCGCCGCGTCTCGCGTTCGCACGCAGCGAATATGCCGCGCGCATCGCGAAGACGCGCGCGGCGATGGAGCGGGCCGGCATCGACCTGCTGATCGTCACCGACCCCACCAACATGGGCTGGCTGACCGGCTATGACGGCTGGTCGTTCTACGTGCATCAGTGCGTGCTGCTGGCGCTGGACGGCGAACCCGTGTGGTTCGGCCGCGGCCAGGACGCGAACGGCGCGAAGCGCACCGCGTTCATGGCGCACGAGAACATCGTCGGCTATCCCGATCATTACGTGCAGTCGACCGCGCGCCATCCGATGGATTACCTGTCGACCGAGGTGATCGCGGCGCGCGGCTGGAGCACGCTGCGCATCGGCGTCGAGCTCGACAACTACTACTTCAGCGCCGCCGCGTATGCGTCGCTGCAGAAGCATCTGCCGGCTGCGCGCTGGGTCGATGCGACCGCACTCGTCAACTGGCAGCGCGCGGTGAAGTCGCCGCGCGAGATCGAATACATGCGCGCGGCCGCGCGCATCGTCGAGCGGATGCATGCGCACATCGTCGAGACGATCGAGCCGGGCATGAAGAAAAGCGACCTGGTCGCGCAGATCTATGCGACCGGCATCGGCGGCGCGAACGGCTTCGGCGGCGATTATCCGGCGATCGTCCCGCTGCTGCCGACCGGCGCGGACGCGGCCGCGCCGCACCTGACCTGGGACGACTCGACGTTCTCGCGCGGCGCCGGCACGTTCTTCGAGATTGCCGGCTGCTACCGGCGCTATCACTGCCCGCTGTCGCGCACCGTCTATCTCGGCAAGCCGCCCGCGCACTTCATCGAAGGCGAGCGCGCGGTGGTCGACGGAATCGAAGCGGGGCTCGCGGCCGCGAAGCCGGGCAACGTGTGCGAGGACATCGCGAACGCGTTCTTCGCGGTGCTGCGCCGCGCGGGTATCGAGAAGGACAGCCGCTGCGGCTATCCGATCGGCGCGAGCTATCCGCCCGACTGGGGCGAGCGCACGATGAGCCTGCGTCCGGGCGACCGTACGGTGCTCGAACCCGGCATGACGTTCCATTTCATGCCGGGGCTGTGGCTTGACGACTGGGGGCTGGAGATCACGGAAAGCATCCTGATCACCGAGACCGGCGTCGAGACGTTCTGCAATGTGCCGCGCAAGCTGTTCGTGAAGGAGTAGGGCGATGCGTGCTTCCCCGATTACGCCGACCGTCGATTTTGACGCGGACGGCGAACAGCACGGCTTCCTGAAGCTGCCTTACTCGCGCGACGATTCCGCGTGGGGCGCGATCATGATTCCGGTGACCGTCGTGAAGCGCGGCGACGGGCCGACGGTGTTGCTGACCGGCGGCAATCACGGCGACGAATACGAAGGGCCGGTCGCGCTGTCGAAGCTCGCCGGTTCGCTGAAGGCGGCCGACGTGAGCGGCCGCGTGATCGTCGTGCCGTTCATGAACTACCCGGCGTTCCGTGCCGGTTGCCGCACGTCGCCGATCGATGCCGGCAACCTGAACCGCAGCTTCCCGGGCCGGCCGGACGGCACCGTGACCGAGAAGATCGCCGATTACTTCCAGCGCCACCTGCTGCCGCTCGCGACGCACGTGCTCGACATTCACGCGGGCGGCCGCACACTCGACTTCGTGCCGTTCGCGGCGATTCACGTGCTGGAGGACCGCGACCAGGAAGCGCGCTGCGAGCGCGCGATGCGTGCATTCGGTGCGCCGTATTCGATGCGCATGCTGGAACTCGACAGCGTCGGCCTCTACGACAGCGCGGCGGAAGAAGCCGGCAAGGTGTTCGTGTCGACCGAGCTGGGCGGCGGCGGCACGTCGACGGCGGCGAGCGTCGCGATCGCCGAGCGCGGCGTGCGCGGTTTTCTCGCGCATGCCGGCGTGCTCGCGCGGCGCGACGGCGAGCGGGCCGGAGCCGGCGCGAGCGGCGCGCCGCGCACGACGACACTGCTCGACATGCCGGACAGTGCCTGCTACACGACCAGCGAGCATCGCGGGCTGCTCGAGATATGCGTCGATCTCGGCAGCGAGGTCGAGGCCGGCGACGTGCTCGCGCGCGTGCACGACATCGACCGCACGGGCGTCACGCCGGTCGAATACGTCGCGCGGCGGCGCGGGCTGCTCGCCGCACGGCACTTTCCGGGCATCGTGCAGACCGGCGACACGATCGCGGTGGTGGCCGACATCGTCGAGCGCAACATCCCGGTGGTGACCTGGGGCGACGCATAACGTGATCAAGCTCGACCGATACGACCTCGCGATCCTGCGCCTGCTCGAGCGCGACGGGCGCATCACGAAGTCGAAGCTCGCCGAGGCCGTGAACCTGTCGATTTCGCCGGCATGGGAGCGCGTGCGCAAGCTGGAGGAAAGCGGCGTGATCCGCGGCTATCGCGCGGACGTCGACTGGATCGGCACGTTCTCCGGTAGCCGCATCGTCGTCGAGGTGACGCTGTCGCGGCACACCGCGCCCGACATGCGGCGCTTCGAGGATCGGGTGGCAGCGGCGCCCGAGGTCGCGCAGTGCTATGCGACGGGCGGCGGCGTCGACTACGTGCTGCACGTGGTCGCGCGCGACATCGACCATTACCAGCGCTTCATCGATGCGTTGCTGATGGAAGACCTCGGCATCGAGCGCTACTTCACGTACATCGTGACGAAGGTCGTGAAGTGCACCGCCGGCGGCGCGCCGGACTGGCTGTAAAAGTTCGCGCCGGCGCGCGGCAATACGGAAAAAACCGGCATTTCCGGCCGCGCAAACCGAAATTTCCGCATGCGCGGGCGCGCCAGAATGAAGTCCGTGCCCACCAACGAGGAGACGCAGCATGCTGCCCGGACACCCCGTTCTGTTCAAGTCGACCTGCTACGTCGACGGTCGCTGGATCCACAGCGACAGTGCCGCGACGGTCGCCGTCGTGAACCCCGCCGACCAGGCCGTGATCGGCCACGTGCCGATGCTCGAACGCGCGCAGATCGTCGCGGCCGTCGACGCCGCGCAGCGCGCGTACGGAACCTGGCGCTGGACGCCGCAAGCGGTGCGCAGCGCGGCATTGCTGCGCTGGCATGCGCTGATCCTGCGTCACGTCGACGATCTTGCCGCGCTGCTGTCGCTGGAACAGGGCAAGCCGCTGGCCGAAGCGCGCGGCGAGATCCGCTATGCGGCGAGCTTCGTCGAATGGTTCGCGAACGAGGCGAAGCGTGTCGCGGGCCGCACGATCCCGACGCACATCGACGGCGCGCATCTCGGCACCGTGATGGAGCCGGTCGGCGTCGCGGCGCTGATCACGCCGTGGAATTTCCCGGCCGCGATGATCACGCGCAAGGCAGCGGCCGCGATCGCGGCCGGTTGCACCGTGGTCGTGAAGCCCGCGCACGAAACGCCGTTCTCGGCGCTCGCACTCGCGCAGCTCGCCGACGAGGCCGGCTTCCCGGCCGGCGTGTTCAACGTCGTGCTCGGCGAGCCGCAGATGGCGATGGAAACGCTGGTCGGCGATGCGCGCGTGCGTGCGGTGAGCTTCACCGGCTCGACGCGCGTCGGGCGGCTCGTGACCGAGACCGCCGCGAAGGCCGGCATCCGCAAGATCGCACTCGAACTGGGCGGCAATGCGCCGTTCATCGTGACCGAGGATGCGGATGTCGACCACGCGGTGCGGATTGCCGTCGGCGCGAAGTTCCAGACGTCCGGCCAGGACTGCTGCGCGGCGAACCGGATACTCGTCGCCCGCCCGCTGTACGACGCGTTCGTCGAACGGTATGCGAACGCGGTGCGCGCGCTGAAGACGGGGCCGGCGTTCGAGCAGGGCGTCGACGTCGGCCCGCTGATGCATCAGGCCGCGTTCGACGCGACCGTGGCGCGCGTGGAGGATGCGCGGGCACGCGGCGCGCGCATCGTCGCGGGCGGCCGGCCGCATGCGCTCGGCGGCTGGTTCTACGAGCCGACCGTGATCGCGGATGCCGAGCCCGGCATGCGGGTGGTCGACGAGGAAAACTTCGCCCCGATCTCGGCCGTCGGCGCATTCGACACGCTCGACGAAGCGGTCGACACGGCCAACGACACCGAGTACGGCCTCGCCGCCTACGTATGCGCGACGCGCATCGACACGATCTTCCAGCTCGTGCGGCGGCTCGATTTCGCGATGGTGTCGGTCAACGGCGTGAAATTCACCGGCGCGCCGATCCCGTTCGGCGGGATGAAGGCGTCGGGCCTCGGGCGCGAAGGCGGCGCCGAAGGCTTCGAGCCGTTCACCGAAACCAAGTACTTCTGCCTCGGCAATCTCGGCCTGCCCGTTGCGGCGACGGCCTGACCCATTCAAAGGAGCTCATCATGAAAAAATCGATCGACGCACTGCTGCGCGAGGACCGCGCCCACTTCATGCACCCGTCGACGCACGCGTACGACCACGAGACCGGCGCGCTGCCGGGCAAGATCGTGCGCGGCGGCGAAGGCATCCGCATCGAGGATCACCAGGGCAAGCGCTATATCGACGCGTTCGCCGGCCTCTACTGCGTGAACATCGGCTACGGCCGCACCGAAGTCGCCGACGCGATGTACGAACAGGCGAAGCAGCTCGCGTACTACCACACGTACGTCGGCCACGCGTCGGACGCGATCATCGAGCTGTCGTCGCGCATCATCGACTGGTCGCCGGCGGGGATGAAGAAGGTCTATTACGGGATGTCGGGTTCCGACGCGAACGAGACGCAGGTCAAGATCGTCTGGTACTACAACAACGTGCTCGGCCGCCCGAACAAGAAGAAGATCATCTCGCGCGAGCGCGGCTATCACGGCTCGGGCATCGTGACGGGCAGCCTCACGGGCCTGCCGAGCTTCCACCAGCATTTCGACCTGCCGATCGACCGCGTGAAGCATACGGTGTGTCCGCACTGGTATCGCAAGGCGCCGGCCGGCATGAACGAAGCACAGTTCGTCGCGTACTGCGTCGACGAACTCGAGAAGCTGATCGCACGCGAGGGCGCCGACACGGTCGCCGCGTTCATCGCGGAGCCGGTGATGGGCACGGGCGGCATCATCGAACCGCCGGCCGGCTACTGGCCGGCGATCCAGGCCGTGCTGCGCAAGCACGACATCCTGCTGATCTCCGATGAAGTCGTGTGCGGGTTCGGGCGTCTCGGCTCGAAGATGGGCGCGCAGCACTTCGGGATCGAGCCCGACCTGATCACGGTCGCGAAGGGCCTGACGAGCGCCTATGCGCCGCTGTCGGGCGTGATCGTCGGCGAGAAGGTGTGGGACGTGATCGCGCGCGGCTCGCAGGAACACGGGCCGATGGGGCACGGCTGGACGTATTCGGGCCATCCGGTATGCGCGGCCGCCGCGCTCGCGAACCTCGCGATTCTGGAGCGCGAGAACCTGGTCGGCAACGCGGCCGACGTGGGCGGCTACTTCGGGGCGAAGCTGCGCGACGCATTCGGTGCGCATCCGCTCGTCGGCGAGGTGCGTAGCGTCGGCATGCTGGCCGCGCTCGAGTTCATGGCCGACAAGGACGCGCGCACACCGTTCGATCCCGCGCTGAAGATCGGTGCGCAGGTGTCGGCGGCCGCGTTGCAGCGCGGCGTGATCGCGCGTGCGATGCCGCATGGCGACATTCTCGGCTTTGCGCCGCCGCTCGTGATGACGCGCGAGGAAGCCGACGAGATCGTCGGCATCGTGAAGGACGCGGTGGACGAGGTCGCCGAGCGGAATATTTCCGCCGTCGCGTGAGTGTTCAACGGTTCTGACACGCGCTTCGGCGCGTGAGGTGACGCCGCCGCATGCAAGTGCGGCGGCGTTTTTTCTTGCCGATACGGTTTGGAAAAACCGTCAGTGCATCGCCTGCGGTGTGTGTCGGCTACCGCTCGTCACTCAGTAATCCCACACGACCGGAACGAAACGGAACCCGTCGCCCGTTTTTGCAACGTGGCCGATGGACGGGAACGCGACGTGGGCCGCGGCGAGCAGTGAGCCGGTTTCCGCGGCTTCGTTGAACAGCGCGAGACGCACGTCGACCGCCGCGTCCGGATCGTGTTCGAAGCCGTTTTGCCAGTCGGGATTGTCGAAGTTGACTTCGAAAATCGCGTCGCCCGCGAACGTCAGCTTTTCCCCGTTCGATGCGACGTCGACCACGCAGTGCCCCGGCGTATGGCCGCCCGTCACCCGCGCCGACACGCCCGGGGCGACTTCCACGGTCCGGTCGAACTGCACGATGTTTTCGCCATAGAGTTCCACGAACCTCGCCGCCGCCTTGCGCAGTGCGGGCGGAACGGTTTCCGGCATCACCGTCTTGCTGAAGTCGGGATTTTTCCAGAACGCCACTTCCGCGGCCGAGACGTGAATGCGTACGTCCGGGCGCAGCTTCGCCTTGACGCCGTCGACGTTCAGCCCGCCGACATGATCCATGTGCATGTGCGTGATCACGATATCGGTGATCGCGGCCAGGTCGATGCCGGCCGATTCCAGGCGCATGACCGAGCGCCCGGCGCGCGTGAAGTATTCGAAACCGTCGCCCACGCCCGAATCGATCAGGATCAGGCGATCGGCGCTGCGCACGAGCGCGATGTTGAGCGCCCAGTCGAACATGTCGCGTTGCAGGAAACGGCCGTCGAACCATGCGTTGCGGTCCGCTTCGCTCACGTTGGTGGACATGGTGGAAGTCGGCAGCGGCAGCACGCCGTCGCTGATCAGCACGACATCGACCTCGCCGATGCGCACGGCGTAGCGGGACGAAACGAGCTCGCCCGAGCCTTCGTTGCCCAGGCGGGCGATTACGGGCTGGACGTTGCGGATGGGTGCGTTCATGTTCAGTAATCCTGTTCGTCGAGGGAATTAAGCCGCGCGGCACCGCGCGGTTCGCGAGCGCGATCGTGACGGTCGCGCTTCGGTTCGACCGGATTTCGATCGAACGTGTCAGCGATTGTAGTGACGGCCGACACGTGCCGACAGCGCCGTACGCGCGCACATCGTGTTGTCCGGAGAACAACAATCCGGCAGCGGGCTTCGCCGCCCGAAATGCACATCGCCCGCCGTCCGTTACCGGACGGCGGGCGATGCCATGGATGCCGTTTATGGGAAGCCGGGCGCCGCCGGCGTGCGGGTCAGCCCGGCTGGCCGGGGAGCGTGTCGCCGCGCAGCGAACACCCGCGCGTCTCGATCACCGCCAGCAGCGAGATCAACCCGACCGCGCAGGCGGCCATCATGTAGTAGGCGGGAATCAGCGCGTTGCCGGTCTTGCCGATCAGCCAGTCGTTGACGATCGGCGCGGTGCCGCCGAACAGCGACGTCGACACGTTGTAGGCGATCGCCATGCCCGCATACCGGACGTGGGTCGGGAACATCGCGGGGAACATCGCGGAAATGGTGGCGAGCTGCGGCACGTAGAGTACGCCGAGCACCGCGAAGCCGATGAAGGCGCCGAGCGGACCGTGCGTCATCAGCGTGAACATCGGCACGGCCGCGACGAACAGCCCGACGAGCGAGATCCACCACATCGTCTTGCGGCCGACGCGGTCCGACAGCCAGCCGGCGAACGGCAGCAGCACCATCATCGCGAGCATGCCGATCAGCGGGATCAGCAGCGACATGTTCTCGCTGACGCCGAGCTCCTTGTGCATGTAGGTCGGCATGTACGCGAGCAGCACGTAGTTGACGACGTTCAACGCGACGACGAGGCCGCCGAGCAGCAGCAGCGGCTTCGCATAGCGCACCAGCAGCTGCCGGATCGGCAGCGGGGCGGCGACGCTTTTCTCGCGGCGGTGCGCCTGTTCCTCGAGTTCGCGGAACACCGGCGTTTCCTCGAGGCGCGAGCGCAGGTAGAAGCCGATCAGGCCGAGCGGCGCCGCGACCAGGAACGGCAGGCGCCAGCCCCACGCATGCATCGCCGAATCGCCGAGCAGCAGCGCGAAGCCGAGCATCAGGAACGCGCCGAGCGAGAAGCCGGCGAGCGTCGCGAATTCGAGGAAGCTGCCGCACAGGCCGCGCCGCGAATCGGGCGCATATTCGGCGATGAAGGTGGCCGCGCCGCCGTATTCGCCGCCGGTCGAGAAGCCCTGCACCATGCGCAGCACGATCAGCGCGGCCGGTGCGAGCCAGCCGGCCGTCGCGTAGCTCGGCAGCATGCCGACGAGCAACGTGGCGCCCGACATCGTCAGGACCGTCAACGCGAGCACGCGCTTGCGGCCCAGCCGGTCGCCGAGCGGCCCCCAGAACAGGCCGCCGAGCGGGCGGATCAGGAACGAGACCGCGAACGTGCCGAGCGCGAACAGCGTCGCGCTCGCGGTGTTGCCGGGAAACAGCGCGGCGGAAATGTACGCGAGGCCATACGCGTAAATACCGTAATCGAACCATTCGGTCGCGTTGCCGAGGGCGGCGGCCGCGATCGCGACCCGCGGCAGACAGTGCGGCTCGTCGCCGCGTTGGGTGGTCGCGTCGTCGGGAATCGACGACGCGGCGGAAACGGAAGTCCACGATGGCACGTATCGCATGAGGGGTCCTCGCTATCAGCATGCGCCCGGGCGGGCGCCGACGAGGATCAAAGTAATCCCGCCAATTCGCGACGCCCGATGTCATAGGACGATGTGGGGATCGGGGTTTTCCCGTGCCGGGGCCGGGCGGCCCGCGCAGGCCGTGGCCGGCTCGCCGCGGCGCCGGCCGGCGAACGGCGGTAAGCTGCGCACTGCCGCGCGCGATTCATCGGGCCGTGCAGCGCGTGGCGTCCCTTTTTTTCATCATTCATCCGGAGCGCATATCGTGGCGACCTACATCGTCTTTACACGGGAAAGCACGCAGGACCAGCATGAACTCGACATCTACGCGAGCCAGGTCGGTGCGACCCTTGCCAGCCATCCAGTGAAGGTGCTCGCCGCATATGGTCCGCAGGAGATCCTCGAGGGCGAAGGCCCGGAAGGCGTCGTGATCGTCGAGTTCCCGTCGAAGGAGGCCGCGCACGCGTGGTATCACGGCGCTGAATACCAGAAGGTCGTCCAGCACCGCTTCAAGGGCGCCCGCTATCGCGCGGTGCTGGTCGAGGGCGTCTGAGCGCGGCCGCGCGTCCGTTACCGGACGTGCGGCTGCAACGCCCGCAACCAGTACGACACAGCCACCGCACCGCCGTCCGGCGTACCGATCGCCCGCTCGCCCAGATAGCTTGCCCGTCCCGCGCGCGGCGTCATGCGCGTCGTTTCCTCCGCACCTTGCTCGGCCGCTTCGACGGCCGCCGTCCATGCGCTCGCGGGGTCGCGCTCGCTGTCCAGCGCGCGGCCGAAGGCGTCGACGGCCGGCACCAGCGCATCGAGCATCGTCCGGTCGCCCGCTCGCGCGCCGCCGAGTTCGCCGATCGAATCCACCGCCGCGCGGAATGCCGCGGCCCAGTCGCGCGGCGACGGCTCGGCGATATCGGCCAGCCGGCGCGACGCGCGCAGCAGCGCGGTCGCATAGAACGGCCCGGAGCTGCCGGCGATCGCGCGCCGCAACGAGGCGCCGAGCGCCGCGAGCGCACCGGACGGCGTGCCGTACGCGGTGTCGGGCAATTCGAGGATCGCCTGCGCGGCGCGCCGCATGCTCGCACCGAGATCGCCGTCGCCGGCTGCCGCATCGAGATCCGTCAGTGTCTGCTCGTGGTCGATCAGCGTCTGCGCGACGGCGTGCAGCGCAGGTTGCAGGCGCGCGGCCCACGCGCGGCCGGCCGCATCGAGCGGCGGCTGCGGCGCGTCCTGCGACGCGGCCGCGGCCACGCGAATCTGCGTGTTCACGAGGCCGCCGCCCGGCCATGCGCGCGCCTGCGTCGGCGCGTCGAGCAGCGCCGCGCGCTCGTCGTTCAGCCGCAGCACCGAGATCGAGCAGCCGGGCATGTTCAGCGCGGACAGGAACGTGCCGGCCCACGCGCGCGCGACGACGATGCCGCGCCGGCTCAGATTGTCGAACGCGGCGCGCAGCACGATCGCGAGTTCCATGTCCGGCGTCGCACCGAGGCCGTTGACGAACAGCGCGACGCGTTCGTCGCGGTCGAGCACGAGATCGGCGACGATGCTCGACAACAGCGTGTCGGCCAGCGCATCGGCCGGCAGCGGCGCGCGGCGCTCGACGCCTTTCTCGCCGTGGATGCCCAGGCCCAGCTCGATCTCGTGATCGGCGAGGCTGAAGCCCGACTTGTCGGCGCCCGGGATCGTGCAGCCGTCGAGTGCGACGCCCATCGTGCCGAGCTCGGCCGCCGCGTCGCGCGCGATGCTCGCGACGCGGGCGAGCGGCAGCCCGCGCGCGGCGGCAGCGCCCGCGAGCTTGTGGATCAGCACGGTGCCGGCGATCCCGCGCCGCTGGCCGCGCTCGACGCGGCCGCGTAGCGACACGTCGTCGGCGACGATGACGATTTCGACCGGAATGCCTTCCGCGCGCGCGAGCTCGGCGGCGAGCCCGAAATTGAGCCGGTCGCCGGTGTAGTTCTTCACGATCAGCAGCGCGCCGTTCGGGCCGGCGCTCGCGCGGATCGCGGCGAGCACCGCGTCGGTCGACGGCGACGTGAACACTTCGCCGCATACGGCCGCGCTCAGCATCCCTTCGCCGACATAGCCGCCGTGCGCGGGCTCATGGCCGCTGCCGCCGCCGGACAGGATCGCGACCGGCCGCTGCGACGGCTCGGGCAGCGGCTGGCGGACGAGCACGTGCTCGTCGCCGAGGATCGCGAGATGCGGCGATTGCCGTGCGATGCCTTCCAGCATTTCTCGCACGACGTCGGACGGGCGGTTCACAAGCTTTTTCATGGCGACGGATTCCGGACGGGTGAACGGGGCTCGGCCGGGCGCGCACGGGCGCCGGACGACTTTCGTTTTCGTGTTGCGGAGGTTCGTGCGCGACCTGTTGCCGGTCGCTGACGGTCGCATGACGGGCGACCGGGCGAGGGGCAGGCAACGAAGCGTACGCTTCGCGCCACGATACATCAGGTTCGGACGTCGCGGCACGGATCGCGGCGCCATGGCGCCCGGGGCGGAGCGGCGCGCGGGCCGGTGCCGCTATTTCAGTGCGGTGATCGCCTTCGCGCGAATCAGCCGCGCACGCAGCACGTTGCGGCTGATGCCGAGCAACTGCGCGGCCCGGATCTGATTGCGGTGGCTGAATTCGAACGCGACACGCATCACCGTGTCCTCGATACGTTCGAACAGGTTGCCGTGCCCGTCGTCGAACAGGTCGCGCAGCGCGTGTTCGAGCGCCGCCTGTGCGTCGGCGGACGAATCGGCTACGGGCGCGGCAGCAGCCGGCAGGCACGGCGGCGCGATGTGCAGGTCCGTGTCCTGCAGCGCATCGTGGCGGCTCGTCAGCAGCGCATGATGGATCACGTTCTCCAGTTCGCGGACATTGCCGGGCCAGCCGTGCGCCTCGAGCCGGCGCTCGGCGCGCGGATCGATGCGGCGCGGGCCGCCGCCGAGCCGGTCGCGATAAATGCCGAAGAAGTGGCGCGCGAGCGGCAGGATGTCGCCCGGGCGGTCGCGCAAGGGCGGGACCGCGAGCTGCACGACGTTGAGCCGGTAGAACAGGTCGCCGCGAAACTGCCCGGCCGCGACCGCCTGCTGCAAGTCGACGTTGGTCGCAGCGACCACCCGCACGTCGACCGGAATGCCCGTGCGCGAACCGAGCCGCACGACCTCGCGCTCCTGCAGCACGCGCAGCAGCTTGACCTGCATCGCGAGCGGCAGATCGCCGATTTCGTCGAGAAACAGCGTGCCGCCGTGCGCGGCTTCGAACCAGCCGGGCTTCGCGCTGAACGCGCCCGTAAACGCGCCTTTCTCGTGCCCGAACAGTTCGCTGTCGACGAGCGTTTCGGAGAATGCGCCGCAGTTCACCGCGACGAACGGCCCGTCGCGACGGGCGCCGAGCTCGTGCACGTGGCGTGCGATCAGTTCCTTGCCGGTGCCCGTCTCGCCGACGATCAGCACGTTCGCGTCGCTCGGCGCGACGCGACGAACCTGTTCGAGCAGCGCGAGCGAACGCGGATCGGCGAACACCTGCGCAGGCGCGCGGGCCGGCGCGTGACGTTCGGGCAACGTGAGCGCCGGCGCCGCGCGCTCGGCGGGCTGAAGCCCGGCCGGATCGCGCGAAGCGGTGACGACGCGAAGGTTGAGCGGGCGCGGCGATGTGGAAATGGAAGTCATGGCGATGAACCGTTGGATGGCCGGGCAAGGCGGCCCCGTGCCGGCGGGCGCCGCGGTCTGGCTGCTGCGTAGTCAGCAGAGTGTTGAACGTTTCGCCGCGCGCGAAAAGCATCGATTTCTGATAACCAAAGCGCGATTGCTGCGGAACCTGCAATGGGGCGGAAGAGCGTCGGTGCGGTGACGTCACGGCGTCGAATCGGGCGTTATCGCGCGCGACGGGCTGCTGCCTGATCAGCAGTACATCAGCAGACTCGCTGCACACGGTTCATCGTGTTGCGGAATATCGATGTGAAGCGCGAGCCGGAACGCTTGCCGCCGTCGCGTATTTGGCGAAGCGCCATTTCCGGCGGGCGTTGGCGAAAAGTTTCGTGATGCAGACGACCTTTCCGTCACGCCCCCGCGCCAATGGCACGCTCCTTGCTGACCCGAACCGGTATCGCCGCGCTCCACGCGGCTCCACCATGGGAACGCATTGCATGAGCCAACCCCTCAACGTCGTCGCGATATCGGGCAGCCTGCAGCGGCCGTCGCGCACGCTGGCGCTGACCGACGCGATCGTCACGGCGCTCGGCGCCGCGCTGCCGATCGATACGCGGCGGATCGAACTCGGCGAGATCGGCAGCCGGCTGGCCGGCGCGCTTACCCGCGCACAGGTGCCGGCCGATCTCGATGTACTGATCCGCGCGATCGAGACGGCCGATGCGCTCGTCGTCGCGAGCCCGGTGTATCGCGCGTCGTACACGGGCCTCTTCAAGCATCTGTTCGACCTCGTGCGTCACGACGCGCTCGTCGACGTGCCGGTGCTGCTCGCGGCCACCGGCGGCAGCGAGCGTCATGCGCTCGTGATCGACCACCAGCTGCGCCCGCTGTTCAGCTTCTTCCAGGCGCGCACGCTGCCGATCGGCGTGTATGCGTCCGAAAGCGATTTCGACCGGTACCAGATCGCCAGCCCGGCGTTGCGCGAGCGCATCGCGCTCGCCGTGGACCGCGCGGTGCCGCAACTGCGCCCGCACGCGCTTTCCGTCGCGGCCGCGTAAGCCGCTTTCGTTTCCCCTCCGACCAGGACACCTTCATGAGCCTTCCCGACCCTTCCGCCGACGGCGTCAAATTCGCGTACTGGGTGCCGAACGTCAGCGGCGGCCTCGTCGTCAGCACGATCGAGCAGCGTACCGACTGGAGCCTCGAATACAACCAGAAGCTCGCGCGCACGGCCGAAGCGGCCGGCTTCGACTATGCGCTGAGCCAGATCCGCTTCACGGCCGGCTATGGCGCCGAATACCAGCACGAGTCGGTGTCGTTCAGCCAGGCGCTGCTGCATGCGACGACGAAGCTCAAGGTGCTCGCCGCGATCCTGCCGGGGCCGTGGCATCCGGCCGTGGTCGCGAAGCAGCTCGCGACGATCGACCACATCTCGAACGGGCGCATCGCGATCAACGTCGTGAGCGGCTGGTTCAAGGGCGAATTCACCGCGATCGGCGAGCCGTGGCTCGAGCACGACGAACGCTATCGGCGCTCGAAGGAATTCATCCAGGCGCTCAAGGGCATCTGGACGCAGGACAATTTCACGTTCAAGGGCGACTTCTATCGCTTCAACGATTACACGTTGAGCCCGAAGCCGGTGCAGAAGCCGCATCCGGAAATCTTCCAGGGCGGCAGCTCGCGCGCGGCGCGCGACAACGCGGCGAGCGTGTCGGACTGGTATTTCACGAACGGCAATACACCGGAGAACCTGAAGGCGCAGATCGACGACATTCGCGCGAAGGCGGCCGCGAACGACCATCGCGTGCGCATCGGCGTCAACGCGTTCGTGATCGCGCGCGACACCGAGGAAGAAGCGCAGGCCGTGCTCGACGACATCATCCGGCATGCGCACGTCGAGGCCGTGCACGCGTTCGGCGATGCGGTGAAGCAGGCCGGCAAGGCGTCGCCCGAAGGCGAGGGCAACTGGGCGAAATCGACGTTCGAGGATCTCGTGCAGTACAACGACGGCTTTCGCACGAACCTGATCGGCACGCCGCGGCAGATCGCCGAGCGGATCGTCGCACTGAAGGCGATCGGTGTCGATCTCGTGCTGACCGGCTTCCTGCACTTCATCGAGGAAGTCGAATACTTCGGCCGCCGCGTGCTGCCGCTCGTGCGCGAGCTGGAGGCGCAGCGGCAGGCCGTTGCCGCGTGACGCCTGCCCGACGCACGCGCGCGGCCCGCGATCGCGCGGGCCCGCGCGGCGGCGTGCCGCTCACGCGACGCCGGCCAGCTTCGATGCCTCGATCACCATCCGCACGCCGAGACTGCCGAGGATGATGCCCATCGTCCAGCGCTGCGCGAGCAGCAGCGTCGGGCGGCCGTGCAGGAACTTCGCGAGGCTGCTCGAGCAGAGCGCCACCAGCCCGTTGGCCGACGCGAACGCGGCGATCAGCAGCGAGCCGAGAAACAGCGACTGGCCGAACACGCTGCCTTGCCCGTAGTCGATGAACTGCGGCAGCAGCGACACGAACAGCATCGCGAGCTTCGGGTTCAGCACGCTGGTCGTCGCGCCCATCGCGAGCAGCCGCAGCGGCTGCTCGGTCGGCAGCGCCTTCACCTCGAACGGCGAGCGGCCGCCGGGCCGCACCGCCTGCCATGCGAGATACAGCAGATAGATTGCCCCGACCGCGCCCAGCACACTGCCCGCATAGGGCACGCTCATGAACAGCGTCGTGATGCCGAACGCCGCGGCGAACATGTAGAACAGGTAGCCGATCATCACGCCGGCGAGCGAAATGAACCCGGCCGCCCGTCCTTGCGCGATCGAGCGCGACATCACGTAGACCATGTTCGGCCCCGGCGTGACCGCGAGCATGCCGCCGATGACGAGAAACCCGTAGAGCGATCCGGACGTGTGCATGTTTTCCGCTTCCTGCATCGAGTGAGTGCTGACGACGTCGATTGTCCGGCGATGGAGGTGAACAGTAAAACGGGATAAACTGAATCGATTGATCAGTTTTTCTGAATCGACATGAAGAAGCTCGACCTCGATGTGCTCGCGATGGTGGTGGCCGTCGCGGAATCCGGATCGTTCGCGCAGGGCGCACAGGCCGTGCACCGGTCGCCGTCGGCGGTGAGCATGCAGATCAAGACGCTGGAAGACGCGCTCGGCAAGCTGCTGTTCATCCGCGACACGCGCAACGTGACGGCGACCGACGACGGCAGGATGCTCGCCGATTACGGCCGCCGGATGCTCGCGATGCGCGACGAGGCGTGGGCGTCGATCGTGCGGCCGGAGATGCGCGGCCGCGTGACGATCGGCGTGCCCGACGACTACATCGCGTCGCTGCTGCCACAGGTGCTCGGCAAGTTCGCCGCGATGCATCCGCGCGTGGAAGTGCGCGTGATCGGCCAGCCGAGCAGCGCGCTCGTGCCGATGCTGAAGGACAACACGGTCGACCTCGCGTGCCTGACGCGCATCAAAGGCGTGACGGGCGAGCTGATCCGGATGGAGCCGCTCGTCTGGGCTGGCTCGCCGAAACGCGATGTGTGGGAAGAGCGGCCGCTGCCGGTGGCGTTTTTCACGCACGGCGGCAGCATGGCGCGCGATCACGCGGTCAAGGCGCTGAACCGGCGGAAGATTCCGTACCGGATGTCATACGAAAGCCCGAGCTTTCTCGGCCTGCTCAGCATGGTCGAGGCCGGCCTCGCCGTCGCGCCGCTCGCGCGCTGCTGCGTGCCCGATCACCTGTTGCAGCTGTCGGAGAGCCACGGGCTGCCGTCGCTCGGCGAACTCGAGGTCGTGCTCGCGCGCAGCGCGCAGTCCGCGCGCCCGCCGTGCGACTACCTCGCCGAGCAGATTCTCGGCGAATGGCGCGCCTGACCGGCACGTCGCCAGCGGCACGTCAGCACGACGTCAGCAGCCATTCGCGGAAGGCGACGAGCGACGGCAGCGCGTCGTTGCCCGGCGGGTAGACCAGGTAATAGCTGCGCTGGCTGGTAATCGCGTCGCCGATCGAGTCGAGCTCGCCGCGGCTCAATTCGTCCTCCACGAGCACCTTCGGCACCAGTCCGATCCCCATTCCGGCATGCACGGCCTGGATCAGGTGCGACGTCAGCTCGAAGCTCGGGCCGATGCGCATCTGGCGATGATCGAGCCGATAGTGCGAGAACCACTCGGCCCAGGCCTGCTGATTGCTCGTCACGCCCAGCAGCGTCTGCTTCGCGGCCCAGGCCGGCGTGCGCGCGTCGGCCTTGCGGCCGCTGCCCGTGGCGCGCGGCGCGATCGCGATCAGGAATTCGTTGTACAGCCGGTGCGCATGCAGGCCCGGCCAGTCGCCGGCGCCGACGGTGATCGCCGCGTCGAGGTCGTCGTTGAGGAAATCGATCGCGCCGATTCGCGAATGAAGGTGCACGGTCACGCCCGGATGCGCGGCATAGAAGCCGTGCAGATGCGGCAGCAGCCATTTCGACCCGAAGGTCGGCAGGGTGGCCAGCCGCAGCGAGCCGGCGCCCGCCTGGTGCGACATCGCCTGCAACGTCGCGCCGCGGATGCGCCCGAGCGCGCCGGTCAGTTCGGCGAAATAGCGGCGGCCGACGTCGGTCAGCTTCACCGAGCGACCCTCGCGCCGGAACAGCGGCACGCCGAGCTGATCCTCGAGCGTCTGGACCTGCCGGCTGATCGCGCTCTGGCTCAGCGACAGCTCCTCGGCCGCGCGCGTGTAGCTTTCATGCCGCGCGGCGGCCTCGAACACGAGCAGCAACGACATCGACGGGGTCAGGCGACGGTAATTCATGAGTTTTATGCAAGCTTCGCCGGGGGGGAATTCGTTTGTTTCTGGCCGAATATCCGAAGATACTCGAATTCTCGGTCGTGCGGAAACTTGCAACGAAGTCATGTTTCGGCGCACGCGAATCACCCTGCTCCACCCACATTGCGTTTTTGCCCCATGTCGATCGCCCCGTTGCCCCGTCCCGCCAGCCCGCCCGCGAACGTTTACCGCGATTTCCTCGCCGCGCTGCGGGCGACGGGATTCGCCGGGGAGATTCACACGGACCACGCGAACCGGACCGTGCAGGCCACCGACAACTCGATCTACCAGCGCCAGCCGCAGGCGGTGATCTGTCCCGCGCATGCGGACGACGTCCGGCTGCTGGCCCGGCTGCTGGCCGAACCCGCGCACCGCGACGTCGCGGTGGCCGCGCGCGGCGGCGGCACGGGCACCAACGGGCAGTCGCTGACCGACGGCGTGGTCGTCGACCTGTCGCGCAACATGAACCGGATCCTCGAAATCGACGTCGAGCAGCGCTGGGTGCGCGTGCAGGCGGGCGTCGTCAAGGATCAGCTCAATGCGGCGCTGAAGCCGCATGGGCTGTTCTTCGCGCCGGAGCTGTCGACGTCGAACCGCGCGACCGTCGGCGGGATGATCAACACCGACGCGAGCGGGCAGGGTAGCTGCACGTACGGCAAGACGCGCGATCACGTGCTCGAACTCGATTTCGTGCTGATGGGCGGCGAGCACCTGCACAGCGGCGCGCTCGACGATGAAGAACTGGCGCGCCGCTGTGCGCGGCAGGACCGCGTCGGCAAGGTGTATCGCACCGCGCGGCGCATCAGCGACGACAAGGCGGCGCTGATCGACGCGAAGTTTCCGAAGCTCAACCGCTGCCTGACCGGCTACGACCTCGCGCACCTGCGCGAACCGGACGGCCGTTTCAACCTGAACAGCGTCCTGTGCGGCGCGGAAGGGTCGCTCGGCTTCGTCGTCGAGGCGAAGCTCAACGTGCTGCCGATCCCGAAGTTTTCGGTGCTGGTCAACGTGCGTTACGCGGGCTTCATGGACGCGCTGCGCGACGCGCGCGCGCTGCTCGAACATCGGCCGCTATCGATCGAGACGGTCGACTCGAAGGTGCTGATGCTCGCGATGAAGGACTTCGTGTGGAGCAGCGTGGCCGAGTATTTCCCGCAGGACGACGCGCGTCCCACGCTCGGCATCAACCTGATCGAATTCAGCGGCGACGACGAACGCGACGTCGATGCGCGGGTGCGCGCGTTCGTCGAGCATCTGCGCACCGATACGAGCGTGGAGCGTCTCGGCCATACGCTCGCGGCCGGCAACGATGCGGTGAAGCGTGTGTATGCGATGCGCAAACGCGCGGTCGGCCTGCTCGGCAACGTGCAGGGCGAGGCGCGCCCGCAGCCGTTCGTCGAGGACACCGCGGTGCCGCCCGAGAACCTCGCCGCGTACATCGCCGAATTCCGCGCGCTGCTCGACGGCCACGGGTTGCAGTACGGGATGTTCGGCCACGTCGATGCGGGCGTGCTGCACGTGCGCCCGGCGCTCGACATGAAGGACCCGAAGCAGGCGGCGCTGGTGCGGCCCGTGTCGGACGCGGTGGCCGAACTCACGCAGCGTCACGGCGGCCTGCTGTGGGGCGAGCATGGCAAGGGCGTGCGCTCCGAATATGCGCCGGCGTTTTTCGGCGAGCTGTATCCGTCGCTGCAGCAGTTGAAGGCCGCGTTCGATCCGCACAACCAGTTCAACCCGGGCAAGATCGCGACGCCGCCGGATCATACGTTGCGACTGTTGAAGATCGACGAGGTGCCGACGCGCGGCGATCACGATCGGCAGATCGACGAGCGCGTGTGGCAGAGCTACGGCACCGCGATGCATTGCAACGGCAACGGCGCGTGCTACAACTTCGATCCGGACGACGCGATGTGCCCGTCGTGGAAGGCGACGCGCGAACGCGTGCAGTCGCCGAAGGGGCGTGCGTCGCTGATGCGCGAATGGTTGCGCCTGCAAGGGCAGGCCGGCGTCGACGTCGTCGCGGCGGCGCGCACGCGGCAGCCGCTCCTGCGCGGTCTGGTCGAGCGGTGGCGCAACAGCCGCGACGCCCGTCATGGCGACACGGATTTCTCGCACGAGGTGTACGACGCGATGGCGGGCTGCCTCGCATGCAAGTCGTGCGCGGGGCAGTGTCCGGTCAAGGTCAACGTGCCCGAGTTTCGCTCGCGCTTTCTCGAGCTGTATCACCAGCGCTACCTGCGGCCGCTGCGCGACTACCTGATCGGCTCGCTCGAATTCACGATGCCGTGGATGGCGCACGTGCCCGCGCTGTACAACGGGCTGATGGGAGCCGGCTGGGTGCGGGCGCTGCTCGAGCGTCAGGTCGGCATGGTCGACAGCCCGCTGCTGAGCCGCTTCGATCTCGCGGCCGTGATCCGCGCGTGGCGCGTGAAGCCGGCCGACCCGCATGCGCTCGCCGCGCTGAGCGATGCGCAGCGCGCACGCAGCGTCGTCATCGTGCAGGATACGTTCACGCGCTATTTCGATACCGAGCAACTGGCGGCGCTGATCGAGCTGGCGGCGCGCCTGGGCTTTCAGGTGTGGCTCGCGCCGCTCGCGCCGAACGGCAAGGCGCTGCACGTGCAGGGCTTTCTTCATGCATTCGCGAAGGCGGCGATCCGCAACGCGACGCAACTGGCCGCGCTGGCGCGCTCGGGCGTCGCGCTGGTCGGCCTCGATCCGGCGATGACGCTGACGTATCGGCAGGAATACCTGAAGGTGACGGGGCTCGCCGACGTACCGAAGGTCGCGCTGCCGCAGGAATGGCTGCTGGATGCGCTGCCAGAAGCCGGTGCGGGTGGGGCGACGGTTTCATATCGGTTGTTGCCGCACTGCACCGAGAAAACCAATGCGCCGGACAGCGGCAAGCAATGGGCGCAGGTGTTCGCGCGTCGCGGGTTGCGCTTGCAGGTCCAGGCGGCCGGGTGTTGCGGAATGTCGGGCACGTATGGGCACGAGGCGCGCAATCTCGCGACGTCGAAGACGATCTATGCGCAGTCGTGGGCCGCGCACGTCGACGGGCCGGAACAGGAGGGCGAAGCGCTGGCGACCGGGTATTCGTGCCGCAGCCAGGTGAAACGTCTGTCGTCGAAACAGGTGCGTCATCCGTTGCAGGCGCTGCTCGATCATGTGCGGGCGGGACAGCGAGCTGAGGTCGGAATCGTCTGATCAGCCGAATCGCTCGCACGACATTCAGACCGCGCGCACCGGCGCACCGATCTTCATCGTCCGTGCATCGGACATTCAGTTTTTCTAATGATGCCGGGGCGCAGATTTGGCCACGCGAATGTGTCACTACACTCGTTCGTGTCGGACGGGTGCGTCAAGCGTCGACTCACCGATTCCCGATGTCAGGTAGTGCGTCATATCGATGCGCTATCCCGTTCCATACTTTTGATCTGGGGGTCGTTGTGAGACACAACCGCGCTTTTGCACACCACTTCATGCGCCAGCTATTCGCCGGCTTCGCGCTTTGCTTGCTGTCGGTGGGACCGGTGATGGCGAAATTAAATGCAGCCGGTGAATTGCCGCACGTCGTGGTGCTGGCAACCGGCGGCACGATCGCGGGCACCGCAGGCAGCGAAACGCAAACGACGGGCTACAAGCCGGGTGTGCTGACCGCCGGGGCGCTTCTCGCGTCGGTGCCGTCGCTGGGCAAGATTGCGCAGGTATCCGGCGAACAGATCTCGAATGTCGGCAGCGAAAACATCACGAACGATATTCTCCTGAAGCTCGCCAGGCGCGTGAACCAGTTGCTCGCCGATCCCGATGTCGCGGGTGTCGTGATTACCCATGGCACGGATACGCTCGAGGAAACCGCGTACTTCCTCGACCTCGTCGTCAAGAGCGACAAGCCCGTGGTGGTGACCGGATCGATGCGGCCGTCGACGGCGATCGGCGCGGATGGCCCGAGCAACCTGTTGCAAGCAGTAACCGTGGCCGCTTCACCGGACGCACGCGGTTGCGGCGTGATGATCGTGCTGAACGACCGGATCGGCGCCGCGCGCTACACGACGAAGACCAACGGCACCACACTGGATACATTCAAAGGGAACGACGCCGGCTACATGGGCACGCTGGTCGACGAAGTGCCGCATTTCGACACGTCCGTCCTGAAGCGTCACACCACGGCGACGCCGTTCGACGTATCGAAGTTCGACGCGCTGCCGGAAGTCGATATCGTCTACGGCTACCAGAACGACGGTGGATTCATGTACGACGCTGCCGTCGCACATGGCGCGCAGGGTATCGTCGTCGCGGGCGTCGGAGCCGGCAGCGAATCGCTGCTGACGCTTCCCTCGATCAAGCAGGCGATCGAGAAAGGGGCGATCGTGGTTCGTTCGTCTCGAACGGGAGGCGGATTCGTGCCGGCCGATCCGGCTTACCTCGGGCTCCTCGGCGATGACTTGAACCCGCAGAAGGCGCGCATTCTCCTCATGCTCGCGCTGACGTTGACGAAAGATCCTTCCCGCATTCAGGCAATGCTGCATCAGTTCTGACGCAGCGTCCGCCTGCCGAGGCACTGGCCGGGGCGCGACGATGCCGGAGACGCATCGCCGCGCCCCGCGTCGTTTACGGGAGCGGGTGCGCGCGACCGGTCGTCGAGCGCTTCACACGGGTGCAAACGGCGCCTACGTTCAGGGACTGCGCGACCTACTATTAGAATCACTGATGATGAATGGAGACATGCTGTATTTGTGAATTTGAGTCTCTACACTGGTTTCCGAAGGCGCGAGCAAACGCGTCGAGATGACCAGAGTCACAGGAGACGAAAGTGAGCAAGCAGATCTTGATGGAGGATGTTCCGCTGCGCGGCTTCCATTTGCGGGTGGCATTCAGCGGGACAGGCGGACAGTTCAGCGACGGCTTCGTGTTGGGCATTATCGGGATCGCCGTGAGCATGGCGGCCGGCACGCTTCATCTGGACGCGCTCTGGATGGGGGCGCTCGGCGCGGCGTCCCTTGCAGGTCTTTTTGTCGGCAGCATGTTTGCGGGCCCCGTGGCGGACAAGTATGGCCGCCGGACCATCTTCGCATTCGACATGCTGCTCTTCGCGGCGATATCCGCTGCGCAATATTTCGTCACGTCACCGGCCCAGTTGCTGGTGTTGCGCTTGCTCCTGGGCGTCATTCTGGGCGCCGACTATGTCGTGAGCAAATCGCTCGTCACGGAGTTTGCGCCGCGCCGATATCGCGGCCGGCTACTGAGCGTCCTCGCCGCGGCGTGGGCGGCCGGCTATGTGGGCGCGTACCTCGCCGGTTTCGCCATTCGCGACATCGGCCCCGACGCATGGCGCATCATGCTGGCTGCGAGCGGCCTGCCTGCCCTGCTGATTCTGCCGTTCCGCCTCGGCGTTCCCGAGTCGCCGATGTGGTTGATGAAACGCGGGCGGAAGGACGAGGCGCTTGCAATCATCCGCGCAAAACTGGGCGCAGATACCGTTCTGCCCATATCGCCGGACGCACCTCCGCAACGTCGAGGCGCGTGGTCGGAACTGTTTTCGTCGCGCTGGCGCAGAAACACGCTGGTCGGCTGCATCTTCTACACGTGCCAGGTCATTCCGTATTTCGCGCTCGGGACGTTTGCGCCGAAGGTGCTTCAGGCGTTGCAGGTCAAGGATGGCTTTGTCGGCGGCCTCGTCTATAACGTACTGCTCTTTGCCGGTGCAATCTTCGGATTGCTGATCGCCGACCGACTGTCGCGCCGCGCGTTCCTCGTCGGGAGCTTCTACCTCGCCGCGCTCGGCCTCGCGGTGCTGGCGTATGCGGGATTCGGGCCGCTCGGCACGATACTCGCGTTCGGCATTTTCGCCTGTATTCTTTCCGCCGCAGCCAACCTGGAGTTCGTCTATCCGCCCGAGCTTTTCCCGACCCACCTGCGCGCATCGGGCGTGGGGCTGGCCGTCGCCTCGAGCCGGTTCGGGTCCGCGATCAGCACGTTTCTTCTGCCGGTGGCCGTGCAGCACGTCGGCATTCACGCGGCGCTCGGCGCATGCGTGGCCGTGCTGGTGTTCGGTGGCGTGTTCTGCCATCTGTTTGCGCCGGAAACCGGCCGCGAGAATCTGTCTGACGTGGGTTCAGGCCACGGCAGCGATGAAGTGGCGCTCGACGGCAAGCGCGACGCCATCCTGCCGGCTGCACATCGCAACAGTTGATCGCAACCCGTGGAGCCCATCATGTCCGCCAACAAGCCCATCGATATGTATGCCGTGCAAGTCTTTGTCGCGGTTGCGGAAGAGGGCAGCATGTCGGGTGCGGCCGCACGCATGGGCATATCCCAATCCGGTGTCTCGCAGATCGTTCGGCAACTCGAGGATGAACTGGGCGTCGTGCTCGTCAATCGTACGACCCGTCCCCTCGCGCTGACGCCGTTCGGCATCGCGTTGCGGAACCGGGGGGCGGTGCTCAGCGAGGAGATCGCCAACTTGAGGGCGCAGGTCGTCGAAGCCGGGCAAGGCATCAAGCCGGACCTGCGCATCGGGCTGGTCGATTCGTTCGCCGCGACCTGCGGTTCGGTCTTCACGAAGCGCCTGCTGGGCAAGGTTTCGCAACTGTCGATCCGGACGGGGCTGAGTCCGCAGCAAGGCGAAGCGTTGCTGCGGCGCGATCTCGATCTCATCGTCACGAGCGATGCGCTCATCGATGCCAACGACATCGTGCGATTCCGCCTCCTTTCCGAGAAATATCTGGTCGTCACGCCCAAGGATTTTCGCAAGTCGATCCGGACCGTCGACGACATCAGGGCGCTTGCCAACGCATTGCCGATCGTGCGTTTCAACCGGAATTCACAGGTCGGCATGCAGATCGAGCGTTATCTGCGACGCATCGAAGTACGTACCCCGACCCGCCTGGAGCTCGACAATGCCGACGCGCTGACCTCGATGGTGGCCGAGGGCATCGGATGGGCCGTGACGTCGCCGATGTGCCTGCTGCAGGGGGCCGCCTATGCGGACCAGGTGAAGACCCACGTCGTCGACCGGCTCGGTCTCGAGCGGTCGCTGTATCTGGTGGCGCGTCGGGACGAATACGGCGCCTTCTTCGAAGATGCATGCGATACGGCATGCGAAGTGATCGAACAGTCATTCCTGCCGCGTGTGAAACGAGCCCTCGGTCAGGAAATCGAACAACTCATCGATGTTGGAAACAGGAACTCACATGAACAGTCTGGCCAAAGCTGAAACCCGTACGGAACGCGATTATGTCGGCGAAGTCACGATTCCGGCCGACAAACTGTATGGCGTCAATTCGGTGCGGGGCGTTGACAATCTGACGGTTTCGCCGCTGGGTATCGCGCACTATGCGGCGTTCCCGACGGCGTTCGCGCAATGCAAATGGGCGGCGGCGCTCGCGAACCGCGACAACGGCGTGATTACGCAGCAGCAATGCGATGCGATAGGCCAGGCGTGCCGGGAAATCATCGACGGCAGGTTTTCCGACTCGCTGATCGTCGATCTGCTCGAGGGCTCCGGCGGCACGTCGACGAACATGAACTTCAACGAAGTGATCGCGAACCGCGCGCAACAGGTCCTCGGTCATGCCGCCGGGTCGTACGACGTGGTCCATCCGAACGACCATGTCAATCGCTCGCAGTCCACCAACGACGTCTATCCAGCCGCGATGAAGATCGCGACATATGCGCTGCTCGGGCCGCTCGTCGCCGCACTGGACCATCTTGCCGAACGGTTCGACGACAAGGCCGCCGAGTTTGCCGATGTCCTGCATCTTGGCCGGACATGTTTGCAGGATGCGCAGCCGATGCGGCTCGGCCAGCTTTTCGGCGGCTATGCGTCGCTGACCCGGCGTCTGACCGAGGAACTGACGGCGGTGCGCGGCAAGCTGCGTACGCTTCCGCTGGGCGGCACGGCGATCGGGACCGGATTCGGTGCGCCTGCCGGGTATCGGCCGGCTGTCTTCAAGCATCTGTCGGAGATCACGGGTGTCGACTATGTCGCACCGGTCAATCCGTTCGATGCCATGCAGAACATGGACGTGTACTCGCGGGTCTCGGGCGAGCTTCGGACATGTGCGGCATCGCTCGCGAAGATCGCATCGGACCTGACCGTCCTGTCGTCCGGCCCGGCGGGGGGATTGGGCGAACTGCGGCTCCCTGAAGCACAAGCCGGGTCGTCGATCATGCCGGGCAAGGTCAACCCGGTGTTGCCGATGGCGATGATCCAGCTGAGCTTTGCGGTGATCGGCAACGATGTCGCGGTCGCACAGGCGGTCCAGTACGGCGAACTGGAGATCAATCATTTCGAGCCGGTCGTGGCGTCCCGCGTGTTCGACAGCATCACGCTGTTGACCAACGGCATCCAGCGATTTGCCCGGAAATGCGTCGCCGGCATCAAGGCGGATATCGCGCGCAACGAGCAGCATCTGATGGATTCGATGGCGGTTGCCACCGCGCTCGTGCCCACGCTCGGCTACGCACGCGTGAGCAAGCTGGCGCGTCAGTCGGTTGCGGAAGGCCGCCCGCTGGCGGTTATCCTCGACGAGTCAGGCCTGCTGTCCAGGACCGACGCGTTGGCGGAGATCGACAAGGCTTCGTATCCGGTCTTCGAGCCGCGGTGACGGATGTCTGGCCGGGCACGCGGCGCGGCGGCCGGCTTTTTGGAAATCCTCTGATTCGAACGGGAAATGATGGAGCGGGATGAATTGCTCGAACTGCTCGAGCAACGCGGCGTGCGGTTTGAGTGCGAGTACCATCGGCCGGTACTCAATATGGCTGAATCCGGGGCGCTCGCGCTTTCGATCGATGGCGCACGCTGCAAGAATCTGCTGCTGCAGGATAAGCAGGGCAGCTTGTACCTCGTCGTCACGATCGCGGACAAGGCACTCGACCTGCATGCAGTGGCCGGTTTGCTGAACAGCAAGCGCCTGTCGTTCGCTTCGTCCGAGCATCTCTACGAGCTGCTCGGTGTTCGACCTGGATCGCTGAGTCCGCTCGCGCTGGTCAATGACCACGCCGGCAAGGTTCAGCTGGTGATCGACACGGACCTGGCCGACGAACCGGTCTTCCTGTTTCATCCGCTCGACAATGCCGCGACAATCGCGCTATCGCGGCGCGACCTCGAGAACTTCCTGCAGGGTATCGAGCACGTTCCCGCTTGGCAGCCTCTTGGTGCGCGGCAGACGGGTTGAAGCGCCACTTCGCACCGGAAATTGCAGGGGTATCGTCAATGAACGCGGCGGTTCACGATTCGCCGTCGACGGTCTTCCCGGCGCGCGGTTTTTCCGCCGCGGGAAACACCCCGACGCCGCGCGGCCGTTTCGGCTCGATCCGCATTTGCCGGATCACGCGCCGGAAGTCGATTTCATGCGCGGCCAGCGTGCCGATCAGTTTCGCGATGACCGCGAGGTGGGAAGGGACGGTGCCCTTGCTCGAATAGTTGGTGATCGAACTTTCGTTCATCCGGATCAGGCGGGCGAACTCGCGCGCCGTCAACTGCGCCTTCTTCAACTCCTGTTGGAATTCCGCATACGCCATTGCACACATGATGCTTCGTCTCCGTAAAGCCTGAATCGGCCCGCACGGCGTCGGCGCCGACGGGTGGCGTTCCCGTCGTGCCGGCGCCGCGTCGGGTTACATCTTCACCTGGTCGAGGAAGGTCTTCTTGCCGCTCTTGTAGCCGTAGATCGAGATGATCCCGTGCGTCAGGTCGCCCTTCGAGTCGAACGTCGTCGTGCCGATCACGCCGTCGTACTTCGTCGCCGGCATCGCCGCGAGGATCTTCGCCGGGTCGGTCGAGTTCGCGCGCTTCATCGCATCGACCGCGATATAGACCGCGTCGTACGCGAACGGCGCGTCGAACTTGATGCCCTGGTTGAAGCGCTTCTGGTACTTCGCGAGGAAGCTCGCGCCGCCCGGCATCTTCTCGAGCGCCGCGCCGGCCTGCGAGCACAGCACGTTGTCGGCCGCCGGGCCGGCCAGTTCGGCCAGCGAGTCGGTGCACACGCCGTCGCCGGACAGGATCTTCGCGCGCAGGCCGAGCTGCTTCGCCTGCTTCGCGAGCGGGCCGCCGGTGGCGTCCATGCCGCCGTACATGATCGCGTCGGGGTTCTCGCCCTTCACCTTCGTCAGGATCGCGCGGAAGTCGACCGCCTTGTCGTTGGTCGCGTCGTGCGACAGCACCTTCAGGCCGAGCGCCTTCGCCTTCTTCTCGAACTCGTTCGCGAGACCCTGGCCGTACGCGGTCGAGTCGTCGATCACCGCGACGCTCTTCACGCCCTTCGACTGCGCATAGCTCGCGAGCGCCGGGCCCTGCTGCGCATCGGTCGCGACGACGCGGTAGGTCGTCTTGAAGCCCTGCTGCGTGTAGGTCGGGTTCGTGGCCGACGGCGAGATCTGCACGATGCCCGCGTCGCTGTAGATTTTCGATGCCGGGATCGACGTGCCCGAATTCAGGTGGCCGATGACGGCGACGACCTTGTCGTCGACGAGCTTCTGCGCAACCTGCGTCGCCTGGCGCGGGTCGGCCGCGTCATCCTGCGCGTCGAGTTGCAGCGTGACCTTCTTGCCGCCGATCGTCAGGCCCTTCGCGTTGATTTCCTCGACCGCGAGGCGCGCGCCGTTCTCATTGTCCTTGCCGAGGTGCGAAATGCCGCCCGTCGTCGGTTCGACGCTGCCGATCTTCACGACCTGGTCGGCCATCGCGCTCGACGCGGCCGCGAACGCGGCGGCAGCCAGTGCAACGGTGATCAGGGGTTTGCAGCGCATGCCGACAGTGCTTCGTTCCATCTGCCATCTCCGAATTGAATGTCTTTCTATTGACGTCTCGACCGGCCGGCCGCGGGCCGGGGCGATCGGACGATTTTCCATACCCGTCACGGGCGTCGCTTGCATGGCGTCGGGCCGGGTGACCTGCCGCCCGGGCGAGCGGGCGCGCGCCTGACGCGATGCAATTCGTATGAATATATCGGAACCCGCTTCCGCGTGCTGCGGTGCACCGCGTGGCGGGCCGTTGCGGCGTGTGCCGGCGCGCGGATGTCGATGCTTCCGGATACCGGAAATCGTGCGCCGCAGCGGCCCCCGGATTGCGGTTCGCTGTCGTCGGCCTTACGGCCGTATCCATTATTCGGCCGGTCGCCACGGCGAAGCCATGGACACTGACGCACGGTCAATCGGGAACTGTTCGGTCGATTTGTCTGCACAGTTTGGTCATTGGCGAATGGCGTATCCGGTTTCATGGTTCTGCTTCATTGAGGACGATCACCACTATTATGCAACTAACGGTCAAATCCGCCCGCGCCGGCGAATGGGTGCCGATCGCGCAGGCCGAACCGTCCATCCTGATCGGCAAAGACCGGGGCGTCTCGGGGACCGGCGTCGCGGCAAATCCGGATCGTTCGCGTCGGCCCCGCAATTCACGGCAATCTCGACCCTACGACCGTCCGCGCAATGCGACGACGATCACGCCTACGATCGCCAGCAAGCCGCCGCACGCCGTCGCGATGCCCGGCCGCTCGCCGGTCAGCGCCACCGACAGCAGCGTCGCGACCGCCGGCGTCAGGTAGAGAAAGCTGGCCGCGCGCCGCGCCGAAGTAGCCGAGCGCGAAGGTCCAGGTCGCGTAACCGAGCGCGGCGGGAAAGACGCCGAGTACCACCACGGCCAGCGCCGTGTCGCGCGACCCGCCGCCGAGCGACGCGAGCGCGCCGGGCAACCAGGGCGCGAGCAGCACCGCGCCGGCCAGCAGCGTGTACGCGGTGCACGGCAGCGCGCCGTACACGGGAATCAGCCGCCGCTGCAACACGAAATAGCTGGCCGAGCACAACGCCGCGCCGAGGATCAGCGTGCTTCCCGAGCCGAGGACGAGGCCGCCGGGCTGCCCCTGCGCGATCACCGCGATGCCGGCGAGGCTGATCAGCGAACCGAGCCAGCCCCAGCGATTGAAGCGCTCGCGCAGAAACACGGCGGCCAGCAATGCGGTGAAGATCGGCAGCGTGTTCACGATGAAACTCGCCGCGCCGGCCGACACGGTCTGTTCGCCGGTATTGAGCAGCGCGTTGTAGAGTGCGATGCCGAGCAGGCCGCACGCGAGAAAGCGCCATGCATCGCCTTTCGCCGGCAGCGGCGGCCGCCGCCATGCGAGCCACGCGATCACGAGCAACGCGGCGGTCGCGAAACGCGCGGCCGCGAGCTGCAGCGGCGCGAGGCCGTGCAGGCCGATCCGGATGAACGGGAACGCGGATGCCCACGAGACGATCGTGAACGCGATCGCGGCTGCCGCGACGAGCGGTTGTCGCGCGCTGCGCGACGTCGGTGACGAAAGCGTATTCATGCGGCAATGGTGCGGCGTCGCGAGATGTTAAGCTAGCGCACAGATCAATATCCGGATATGAATATGGCTCACAGCTCCGGAGCGCGGCGGGCCGACGGTTCGGCGCATGCGCGTCAGGCGGCTGGCGGGCTCTCGGCCGCCGCGCCGATACCGGGCCCGCGGCCGCCGCTCGCGAGCCTGGAGACGGTCTGCACGGTGGCGCGCGAGGGTTCGTTTCTCGCGGCCGCCAACGTCTCCGGCGTCACGCACGGCGCGATCAGCCGCCGGGTGGCCGCCGTGGAAAACTGGCTCGGGATGGCGCTGTTCGAACGGCATGCGCGCGGCGTGCGCCTGACGCCGGACGGCCAGCGCTTCGTCGGCCGGATCGAGCAGGCGTTCGCGATCATCGACGGCGCGGCCGATCAGTGGCGCATGCCGCGCACGCCGCGGCTGGTCCGGATGAGCGTGGTGCCCGCGTTCGCGCAGCTGTGGCTGCTGGAGCGGCAGCCCGCGCTCGAGAGTGAAGCGCCCGCGTTGCGCATCGAGCTCGGCATCGAACTGCGCAACGTGGACATCGCCGGCGGCGAAGCGGATCTGTCGATCCGGTACGGGCGCGGCAACTGGCGTCGACTCGACACCCGCCCGTTCATGCCGGAACGGCTGTATCCGGTCGCACATCCGCGGCTCGCCGCGCAACTGGCCGGGATGCGTCGCGCAACGGGCGACGCCGCGCTGCTCGACATGCCGTTGCTGCACGATTCCGACGTGACCGGCTGGCGC
Organism: Burkholderia sp. BCC1208; assembly: GCF_902833095.1. NCBI lineage: Bacteria > Pseudomonadati > Pseudomonadota > Betaproteobacteria > Burkholderiales > Burkholderiaceae > Burkholderia > Burkholderia sp. BCC1208. The sequence continues at coordinate 512,728 of NZ_CADFDY010000003.1, read as the reverse complement.
ACGTGGTTCGATGCGCTCGGCATTCCATTCAAGCCGCGCGCGCAGGATCGCCGGTTCGAGGATTACAACCTCGTGCTGGCGGCGGCCGAAGCGGGGCTGGGCGTGGCGCTTGCGCGAACGCCGCTTGCGGATGCGTATCTGCAGCGCAGCGCACTCGTGCGCGTGAGCCGTCACGAGGTCGATTCGCTGCTCAGCTATCACTTCGTGCATGCGAAGGGCGAGAATCGGCCGGAGGTCCTCGCGTTGATGGAACGGATGGTGAGGGCGCTGCGGTAGCGCGCACCCGGCGGTTCGCGCAGGCGACCGCTTCGGCCCGCGCGTCACGTATGCGGCGGGCCGCCCGTTCCGTTCGTTCGATCGTGGATGCCGAATCGTTACAATGCAGCCGCGGAAAACGGCGAGATCGCCGCAGTGAAGCGGAATCGAGCCTTTGCCCGACGGCAGGGCAATCACCAACCATTACAGTACGGGTTCAAATTTGTACAAAAGGGAACCGATGAATAGACCAGACAAATCGTCGAAAGCGCGTGCGGCGCTGGATCAGCTTTTTTCCGGCCTGGCGCCCGCGGACGCGAAGCGCGACTCGCCGCGCCCGGGCAATCCGTTCGAAACGGGCGACGAGGTGTCGAGTGGATCCGGCGGTCGCGGCGGCGTGGAAGTCACGCTGTCGACCCGTATCCAGCTGCGCGGTTATCCGAGCGCCGACGCGTTCATGAAACGCATGGCCGAAGCGTGGGGCCTGGAGTGGGGCACCTACGACAGCGTCCGTGCGGTGGCGACGCTGCCTGCCGGATGGCGCTCCCGCCGGCTTCCGGAAGTCACGCAGATCGTCGACGAACGCGACGTGCTGCGCGCCGAGAGCAGCCTGCAGGGCGGCGAGATGTCGTATCTGAAGGTGCATCCGCGCTACTACATCGATGCGCGCAAGCGTTTCGGCTGGAGCCAGTCGTCGAAGGCATCCGACGATCCGGATCTCGACGGCCCCGACTGGAACTGCTTCGTGATCGATCGGGAAAAGTCCATCGAAGTGCACGAACTGACGACGTCGTCGTTGAAGGCCGACATGGACAATGCCCGGGCGACGCTGCTGAAATGGCTGGACGAGCACTATCCGAAACATCGTGACCCGTTTGCGTACTGGTCGGACTGCGAAGGGGCGTCGTAAGCCGGGTTGCACGGCGGTTGGTCCGATGCATCGACCGGCCCGCCATGAGGACGACCATTGAAACGAGCGAGTGTGGTCCCGATACTCTGCGCGGCGTTTGGCGCGGCGCTTGGATCGACCGTCATCGAATTGCTGCTCTGGGCAATCGCCGGCGATGACGCCGTCCGGAATCTGTTGCGCGACGCGCGCCTGACGGCCGCGATCGTGATGGGGCGAAGCGTGCTCGATACGTCCGGCGGCTTCGATCCGCTGGTCATGGGCGTGGCGACGCTCGTGCATGCGATGCTTTCGCTCGTCTATGCGGCCGTGCTGGTGCGGCTGGTCCACGGTCTGTCGTGCGTGGCCGCGCTGGTTGCGGGCGGCGCGTTCGGGCTTCTCCTGTACGGCGTGAACCTGTATGGATTCACGGCGATCTTTCCGTGGTTCATCCCGGTTCGCGGCGCGATCACGCTGATCGCTCATCTGATATTCGGGATCACGGCAGCGGCTGTGTACTGCGTCGCCCGACGCGAGACTGCACGCTGATCCCGGGACGGTGTGGTGCCCGTTCGACCCTGGATGGGCCGCGCGGCCAAGCCCACCGGCACCCGCTGGTTGCCAGCGTATTCGACGAGATATCTCCACCAAAGCGGCGAAGCAGCGTTGCCTGGCGCAACGGCATGCCGTACCGAGTCTTGCCGCCGATTATCCACACGAAGCCGGACTCAATCCTCCGAATGCGCGAATTTTCTCAGCCCCTCGAGATCCAGGATCTGCACCGCCCCGTATTCGGCGAGGATGAGCCCTGCATCGGTCAACGTGCGTAGCGCGCGATTGGCGTTCTGGCGGGAGAGCCCCGAAAGCCTGCCGATTTCTTCCTGCGAGAAACCGAGCGTCGCCGTCGTGGCGGGATGCAGTTGTCGGTTGAATAGTTCGGTCAGGCAAAACGCCACGCGGGCGGGCGCCTCCTGTATCCGCAGGTTCTGAACCAGACCGATGTAGTAGCCGCATCGGGCGTTGAGCTGGTCGATCACATAGCGGCTGAACGTATGGCTGTTCTCGAGGAGCCGGAAAAACGTCGCACGCGGCATGAAGGCCAACCGGCTGTCGCGGACCGCGGTGACGGAGTAGGCGCGAGGTTCGTCCTTCAGGACGCTGCCTTCCCCGAACCAGGAGCCCGCCGGGATGCCGGCGAACGTGACGACGCGGCCATTTTTCGACGCGGTATCGACCTTGACGATGCCTTCGATCACGCCGAGCCAATGGTCCACGGCGTCGCCCCGGTGGCAAGCGACCGCACCGGGAGCGTAGGACCTATCGAAGCAATCGCGCTTGACCATCTCCCGTTGGCCCTCGGTCAGATCGACGTACCACGAGCAGCGTGCGAGAAAGGCGTCGACGGTGACGGCTGCCGGGGCGCCGGGGCCGTCGTCATGTTTTCGGACGCCGAGATTCGCACGGTTGCAGGGCCGTGCCATCTCGGCGGCCGGAGGCGCTGCTTCCCGCTTTGCGTCGATGGTTTGCATGCCACAAAGTTGGTTCATCGTTCGGAACAATAGCGTGCCGTTGCGCGAGGGCTCCCGACGCCACGCATCACATGGTGCATGGGCCGTTCGGACAATCCGGATGTACTGGCCAATCCGTTAAATAGAATTGAAATTCGCTTAAGAGTAGGTTCCAGTATATTCACTGTCAAGGCACGGTGGCTAGGTGTTTGTACCGGCATGTCACGAACCCATACTCGATATTTTGCCTGGGCGTATCATACGAAACGTACAGGGAGCCAACGGTCGGACGATTCGACGTTTGCGATCGTGATGATGCAGGGAAGCGCGGCGGGATGCCTGCCCGTGCTTCGGATGTGACGGTAAATGAAATGGAAATTCCAGTTAGTCAGGCGCGTGTTCGCGTTCGCCGCAGAGGGGCCGACAAGCATCCGTTGATCGTAAAGGCCGCGCGCGATCTGGTGGCCGACGTGGGGTTTCGCGACGCGCAGATGTATGCGATCGCGGAAGCCGCCGGAATCGCGATCGGCACGCTGTACCGCTATTTCGCATCCAAGACCGACCTGATGGTCGAGGTGGTCAGGACGACGGCACAGCGTGAAGTCGATGTCGTCGCCGGCATTGCCATGCGCGACGGTACGGCGGCGGAGCGTCTCGGTGCCGCCGTCTGGACGTTCGCCAGCCGTGCGTTGCAGGGGCGGCGCCTCGCCTATTCGCTGGTCGCCGAACCTGTCGAGCCCGATGTCGAGGCAATGCGCCTGACCTTTCACAGAGCGCTGGCGAGGGTATTCAAGACGATCATCGAGCAGGGGATGGCGAACGGCGAGTTCCCGGCACAGGATGCGATGGCTTCGGCGGACTGCATCGTCGGGTGTCTGTTCGAGGGACTGGTCGTCCCGCTCACCGGCAACGCAGCACCCGATGCCGAGCAGGCCAGCGCCCACGTGACGGCCATCATCACGTTTTGTTTGCGCGGCGTGTCCGGCTCCCCGGTATTGCCGGTGACGGTCGGGTGATGGCGACATCGCCTGCACGGACGGTACGCGCGGTGCGTCGGCGTCTCCTGCACGACAACCCGCGCGAACGCCGGCTTCTGCTGCCGGTGCGGTGCGTTCCGCGCCGGCGATCCTGCAACGTCGGCGCGTGAACGCGAGCCGCAATCTGCGTCGACCGGCCGCGACGGGAAACGCGTCGTCTTACCTGCTGGCGGACGATGCGGCATCGATGCGCGTGGGAGCCACGTCCACATCGTGCCGAGATACCGCGCTGCGGCGATGGTCGATCATCGTGACCGCGAGGGTACCCAGCGCGCCGGCAAGCGCGATCGCCAGGAAATTCTGTTCGAGGGGCAGGCGCATCGTGACCAGCAAGCCGATCAGCACGGGTGCCGCTATCGCGCCGAGGCGACCGACGCCGGACGCGAATCCGACGCCCGTCGACCGGATCGCCGCCGGGTAGAACTCTCCGGCATACGCATAGGCCAGGAGTTGGGTGCCGAGCGTCGAGCCGCCGACCACGAACACGATCGGGAACAGCAGCGCGGTGGACCGGGTGTATCCCATCAGCGCCAGCGAGACGGCTCCCGTGGCGTAGAACGCCACCAGCACATGCTTGATGTTGTACTTGTCGCCGAGCCACCCTCCGCCGATCGCACCTGCCACCGCGCCGACGTTGAAGACGAGGACGAACGTCAATGCCGACCCCAGGCTGTAGCCCGACATCGCCATGAGTTTCGTCAGCCACGAGCTCAACGCGTACACCATGAAGAGCCCCATGAAGAACGCGATCCAGATCATGACGGTGCTGAATCCGCGGCCATCGCGGAACAGGCTCGCCACGGGCGTGCTGCTGATTGCCTGCTGCGGCATGACGAAACGGTCGCCGGGTTGAAGCCGCGCGTCCGGCGCGATCCTGCGAATCGTCGCTTCAATCTTCGCGGCACGATTTTTCCGTACCAGGAACGCAAAGGAATCGGGCATCGTCATCAGGATGAACGGGATGAGCAACACCGGTGTCCCTGCGAGAAAGAAGACCGATTGCCAGCCGTAGGATTCGATCATCTGCTTGCCCGTCAGCGCGACGAGAATCCCGCCGATCGAATAGCCGGCAAACACGACCGTGACGAGGCGTGCCCGGATGGCCCGCGGTGCGAACTCGCCCATCTGCGCGGTGACGATCGGCAAGACCCCGCCGATTCCGAGGCCGGCCAGGAACCGCGTGATGCTGAAGGACACGGGATCATGTGTAAGACCGGCGGCAGCGGTAAATACGCTGAATAACCCGATGCATGCACAGAGGGAAACCGGACGGCCGATCTTGTCGGCCAGCATGCCGAGGTAGATGGCGCCGAACATCATGCCGAACAGTGCCGAACTCGCCATGAAGCCGGCCTTTGCCGCGTTGACGCCCATATCTTTCATGATCGACGGGAGCGCCGTGCCGACGACGGCGAGATCGTAGCCATCGAGAACCAGGATCAGGACACACCAGAACAGGATCAAGCCGTGAAAGCGGGAGAATCTTGCGTCTTGTACGACCTTCTGGACATCGATTTCGTTGCTCATGGTCTCCTCCATTTCCTTGTGGATATCGTGATTGCTGCAAGTGACGACCGCTCTGCCGGCGGACTCAGGTGGTGTGATGGACGGTGAAAGAGGAAGAAGGCGCCCTGTCGGACACGAGCGCATTTTCAATACGGCTGTCGTCCGCGTAGCCCATGCTCATGCCGATCAGGAACATTTCGTCGGACCCGATGCCCAGTTCCTCCTCGATGATCTTGTGATACTTCATGAAGGCGGCCTGCGGACACGTGCTGATGCCGTAGGTGCGCGCGACGATCATGATGTTCTGCAGGAACATGCCGTAATCGAGCAGGCTTCCCTGCTGCATGACGCGGTCGATGGTGAAGAACAGCCCGACGGGCGCATCGAAGAATTGGTAGTTGCGCCCGTGCTGTTCGCGCATCCTCGGTTTATCGTCCTTCCGGATGCCCAGCAGCCCGTACAGCGTCCATCCGAGCGCGCGCCGTCTGTCGATGTACGGGGATACCCACTCGTTCGGGTAGTAGTTCCACTCATCGACGTGCATGTCCGCCCGCGACGGATCGGCGTCGACTTCCTTGATCGCATTGCATACGCGGTCTCGCGCCGCGCCGGTGACGACGTGGACCTTCCACGGCTGAATGTTCACGCCGGTCGCCGCATAACGGGCCACGTCGAGAATTGCCTTGATGGTCTCCTCGGGCACGGGCGTCGGAAGATACGCTCTGACGCTGCGGCGCGTCGCGATTGCCCATTCAACCGCCGCCCTGATCGACGAGAGTTCCTGCGGCGGTGCTGCTGCTCGTTCCATCCATGACCTCGCTATCCAATCGTGCGAACCGCACGTCCACACGGCGAGAGTAGCGATCTGCGCCCGACGCCAATGTCTCGCGCAAGACAATCGGCGTCCCGCTTCGATGAAATCAATGAGGCCCGCGGGAATGTCTCGGGGGTGACATTTCGTGTACCGAATCTTCTCTAGACTGCTTTGACGGATCGAGGACGGAATACGTCCACGGACGCGCAGTCATGAACCGATGAGGAGACGTGGAAATGAGCGAAAACATCTATGGAAAAGGGCTGGATCGCACGCCGGCCAATCACGTGCCGCTCACACCGCTTCATTTTCTCGATCGATGCGCGGACCAGTATCCCGATCACACGGCCATCATTCATGGCCAATCGACGCAGACGTGGCGAGAGACGAGGGCGCGATGCCGTCGCCTTGCCAGCGCACTGGTCAAGCGCGGGATCGAGCGAGGGGACACGGTATCCATCCTTGCGCCGAACACGCCGGCGATGGTCGAGGCGCATCACGGGGTGCCGCTGTCCGGAGCCGTTCTCAACGCGATCAACTGCAGGCTCGATGCGGAGGGCGTCCGGTTCATCCTGCGTCATGGCGAATGCAAGATCCTGCTGGTGGACCGCGAGTTTTCTTCGTTGGCGGCAAGCGCGCTTGAACACCTCGAGAACAAGCCGTTGATCATCGATATCGCCGATACCGAGGCGACGTCGGGAGACCCGATCGGGGAAATCGAGTACGAGGCGTTCCTGGCCGAAGGCGATCCCGAATTTTCCGGCGTCTGGCCATCGGACGAGTGGGATGCAATCGCGCTGAACTACACGTCCGGAACGACTTCGGACCCCAAGGGCGTGGTCCCGAGCCACCGCGGCACGTATCTGATGAGCATGCTTCAACTGACGGATTGGGGCATGCCGCGTCGCCCGGTATACCTCTGGACGCTTCCCTTGTTTCATGCGAATGGATGGTGCTTCGCATGGGCCATCACGGCGGCGGCGGGCACGCACGTCTGCCTGCGAAAGGTGACGGCCTCGAACATCTTCGAGGCCGTTCGGCAGCACCGTGTCGACCACTTCTGCGCGGCGCCGATCGTGCTTGCATCATTGGCCAGTTCGTCCGACTCGGACCGCCTGCCGCTGCCGCATACGGTTCGTGTGCGAACGGCAGGTTCACCTCCGCCGGCTGCCGTATTGAAGGCAGTGTCGGAGATGGGTTTTGAAGTGGAGCACGTCTACGGCATCACCGAAGCATCGGGCACGCCCGTGAGTTGCTTCGTCGAGCCTGCCTGGAGCGGCCTGTCGCCGGACGACAAGGCGCGCCTCATGGCGAGACAGGGTAGTCGGTCGGCCTGCCTGGAGGGGCTCCGGGTCGCGGTGCCGGGTAGCGATGCGCCGGTGCCTTGGGACGGCAAGACGCAAGGCGAACTGCTGATGCGCGGCAATGTCGTGATGAAGGGCTATCTCAAGAACGAGGCTGCTACGGCGGCAGCGTTCAGCGGCGGGTGGTTTCATACGGGCGACATTGCCGTCGTGCATCCGGACGGCTATATCCAGATCACCGATCGTTCGAAAGACGTCATCATCTCGGGTGGAGAGAACATTTCCTCCGTCGAGGTCGAAGACGTGCTTCATCGGCATCCAGCAGTTCTGATCGCGGCTGTCGTTGCTCAGCCCGATGCCAAATGGGGTGAATCGCCGTGCGCGTTCATCGAGTTGAAGCCCGGCGCCGCGGTTCCGGATGAAGCCGACATCATCCGCTTTTGCCGGGAACGCCTTGCCCATTACAAGTGCCCCGTGCGCGTCGTGTATGGCGTACTGCCCAAGACCGGCACGGGAAAGATCCAGAAATTCCGGCTTCGGGAACGGGTCGGAAGTCGGGAAGCCATTACGGCTTTATCGGGCGTGTAGTCCACGACAGCGACCGCGTGCGTTGCTGCAGCGGGCGCCGTCGACGACGACGGCTTCCTCTGCCGAGGTCGCGGCGTACGTGTTCGGAACCCATCTTCGACTTTGACCCACGCGCATGAGAAGCGACACCTCGGCGATTGAAATCGGGTACCGGTTCGCACGCAGCCATGTTTGTAACGACAGTGACGCTCGTGCCTTCGCGCTCGCTTGCGGAGACGACAACCCGGTACACCACGACGCGGTCTACGCGGCGGCCACCCGTTTCGGCACACGCATCGTCAGCGGTACCTATACCGTCGCATTGCTGATGGGACTCGCGGCGTCGCACTTCGCCCGAATGGGGGAGGTGGTTGGCGTGCGCTTCCAGTTCGAATTATTGCTGCCGGTCTTTCCGGATGAGCGGATCGATCTCGCGTGGGAGGTTTCGGCCATCCGGCCGCACCGCAGCGGCCGCTTGCTGGACCTCGACGGCTCCATCACGAATGCGGCGGGGCAATCGTGCGTGCGTGCGACGGGCTCCGTGCTCGTTCCGCGCGTTGCCGAGTGAGCCGGCCGGGCCCGAAGTGGTGCGCAAGGTCCGTCGCACGACAACATGGCATGCGATACATCGCCCCACGTTCCGTTAGGTGTTTTCCCGAAAATGGCCCACGTCGCGTCTGAATGTCACACGCGAGACAAATGCGCACGTACGACGCAGGCAGCATGTCCTGGCGTCCTCGACCGTGACGCGGTGCCATTCCAATCAGGAGGAGACGAAGGTGAGAACGAAGCGAGGAAGTCCGGTAGTGGCGATCACGCTGGCCGCCATTGCATCGATGGGGATATCGGGTTGTGGTGGAAGTGACGACGCGCCTGCGTCACCGGTATCGCTGACGGCACAACAGGCTTGCGACGCGATAAAGGGAAAATCAGCTGGCGGTGCGTCGGTCACCGACGCGTCGATGGTGGCGGCGGCAGGTGCCGATCCGGCTTACTGCAAGGTATCGGCGCTGATCTCGCCTCAACTCGCGATGCAGGTGCAACTGCCCGACAACTGGAACGGGAAACTGCTGTATGCGGGGGGCGGCGGTTACGATGGCTCGATCCAGAATTTCCTGTGGAGCGGGCCGGAAGTCCTGAAAGCGGGATACGCGATTGTTCAAAGCAACGGCGGCCACATCGGTTCGTCTTCGGCGGATGCTTCGTTTGCAACGGATCCATTTCTGGCATCCCTGTTCGGTTCGGGTTCCGTTCCGACGGCCGCGGCTGCTGCGAAAGACATGCTGCATCTGATCTATGGCAAAGCGCCGGACCAGTCCTATTACGAAGGGTGTTCCAATGGCGGGCGTGAGGGATTGATGGCAATCCAGCGGAATCCTGATCTCTTCGACGGTGTGATCGTCCGCGCACCGGCATACGATTGGCCGGCATTCATGGGAGCGTTCAATCGCAACGCGAAGGCGGTCGCGGCCCCCGGGGCGGCATTCACGGCCGGGAAGATTTCCCTGCTGGCGAAAGCGATTCGAGACAAATGCGATGCAGCAGACGGGATCGTGGACGGGGTAGTGTCCAATCAATCCGCATGCAATTTCGATCCTTCCGTCCTTCGCTGCCCAAGCGGGACCGACGCCGGCGATTCATGCTTGTCCGACGCGCAGATTGCCGCGGCGAATACCTGGACCAGTGCTTCGAGTTTCGCGAACGGAACGTATAGCTATCCAGGCTGGGCGCTGACGGGCAACGAAGACGACCCGGGCGGATGGTCGCAGTGGTTTACCGGCCCGACGGGAAATGGCAATGGTTCGCTTCAGTTCCTGCTTCAGGATGCGACGGTGAAGTCGTATCTGGCCAATGACGCCAATGCGAATTCACTTGCATACGACTGGAATTCGAACCCTGCGGCCCTGTTCACCATGGCTGCGCTCAATAGCGCGACGAATGCCGACGTGAGCCCGTTCGTGAGCCATGGCGGGAAACTGCTCCTTTGGCACGGCACCGCGGACATGGCATTGAGTCACCGTGCAACGACAGCGTATTACCAGAAGCTGCAAGCTACGATGGGCGCATCGACCGTCAGCTCATTCGCTCGCTATTACCAGGCTCCAGGCGTGAATCACTGCGCCGGCGGCCCGGGTGCGGACTCCACCAACCTGGTAGCCGTATTGGATCAGTGGGTGACGAAGGGCAAGGCGCCCGGGAACCTCGTCGCATCGAAGCTGAACACGGATGGCAGCGTGGCGTTCACGCGACCCTTGTGCCAGTATCCGCAGTACCCGCGCTACACCGGGCCTGCCAATGACGCCAAGGCCGCGATGTCGGCGGAGAACTATACGTGTACTTCACCATGAGCGAGTAGCGTCGGGACGGTAAGTCCGGGCCGATAAAGGGGCGAGCCGAGAGGCTCGACCCTTGATCCTGGCGATCGACGGTCGATCTCGCGAATGCGGCAGCTAGCGCTTGATCGAGCCAGACTGCCGATCGCAATCGCTGGTGTCAACTTGACGCAAATACGCCCGCGTCGCGCTGCGCATCCGGACTGCGGTGCTGACAGCTCACGGTTTTGCCGAGAAGCCGCGAGAGTGTCTCGGCAACTTCCGCCATGTTGATCGTCGCCGGACCGGTAAGGTGATAAGCCCGTTGCGAGTTCGCATGGACGGCATCGAGCAGCGCAACGCGCGCCACGTCAGCAACATCATGCGTGTCGATGAGGCTTACGCGGCCATCGCCGGCAGCGCCGCGCCGGGCCCGATGGGTACGGCGCGTGACGGAGCGCGGCGATCAAGATCAAGACCTGAGCTCGCCCGGGCCCGCTTCGACCGTGACCGACTACGCAAGCGCCGGGTAGTCTGTATAGCCTTCTTCGGAACCACTGTAATAAGTGGAGGCGTCCGCGGTGACCAGAGGTGCGTCCAGGCGGAAGCGGTCCGGTAGATCAGGGTTGCTGATAAACAGCGTGCCAAATGAGATTGCATCGGCGAGGCCGGTCTGCAGCACGTGTTCCGCGGACTGTTGGTCATAACCGACATTCAACACGAAAATCCCCGAGAACCGCTCGCGCGCCCCGGGCGCCAGGGGTTTCACGCCTTCAGGCAGGGTCGCGGGTTCCATGAAATGCAGGATCCCAAGCTTTTTCTTTTCCAGGGCTTCCACCGCGTACATGTAGGTCTGCTCGAGATTCGAGTCGCCCATGTCATTGTACGGAATGCGCGGCGAAAGCCTGACCGAGACACGGGCCGGTCCGAAGACCTTGATTGCCGCGTCAGTGGCTTCAAGCAGAAATCTCGCCCGCTTCTCGACGGTGCCGCCATACTCGTCGGTGCGCTTGTTTGAACCGTCTTCCAGAAACTGCGCGGGCAGATAACCATTGGCACCGTGAACCTCGACACCATCGAAACCCGCATCCTTCGCGGCCTGCGCTGCCTTTTCGTAGTCCGAAATTGTGGACTTGATTTCATCAACGGTCAGTTCGCGCGGCGTCACGGAAGGTTTGATGCCTTCGGGCGTGAATGCCTGGCTATTGAAAGGGGTTGCCGACGGCGCGACCGGTAGTTCTCCACCGTGAAAATCAGGATGAGATGCTCTCCCGGTATGCCAGAGCTGGGCGAAAATGAGACCGCCAGCTTCATGAACTGCCTGGGTTACCTTCTTCCATCCCGCAATTTGCTCGGCGGTGTAGATCCCCGGGGTATTCGTCCAGCCGACCGCCTGGGCGCTGATCTGGGAGCCTTCCGTGAAAATCAGGCCCGCCGATGCGCGCTGCGCGTAATACGTCGCGGTGAGTTCGGTCGCCACCTGATCCTTGGATCGACCTCTCGTCATCGGCGCCATGAAGACTCGGTTCTTGAAGGTAAGCGCTTTGTTGCTCAAGGGGGCAAGAAGCTTTCGATTTTCCATATTTTCTCGGACGTGAACGTTTTCTCGGACAGCCGCTCGCGCTCGACGATTGGCCAAATGACTTGACCAAAGAAGTGCTTGCGCTCGGATGACCGATTGGCAGGTTGCTTGCCTCGCAATGAGGACAAGCGATACGGTATCAAACGTACACTTGGCGTCAATTAGGCACTTTGAGTCGCCCTAGTAGGTTTGAAGATACCTACTGTCGGGGAATTGCCGTCGGCGCCTGGACTATCGAGCCGTCGATAGTGGCCGCGCGTGCAAGAGCAGTGGGGTGCTCTGCGTTTCAGATCCAAATAGCTCGAGCAGTCAATGTGTGGATCTGTTCGAGGTACGAATCGATATCGAATGCCCGCATACGAACACGCCGGAGCCCGCGCACTGCCCCGGATGAAAACCGCAGACTGCTTTCCGTCATGCGCACCGGGCCACGCCGTTCTACAGCATCTGTCGGTTGGCCTTCGTGCATCGGACTATTGATCTCGAAGCGCTGCACGACCGGCCGACGACGCGCTCATGCAATCGAGTGGAGCTGCCTTCCGTCCGGACTTTGGCTTGATGCGGTATCGAACATCTGCCGGGCGGCATCGACCTCGGGCAGCTTCGTGAGCGTCCATTCGTGCAGCGCTCGGAGAGGCTGTTGCAGCGTGCGGCCCAGCGGCGTGATTTGATACTGCACCGCCACTGGCGAAAGCGAAATCACTTCGCGCGATACCAGACCGTTGCGCTCCAGCCGGCGCAGACACTGAGTGAGCGCCTTTTGGGTGACGCCTTGCAGCCGACGACGGATTTCGTTGAAACGAAGCGGACCGCCATCAAGCACGGTCACCACCATCATCGACCATTTGTCGGAGATCTGATCGAATAAGACCCGGCTCGGGCAGTCGGACGAGAAGCAGAGCGGTTCCAGTTCAAGCATGGCGGTTCCTTTTGGAAGATGTCCAAGCGCTTTTGATATCGAATTGATGCTAGGTATACAGAATATACCATTGGCACTATGGATCGCCACGGAGCGCCTGCGGCGGGAAATCGATCGGCAAAGATATCCGCCGACGATCGATGGCCGCCATGTCGCCATGGCGCCCGGCCTACTGCGCCACGCTTTCCGCTTCCGCCGTTTCGCCGAGGAACCCGCCGCTCTGATGCGCCCACAGCGCCGCGTAAATGCCGCCCGCCTGCAGCAACTGCTGGTGCGTGCCTTCCTCGACGATGCGCCCTTCGTCGAGCACGATCAACCGGTCCATCGCGGCGATCGTCGACAGCCGGTGCGCGATCGCGATCACCGTCTTGCCGCGCATCAGGGTGTCGAGGCTGCGCTGGATCGCGACTTCGACCTCGGAGTCGAGCGCGCTGGTCGCTTCGTCGAGCACGAGGATCGGCGCATCCTTGAGCATCACGCGCGCGATCGCGACGCGCTGCCGCTGGCCGCCCGACAGCTTGACGCCGCGCTCGCCGACCTCGACGTCGTAGCCGCTGCGGCCGTGGCGGTCGCGCAGCCGGTCGATGAACTCGGACGCTTCCGCGCGCACGGCCGCGTCCTGCATCTCGCGCTCGGTCGCGTCGGGGCGGCCGTACAGCAGGTTTTCGCGCATCGTCCGGTGCAGCAGCGACGTATCCTGCGTGACCATCCCGATCGCGCCGCGCAGGCTGTCCTGCGTCACGTGTGCGATGTCCTGCCCGTCGATCCGGATCGTGCCGCCGCCGACGTCGTAGAAGCGCAGCAGCAGGTTCACGAGCGTCGACTTGCCGGCGCCCGAGCGGCCGATCAGTCCGATCCGCTCGCCGGGCCGGATCGTCAGGTTCAGCCCGTCGAATACCGCGCGATCGTTGTCCTCGTGCGCGAACTGCACGTTGTCGAACACGATTTCGCCGCGCTGCACCGCGAGCGGCTTCGCATCGGGCGCGTCGACCACGCTGCGCACCTTCGTCAGCGTGTTGATGCCGTCCTGGATCGTGCCGACATTCTCGAACAGCTCGGTCATTTCCCACATGATCCAGTGCGAGTAGCTCGACAGGCGCAGCGCCATCGCGATCACGGCCGCGACCACGCCCGCGCTCGCCTCGCCGTGCATCCACAGCGCGAGGGCGAGGCCGGCCGAGCCGATCAGCAGCAGCGTCGACAGCAGGTGGTTGACGATCTCGAACGCGCTGACGAGCCGCATCTGCGCGTCGCCGGTCGCCTTGAACGCTTCCATCGCGCGCCGCGCGTGGTCGGCTTCGCGCCGCGTATGCGAGAACAGCTTCACGGTCGTGATGTTCGAATACGCGTCGGTGATGCGGCCCGTCATCAGCGCGCGCGCGTCGGCTTGCCGGCTGCCGACCGCACCCAGGCGCGGCACGAAATACGCGCATGCCGCGCCGTAGCCGAGCGCCCACAGCACGAGCGGAATCATCAGCCGCCAGTCGAAGCTGGCGGCGAGCACGAGGATGCCGATCAGGTAGGCGGTGACGCCGATCACGACGTCGACCGACATGAACAGCGTATCGCGCACCGCGAGCGCGGTCTGCATGATCTTGGTCGTCACGCGGCCCGCGAACTCGTTCGCGTAGAACGACAGGCTCTGGTCGAGCATCAGCCGGTGAAACAGCCAGCGCAGCCGCATCGGGAAGTTGATCGCGAGCACCTGGTGCTTGACCATCGTATGCAGCGCGATCAGCAGCGCGCTGCCGGCGAGGATCGCCGCGAAACCGGCGAGCGTGCCGAAGTGGCGGCCGCCGAATTCGGCCGGTGTCGACGACGACAGCCAGTCGACCATGTGCCCCATCATTGCGAACAGCGCGGCTTCGTACGCGGCCAGCGCGGCCGACGTCAGCGCGATCAGCAGGATCCAGCCGCGCGCGCCTTTCGTGCACGCCCAGACGAACGAGAAGAATCCCTTCGGCGGCGTGACGGGATCCTCGAGCGGGAAAGTCGGCAGGCGCCGTTCAAACCACGAATACATCGACGTGTTCTCCTTATAGCGGCCCGACGCAGCGGGTGGGCCGATGATGCCGGGCCGGATGCGATGCGGTCGTCGTGTGCCGGCACGTCCCTTCCAGCCGACGGACGTTACGCCGCGATCGCGTGGCCCGGCTTCAAGTGTCGCATCGATTCGATCGTGCTGCAGGCGGGTTGTAAGCTGCCCCGGCCGTGCGAACGGCGCTGTACTCGCGCATCGGGCTCGCACGAATGGAATCACGTTCCTAAAAAACCCTTGACTATCTATCTATGAGTAGATAAAGTTCGATTCATGGAAACGAAACCGACCGTCCGCGAACAGATTCTCGATCATGCGATCACGCTGATGATGCAGCGCGGTTACAACGGCTTCAGCTATCGAGACCTGTCCGATCTGGTGGGCGTGAAGACGTCGAGCATCCACTACTACTTCCCGTCGAAGGACGATCTCGTGCTGGAAGCGGTGGCGGCCTACAGCGACGAAGTCCTCGCGGCCGTGCGGGCAATCGATCCGGCCTTGCCGGCCGACGTAAAGCTGAGCCTGTACACGAAGATGTTCGGCCGCACGCTCGGTGACGGCAACCTGATCTGCCTGTGCGGAATGCTCGCGGCCGACATCGAAACGTTGCCGGAGAACGTGCGGCAGGCCGTGCAGGCGTTCTTCTCGGCCAACGAGCGCTGGCTCGCGGAATTGCTCGCGCAAGGCGCGAAGGAAGGCACGCTGCGGTTCAGCGGCGAGCCCGATACGGCGGCGCGCACGTTGTACGCGGCGTTTCAGGGCAGCGTGCTGGCCAGCCGGCTGTTTCACACGCGGGCGCGTCTCGAGGATGTCGGGGCCGTCTGGAAAACGCGGCCCTGACGGGCGGCGCAAGCAGTCGGGCGGTTCGCCGCCTTTTTATTGAATCTCGTTATCTATCATGTAGTAGATAGATGGCTGGCGCAGATGGATCGCCCATCTGCTTTTTTGGGACTGTTTGTCTATCTATGAGTAGATAAATTGATGCGATGTCGACGGAGAAGCCGCCGGCACGCGGGCCCCGGTTCGAAGGCTGTTTCATTCATTTGCTGAAAAAGGAGTCTGTCATGTCGATCGAAAAAGTGCTGTACCGCGCCCATGCAAAAGCCACCGGCGGCCGCGACGGCCGTGCGACGGTGCCCGAAAGCGGTCTCGACCTGAAGCTGACCACGCCGCGCGAGCTCGGCGGCGCGGGCGGGGCGGGCGCGAACCCCGAGCAACTGTTCGCCGCAGGCTACAGCGCGTGTTTCATCGGCGCGATGAAGTTCGTCGCGGCGCGCGACAAGATCGCGATGCCCGCGGACGCCGCGATCGAAGGCAGCGTCGGTATCGGCGCGATCCCGAACGGCTTCGGCATCGAAGTGGAACTGAAGATCTCGTTGCCCGGCCTCGATCGCGACATCGCGCAAACGCTGATCGAGCGCGCGCACGTCGTCTGCCCGTACTCGAACGCGACGCGCGGCAACATCGACGTCACGCTCACGCTCGTCTGATCGATCGCACTGCAAAACATTCATCGTCATTCAAAGCATCAACCAAGGAGTTGCACCATGAAGATCGTCAAGCCGCTGCTGATCGCCGCCGCCGTTGCAGCCGCACTGTCCACCGCACCTGCCGCGTTCGCCGCCGGCGCCGACGCCGTCCGTCCCGATGCGAAGACGAGCGCGTTCCTCGCCGCGCTGAACGGCCAGAAAGGCCCGGGCCTCGAAACGCTGAGCCCCGCGAAGGCGCGCCAGGTGCTGGTCGACGCGCAGAACGGCGCGAAGGTCGATCTGTCCGGCATCGACGTCTCGAACCGCGCGATCGAGCAGGACGGCCTGTCGGTGCCGGTCACGATCGTGCGCCCGCAAGGCGCGACGGGCACGCCGCCGGTATTCGTGTTCATTCACGGCGGCGGCTGGGTGCTCGGCGATTTCCCGACGCACGAGCGCCTCGTCCGCGATCTCGTCGTGCAGTCGGGCGCCGTCGCGGTGTTCGTGAACTACACGCCGTCGCCGGAAGCGCGTTACCCGGTCGCGATCAACCAGGCGTATGCGGCGACGAAATGGGTGGCCGCGCACGGCGCGGAGATCGGCGTCGACGGCAGCCGCCTCGCGGTGGTCGGCAACAGCGTCGGCGGGAACATGTCGGCCGTCGTCGCGCTGATGGCGAAGGACAAGGGCGGCCCCGCGATCCGCTTCCAGGGGCTGATGTGGCCCGTCACCGACCACAACTTCGACACGGGTTCGTACCACGCGTATCAGCAGGGCCACTTCCTGACGCGGCCGATGATGCAGTGGTTCTGGGACGCCTATACGAAGAACGAAGCGCAACGCAACGAGATCTACGCGTCGCCGCTGCGCGCGAGCATCGCGCAGTTGAAGGGCCTGCCGCCCGCGCTGATTCAGGTCGCGCAGTTCGACGTGCTGCGTGACGAAGGCGAAGCGTACGGTCGCAAGCTCGACGCGGCCGGCGTCGACGCGACGACCACGCGCTACGACGGCACGATCCATGATTTCGGTCTGCTGAACGCGCTGGCCGACGATGCGCCGACGAAGGCCGCGACGAAGGCGATGGCCAATGAAATCGCGACGCGGCTGAAGTAACGCGATCGACGGTCGTTCGAACCCGAACGACAGGACGGCGGGCACGTGCCCGCCGTTTTTTTGCGTGCGAGCGTTTCATTCATGCCCGGCAGGGTGTCGGTCGGAGCGGGCGAAACGGTCGAATGGCGAGCACGCAATCGCACGATCGCGCCCGGGTGCCGGCATTGTTGGTACGATCGCGCGTATCGTTCACGCCGGCGTCGCAAGTCGCCGGCTCATCGGCCGCGCGGCTGCACGGTCGCGGCCAGGTTCGGGAGAAGCGGTTCATGTTGCAGGCGTTCGCGGTCTTGCTGATCTTCCAGTGTCTCGGGGAAGGCGTGTCCCATCTGTTCGGCCTCCCGGTGCCGGGCCCCGTGATCGGCATGCTGCTGCTGTTCGGCTTCGTGATGCTGCGCCCGCAGGTGGCCGATGCGATCGAGCCGACCGCGCTCGAGCTGCTGCGTCATCTGTCGCTGCTGTTCGTGCCGGCCGGCGTCGGCATCATGGTGTCGGCCGACCGCGTGCGCGGCGACGCGGTCGCGGTTGTCGTCGCGCTGGCCGTCAGCACCACGCTCGCGATCGCGGTGACGGCGCTCGTCACGCGCGCGCTGCTGCGGCGCCAGCGCCGCGCGGGCGGCACCGCGGAGGGCGCGCAATGACGGCCTTCCCGAAGCTCGGCGCGATCTGGGTCTATCTCGCCGCGAGCCCGCTGCTCGGCCTGACCATCACGCTGGTCGCGTATCTGTTCGCCCAGGCCGTCTATGCGCGGGCGCGCTTCAACCCGCTCGCGAATCCGGTGCTGATCGCGGTCGCGGTGATTGTCGTGCTGCTGACGCTCACGCATACGCCGTATCCGACGTATTTCGACGGCGCGCAGTTCGTCCATTTCCTGCTCGGCCCCGCGACCGTCGCGCTCGCGCTGCCGCTGTACCGCCAGTGGTCGAAGCTGCGGCGCGCCGCGCTGCCGTTGCTCGTCGGCCTGCTCGCGGGTTCGCTGACCGCGATCGTGTCGGCGGTCGGCATCGCCGCGCTGTTCGGGGCGTCGCACCAGACGATCGCATCGCTCGCGCCGAAATCGGCGACGACGCCGATCGCGATGGCCGTCGCCGCCGAGATCGGCGGCATTCCGTCGCTCACGGCCGTGCTCGTGATTTCGACCGGGATCTTCGGCGCGGTGTGCGCGCGCGGAATTCTCAATCTGCTGCGGGTCGAGGAGCCGGCCGTGCGCGGCTTCGCGCTCGGCGTCGCGTCGCACGGGATCGGCACCGCGCGCGCGTTCCAGGTCAGCGAGGAGGCCGGCGCATTTGCCGGGCTCGGGATGGGGTTGAACGGCGTACTGACGGCGTTCGTCGTGCCGATCCTGCTGCCGGTGCTGTCGCGCTGGATCTGAGCGCGCGGCCGACGGGGTATCGGTTTCCCGGATGGCGCGGACGACAGGCCGAAAGGACGGCGCCCCCGGCGTGCATGTATCGTGGGCGTTATCAGGAGAATTCAGGAACGCCCGAGGACATTTGCGCAGCGATCGGCTAACGTTGCATCGGCGCCGTTGTCGCAAGCCGTCGCGTGCACGCCGGTGTCCGACCCACACTCAACAATCGACAAGGAGATCGGTCATGAAGCAGTCTCGCGTGGTTTCGGTGGCAGTGGCAGTAGCGGCGTCGTTCGGTCTGTTGTTGACCGCCGCGCCGGCGGCATACGCGCAGGATCCCTCGTCCGCGCCGGTGCCGAAGCAACTCGACAAGGCGCAGAAGAAGGCGGCGCGCAAGGCGGCCCGCGCGCGGCACGCGTCGGACCTGAAGGCGATCGGCACCGGCAGCGGCTACCGGTTGACCAACGACCAGAGCAACTATCCGCAGAACGCCGTGCAGAAGGCGCCCGCGACGAAGGCGGCGCCGGCCGCGCCGGCTTCGGGCCAGTAACGGTCGAAAGCGTTGCACAGGACGAACGGCGCCGGTCGACCCGGCGCCGTTCGTTCGTGTGCGGGCCCCCGGTCGCGGGGCCGTCGCGTCACGACGCGAGCTTGCTCGCGAGTTCCGCCACGTGCTTGCCCTGGTAGCGCGCGATGTCGAGCTCGTTCGCGCTCGGCTGGCGGCTGCCGTCCGTGCCCGCGAGCGTGGTCGCGCCGTACGGCGTGCCGCCGGTGATTTCGTTCATGTTGACGAGCCCGCTGCACGCATACGGCACGCCCACGATCACCATCCCGTGATGCAGCAGCGTCGTGTGGAACGACGTGATCGTCGTTTCCTGGCCGCCGTGCTGCGTGCCGGTCGATGCGAACACGCTGCCGATCTTGCCGACGAGCGCGCCTTTCATCCACAGGCCGCCGGTCTGGTCGAGGAACGTGCGCATCTGGCCGGCCATGTTGCCGAAGCGGGTCGGCGTGCCGAAGATGATCGCATCGTAGTCGGCGAGTTCGTCCACCGTGGCGACCGGCGCGGCCTGGTCGACCTTCACGCCGGCCGCGCGGGCCTGGTCGGCGGGGATCGTTTCCGGCACGCGCTTGAGCGTGACCTCGACGCCGGGCACCGATTTCGCGCCCTCCACGATGTGCTGCGCCATCGTTTCGACGTGCCCGTAGGACGAGTAGTAAAGAACGAGAACCTTGGCCATGTTGCGAATCTCCGATTAAAGGGGCCCCGCGGTCAGCGGAGCCCGGTTTCCCGAACGGGCGTCACGCCCATTCGGCCGTTACTTCGACCGGACGCAGGTCGAACACCAGCACTTCCGCATCCTTGCCGTCCGCGATCGTCAGCGCGTGTTCGCCGCGGATGCGCGCGCCGTCGCCTTCGCCGAGCGTCACGCCGTTGACCGTCACGCTGCCGCGCGCCACATGCACGTAAGCAAAGCGGCTCGGATCAAGTTCCAGCGTAGTGCTTTCGTCGCCGTCGAACAGGCCCGCGTAAATCTTGGTGTCCTGCCGGATCTTCAGCGAACCGGCGTCGCCGGTCGGCGACACGACGAGGGCGAGCTTGCCGCGCTTGTCGTCGGCCGCGACATTCGTCTGCTGATAACGCGGCTCGGCACCCTTTTCGGACGGCCCGACCCAGATCTGCAGGAAGTGGACCGGCGTGTCCGGCGAGTGGTTGAACTCGCTGTGGCGCACGCCCGTGCCCGCGCTCATCAGTTGCACATCGCCCGGCACGATCACCGAGCCGGTGCCCATCGAGTCCTTGTGTTCCAGCGCGCCGTCGAGCACGTACGACAGGATTTCCATGTCGCGGTGCGGGTGCGTGCCGAAGCCGCGGCCCGGGGCGACGCGGTCGTCGTTGATCACGAGCAGGTCGGAGAAGCCGACTTGCTTCGGATCGTAGTAATTCGCGAACGAAAACGTATGACGGGAGCTGAGCCAGCCATGCTCCGCACGGCCACGTTGGTTTGCTGCACGGATATCGATCATGATTTTCTGTCCTTGAAGTCGCCGGACCTCGAAAGTGGGCCCGGCCGTTCGTTGAGATGAATCTTAGGTCAATCGATTTGACAAATAAATCGCTGTAGCGATAATGACTGTCGCTATGGAGTGGACAATATGGAACTCAACGACCTCAGGATCTTCGTCGCGACCGTGGACGCAGGCAGCTTCACGGCGGCGGCCGACCAGCTGATGCTGTCCAAGCAGTTCGTCAGCCGGCGCACGATGGCGCTGGAGGCGTCGCTCGGCGTGCGGCTGCTGCATCGCAATACCCGCAATCTCGCGGTGACCGAATCGGGGCAGGAGTTTTATGCGCGCGCGCAGCGCATCCTCGCGGAGATCGCCGACGCCGAGCAGGCGATGTCGGTGCGCAGCACGGAGCTGCATGGCTCGCTGAAGATCAGCGCGCCGCTGTCGTTCGGAATTACGCACGTGTCGCCGCTGATCGCCGAATTCCTGTCCGCGCACCCGGCCGTGCGGCTGAACCTCGACCTGACCGACCGGCGCGTCGACCTGATCGGCGAGGGCTTCGACCTCGTGCTGCGGATCGGCTCGCTCGAGGATTCGACGCTGATCGCGCGTCCGCTCGGCGCGTGGCGGATGATCGCGTGCGCGAGCCCCGCCTACCTGAAGCGGCACGGCGCGCCGCAGACGCCGGCCGATCTGGCCGGCCATACGTGCGTGCTGTACGGGCGCGAGCGGCGGGTCGGCTGGGAATTCCGCGTCGACGGCGCGGCACGCACGTTCGACGTGCAGGGCCCCCTCGTCGCGAACAACGGCGAAGTGGTGCGCGACGCCGCGATCGCGGGGCTAGGCATCGCGCTGCTGCCGCACTTCATCGTCGGCGCGGCGCTCGACAGCGGGGCGCTGGTGCCGGTGCTCGATGCCTACGTGCCGCCGCCGATCACGCTCAATGCGGTGTTTCCGCAGCACCGGGAGGGGTTCGTCACGCTGCGCACGTTCATCGGGTTTCTCGCGGAGCGGCTCGGGCAATCGACGCCGACGGGCGCGAGCGGGGCGGGCCGGATACGGTAGCGGGGTATTTTGCGGTGAATGTGGCGATTAATCTCCGCATGATTTGCGGAGATTGTTGAGTCATGCGGCGTATCGGACTTGGCGCATCCGGTGCTCGTCACTGGAAGACGAAAGCATGACTGCGCATGACGACTGCGTGATGGTGTTCATCGGGATCATCGATCCCGCGACGGAAGCTGCGTTGCGCGACGGCGTCGGGCGCTGCTGTGCGGTCGCCGAAATGGTTGCGACGACATCGAACGTCGATTGATCGGCGTCGCGCATCCGGGTTACGCTTCGGCGGGCGGCGGCATGCGCTGCATGCCGGGCCGGGCGTTTTTACTTCGAATGTCGCGTGCAGGTAGCTTCTACGGGCGCGCGACCCAGCGACGATCAAGCCGATGACAACCCAGAACCGATCGAATTCGCGCGGGCAAGCCGCGATTCCCGCCTGTGAAATGCCGCGCACGCGGCTGCCCTCCATCGCGGCGGCCGCGCTGCTGATGCTGATGCTCGCACCGGTCGCCGCGCATGCGGCCGGCTTCGACTGCGGGAAGGCCGCGTCGCCGACCGAGAAGACGATCTGCGCGAAACCCGCGCTATCGAAACTCGACGGCGATCTGTCGGCCGCGTGGAAGACGGCGCTCGCGAAGGGCGGCGATACGGCCGCGCTGAAGGCCGCGCAGTTGAAGTGGCTCAAGCAGCGCGACCAGTGCGGCAGCGATGCGTCATGCCTGGGCGACCGCTACCGCGAACGGCTCGCGAGCCTGAGCGGCATGCCGCTCGCTGCCGATCGCTGGCAGCAGACGTGGCATCGGACGAGCGACAACCCGTCGTTCGGCGGCGAACTGACGTTCACCGGCACGGTGCCGCGCCTGCATTTCGAGCTGAGCGCCAACAACGGCGCGAATACCGGCGGGCTCGACGGCGACATCATGTTGCACGGCGACAGCGGCACCTACCGCCAGAACAAGTGCCGGCTCGACTTCGACCGCAAGGGCGGGCGCATCCGCGTCACGCAACAGGGCGCCGATTTCGATTGTGGCGCCGGTGCGGGCGTGACGTACGCAGGCGACTATGTGACCGCCGCGCAGTCGCAGGCCGAACCGAAAGCCGACCTGCTGAGCCTCAAGGTCGTCGCCGACGCGCAGCAGAACGCGACCGCGCACAAGCTGCTCGGCGCCGACTATCAGACGCTCGTCGACATGGTCAACTACAGCGCCGAGGAGAAGGATCTCGACGGGCTCGGCGCACACGTGACGTCGTACTGGGTGCGCGGTATCGCGACGACGAACGCGGCGATCGTGATGCGCCGCGGCACCGATCTGTGGATCGGGCTACTCGTGTTCGATGCGAAGAACAACGTCCGGATGCGTTACTACTCGAACGTGCCCGCGTGGAAGAAAACCGTGCCGAAGACGATCAACGCGTGGCACGACAATCTCGACAAGACGCTGCCGATCGACGTGATGCAGTAAGCAGGCGCTGCCCGCTATTTCTTGCGCGTCGCGCGCGCCTGCGTCCGTGCTGGGGGCGCCGCGGATTCCCGTATGCGCAGTTCGGGCAGGACGGCATGGCCGGGCCCCGTCGCGCCGTTCTCCAGCGTGTCGAGCAACGCATGCGCGGCCTGGCGGCCGATCGCGTCGGTGTCGACCCACATCGTCGTCAGCGGCGGCTGGATCTCGCGCGCGAGCGCGATGTCGTCGAATCCGGTGATCGACAACTGCGCGGGCACGTCGATGCCGAGCGCCTGCGCTTCGAGCAATGCGCCGAGCGCGAGCGCGTCGTTGCCGCAGATCACCGCGGTCGGCCGCGTCGCCGCATCGCTGCCGACGATCGCGCGCAGGCTCGCCCGCCCGAACGCGATCGTGGCCGTGCCTTCGTGCTGATGCACGGGGCGCACCGCGAGCCCGTGCGCGGCAAGCGTGTCGTGAATGCCGCGCAGGCGGGCCTGCACGCGATCGTTGTCCGTCGACGGTTGCATGATGATCGCGAAATCGCGGTGGCCGAGGTCGAGCAGGTGCGTGGTGAGCCGTGCGAACGCCGCGCGGTTGTCGAAGCCGATGCAGCAGTGCGGGCTGTCGTCGCGATAGGCGTACGTGACGACGTACGGCACGCGATGCATCGCGAGGAGTTCGAACAGTTCCGGCGGATACGCTTCGCCGACCAGCGACACGGCTTCCACGCCGCGCGACAGCATCGCGCGCACCTGCGCGAGCGCTTGCGCGGGGTCGTAGTTCGAGCAGCCGAGAAACAGCGTGATGCCGTGCTCGGCCATGACCGTCTGCATGCCGGCGACCTGCGACGCGAACACCTGGTCGTCGAGGGTCGGGATGATCGCGCCCGTGATGTGGGTGCGCGTGGACGCGAGCGCGCGGCCGGCCGCATTCGGGATCCAGTTCAGGGCGAGCGCCGCGTCGCGCACGCGCTGCTGCACGTCGGCCGACACCTTGCCGGGATCGTTGTACACGCGCGAGACGGTCGCGGTCGACACGCCGGCCAGTTTCGCGACGTCGCCGAGCACCGAGCGGCCGCTGCCGCGGCGTGCCCGGGGCGTGCTCATCGGCCGTCTCCGCGCGTGGCGGCGGTCCCGCCGCCGTGTGCCGTCAAAAGCGTCATTGTTTACCCTCGATTCGTGATGGCCCCGCTTGCATTCTCGAGCGAGCCTGCGAGAATGTAAGCGCTATCTTGCTGCTGCTTTCCATTATCTCAGACACTCGTTCAATCCGTATGGCGAAATTTTCAGAGACGACGACCCTTCCGGTCATTTTGTCGATCGCAAATGTAAGCGGTTACATCAAGCAATGAACGGCCGTCGATCACCGCGTATTGCCGTCGTCGGCAGCGTCAACATCGATCTCGTCACGCGCGCGCCGCGCCTGCCGGTGCCGGGCGAGACGCTGCTGGGCACGACGTTCGAAACCGTTCATGGCGGCAAGGGAGCGAATCAGGCGGTGGCGGCCGCGCGCCTCGGCGCATCGGTCGCGATGATCGGCTGCGTCGGCGACGACGCGTTCGGTGCACGCCTGCACGGCGCGCTGGCGGCAGAGCGCATCAACGTGACGCACCTGCACCGGATCGGCGGCACGGCGACCGGAGTCGCGACGATTACGGTCGACGACCACGGCGCGAACAGCATCGTCGTCGTGCCCGGTGCGAATGCGTGCGTCGACGCCGACCGGATCGACGCGGCGCGCGACGCGATCGCCGGAGCCGCGCTGCTCGTGTGCCAGCTCGAGGTGCCGGTCGCCACCGTGGCGCGCGCGATTGCCTGCGCAAGCGCGCACCGCACGCCGGTGCTGCTCAATCCCGCACCCGCGCAGCCGCTCTTCGATGCGTTGCTGGCGCGGGTCGACTATCTCGTCGTCAACGAAACCGAGGCCGAGTCGCTGACCGGCATCGCCGTGGGCGACGATGCGTCGGCCGCGCGCGCCGCCGATGCGCTGTGCGCGAAAGGCGTGGGCAACGTGCTGGTCACGCTCGGCGCGCGCGGCGTCTGCTGGCGCGGCAGCGCAGGAAGCGGCCGCCATCGTGCGATGGCGGTGGTGGCCGTCGATACGACCGCGGCCGGCGACACGTTCGTCGGCGGGTTCGCGGCCGCGCGGGCCGGCGGCGCGTCGATGGACGACGCGATCGGCTTCGGCCAGCGTGCGGCCGCGATCAGCGTCACGCGCCACGGCGCGCAGACGTCGATTCCGACGCGCGACGAAGTCAACCGTATGGATACCTGAATTCCGCATGCGACGGAACGGCCGGACCCGGCCCATATCAGTGACATGGAGACAATCGACATGAACTACGACAACCAACCTGTTCCGCACGCGCCGCCACGGATTCGGCGCGGTCAGCGCATCGCGCTCGCGCTGTTGATGGCGAGCGGGATCGTCAACTATCTCGATCGCGGCACGCTGGCCGTCGCGAGTTCGGCGATCCGCGGCGATCTCGGCCTGTCGCTCGCGCAGATGGGGCTGCTGCTGTCGGCATTCTCGTGGAGCTATGCGCTGTGCCAGTTTCCGGTCGGCGGGCTGGTCGACCGCATCGGCCCGCGCCGGCTGCTCGGCATCGGGCTGATCGTCTGGTCGTTCGCGCAGGCGGCGGGCGGCCTCGTGTCCACCTTCGGCTGGTTCATCGTCGCGCGTATCTTGCTCGGCATCGGGGAGGCGCCGCAATTCCCGTCGGCCGCGCGCGTGGTGAGCAACTGGTTTCCGCTGCGCGCGCGCGGCACGCCGACGGGCATTTTCAATGCCGCGTCGCCGCTCGGTACCGCGCTTGCGCCGCTGCTGCTGTCGGTTCTCGTCGCATCATTCGACTGGCGCTGGGCGTTCATTGCGACCGGCGCGCTCGGCCTCGTCGTCGCCGTCGTGTGGTTCGCGCTGTATCGCGATCCGGTGCGCGCGCAACTGTCCGCCGCCGAACGCGGTTATCTCGATGCCGATGCGCAAAGCGTCGTCGCGGCACCGAAGCTGACCTTCGCCGAATGGCGCAGCCTGTTCTCGCACGGCACGACGTGGGGGATGCTGATCGGCTTCTTCGGCTCCGTGTACTTGAACTGGGTCTACTTGACCTGGCTGCCGGGCTACCTGACGATGGAGCGGCACATGAGCCTGATGCGCACGGGGTTTGCCGCATCGGTGCCGTTCCTGTGCGGGTTCGTCGGGTCGCTGGTCGCCGGCTGGCTGTCGGATTTCGTCACGCGCCGCAGCCGTTCGCCGGTCGTGAGTCGGCGCAATGCGGTGGTGGCCGCGATGCTCGGAATGGTCGCGTTCACGATCCCGGCCGCGCTCGTGCAGAGCAATACGGTTGCGCTCGCATGTATTTCGGTGGTGATCTTTCTCGCCAACGCGGCATCGGCGTGCTCGTGGGCGCTCGCGACGGCGGCCGCGCCGCCGAGCCGCATCGCGTCGCTCGGCGCGATCCAGAATTTCGGCGGCTTCATCGGCGGCGCGCTGGCCCCGATCCTGACCGGCGTCATTGCGCAGAAGTGGTCGTTCGTGCCGGCGCTGCTCACCGCGGCGGCGATCGCGTTCGCCGGCGCGATGGCCTACCTGCTGCTCGTGCGCAAGCCGATTCCCGAACAGGCCGCGAACGCCGCGCCCGGACCGTTGCCGGCGTGATCGTGGCCTGCATTCGCATTCACTGAAGGAAGGAGAAACCGATGCAACACTCGCAGCAATCGAACGTGACCATCGAGGGGATCGTGCCGGTGATGCTGACGCCGTTCGACGACGCCGGCTCGATCGACTACGCCGGGCTCGAGCGGCTCATCGAATGGTATCTGGCGCACGGCTCGGATGCGTTGTTCGCGGTCGCGCAATCGAGCGAGATGCAGTTCCTGAGCCTGGCCGAACGCGCGGAACTCGCGCGCTTCGTGGTCGAACGGGTGGCCGGGCGCGTGCCGGTCGTCGCGTCGGGCCACATCAGCGACGATATCGACGCGCAGGCCGTCGAACTGTGCGCGGCGGCCGAATCGGGCGCGCAGGGCGTCGTGCTCGTGACCAACCGTCTCGATCCGCAACGCAAGGGCAGCGCCGCGTTGCTCGACCATCTTCACAGGCTGCTCGCGCGACTGCCGTCGGATCTCCCGCTCGGCCTGTACGAATGCCCGGCGCCTTACCGGCGGCTTCTGTCGGATGACGAACTGCGCGCGTGCATCGACACGGGCCGGTTCGTGATGCTCAAGGACGTGAGCTGCGATCTCGCGACGGTGAAGCGGCGCGTCGCGCTTGCCGCGGGGTCGCCGCTGAAGATTCTGAACGCGAACGCCGCGATTGCGTGGGACGCGATGAAGGCCGGGTCCGCCGGTTTCAACGGCGTGTTCACGAACTTCCATCCCGATCTCTACCGGTGGCTGCGTACGCAAGGCGAGTCGAATCCGGCGCTCGCCGACGAACTGTCGACGTTCCTGGTCGTCTCGGCGGTATCGGAGGCGCTGGGCTACCCGGCGCTCGCGAAGCTCTATCACCAGCGGATCGGCACGTTCGGGTCGATCAAATGCCGTGCGATCGACTACGACGTGCGCGAACGATTCTGGGCGCTCGACGCGGTGCTCGACAAGATCGTGGCCGGCACCGAGCATTTCCGCCGGCGGATCGCCGCGTCATAACGGAGGGCGCGCGCCGCACCGGCAGCGCGGCGCGTGATCGCATCGCGTGCCCCGTGCCCGAGGCCGGCACGCCCGTTGCCTGCTGGAGCGATCCGCGTTGCGCGATGCGTCGCCATCGCGGCGAGATCGTCGCGATTCCCATTCCGTCGATGGCGGCAACGCGTGCCGCCGCGCGGCCGTGCTGTCCGGCTGTCATTCGGCGGTTTTTCACGAAATCACCGAATCACGCACTCGAACCGCCCGCGATCCGCGAGCGCGGTGTCGATGCTCGTCCGGCCATCCTGCTGCGCGTCGTATTGACGATGTCTGACGGACTGTCGACATGTTCTCGCACGCGGCGAGAAAAGCGCACAAATCTGCGCAATCTCGCATCCGTTCGTCGTAACGGTTAGTAATACCATTCCGCGGAGTGACTTTTACCGACGAACCGCTGAAGCCGCATTCGCCCATGCAACACGTGACGACGACAAGCCAGCCGCCGATCCTGGCGGCACCGGTTGATGCGATGCTGCACGCCGTGATCGACGAAGTCGTCCACCGGAGCGTGTCGGAAGCGACGACGCGCAGCGGCTACATGCGCTGCGCCGACTATGCGATCGTCGGCGCGCAGGTGCTGACGCTGCTGACCGGCAAGCCTTATCGGCCGTTCGCGGGTGGCGAAGTGATGGATTTCGGCGGCGGCAACCTGTACGCGCTGTGCACGACGCGCGAGCGGCGCCGCACCGCGCGGCATCTGTCGCAACTCGCGCGGTATCACTGCTGGGTCGAGGCGCGCCACGACGACGTGGGCGGGCGCACGCGCAAGGAGATCGTCGACTTCACGCTGCGCCATGACGAGACCGTTGCGAACCAGTTGGGCATGCCGTTCGCCCGTGCGTACCAGGCCTATTTCTGGGGCTGGGAGGACGAGCACGCGGTACCCGCCGAGTTGCGCGAACATCCGGTATTCGCCAAGCAGGGCCCGGTATGGCGCTGGGCCGAGCGCGAATGCACGTCGCTGCTGCGCGCGTACGAGCGCGAACGCGCCGGTTATTTCGGACGCCAGGTATCGTGTGCAATCGATTTGTTCGCCGACCGCGTCGAAGGTCTCGGCTGACGCGTGCGCGCTGCAAGGACAACCGCGGGCAGGTTGCCGGCCGCGACGATGCGAATCCGGCGGGCGCCGGCGCGCCGCCGGGCATGAACGATGTCTCCGGGCCGCGCGCACCGCGCGACCCGCTCACTTCCTGGACAGCGTGCCGTTACTGTTCGCACCGCCAAACAATCGCGTCAGGTATTGCGAGTTGGTATTCATCCGGGTCATCAGCGTGTTGAGCGCGGTGAACTGCGCCTGATACTGCCTCGTCAGTTGCGCGGCATAGTCGGACAGATCCGACTGCTGCTGCGCGACACGTTTCAGATCGGCGTTCAGTGCGGTCGTGCGCACGTCGATCATTCCGTTCTTCTTCGTGAACTGCGAGATCTGGTCGGCCAGGCGCGTGCCGATTCCATTCTCCGGATTGAACAGGCGCGCGACTCCCGACGGATTGGCGGAGAGCGCGCTGTCGAGCTTCGCGCCGTCGACGTTCAGCGTGCCGTCGCGCTCGAGCTTGATGCCGATCGACAATAGGTTCACGTGTCCGTTGCCCTTCGATGAGGGGGTACCGTTGTCGGCGCCGCGCGCGACGATCGAAGCCAACGCGTTACGGATCGTGTTCAGCGTCGAATCGCCGATCAGCGCGCCTTGCGAGCTTGCGCCTGCCGTGTAGCTCGACAGCGCGCCCATCGTCTTGACGGCGGTGTTGTACAGGCTCACGAAATTCGTGATTGTGGCTGCCTGCGACTTCGTGTCGGTGCTGACCGTCAGCGTCTGCGTATCGGTCGCGCTCACCGCGGCCGCCGACAGGTTCAGCGTGATGCCGGTCAGCACGCCCGATACCGTGTTGCTCGCGCTGGCCGATGCGATTCCGTTGAGCGTGAATTTCGCATCCTGCGCGACGGCGCTCTGCCGCCAGGCGGCCGCGCCGTTCGCCGATTCGATCTTCGACGCGCCGCCGGACGGGTCGGCCGTCGACGTGACGCCGAGATTCGACAGGCCGCTGTCGCCGGACACGTTGCCGACCGCGACGCTGATCGCGTTCGCCGCGCCCGTCTTCGACGACGCGAGCACGAGGTGCGCGCCGTCCGTGCCGTTGATGACCGTCGCGCTGATTCCCGGGTTGCCCGACGCGCCGTTGATCGCCGCCGAGATGCCCGCCAGCGTATTGTTGGTGCCGCGGACTTCGACCTTGAACGACTGGCTGCCGAGCGACAGCGTCAGCGTGCCGGTGCCGAGCGCCTTGCTGCCGTTGAAGCCGGCGGACGATAGCGCCTGCGCGGTCGCGATCTGCGTGACGCCGACCGTGTAGGTGCCGGCGACCGCGCCCGCACCCGCCGTTGCGGTCAAGCCCTTGCCGCTCGCGACGGCGTTGAACGTCGACTGCAGCGCGCCGTTCTTCAGCGACGTCAGGCCGGCCTCGAGCGCGCCGAGCGCCGACGACAACGCGCCGAACGCGGAAATCCGCGTGCTGCCGGTCGCTTGCGACGCGGCAAGCAT
Source organism: Burkholderia sp. BCC1208 (assembly GCF_902833095.1). Classification (NCBI taxonomy): domain Bacteria; kingdom Pseudomonadati; phylum Pseudomonadota; class Betaproteobacteria; order Burkholderiales; family Burkholderiaceae; genus Burkholderia; species Burkholderia sp. BCC1208. The sequence goes on along the minus strand of NZ_CADFDY010000003.1, from coordinate 482,338 downwards.
CGCGGCCCGTCCGGCCGTCTTCGCGTTCACGAGCGTCTTGACGAGCGAGCCGACGTCCATCGCCGGATTGCCGGTCGAGCCGTTGATGATCGATTGCGCCGCCTGTTGCATCAGGCTGTTCGCGTTCGCGCCACTGTTGACGGGCGTGTTCGTTGGCATGGGTGAGCTCCGGTTGAAAGGCGATCCAGTGGCGTACGGCGGTCGAGTCGGCCTGCGGCGATCGGGGCGGGCGCGCGGCGATTCGCGTGCATGGCGCTTTCTCGTATGACGCGTCGCGTGGCTCGCGGGAGTGTCGGGAAAACGTAAGAACGAATCGGTGCGCTATCGTATTCTTAAATCGGTATTAATTAGTCATTTTTTGTAATGTTTCTTGAGGGGAATGTAGGTGGATGAATGGAAGGATGTGGAATGCTGGAAACGTGTGATGCATTTCTCACAAAGGCATGATTTATATCGAATTTATTAAAGGAATTTCGGTAGAGTGGAAGTTTGAGAAAGCATGAATGTTTGGTGACATGCTTTTCGTTGATTTCGCTAAATATAAGGCGGATGAGTCGTCTCGCAGGTCTGGTTTCCATGCGTTTTGGTCGGAGAGGCGCATTCGCGCCATGTCCGTGACTTGAAAAATAATACGGGTATCGCTGGTAAAGACGGGGAGTAACCGGGCTAAAGACGGCGTTGAGGAGTTGCGTATTGGCGGGTGCCGATGGGTCACTAGTGAAATGCGCCGTTTTGATGGCGCGTTCCAATTCAATCCGGAAATATCCACTGATTCCCATAACGTAAAAGAAAACGGACACCTTTCGCGTTGCTGAGAAACAAGGAGGCCGATGGTTTGCGTGGCCAACCACCCGTCGCACAACGGGCCGGTCTTCCCTGATTGTCAACTGATTCGAGACGGCGAATCATATTTGGACGGATTGATGATTTGCGGCGGGACAGTAGACTGCACCCGTGCTTCGCCAGAACCGATTCGGAGCGCGCCGCTACTCGCGGCGTCACCGGGCGGATTCTTCGACGGCAGGCCACGTGGCTTGCCGTCCGATTGCGCGAAGAGTTGGTCCGTAGCCGGCAGAGCGTGCCGATTGGGCGCGCAGCGGCACTGGATGCATCGAACCGTCAATTCAAGGGTGATTGTTATGCGTTACGTTTCATTGGAGTCGAAGAAGGACGAGTTGCTGCTGGCGGCTCGCGTACTGATGATGATCCTGTTCGTGCTGTTCGGCTGGCAGAAGCTGAACGGGTTCTCGGGCACGGTCGCGTATATGGCGTCGACGGGGAATCCGGCGCCCGAGCTGGCGGCCGTGATCGCGGTGGCGGTCGAACTGGTGGGCGGCGTGTTGATCGCGATCGGTTTCTATACGCGTCCGCTCGCACTGGCGTTCGCCGCCTATACGCTCGCCACCGCGCTGATCGGCCATCGCTACTGGGCGCTGCAGGGCATGGAGCAGTACATGGCGATGATCAACTTCTACAAGAACGTGAGCATCATCGGCGGGTTGTTGTTGCTCGCGTTGAGCGGGCCAGGCCGGTATTCGGTTGACCGGAAGTAAGGCGGGACGGTATTTCCGTCCGGTATCTGAAGCCCGGTGCGCTCACGCGTGCCGGGTTTCGTTTTTGCGGGCGACGGAGGAGTCGGTGCGCTGCCGACGACAGAACCGGTGTCGTGCCGAAGCCCGGCGCGCAGCGCCCGTTCGCGGCCGGAATCCGCATCGCGGATCACGCATCGTACGAAGCACGAAGCCGTTGGCCGGCGCGAAAGGCGCGAAAGGCGCGAAAGGGGCGAAGAACGGGGGCGATCGTGTTCCCGATCGGATGGAGGTATCCGGAATTTCGTGTGTGAGGCGGGTTGAGATTCAGACTCCAATGTTGAATCGTTCCGGGTAAAGCAGCGCGAACTGCGTCATCGCGCTCTTCCAATCGTGCCGGGAGCCGGTCCACTTGGCAACGACGTTGCGCAGCGCCAGCCAGATCAGTTTGAGCGCGGCCTCGTCCGACGGGAAGTGGCCGCGCGCCTTGATGATCTTCCGAAGCTGCATGTGCAGCGACTCGATCGCGTTGGTCGTATATACAATTTTCCGGATGTCAGGCGCGAAGGCGTAGAACGGAATCACCTGATCCCAGGCTCGGCGCCAGAGCGCGGCAATCGGAGGGTATTTCGTACCCCACGGGCTCGTATCGAACGCGTCCAGCGCCACGGCGGCGGCTTCGGCCGACGGTGCCCGATAGATCTCCTTGAGCGCCGCTGCGACCGATTTCCTGTCTTTCCAGCTGGCGAAGTCCAGTGAGTTCCGGATCAGATGCACGACGCAGGTCTGAACCGTCGTTTCCGGGAACACGGTATTGATCGCTTCCGGGAAGCCCTTCAGGCCGTCGACCACGGCGATCAGAATATCCTGCACGCCGCGCAGCTTCAGGTCATTCACCACCCGTAGCCAGAACTTGGCGCCCTCGGTCTGTTCGATCCAAAGGCCCAGCACGTCGCGTGTGCCGTCGCGCCGCACGCCCAGCGCCAGGTAGATCGCCTTGTTGCGCACGACGCCTTCGTCGCGGATCTTGACTCGCAAGGCGTCGAAGAACACGACCGGGTACATCGGCTCGAGCGGCCGCTGCTGCCATTCGCGCACTTCGTCGATCACGGCATCGGTCACCGTACTGATGAAGTCCGGCGACACCTCGATGCCGTACATCTCCAGCAGGAAACCCTGAATCTCCCGCACGCTCATGCCGCGTGCGTACATCGCGATGATCTTGTCGTCGAAGCCGGTGAAGCGTCGCTCGCCCTTGGCGATCAGCACTGGATCGAAGGTACCTTCTCGGTCGCGCGGAATCTCGACGTCGAGCAGGTCATCGTCGGTCGCGATGCGCTTGCGGCTGGTGCCGTTGCGATGGTTCGTGCGGCCTGCCGGCTTGGCATCGCCCTTCTCGTAGCCGAGGTGGTGGGTCAGTTCACCACCCAGCGCGCGTTCGAAGATTGCCTTCTTGAGCGCCGCAAGCTGCTCGTTGATCGTCGCCCGATCCAGCGTGCCGGGTACCAGTTGCTTGATTAGTTCCGGGTCCAGGTTCAAGCCCTTGCCCGGTTCAATCGTCACTTCTTCCTTGCGTTTGCGTGGCATAAAGTGGCTCCTTGGCCATCAGTTTATGCCTCACACACAAACATTCGGATAGGTTCGATCGGATGCGAGCCGTTCATGCGATCCAATAGGCCCGATAATCCATACGTTTCCGTGATTTATCGCCACCCATGCCAAACCAATCCCCGGTACGCAAAACCATCCTCCTCATCGGCGCTTCGGGCCTGCTGGGCCGCGCGGTTGCCGCCTCGCTGGCGCGCGAATCGTCGCTGACCCTGCTCGCCACCATCCGGAACCCGCAAACCGCCGGCGCCAAATTGCTCGCATTGCCATCCGAAAGCATTGCCGAACTGGATGTCCTCGACCAGCCATCCCTCGAACGCGTTTTTGAAACCTGCCGACCGGCAGCGGTGATTCTCTGCGCCGCCGAACGCCGCCCCGACGTCTGCGAACGCGACCCGGCCGCGGCCCGCGCAATCAACGTCACCGCACCGGCCCGCATCGGCGCGCTCGCCGCGCGATACGGCGCATGGACGCTCGGCATTTCGACCGACTACGTCTTCGACGGCCGGGCCGCGCCCTACGGCGAAGATGCCGTCCCGAATCCGCTGAACATCTACGGCCGCACCAAACTGGAAGGCGAGGCCGCGCTCCTCGCCGCGTCGCCGCTGTCGTGCGTGCTGCGCCTGCCGTTGCTCTTCGGCCCGGTCGCCGACTGGAGCGAGTCGGCCGTCACGAGCCTCGTGCCGGCCGTCGTCGCGTCGGCGCGGCCGGGCGCCGACGCGGTCGGCATGGACGCATGGGCGATCCGTTACCCGACCTATACGCCCGACGTCGCGCAGGTCATCCGTGACCTGACGTTGCGCCATCTCGCGGGTGAATCGGTGACGGGCATTCGCCATTGGTCGAGCGAGGAGCCGATGACGAAGTACGACATCGCGCGGCGAATCGCCGCCGCGCTCGGCATCGCCGCGTCGCTCGCGCCGATCGACCAGCCGACCGACGCGACGCCGCGCCCGTACGACTGCCATCTGGACGCCGCGCGCGTGCGCTCGCTCGGGATCGATTACGCGACGCCGTTCGATACGGCGCTGCGGGCCGTGCTGCGCGATGCGCCGCAGTCGCCGTAGGATCGACACCCCGGGCGGCTCGCGGCGTCCCGCCGACATCGACGAGCCGATCCGCCGAGGATCGTACAGCCGTTCAACGCCCACTCAGGAGCCCGGCTATGCAACTGAAATGGCTCGAAGACTTCGTCGAACTCGCGCGCACGCGCAGCTTCACGCGCGCAGCGGAAAACCGCTTCGTCACGCATCCGGCGTTCGGCCGCCGCATTCGCTCGCTCGAGGAATGGGTCGGCACGCGTCTGATTGCACGCACGAAGCCGCTCGAGTTGACCGCGGCCGGCACCGTGTTCCTCGACGCCGCGTCGAACGCGCTCGACATTCTGCACGGTGCACGCACGCAATTGCAGGAGGCGTCGCCGGTGCTGGAAAACACCCTCCGGATCGCGACCGGCCGCACGCTGTCGGCGACCTTCTTCCCCGACTGGTACGACGAGACGGTTGCGCGCGCAGGCTTTTTCACGGCGACCGTGTCGACCGGCAGTGCGGAGGAAGCGATCCTGCAGTTGACGGCCGGCGAGGCCGATATGCTGATCGTCTATTCGAGCCCGCACACGCGGCTGCTGATCGATCGCGACCGCTTCGACTGGCTGTCCGTCGCACGCGAGGTGCTGGTGCCCGTCAGCGCACTCGATGCGCGCGGCAGCGCGCGCTACCGGCTGCCGGCCGGGCAGGCGCCGGTGCCGTGGCTCGCGTTCGCCCGCACGCTGACGCTGCGCGCGGTGCTCGCGCGCCATCTCGCCGAAATGCCGAACCGTCCGACGCTGCGGCCCGTGTACCAGGCCGATTCGTACGAAGCAATCCTCGCGATGGCGCGGCGCGGGCTCGGCCTCGCGTGGCTGCCGCAGCGGCTCGTCGCGGACGACGTGCGGCGCGGCGAACTCGCGATCGTCGGCGGCGCCGACTGGCAGATCGGCTTCGACGTCGCGCTGTACCGGCGCCGGAACGAATCGCATCCGGTCCTCGACGCGATCTGGCGCACCGCGCCGTCCCGCGACGACGGCGGGGCGCCAGCCGGTTGAACCCGCCGGCGGCTCGCGCGGCGCGCGATGCGCCGATCAGCACGATTGCGTGCCGAAACGGCACGAACGCACGCGCCGCGGTGCCTACACTCCGCGCTTGACTGGCCCGAACGGCCGCCGGCAACCGCCGCGCGCCGTCTTTCACAATCCTGACGGCCAGCATCAATGGAGGAGCACAGGCATGACCCGCAACCCGCACGCCGCGCAGCCGGCCCCGCACAATCCGTGGCGCGAGATCTGCGCCGCGAGCATCGGCAACGCGCTGGAGTTCTACGACCTGCTGATCTACGGCTATTTCGCGATCGTCATCGGTCAGCTGTTTTTCCCGACGCACGACGCGGCCACCTCGCTGTTGCTGTCGGTCGGCACGTTCGGCATCTCGTTCGTCACGCGCCCGCTCGGTTCGATCGTGCTCGGCAGCTATGCGGACCGCGCGGGCCGCAAGGCCTCGCTAACGATCTCGATCGGGCTGATGATGCTCGGCACCGCGATGATTGCGTTCGCACCGACGTATGCGCAAATCGGCATCGCGTCGCCGCTGCTGATCATCGTCGCGCGGATGCTGCAGGGCTTCTCGACGGGCGGCGAATTCGGCGCGGCGACCGCGTTCATGGTCGAGCAGGCCGACGCGAAGCGGCGCGGCTTCTTCGCGAGCTGGCAGATGTCGACGCAAGGGCTCGCGACGGTGCTCGCAGCCGGCGTGTCCGCGCTGCTGAGCCTGCTGCTGACGGCCGATCAACTGCATGCCTGGGGCTGGCGCGTCGCATTCGCGGTCGGGCTGCTGATCGGCCCGGTCGGGCTGTACATCCGCCGCAACATCGACGAACCGGCCGATTTCCGCCGGCTCGGCGAGGCCGGGCGCGCGAAGTCGCCGCTGCGCGACGTGTTCGTGCGCGATCGCGCGAACATGCTGCTCGGCGCGGGCGTGGTCGCGACGGCCACGGCGTTCAACTACGTGCACAAGCTGTACATGCCGACGTATGCGGTGAAGCAGCTGCATATCCCGGCCACGTCGTCGTATCTCGGCGCGGTCGTCACGGGGGCGATGCTGATGATCGCGGCGCCCGTCGTCGGGCACCTGTCGGATCGGTTCGGCCGCATTCGCGTGATGCTGATCGCGCTGATCCTCGTCGGCGTGACGACGTGGCCGCTGTTCGTGATCCTGAACCGCTATCCGAGCGTCGAAACGCTGCTCGCGGTGCAGGCGCTGGTCGGCTTGCTGATCGCGGTGAGCCTTGCGCCGCTGCCGGCGCTGCTCGCGGACATCTTCCCGACCAGCACGCGCGGCACGGGCCTCGCGCTGTCGTACAACTTCTCGGTGACGCTGTTCGGCGGCTTCGCACCGCTGATCGTGACCTGGCTGATCGACGCGACGCACAACAAGCTGGCGCCGAGTTTCTACGTGATGGCGACGGCCGTGCTCGGCATCACGTCGGTGATTTCGCTCGGCCGCCGGATGCGCGGCGCGGCGGCCGGTGCCGCGACGACGACGCGCGCGACCGAGGCGTGATGCGCCACGCACGTACCCGATTCCGGCGTGACCGGCCCGCGCCGGCCGCGCCTTTTCCGAACCCTGACGAATCCTTCCGACATGACCACGCTTGAAGCCATCCGCGCCGCGCTGCCGGCCTATCCGATCGAAGTGGCCTTTCCCGACATCTCGCGCTGGCACGCGGGCAATACGGGCATCGACTATCTGCACACGTTCGACAGCGGCAAGCCCGGCAAGCACGTGATGATCCTCGCGCTGACGCACGGCAACGAAGTCAGCGGCGCGATCGCCGTGGACGCGCTGCTGGCGGCCGGCCTGCGGCCGGTCGCGGGCCGGCTGTCGCTCGGCTTCGGCAACGTCGGCGCGTACGAGCACTTCAGCGCGGAGAACGCCGACGCGACGCGCTACCTCGACGAAGACATGAACCGCGTGTGGACGCCGGCCGCGCTCGACGGCACGCGCGACAGCCGCGAGCTGGCGCGTGCGCGGGCGATGCGGCCGCTGCTCGACACGGTCGACCTGCTGCTCGACATTCATTCGATGCACGAAGCATCCGCGCCGCTGATGATGACGGGGCCGCTCGAGAAGGCGATCGCGCTGGCGGCCGCGCTCGGCACGCCGGAGCACGTGATCGTCGATCGCGGCCATGCGAACGGCACGCGGCTGCGCGACTACGGCGGCTTCGGCGATCCGGCGAGCGCGAAGAACGCGCTGCTGATCGAGACGGGGCAGCACTTCGCCGCGAGCGCGCGCGACGTTGCGCTCGACAGCGCCGCGCGCTTCCTGCTGCAGGCAGGCGTCGTCGCGCGCGACGATGTCGCGGCGTTCCTGACGCAAGCCGCGCCGGTCCGGCAGAAGTTCATCGAAATCACGGAGCCGGTCGTCGCGCGTTCGATGGATTTCCGGTTCTCGCAGCCGTTCACCGGGCTCGAAGTGATCGCGAAGGCAGGCACCGAGATCGCCCGCGACGGCGACGACGCAATCGTCACGCCGTACGACAACTGCGTGATCGTGCAGCCGTCGATGCGCCATCTCGGCGTGAACGTCACGATGATGCGGCTGGGGCGGCTGCTCGAACGCTGAGTCGGGCCGCCAGGCGCCGGCCCGTACCGGCAAGCTGTCGTCAAAACCGGCCCCGGACGGCGCACCGCGGCCGACCGCAGATGTCCGTCCCGGACGAGCCGGCGGAAATCGACGCGTGTGAGAGACGCCGAACGACCAACCCGTCCGGCGATCGAATTCGAAATTTGTCTAGTCATCCTTGAGATTCGGCCGCTCGAATTGCACCAAACGTGTGCCGGAATTCCCCGTAACGATGCACGCCGGACCCCTGAAATTAGGGGATTTCCCGCGTTTACCCGGTTTTTATTGATCGCCGCTTGTCTCGCTGTTTTTCTTCTTGCATGCTTGTATAGACAAATTCCTGAGGCGGCTTGCTGCACCGAAGGGATGGCGAACTTCAACGCAAGGAGAAATCTCGTGAACGGCAAGCGCATCAAGTGGGCAATCAGGGCGATCGGCGTCATCGCGGCCGCGGCGGCAACGCTTGCGGCACCGGTGCAGGCAAAGGAATGGAAGACGGTGACGGTCGCGCTGGAAGGCGGCTACGCGCCGTGGAACCTCACGCTGCCGGGCGGCAAGCTGGGCGGTTTCGAGCCGGAACTGCTCGCCAACGTGTGCGAGCGCGTCAAGGTGCAGTGCAACATGGTCGCGCAGGACTGGGACGGGATGATTCCCGGCCTGCAGGCCGGCAAGTTCGATGTCCTGATGGATGCGATTTCCATCACGCCGGAGCGTGAAAAGATCCTGCTGTTCTCGCGTCCGTACGCGGCGACGCCGGCGACGTTCGCCGTCACCGATACGAAGATCCTGCCGAAGGCCGCGCCCGGCGCGCCGATCGTCAAGCTCACGGGTGACGCCAACGCGGACAAGCCCACCGTCGACACGCTGCGCAAGCAATTGAAGGGCAAGACGATCGGTATCCAGTCGGGCACCGTCTACACGAAATTCATCAACGACAGCTTCAAGGACATCGCGTCGATTCGCGTGTACAAGACGTCGCCCGAACGCGATCTCGATCTGGTCGCCGGGCGCATCGATGCATCGTTCGACGACGTCACGTACTACGCGGCGAACAACGCGAAGAAGGACAACGCATCGATCGTGCTCGCGGGGCCGAAGCTCGGCGGCCCGATCTGGGGGCCGGGCGAGGGGCTCGCGTTTCGCAAGCAGGATGCCGACCTGAAGACGAAGTTCGATACGGCGATCGCCGCGGCGCTCGCGGACGGCACCGTGAAGAAGCTCGCCGACAAGTGGTTCAAGACCGACGTCACGCCGTAAGCGCGCGTTCGGGCGCCGCCGCGTAAGTCGCCTGACGACGCGCGGCGGCACGCATCCAGCGGATTCACTCAACGCATGCCGGGAGGCACGCATGGCGATTCTTGAAATGCTCGGCTTCGGATCCGAAGGCTGGGGCGGTGTGCTGCTGCTCGCCGCCCTGATGACGGTCGCGCTGACGCTTGCCGCGCTCGCGGTCGGCGCGGTGATCGGCGCGGCGATCGCGGCTGCGAAGCTGTCGCGCTACCGCACCGCCCGCCTGCTCGGCGATCTGTATACGACGGTATTTCGCGGCGTGCCCGAACTGCTCGTCATCTATCTGTTCTACTTCGGCGGTTCGACGCTCGTGACGACCGTCGGCCAGTGGTTCGGCGCGGAAGGTTTCATCGGCGTGCCGCCGTTCGTGATCGGCGCGCTCGCGGTCGGGATGATCTCGGGCGCCTATCAGGCCGAGGTATATCGCGCGGCGGTGCTCGCCGTGTCGAAAGGCGAGCTCGAAGCGGCGCGCGCGATCGGCATGCCGCGCGGCATGGTGCTGCGGCGCATCCTGGTTCCGCAGGTGCTGCGCTTCGCGCTGCCCGGTATCGGCAACGTGTGGCAACTGAGTCTCAAGGATTCCGCACTGATCTCGGTCACGGGTCTTGCCGAGCTGCTCCGCACGAGCCAGATCGCAGCCAGTTCGACTCACCAGTACTTCGTGTTCTTCGTCGCGGGCGGCGCGTTGTATCTGCTGATGACGGGCTTGTCGAACCGCGTGTTCAACCGGGCGGAAGCGATCGTCGGCCGGTCGTTCCGCCGCAATTTCGCGCGCAACTGACGGAGAACGAGCATGTCCATCGATTTCGCTTTTCTCCTCGATACGCTGCGCCAGCTGCTCGCGGCCGTGCCGACCACGCTCGGTCTGTTCTTCGCATCGCTCGTGCTCGGCGGCCTGCTGTCGCTCGTGATCGTCACGATGCGCGTGTCGCCGCGCTGGCTGCCGAACCGCTTCGCGCGTGCCTACATCCTCGTGTTTCGCGGCTCGCCGCTGCTGATCCAGATGTTCCTCGTGTATTACGGGCTCGGCCAGTTCGGCGTGATCCGCGAGAGCTTCATGTGGCCGGTGCTGCGCGAGCCGTACGTATGCGCGGTGCTGTCGCTTGCGCTGTGCACCGCCGGCTACACGGCCGAAATCCTGCGCGGCGGGTTGATGGCCGTACCGGTCGGGCAGATCGAGGCCGGGTATTCCATCGGCCTGTCGGGCTTCTCGCTGCTGCGGCGCGTGATCGGCCCGATCGCGCTGCGCCAGTGCCTGCCGGCGTACTCGACCGAGGCCGTGCTGCTCGTCAAGTCGACCGCGCTGGCGAGCCTCGTCACGGTGTGGGAAGTGACGGGCGTCGCGCAGCAGATCATCCAGCAAACCTACCGGACGACCGAGGTGTTCGTCTGCGCGGCCATCATCTACCTAGGCCTGAACTTCATCGTCGTGCGTCTGCTCGGCGCGCTCGAATGGCGGCTCTCCGGGCACCTGCGTGCGCCGAAGCCGTCCGGTGCGCCCGCCGCGGCGACGCGCAATCCTCAGCGCGCCGCATCCTGAGCGTCCCCGTCCTTTTGAAGAGAATCCGATGAACACCCCTGCTCCCGTTGCGCTGTCGGTCAGAAATATCCACAAGTCGTTCGGCGATCATCATGTGTTGAAGGGCATTTCGCTCGATGCGCACGAGGGTGACGTCATCTCGATCCTCGGCGCGAGCGGATCGGGCAAGAGCACGTTCCTGCGCTGCCTGAACCTGCTCGAGACGCCCGACGACGGCTCCGTCGCGCTCGCAGGCGAAGAACTGGCGATGAAGCGTGCACGCGACGGCAAGCTGCATCCGAGCGACCGGCGCCAGGTCGACCGGATCCGCTCGCAGCTCGGCATGGTGTTTCAGAACTTCAACCTGTGGTCCCACATGACGGTGCTCGACAACCTCGTCGAGGGGCCGCTGCGCGTGCAGAAGCGCAGTCGCGCGGAAGCGGTGGAGGAGGCCGAGGCGCTGCTCGCACGCGTCGGCCTCGCCGACAAGCGCGGCTACTATCCCGCGCACCTGTCGGGCGGCCAGCAGCAACGTGTCGCCATTGCCCGCGCGCTGGCGATGCATCCCAAGGTGATGCTGTTCGACGAACCGACGTCGGCGCTCGATCCCGAGCTGGTCGGCGAGGTGCTGCGCGTGATGCGCTCGCTGGCGGAGGAAGGGCGCACGATGCTGGTCGTCACGCATGAAATGGGGTTTGCACGCCACGTGTCGAATCGCGTGATGTTCCTGCATCAGGGTGAGGTCGATACGGACGGAACGCCCGACGAAGTGTTCGGCGGGCAGACCTCCGAGCGCTTCCGGCAATTCGTGTCGAGCCATCACGACCGCACCGCGAACTGAGGCTGCCATGACCGTATTCCGTGGGGCGCGGCCGCTCGACTGGCGACAGGTCGCGGCCGTGGCGGCCGGCGAGCCGCTGGCGTTGGCCGACGATGCGCGCGTGCGCGTCGTCGCCGCTCGCGAACTCGTCGACGAGATCGTCGCGCGCGGGATTCGCGCATACGGCGTCAATACCGGCGTCGGCGCGCTATGCGACGTGATCGTGTCGCCGGCACAGCAGAGCACGCTGTCGCACAACATCCTGATGAGTCACGCGGTGGGCGTCGGCATGCCGCTCGGTGCAGCCGAAACGCGCGCGATCATCGCGGCCGCGATCAACAACTATGCGCACGGGCATTCGGGCGTCCGCGCCGACGTCGTCGAACAGCTCGTCGCGCTGCTCGAGCACGATTGCCTCCCCGAAGTGCCGGCGCACGGCTCGGTCGGGTATCTGACCCACATGGCGCACGTCGCGCTCGTCTGCATCGGGCACGGCCATGCGCGCCATCGCGGCGAACGCCTGCGCGGCGACGAGGCACTGCGGCGCATCGGCCGCGAACCGCTGGTCCTCGGCGCGAAGGAAGGGCTGAGCCTGGTCAACGGGACGCCGTGCGTCACGGGGCTGGCGGCGTTTGCGCTGGCCCGCGCCGAACGGCTGCTCGACTGGGCCGACTGGATCGCGGCGATGAGCTTCGAGAACCTCGGCGGGCAACTCGCCGCATTCGATCCGGCTTCGCTCGCGCTGCGGATTTCGCCCGGTATCGGGCAGGTCGGCGCCCGTTTGCGTGCACTGCTGGCGGACAGCGGCATGCTTGCCGCGGCGAGCGGCCGGCATACGCAGGATCCGCTCAGCCTGCGCACGATTCCGCACGTGCATGGCGCGGCGCGCGACGTGTTCGACGTCACGGCAGAGGTCGTCGACCGCGAACTCGCGTCCGTCACCGACAATCCGATCGTGGCCGGCACGCGAGAGGCGCCGGCCGTGCATTCGCAGGCGCACGCGGTCGGCGCGGGCATCGCGCTCGCGATGGACAGCCTCGCGGCGGCGATGGCTCAGGTCGCGGCGATCGCCGAGCGGCGTCTCGACCGGCTCGTGAATCCGCTCGTCAGCGGGCTGCCGGCGTTTCTTGCCGCGCCGGGAGGCAGTTGTTCGGGGTTCATGATCGCGCAGTACACGGCGGTCGCGCTGGTCGCGCAGAATCAGCGGCTTGCCGCGCCGGCGAGCCTCGACGGCGGCATCACGTCGGGGCTGCAGGAAGATCACCTGTGTCATGCGACGCCGGCCGCGCTGAAGGCGCTCGACATCATCGAGAATACGACGCGCGTGCTCGCGATCGAGCTGCTGGCCGCCGCGCAGGCGTGCGACCTGCAGCCGGACGAAACGGGGCGGGCCGCGGCGACCGACGCGCTGTGGCGGCATGTGCGCGCACGCGTGCCGGCGTATCACGACGACCGGCCGCTCGCGGACGATATCGCGATCGCGACCGGCATCGTCGCCGGTGTGCCGCCGTCGTTGCAGTGACGACGATCGAGGACGGGCCGATCTCCCAACATTCATTCGGTCGAGGGCGCATGAGCGAAACGGAACGCAAACTTTCCGCGCGGCCGGCGAAGGCGTCGGCCGACACCGTGCCGGCGCGGGCATTGCCGGCCTATCAGCAGATCAAGCGCTACGTCGTCGAGCGGATCGCGAAGGGCGACTGGAAGCCCGGCGGCGCGATCCCGACCGAGGCCGAACTGGTCAAGGAATTCGGCGTGGCCCGGATGACGGTGTCGCGCGCGCTGCGCGAACTGACGGCCGAGCGCGTGCTGACGCGCATTCAAGGGGCCGGCACGTTCGTCGAGCGCCGGCATTACGAGTCGACGGTGCTGGAGATCCGCAACATCGCGGACGAGATCGCGGAGCGCGGCCATCGGCACAGTGCGCGCGTGCTGCTGATCGAGCGCAGCGTCGACCCGGACGCGATCGATGCGCTCGGGCTGCGCACCGGGCCCGTGTTTCATTCGCGCATCGTGCATTACGAGGAGGACGAACCGATCCAGTTCGAGGATCGCTACGTCAATCCGGCCTTGTTTCCCGCGTATCTGGAGCAGGACTTCACGATCGAGACGCCGAATCATTACATGGTGCGCCTGGCGCCGATCCAGCGTGCGGAGTTCCGGATCTACGCGGAGAAGCCCAATGCGCAGGTGCGTCGGCATCTCGTGATGGAAATCGGTGAGCCGTGCTTGCTGCTGCGACGCCGCACGTGGGTCGGCGAGCAGGTCGCCACGTCGGTCAGGCTGTGGCATCCGGCGTCGCGGTTTCATCTGGCGGGCAACATGTAGGGAAGCGAGATGGGTCAGCGCTGAGCGGACCGTTTGCCGCTTCAGTCGGCGATGGCCGGTGCCTCCGCATGGATCGGGATGGCGCAATGCCGTACCTGCATCGAAAGGCGATACACTGCGCGGGTTCCCGATTCGGTCGGGAGCGTCGGGCAAACGAGCGACCGCATCGCGGCGCCGGCGCGCATCGCGCATCGTCCGGCTCGATTTGACACCTGGCGTCGCCGGCCGTTAAAGTCGCCGACGCGGGGCGGTGGGTCAAGCACACGCCCGGAACAGGCAGCCGATGTTCCAGGACTACGGGGCTACCCCGTGGATCAGATCGATACGCCGATGCGTCGCAAGCGCGCAAGTTGCGCGTTGCGCAACGACGGCTCTCGCAGCACCAGCCACGTTGACTCATCGTCCCGCCTCCCTTTTCCCATGCACTCATCCCTGCGCGACACCACCCGCACGATTGCCGAGGCGATGCTCGCCGGTCCGCCCGAACGCGACGGCGTCGTCGCCCGGCTGGCCGCCGTGCTCGGCGAAGCGTCGCCGTGGACGCACGAATGCGCGAACCTCGCGCTCGCGCGCTTCGGCACGAACTGGGCCGATACCGATACCGACGTGCTCGCGGCGGTCCTGGCCGAGGCGCCCGCGTTCGTGCGCGCATGGTATGGCGACCGTCGGCCGGCGGTGATCCGCATCGTGCGGCGGCCGCTGGTCCAGCGACCGTTGCCGGCGCCGCTCGCCGGCTGCGACGTGCCGCAATGGCCAACGCCCGGCGATCTCGCCGGCTGGCTCGGCGTGAGCGCGCCGGAACTCGACTGGCTGTCCGATCACTGGCGCGTCGATGCGCGCGGCAGCGCGACGCCGCTGCATCACTACACGTACGTCGCGGTCGACAAGCGCAGCGGCGGGTGCCGCCTCGTCGAAATCCCGAAGGGGCGGCTGCGCGAAGCGCAGCGCCGCATCCTGCACGGGCTGCTCGATCGCATTGCGCCGCACGGCGCGGTACACGGTTTTCGCAAGGGGCACGGGATCGTGTCGTTCGCGGCGCCGCATGCGGATCGCGATGTGGTCGTGCGCTTCGATCTCGCGGATTTCTTCGTGTCGGTGCGCGCCGCGCGCGTGCATGCGTTGTTCGCGACGCTCGGGTATCCGGCCGAAGTCGCGCGTGCGCTCACCGGGCTGTGCACCAATCGCGTGCCGTCGGCGCGGCTGCTCGCGCCGGACCTGCGCGACCGGTTCGACTGGATCGGCCGCCAGCGCTACCGCGAACGGCATCTGCCGCAGGGTGCGCCGACGTCGCCGGCGCTCGCGAACCTGTGCGCGTTCCGGTTCGACATGCGGCTGGCCGCGCTCGCGCGTTCGCTCGATGCGACCTACACGCGCTATGCGGACGATCTCGCGTTTTCCGGCGGCGGCGCGCTCGCGCGCGACCTCGAGCGGTTGCAAGTCCGGGTCGCCGCGATCGCACTCGAGGAAGGCTTCGCGCTGCACTTGCGCAAGACGCGCGTGATGCGGCGCGGCACGCGCCAGCAACTGGCCGGCGTGGTCGTCAATCGTCATCCGAACCTGGCGCGCGACGCGTTCGATCACCTGAAGGCCATCCTGACCAACTGCATCCGGCGTGGCCCGGCGTCGCAGAATCGCGACGCGCATCCGGATTTCCGTGCGCATCTGGCCGGACGCGTCGCGCATGCGACCGCGCTGAATGCGGCACGCGGCGCGAAGCTGCGCGCGCTGTTCGACCGGATCGCGTGGGAAGCCGACGGCGCGGACAGCTGAACCGTCGGGCCCGCATCGACGCCGGCCGGCGACTTCTGCATCGCGACGCCGCGCACTGCTATCATTCGCGCCATGCCGCACCCGTGCCTGGTGCGGCGATCACCTGCCGCCGCCGTCCGCCCGGTGCATGCGTACGCGGCGTGCCGCCCATTGCCGGCCTGGTCCTGTCTGTCAGTGACGCACGACGTCGTTTAGTGCGCATCGCGCAAATCATGCCGGCTCAGGTGGACGATTCACCTATTTGACAGCCCCGATCGGCGGAACTTCGTGGTAGGTTCGGCCATCGGAGCTTTTTGCAAAAACATGCCCAAAGAGGATGAATACATGACCCAGGCCCTGCAGGAACTCGAAGCACAACTTCGGGACCTGAACATCAAGCTGTCAGAGGCGAAGCAGAAGGAGAAGCAAGCCGCGCTCGCGGCCTTCAAGGAACAGGTCGAGTTGTTGGGAATTTCGCAGCAGGAAGTGCTGAGCGCGCTCGGCTACATCGTTCAGCGCAAGCGCAAGGCGCCTGCCAAGTACTACGATCCGTCGACCGGCCGCTCATGGTCGGGGCGCGGCCCGCGGCCGAAATGGCTCGACGGCAAGGATCTCGAAGCGCTCGCCGTCGACCGCGAGGCCAAAACCTGGTGGCCGGGGGACGATCAGGGCTGAAGCCCGCGCCGCAGGGCCATCCGGCGCCGTTTGGTTCGCGCCGGCGGCTCGGCCGGCAATCCCCCGCCAGCCTGCAGTCTTGCATCCGGTGTCCGGCCTGATCGCGACATCGCCGGCCTTGCCGCCGCACCGGATCCCCGTTTCCCTTTCTCCTTTCCACGCGTTGCTCGCCAGCCGTCCGGCCAGCGCGGGCCGACGCGCGCGCCTCGGTCGTTCGCCGGCACAGGCCTTAGAATGTCGCCGGACATTCGTGGCAGGACACCATGGCAGCAAACATGAAATCTTCGGCGCTCGGCGGCCCGTCGGCCCCGCGCGTGGAGCAGGTCGGGGCGTACGCGTGGAAAGCGCTGGCCGGATCGGCGATCGGCTATGCGATGGACGGCTTCGACCTGCTGATCCTCGGCTTCATGCTGCCGGCGATCACGGCGGCGCTGCACCTCACACCCGGGCAGGGCGGCGCGCTGGTCACGTGGACGCTGATCGGCGCGGTCGCGGGCGGCATCGTATTCGGCGCGCTGAGCGACCGCTACGGGCGCGTGCGCGTGCTGACCTGGACGATCCTGCTGTTCGCGATCTTCACCGGCCTGTGCGCATTCGCGCAAGGCTTCCAGGATCTGCTCGTCTATCGCACCATCGCGGGCATCGGCCTCGGCGGCGAGTTCGGGATCGGCATGGCGCTCGCGGCCGAAGCGTGGCCGGCCGGCAAGCGCGCGCGCGTGTCGTGCTACGTCGCGCTCGGCTGGCAGGCCGGCGTGCTGCTGGCCGCGCTGCTGACGCCGTTTCTGTTGCTTCACATCGGCTGGCGCGGCATGTTCGTGGTCGGCGTGTTGCCGGCGCTGCTCGCCTGGGCGATGCGCAACAAGCTGCACGAGCCCGAAGCGTTCGTGCAGCGCGCGGCGCAGCCGAAGTCCAACGCCTTCCGCATGCTCGTCGCCGACGGCCGCACCGCGCGCACGAGCCTCGGCATCGTGATCCTGTGTTCGGTCCAGAATTTCGGCTACTACGGAATCGTGATCTGGCTGCCGACCTTCCTGTCGAAGCAGATGGGCTTCTCGCTGACGAAATCGGGACTGTGGACGGCGGCGACCGTCGTCGGGATGATGATCGGCGTCTGGGTGTTCGGCCAACTGGCCGACCGCATCGGCCGCAAGCCGACGTTCCTGCTGTACCAGCTCGGCTCGGTCGTGACGGTCGTCGCGTATGCACGGCTGTCGGACCCGACGGCGATGCTGTGGGCCGGCGCGCTGATGGGCATGTTCGTCAACGGGATGGTCGGCGGCTACGGGACGCTGATGTCGGAAGGCTATCCGACGGCCGCACGCGCGACCGCGCAGAACGTACTGTGGAACATCGGCCGCGCGGTCGGCGGCTTTGGTCCTGTCGCGGTCGGCGCGCTCGCCGCGCGCTACTCGTTCCAGACGGCCATCGCGCTGCTCGCCGGCCTCTACGTGCTCGACATGGTCGCGACGCTGTTCCTGATCCCCGAACTCAAGGGCGTCGAGCTCGAATGAGCGCGATGCGCGCCTGCGCCGCCACGATTTCACCGGAAACCACGATGCAACGGAACAACAGGACGATCGGCGTGATGGGCTCGGGCAAGGAGCCGTGGCTCGCGTTTTCGGAGCCGCTCGGCGCGTGGCTCGCGCAGGCCGGGTTCAACCTGCTGACGGGCGGCGGGCAGGGCGTGATGCTGGCGGTCGCGCGCGCGTTCGCCGGCGTGCCCGGTCGGGCTGGCCGATCGATCGGCATCCTGCCGACGCAGGCCGATCCGGTCGCGGGCTTCGTGCCGCTCGACGGCTATCCGCATCCGTTCGTCGACATTCCGGTCCTCACGCCGCTGCCGCGCCGGGAACCGGGCGCGGCTCCGGACACGATCAACCGCAACTATGTGAACGTGCTGAGCAGCGACCTGATCGTCGCGCTGCCGGGCGGGCACGGCACGGCCGAGGAAATTGCGCTCGCGCAGCGCTGGCGCAAGCCGCTCGTCTGCTTCGGGCCGGACGGGGCGTTTCGCTCGCTTGCCGCGGACGCGGTGTGCACGTCGTCGCTCGACGACGTGATCCGGTTCGTGGCAGACGCGTTTTCGGCGGAGCAGGCGCAGGCGCTGCGATAGGTCAGGTCGCGCGATCGGCTTCGATCGCAGGCGTTGCGGCCTCCACGCGCCACTGCCGGTGCTTAGCGCCGCCGGTCGTCCAGCAGGTCGAGCACCTGCGCCCAGTCGAACGGCAGCAGTGCGGCATAGTCGAGGCCACGTTCGGCCATCCTGTCGACGAACCGATCCTGCACGCGCGCGCACGCGTCGCTCATCTCCGGTGCGATGCCGCCTTCGCGTAGCGTTTCGGCTACTTCGCGCATTTCCGCCGCGCGCCGGCGGCCGTGCTCGGCAACGCGGCCGATCAGGTAGCCGGGCAGGTCGGGCGACGTCGCGAACCGGTCGAAGGTCTGCCGCAACGATGCGAGCACGAGCGCATCGGCCCCGTACGCGCGGGCGGCGCCCAGGCATTCGACGGTCAGCGCCTCGATGCCCTTGATCATCACGCTGCGGCACATCTTGGCCGCCGACGCGACGCCGACCCGGGGCGATACGGCCCGCGCGTTGAAGCCGAGCGCTTTCAGTTCGTGCGCGACCGCTTCGGCCTGCGGGCCGCCCAGCAGCATCGGCACCGCGAGCCCGTCAGGCGGCACGGGCGCCATCACGGCCGATTCGACATAGCGGCCGCCGGCGGCTTCGATCAGCCGCTGGCCGTGCAGCTTCAGCGCGGGCGACACCGAGTTGATGTCGATGAAGGTCTGGCCCGGCCGGATGCACGCGGCCACGGCTGCGGCGACGTCGGCATCGGACGATGCGGTGACGGCGGAGACGATCCACCGCGCATCGCGGATCGCGTCGGCGACGCTCGGCGCGGCCTGCACGTTCAGGCGTGCGGCCTTGTCGCGCATCGCCGGCGCGGCGCGCGCGTCGTCGAGTTGCCGGTCGTACATCGTCACGCGCAGATTCCGCGCGGCCAGCGCACCGCCGAGCAGGCCGCCGGCCTCGCCGAATCCGATGAACGCGAGCGTCGATTCGTTCATGCGTGTCGCTCCTTCAGAACCTGGGTCGGGCAAAAGCCGTGTCGCGCTCGCAACGTCGGTATCCGGGTCGTTGATGACGCTATCGAGAATCGACGCCGCGCCGATCGGCCGGTGCTGGATATTGTCGGCTGACGGCCGGCGCCCATGCAATGTGAACCCGCCGCTCCGGTCATGCGCTTTCTTTATCGCGCGACGGTTGCGTGCGGCGAGCGCGCGACTTCGGTCGCGACGATCCGGATCGCGTCGATCAGCGCACGCGCGGCCGGCGACGGCGGGCTGCCGGTGCGCGTCATCAGGCCGATATCGCGCGTCGTCTCGCGCATCGGCGCGACGTCGAGGACGGCCAGCAGCCCCGAGTCGCACTCGTAATGCAGCTGCTGCGCGGACAGTACCGCGAGCATGTCGGTGTGCAGCAGCAGGCCGCGGATTACGGCAAGGTCAGCCGATTCGACCGTCGGCATCGGCGGCTTGAGCTTCAGGCGACGGAACAGCGCGTCGAACAGGCCGCGCGCGGGGGCATGGCTGCGCGGCAGGATCCATTGCGCCGCGGCGAGGCTCTTGATGCCGAGGTTGCGCACGCCGGCGAGCGGATGATCGCGCCGCGCGAGCACGACGAGGTTCTCCGACATCAGGCGTTCGTTCTCGAGATCGCTCGTCGGGTCGCTGGCGCGCAGCGCGCCGAGGATGAAGTCGATATCGCCCGCGCGCACGCCGGCGACGAGCGCTTCATACGCGCTTTCGTCGGTGATCACGCGCACCTTCGGAAAGCGCGTGACGACGCGCGCGACGGCTTCGGGCAGGATCAGCGTGCGGCCGAGCGGCAGCGCGCCGACAGTCACGGTGCCCTGGATGCTGCCGTGCAGCGCGGCGACGTCGTCGGCGACGTGCCGCAATTCGTTCAGCGCGCGCCGCACGTGCAGCAGGAACGTCTCGCCGTCGGTCGTCAGCAGCAGGCCGCGCGGATGGCGATGGAACAGCGCGAACCCCGCGCCGCTCTCGAGGATCCGGATCGCGCTGCTGACGGCCGGCTGCGTGACGCCGAGCGTGCGCGCCGCGCTCGGCATGTGCCGGTGCCGCGCGAGCGTCGAGAACAGCTGAAGCCGTCGCGTGTTGAGCAGATACGCGGGTAGCCCGCCCTCGGCCGATGCGCGCCGTCGCGACTGGCGTAGCACGCACCAGTTCGCCAGCTCGCCGAGTTCGGCGAACACGCGCTCACCGCGCTTGAGCACTGCGCGCCCGACCGGTGTCGCAAGCATGCCGGATGGTTTCCGGTCGAACAGCGGCTCGCCGAGCGCCGTTTCGATTTCCTGCACGGCGCGCGTGACAGCAGACTGCGCGCGAAACAAGGTCGCGGCCGCGCGGCTCACGCTGCCCGCTTCGGACACGCGCTGCACCGCGTACAGGCCGGCGAGGTTCGGAAGGTCGCTGTTGTCCATGGGTCGGTCAGGTGCAGATGGGCCGCGTTGAATGCCGGCCGGCGCGCGGCGCGCCGGCGGCAGGTCGCTCGACTTTACCGGAACGGGGGTGCCGCAGCTTGCGTCGTGCTTATTCAGCTATCTGTTTTATTTATCGGGTTCGATTCGTCAGGACCGACGATGACGCTCGCGGAGCGGCGTGCGGCCGGGCGCGAGCGCCATATCCGGCGGGCTTCCAGGCCATCCGTCAGGTGAATGGCGTTGTTCCGGAATGCTTGAAGGTCCGGCCATTTCGACGGAATTTCAGGGTTTTCCCTGGCTACTGGGTCCGGCGGCCCCTTGCGTAATTTCGATCCCGGCAGCCGCATCGACGCAGTTTCCGGCGTGTCGGGCCGCCATCTGATTCATTGTTTGTCCGATTACCCCCGGGCGTTCCGCCGAGCGCGGTGCCCATTTGACGAGCGAGGCAGCGCAATGGGACGGCAGCATACGTTGGGAGCCGGCAAACCGGTGGGCGGCACGCAGGCTGACGCATCGCCGGGTCGTGCCGCCGTTGCGGCCACGGTGCGCGCGGGCATTCGCGGCGGCCTGACGGGCGCGGTGCTGATCTGGGTCTACGAGGCACTCGTGTGGGTCGGCGCGCAGCACCTGATGCCGCTTGCCGGCATCCCGCGCAACGCGACGGGGCTCGTGTTCGGCAAGGCCGTGCAGGACGCGCTCGGCATCGGGTCGTACTTCATCGGCACCGCGATTCACTTTGCGTTCGCGATCGCATGGGGCATCGTGTTCGCTGCGATCTGGCCGTGGTTCCGCCGGCGCGGTTTCGAAGCGACGTTCGTCGCGCTGTTCTTCGCGATCGTCGCGTGGATCGTGATGCACGCGCTGATCATGATCGCGTCGAGCAACCATCCGAACTACTTCGACCCGAACGTGATCATCGGCGGGTTCATGTCGCACTTTGTGTTTGCCGTCCCGCTCGCGCTGGTCGTCAAGCGCAGCCTCGCGCAGCAGCCGAACGGCCGCGCGTAGGCAGCCGCGGAGGCAGCGGGCGCGGCACGCATTCAATCTGTCGCGGCCGGCCGGGTGGGCCGGACCGCATTCGAGCATCACGAAGGAGCACTGGCATGGCACGGATTATCGGAGGCATCGCGGCCTCCCACACGCCCACGATCGGGTTCGCGTTCGACAAGAACAAGCGCGACGATCCGGTATGGGCACCGATCTTCGAGAACTTCGCGCCGCTGGCCGCGTGGCTCGCCGACAAGCGCCCCGATGTGCTGCTGTTCATCTACAACGACCATGTGACGTCGTTCTTCTTCGACCACTACTCGGCGTTCGCGCTCGGCGTCGGGCCGCAGTGGCGCCCGGCCGACGAAGGCGGTGGCGTGCGCGACCTGCCGCCGATCGCCGGCCATCCGGCGTTTGCCGCGCATGTCGGCCAGTCGCTGATGGCCGACGAGTTCGACATGTCGTTCTTCCAGAACAAGCCGCTCGATCACGGCTGCTTCTCGCCGCTGTCGGTGCTGTGCCCGCACCGGCCCGACTGGCCGGTGCGGCTCGTGCCGCTGCAGATGGGTGTGCTGCAGTTGCCGGTGCCGTCTGCACGCCGCTTCTACCGGCTCGGGCAGGCGCTGCGGCGCGCGATCGAAAGCTATCCGGAAGATTTGCGCGTCGCGATCGTCGCGACCGGCGGGCTGTCGCACCAGGTACATGGCGAGCGCTCGGGCTTCAATAACCCCGAATGGGACGCACGCTTTCTCGATCTGCTCGAACGCGATCCCGAACGCCTTGCCGGCATGCCGCTCGCCGAATACGCGACGCTCGGCGGTTACGAGGGGGCCGAGGTGGTGATGTGGCTCACGATGCGCGGCGCGTTGCCGGCCGGCGTGGTATGCCGGCATCGCGGCTATTACCTGCCATCGATGACGGGCATCGCGACGGCCGTCTACGAGCCGGCGGACACCGACATCGACACGGCGGCGGCCGAACGGCACCGGCAGCGGATCGCGGCCGAGCTCGCCGGCGTCGAGCAGTTGCCGGGAACCTATCCGTTCACGATCGCGAAGGCCGTCGACGCATACCGGATCAACGACTATCTGCACCGGATGATCGAACCCGCGCATCGTGCGCAGTTCCTGAGCGATCCAGAGGCGAGCTTCGACGCGGCCGGCCTCAGTGCGCAGGAGCGCGACCTGATCCGCCGGCGCGACTGGCCGGGGCTGCTGCGCTACGGCGTGATCTTCTTCCTGCTCGAAAAGCTCGGCGCGGTAACGGGCGTATCGAACCTGCATATCTACGCGGCGATGCGCGGCGAATCGCTGGAGGATTTCCAGCGGACGAGAAACGCGCCCGGCGCGCTGTATTCCGTCGCGGGCAAGAGCGCGGGGCCGCTCGGCTGGGATGGCGCGGAGAAGCAGGAAAACGCTTGACGGACGACGATCGCGCGCATCGCATCGCGCGCGATCATGCAGGCCAGTTCAGCGAGATATCGACGCATATAAATAGGATGACGAATCGATATGAAGGATCGTCGTCAAGGAGACAGGAGAGACATGATGGGAAGCGGAAAGACAATCGACATCAAGTCGTTCATCGACGACCGGCCGGTGACGCGCTATCAGTGGCTGCTGGTCGTGCTGTGCTGCCTCGTCGTGATCGCCGACGGGATGGACGTTGCGATCATGGGCTTCGTTGCGCCGTCGATCATCCATGACTGGGCGATCTCGCGGCCCCAGTTCGGCCTCGTGATGAGCGCGGCGCCGATCGGCCTCGTGATCGGCGCACTGGTGGCGGGCCCGAGCGCGGACCGGTTCGGGCGCAAGCGTGTGCTGATCGCGTCGGTGTTCCTGTTCGGGGTGTTCACGATCGTGACCGCACAGGCGCACTCGCCGTTCGAGATGGCGATGCTGCGGCTGCTGACGGGCATCGGCCTCGGCGCGGCGATGCCGAACACGACGACGCTGCTGTCGGAGTACGCGCCGAAGCGGATGCGCGCGCGGATGATCACCGTGATGTTCACGGGCTTCAACCTCGGCTCGGCGCTGATCGGCTTCGTCGCCGGCTGGCTGATTCCGGAGCACGGCTGGCGCTCGGTGCTGCTGTTCGGCGGCGTGCTGCCGCTGCTGCTGATTCCGCTGCAGCTGTGGCTGCTGCCCGAATCGGCACGGCTGCTGGCCGTGCGCGGCGCGCCGTCGCAGCGCATCGCCGCGTTGCTGAACCGCGTATGCGGCGGGCAGTTCAGCGGCAACGAGACGTTCGTGTCGAACGAGCCCCCGCTGCCGACGCGCAAGCCGATCGGCGTGCTGTTCTCGCAAGGCTACGGGTTCGTCACCGTGTCGCTGTGGATCACGTATTTCATGGGCCTGCTCGTGATCTACCTGCTGACGGGCTGGCTGCCGACGCTGATCAAGGACGCGGGCCTGTCCGTCAGCACGGCCGCGAACGTGACCGCGATGTTCCAGATCGGCGGCACGATCGGCGCGCTCGGTGTCGGCTGGCTGATGGACAAGGTGCGGCCGGCGCCGGTGATCGGCGTCGCGTATCTGGGCGGCGGGCTGTGCGTGGCCGTGCTCGCCTGGGCCGGTGCGCTGTCGTCGTCGCTCGCGCTGCTGGTGTTCGCGGCCGGCTTCTGCATGAGCGGCGCGCAGACGGGGCTGAACGCGTATGCGCCGGGCCGCTACCCGACCGTCGCACGGGCGACTGGCGTGAGCTGGATGCTCGGGATGGGGCGCTTCGGCAGCATCTTCGGCTCGGCGATCGGCGGCGCGCTGCTCGGGCTGGGCTGGAAGTTCGGCGCGATCCTGTCGATGCTCGCGGTGCCGGCCACGTTGGCCGCGATCGCGATCATGACGTCGCAGCGCGCGAGCGCGCCCGAACCGCAGGAACTGGAAAACCCGGCGCACTGACGCGGCCGCGCCGACGGAGCGCGGCTGTCGACAGGCGGCCGGACACGTCATTACACGCAGGAGCATGCATGATCATCGATATTCACGGCCACTACACGACCGCGCCGAAGGCGCTGGAGGCCTGGCGCAATCGCCAGGTCGCGGCGATCGACAGCCCGTCGGAGCGGCCGAAGGTTGCCGAGCTGAACATCGGCGACGACGAGCTGCGCGAATCGATCGAGCTCAACCAGCTTCGGCTGATGCGCGAGCGCGGCCTCGACCTGACGATCTTCAGCCCGCGCGCGAGCTTCATGGCGCATCACATCGGCGATTTCGCGGTGTCGAGCACGTGGGCGGCCGTCTGCAACGAACTCTGCCATCGCGTGCAGCGGCTGTTTCCCGACCATTTCGTGCCGGCCGCGATGCTGCCGCAGAGCCCGGGCGTCGATGTCGCGACCTGCATTCCGGAGCTCGTCCGCTGCGTCGAGGAATACGGCAATGTCGCGCTCAACCTGAACCCCGATCCGTCCGGCGGCCACTGGACCAGTCCGCCGCTGTCGGACCGCTACTGGTACCCGATCTACGAGAAGATGGTCGAGTACGACATTCCCGCGATGATCCACGTAAGCACGAGCTGCAACGCGTGCTTCCACACGACGGGCGCGCACTACTTGAACGCCGATACGACGGCCTTCATGCAGTGCCTGACCTCCGACCTGTTCCGCGATTTCCCGACGCTGCGCTTCGTGATTCCGCATGGCGGCGGCGCGGTGCCGTATCACTGGGGACGTTTTCGCGGGCTGGCGCAGGAACTGAAGAAGCCGCTGCTGAAGGATCACCTGCTGAACAACGTGTTCTTCGATACGTGCGTGTATCACCAGCCCGGCATCGACTTGCTGACCGGCGTGATTCCGGTGGACAACATCCTGTTCGCGAGCGAGATGATCGGCGCGGTGCGCGGGATCGATCCCGAGACCGGCCATTACTACGACGACACGAAGCGCTATATCGAAGCGTCGTCGCTCGATGCGCAGGCGCGGCACAAGATCTACGAAGGCAATGCGCGACGCGTGTATCCGCGTCTGGATGCGCAACTGAAAGCGAAGGGGCTTTGATCATGAATGAACTCGGCGTGGTTTACCGCACGATCCACCGTGCGGACCCGGGCGTCGCGGCGCGGCTCGGTGCGCTCGGCTCGGCGACGGTGCACGAGGCGATGGGCCGCACGGGCCTGCTCAAGCCGTACATGCGGCCGATCTATCCGCGTGCGCTGGCGTCCGGCACGGCCGTCACCGTGCTGCTGCATCCGGGCGACAACTGGATGATGCACGTCGCGGCCGAGCAGATCCGGCCGGGCGACGTGGTCGTCGCGGCGATCACGGCGGACTGCACCGACGGCTATTTCGGCGATCTGCTCGCGACGAGCTTCAAGGCACGCGGCGCGCACGCGCTGATCATCGATGCCGGCGTGCGCGACGTCGCGGTGCTCGAAGCGATGCAGTTTCCGGTCTGGAGCAAGGCGATCTCCGCGAAAGGCACGATCAAGGCCACGCTCGGCTCGGTGAACGTGCCGGTCGTGTGCGCGGGCGCGCTCGTCAATCCCGGCGACGTGATCGTCGCGGACGACGATGGCGTGGTCGCGGTGCCTGCGGCGCGTGCCGCCGACGTGCTCGACAAGGCGATCGCGCGCGAGACGAACGAAGCGGCGAAGCGCGCGAAGCTCGCGTCCGGCGTGCTCGGCCTCGACATGTACGACATGCGCGAGCCGCTGCGCCAGGCCGGCCTGCGCTACGTCGACTGATGCGGGTGGCGACGATGGTGCAGACCCTCCAGGCGGCGGCTGCCGTCACCGGAATTTCGTCGATGGCGACGCGGCCGGTGCTCGCGCGACTGGCAGTTGCGTATGCGGACGAAACGGGATGCCGGGTATCGGTCACGTCAGTCGGCGGTGTCGACGCGGCGCGGCGTGTGCAGGCCGGCGAGCCGTTCGATTTCGTGGTGCTCGCGTCGGATGCGATCGAGCGGCTCGTGGCCGATGGCCGTGTCGATGCGGGCAGCCGCGTGGCGCTCGCGTGCTCGGGTATGGCGGTCGCGGTGGCGGCGGGCGCGGCGCGGCCGGACATCGCCACCGAAACCGGTCTTCGCGACGCGATCCTGCAGGCAGGGCGGATCGGCTATTCGACGGGGCCGAGCGGTACGCACCTGCATCGCCTGTTCGCGTACTGGGGCATCGCGGACATGATCGCGCCGCGTGTCGTCCAGGCGCCGCCTGGCGTGCCGGTCGGTACGCTGATCGCCTCCGGCGAGGTCGATCTCGGCTTTCAGCAGTTGAGCGAACTGATGCATGTGCCGGGCATCGAAGTCGTCGATGTGCTGCCTGAGGCGGTTCAGGCCGTCACGGTGTTCACCGCCGCGGTGTGCCAGACGGCGCACGATCGTGCTGCCGCCGCGGCGTTTCTCGCGTATCTGGCGTCGCCGCAGGCCGATCGCGTGAAGCGTGAATGCGGGATGGAGCCGGCGTAGGGCCGGAGTGCGGCGCAATCGCAGCGCCGCATCGGAATCGATAAACGGATCGGATGGGATTCGGCATTCTTCGCAATGCGGTCTGTCAGTGAGCTTAGTTATGCTGATGAATCGGCGCATGCCGTACCGATTCGGTTCGCCGGATGTATCGCAGGATTTTCGTGACGTCGCCGCATCGTCTGTCGAAAGCGACGCGGCATGCCAAACAGAACGACAGGAGACAAAAATGCAGACGAACGGCAGGGCAGGGTGGAGCGTGCGCGTATGGCATCGCGCGGCGGGCGTCCGGCGCGATGCGCTGGTCCGGATACTGGTGATCGGCATGATGGGGTTGTGTACGGCATTGGCCGGCTGGCCGAACGCGGCAAGCGCCGCCGGCGGCCTCGCGAATCTTCCGGCGGTGATGCCCGCGATGTCGTGCCCTGCCGTCGCGGCGCTCGACCTGAGCGGCGTGACCGACGGCATCGTCACGATCACGTCGGCGGTGCTGCTGCCCGCCGGCACGGTCGTCGGCAACAACACGCTGCCAGCGCCCATGTGCGACGTGAAAGGCACGATCGGTCCGGGCGCGTCGCTGTTCGAACTGCAACTGCCGACGCAGGGCTGGACGCAACGCTACCTGCAGACGGGCTGCGGCGGACTATGCGGCAACCTGTCGGTCAATGCGCCGATGGCGTCCACTTGCGTGCCGGTGACCAACGGGACGATCGCGATGGCCGCGACCGACATGGGCCATGAAGGCGGCAACGACGGCTCGTGGGCGCTCGACCCGAAGGCGAAGCTCGACTTCGCGTATCGCGCCGAGCATGCCACCGCGCAGGTGGCCAAGGCGATCATCGGCAAGTTCTATGCGCGGCCCGTGCGCCATGCGTATTTCGACGGCTGCTCGGACGGCGGCCGCGAAGCGCTGATGGAAGCGCAGCGCTTCCCCGACGATTTCGACGGCATCGCGGCCGGCGCGCCCGCGAACGACCTGATCGTGCAGAACACGTTCCATCACGCATGGCCGGCCGCGGTCAACACGGATCCGAAGACAGGCAACGCGATCCTGCTCGCCGGCAAGCTGCCGATGCTGCATGCCGCGGTGCTGAAGGCGTGCGACGGGCTCGATGGCGTGGTTGACGGCGTGATCGACAACCCGCGCGCCTGCCGGTTCGATCCCGCGACGCTGGTGTGCGCGGCCGGGCAATCGACCGCGACGTGCCTGACGCCGCAGGAAGCCGACGTCGTGCGCCGGATTCACGACGGCGCGACCGCGGCGAACGGCACGCGTCTCGAACCGCTCGTGTCGCGCGAATGGGGCTCAGAGCTGAACTGGAGCCTGTTCGTGCCGGCAACCGCCACGGCCCCGAGCGGCACGATCAGCTTCGTGCTGCCGTTCCTGCGCTATCTCGACTACTACAACGCGTCGTATCCGTCCGCGACGATCGGCGACCTGAAGTTCACGCTCGACGCGTTCGTGAAGACTGTGCCGGTGTCGAACTACCTGGCCGCAACCGATCCGGACCTCGGCCGCTTCGCCGGCCGCGGCGGCAAGCTGCTGCTGTGGCACGGCCTGGAGGATCAGCACATCTCGCCGCGTTCGAGCATCGAGTACTACGAAGCGATGAAGCACTACATGGGCGATGCGCAGGTCGATCGCTTCGCGCGCTTCTACCTGTTCCCGGGTGTCGCGCACTGCGGTGGCGGGCAGGGGCCGAACGTGTTCGACGTCCTCACGCCGCTGATGGCATGGACCGAAACGGGCGCGACGCCCGGCCGGATCGTCGCATCCATCGTCGATGCGAACGGCAACACGACGCGTACGCGCCCGGTGTTTCCGTACCCGGCCGCCGCGCGCTACACGGGCAGCGGCAGCACCGACGACGCGGCCAATTTCGTTGCCGACACGCCGAAGGCCGACCCGTATGTCGACCTGCATTGGGCCGGCGAATGGCTGTATGCGCCGGGCTACGAGGCGCAATGCCAGGCCAAGGGTTCGCAGCTCGTCTGTACGGACGGCAACGGCTGGCATGCGTATCGTCCCTGACGGACGGCAGGCCGGCATCACAACAACTCACTGACTGAACCAGACAAGGAAGGAGACGAATCGATGAAAAAGCAGGCATGGCGGGTAGCGCTGACGTCCGGCGTTGCGATGGCGGTGGTCGCACCGGCGTTCGCGCAGAGCAGCGTCACGCTGTACGGGATCGTCGACAACGGTATCGGCTACCAGAGCAACGCGACGACGGTCGGCTCGACGGGCGGCGGCAAGTCGGTCGTCAGGATGAACCAGGGCGTCTGGGCCGGCAGCCGTTTCGGGCTGAAGGGTAGCGAAGATCTCGGCGGTGGCACGAAGGCGATTTTCACGCTCGAATCGGGCTTCAATTCGGCAACGGGTGCCGCGCAGTACACCGATGCGATGTTCGGGCGGCAGGCATGGGTCGGGTTGACGAATGCAAGCTACGGCACGCTGACCGCGGGCCGGCAATATGCGTCGTACTACCAGACGATGTCGCCGTTCAGCCCGACCACGTGGATCACCGGCTACTACGGTGCGCATCCGGGCGACGTCGACGGGCTCGACACCATTTACCGCGCGAACAATACGATCGAGTACACGTCGCCGAAATGGTACGGCGTGACGCTGAGCGGTTCCTATTCGCTCGGCGGCGTGGCCGGCAGCACGAACGCGGGTTCGACGTGGGCGACCGGCATCCAGTATGCGGCCGGCCCGCTCGGTATCGGTGTTGCGTTCGAGCGCGTGAACAACTCGAATACGGCCGGCGGTGCATGGGGCGCGAATTCGACCACGTCGAACGGCGGCGCGCAGATCGGCGTATCGGCGGTCACGAACGGCTACCAGACCGCGAAGGCGCAGCAGCGGTTCGCGGTGGGACTCGGCTACCGGTTCAGCGATGCCTGGGACGCGACGGCCACGTACACCAACACCGAATACATTCCGGGGGCGTCGTCGAAGTTCTTCAATACGGCGATCTTCAACACGGCGGGCGCCGTGCTGCACTGGAAGCCGTCGGCGGTCTGGGATTTCGGCGCGGGCTATGCGTACACGCGTGCCACGGAGTCGAACGGCATTGCCGATAGCGCGCAGTATCATCAGTTCAACCTGTCGCAGTACTACTCGCTGTCGAAGCGAACCGGGCTGTACCTGCTCGAAGCGTATCAGCACGCGAAGGGCAAGACGCTCGGCACGAGCGGCGCGGGCACCATCGTCGACGCGACCGCGACGCTGGGCGACGGGTTCAATACAGTACCGTCATCGACGGGCAACCAGTTCGGATTCGGTGCGGGGATCATTCACCGGTTCTGATGCGGGGCGCCGCGCGTGCCGCCGGCCTGGACTGCCGCAGGCGCGGCGCGCCGCACCGCTCGGCGCCCGGTCTTCAACTGCACCCGCAGCCGGTTCCGCAGCCGAAACATCCAGGCGCCGAAGCCGCATGACAGGTTTCGTCGAAAATCAGCCGCCCGGTCCTGGGCGGCTGAAGCGCTGCTCGACCACCTCGGTTCCCCAATGCGTACCCGCGCACTCGCTCGTCAGCGCAAAGCCGAACGATTCGTACAGATGGCGTGCGGCGTCGAGCCCCTTGAAGGTCCACAGATAGGTCTCGCGAAACCGGTGATCGTCGACGAAACGCATCGCCAGCGTCATCAGCTGACGTCCGACGCCCGAGCCGCGCAACGCGTCGTTGACGATGAACCAGCGCAGGTGCGCGACGCCCGTCGCCGGATCGCCGTCGATCGCGAGCGACGCGAGCGTCCGGCCGTCTTCCTGGCACAGCCAGAGCGCCTTGCCGTCGGCCGGCAGCGCGCCCGCGAAGGCGGCCAGCTCGGTCGCCACGCGCTGTTCGAAGAAGGCGCCGAAACCCCAGTGTTCCGCGTAGAAGCGCGCATGCAGGCTCGCGATGTCGCCGATGCAGCCCGGCTGGTAGCCCTCGCGAATCGACGGCGCGTCGGCGGGCGCGACGGGCACCCTGGCCGCGTTGTCCTGCGCGAGCGCATCGGCGTACAGCGCGAGCGAACGCAACAGCGCCTGCTGATCGGCCGGAATCATGCGGCGCAGCGCATTCGACACCTGGTCGGTCGCGAACGTGTCGATTCGTTTCCGGAGCTTTTTGCCTTCGGCGGTCAGGTACAGCTCGATCGCACGCGCATCCTCGCTCGACACGCGCCGCTCCACGACACCGGCCGCTTCGAGCCGCGCGAGTTGCCGGCTCGTGTTCGATTTGTCGAGCCGCAGGATGGCGCCGAGATCCTTCGCGTTGATGCCGGGCGCCATCCCGATCTCGAGGATCGCGTGCACGGCCGACGGCGCCCAGTCGCTGTCGGCCAGCGTCGCCCGCATGAAGCCGAGCTCGCGCACCAGTTTGCGCGAGAAGTCGCGCAGCTCGAGGATGGTCGCGTCGCGCGGCTTGGCCGGCGCATCGATGAGGTCCATGGATGGCTCCCGAAAGGTTGCGTGTCGCAATCAATAATAGTTGCGGGTCGCAACTTTGGCAACGCGGATTTTCAGGCGGGATCGGTCGTTTCGGGGCGGTGCTTCGGGGAGGCGACGGCCAAGCGGGCGAGGCGCGGGGACGAACCGGGACGGGGCGACCGGTATCGAATCGGATGGCGGGGCGCGGAGAAGTGGCCGCATACTGGGCGGAACGGGCCGACCCGCGAGCAGGGTCGTCGACCGATCATCGATCGACGACCACGCACCACGCACCACGGAGATCACCATGAACAAGCTGTTGCCGATGACGATCGCGTTGCTTGCGGGGGGCGGCATCGGGGCGGCGCCGCTGCACGCGGCCGGCACCATGGATGCGCCGCCGTGCAGCGCCGCGCACGCGGCGGATCGGGGCGGCGGGAACGCCGCGATGCCGGGCGCGGCGGTCCGCAGCTTCTCGACCGCCGGCTGTTCGGGCGCGGTGTTGCAGGGCGACCGGGCCACCGCGACCGTCAACGGCGACAGGGTCGAGTTGCGCGACGGCGTCGCCTATGTGAATGGCCGATCCTACGGCGCGGTCGCGCCTGCGCAGACGGTCGAATACGAGGTCGCGCGTGACC
The DNA here is from genome assembly GCF_902833095.1 of Burkholderia sp. BCC1208. Classification (NCBI taxonomy): domain Bacteria; kingdom Pseudomonadati; phylum Pseudomonadota; class Betaproteobacteria; order Burkholderiales; family Burkholderiaceae; genus Burkholderia; species Burkholderia sp. BCC1208. The sequence goes on along the minus strand of NZ_CADFDY010000003.1, from coordinate 450,216 downwards.
GGCGCACGTTGAAGGTCGACGGAAAAATCCGCACGCCGCTGCGCTGACGCTCGCCGGTTCGGTACGCCGCCATGGGGATTCCCGATCGGCGCGCGAGCGCCATCGACTTGCCGATGCTATTCGGCCGGCGTCGGCCGACCGTCGCCGAGCCGAACGTCGTGCCCGACCCACGCCGCATCGATGCGCGGTAGCGCGGCCGACGGCTTGCGCAGCTCGCGCAGCTCGCGCAGCAGCGTCGCACCGTGCGACGTCCGACCGCCCGTTTCGATTCCATTCGATTTGCGATCCGAACAAACACGCCCCCTCTTTTTCGGCAACGCGCGGCATCGATTCGCTTCCCGAAGCCGATGCGATGAAGCGCCGGCAGCACCGGCCCGGGTGCGACTCAGGACGTGGCGACCGCGGCCGCCACCTCGACCGGACTGCCCGGCGGCTGACCGGTTTGCCGGCGCGACCGGCCGGAGCTCAGGTATGCGGCGATCGAATCCTGCGTGATCTCGCCGAGCCACGCACCGTCCGGGTCGAGCACCGGCATCCACGACACGCTGTACTGGTACATCTTCGACAGCACGATGCGCAGGTTGTCGTCCGCCGCGACGCCGGCCGGGTACGGCGTCACGCGTTCGCCGCACACGCCGCCGTCGGTGCGTGCCGCGCGGCGCGTCACGTAGCCGAGCGCCCGGCCCGCGTCGTCGAGCACGGTCAGGTAGCGGCAGTCGGTTTCGTCCATCACCGCCAGCGCATGCGCGAGCGGCGTATCGACGCGCGCCGTTTCGGGCTGCGTGGCGGCGTCGCCGGCCTTCACGAGCAGCAGGCGCTTGAGCGTGCTGTCCTGGCCGACGAACTGCGCGACGAACTCGTCGCGCGGGCGCGCGAGCAGCGTGTCGGGGTGATCGTACTGAACGAGCTGGCCGCGCCGGAACACGGCGATGCGATCGCCCAGCTTGATCGCTTCGTCGATGTCGTGGCTCACCATGATCACGGTCTTGTTGAGTTGCCGCTGCATCTGGAAGAACTCGTTCTGGATCGATTCGCGATTGATCGGATCGACCGCGCCGAACGGCTCGTCCATCAGCAGCACGGGCGGATCGGCGGCCAGCGCGCGAATCACGCCGATGCGCTGCTGCTGGCCGCCCGACAGCTCGCGCGGATAGCGTTTCAGGTACAGCTTCGGATCGAGCGCGACCATCGACATCAGATCGCGTGCGCGTTCGGCACAGCGCTTCTTGTCCCAGCCGAGCAGGCGCGGCACGACGGTGATGTTTTCCTCGATCGTCATGTTCGGGAACAGCCCGATCTGCTGGATCACGTAGCCGATGTGGCGCCGCAGGTCGACTTCGTTCAACTGCGCCGTATCCTCGCCGTTGATGAGCACGCGGCCCGATGTCGCGGCGATGAGCCGGTTGATCATCTTGAGCGTGGTGGTCTTGCCGCAGCCCGACGGGCCGAGGAACACGCAGATTTCCCCTTCGGGCACCGACAGGCTCACGGAGTCGACCGCGCGCACGGCCTGGCCGTCCTTGCGCGTGAAGGTCTTGGTCAGTTTGTCGAGTTCGATCATGTCTTCTGCACTCCCTTCGGTGTCAATGCACGTTGCAGCATCTGCAGCAGCCGGTCGGCGACGATCGCGAGCAGGCTCACGAGCACCGCGCCCACCAGCAGTTTCATCATGCTGCTCTGCCCGATCGCACGCAGGATCAGCGTGCCGAGGCCGCCCGCGCCGATCACGGCGGCGATCGTCATCACGCCGATGTTCATCACGACCGCGGTGCGTACGCCCGCGAGAATCACGGGCACCGCCAGCGGCAATTCGACGAGGCGCAGGCGCTGCCACGACGTCATGCCGATGCCGGTGCCGGCTTCCCTGATCCCCGCATCCACGTTGTGCAATGCGAGGTAGGTATTGCGCATGATCGGCAGCAGCGAGTAGAGGAACACGGCCGTGATCGCGGGCGCGGCGCCGATGCCCTGGCCGAAGCGCGAGAAGAACGGGATCATCAGGCCGAACAACGCGATGGACGGCAGCGTGAGCACGAGCGTGGCGAGGCCGAGCAGCGGCCCCGCCAGCCAGTCGTGGCGATTGATCAGGACACCGAGCGGTACGCCGGCGACGATCGCGCAGCCCACGGCGATCGCGACGAGCCACACGTGCTGCAGCGTGAGCTGCAGCAGCTCGGGCCAGCTCGAAGCGAGATAGTCGAATACGTTCATCGGTTCTCCTTCAAGGTAGCGAATGGGTGCGCAGGAATGCATCGGCGACGTCGCGCGGCGATTTGCCGTCGAGATCGACCGCCTTGGCCATCGCCTGCATCGCGTCGTTGTCGAGCGCGGCCGACAGCGCGTTGAGCTGCGTCGCGAGCTTCGGGTTGCGCTCGAGCGTGCCCTTGCGGACCACGGGCGTCGCGTTGTACGGCGGGAAGAAGTGCCTGTCGTCCTCGAGCGGAACGATGCCGAAGCCCTTCACGCGTCCGTCGGTCGTGTAGACGAGGCCGATCTTCAACTGGTCGTTGTGCAGGGCCGTATAGACGAGCCCCGGATCCATCTGTTTCAGTTGGGCGCGGCTGAACTGCATGCCGTACGCGGCGAGCAGCGGCTTCAGGCCGTCGGGCCGGTTCGCGAATTCCGCGTCCATGCCGAATACGTAATGCTTCGCGGCCGGATCGTTCTTCAGGTGCTCGGCGAGCTGCGACACCGTCCGGATGCCGGTGGCCTGCGCGAGCTGGCTCGGCAGGCCGATCGCGTAGGTGTCGTTGAGCGGCGACGCGTCGAGCCACACGAGCCCGCGCGGCACGTCGAGCGCCTTGACGCGCCGGTACATTTCCTCGGGCGACAGCTTGTCCTGGATCTTGTTGTAGACGAGGGCCGCAGTGCCCGTGTAATCCCACATCAGGTCGAACTGGCCGTTCTCCAGTGCGCTGCGTGCGAGCGTACTGCCGAGGCCGGCGCGGACTTCGACGTCATAGCCGCGCGAGCGCAGGTATTGCGACGTGAGTTCCGCCAGCACGTATTGCTCGGTGAAGTTCTTCGCGCCCAGCACGAGCTTCGCGGCGAAGGCCGGCGTGCCGGCTGCGACGCACAGCGCGCCGGCGACGCCCAGGCGTGCGAGCGATCGAAGAATGCGTCGAAGCATCATGCGGCACCTCCGTGGCGTGCGAGCCAGTGACGGCTGCCGGCCGCGACGACGCCGTCCAGCGCCAGTGCGAGGATCGCGGTGAGCGACGCGCCGAGCAGCAGCACCGGCTGGTTGTCGAGGTAGATGCCGGGGAAGATCAGCGAGCCGAGACTGTCCGCGCCGATCAGGTACGCGAGCGGCGCCGTCCCGACGTTGATCGCGAGCGCGGTGCGCACGCCGCCGACGATGATCGGCAGCGCATTGGGCAGTTCCACGCGAACCAGCGACTGCCAGCCGGTCATGCCGATGCCCTTGGCGGCTTCGCGCAGCGCGGCCGGCACGTTCTTCATGCCTTCGTACGCATTGCGAGTGATGGGCAGGAGCGACGCGAGGAACAGCGCGACGATCGCGGGCACGTTGCCGATGCCGAAGATGCCGAGTGCGATGGCCAGCACGGCGAGCGAGGGGATCGTGTTGCCGATGATGAAGATCTGCATGAAGCGCTCGGCTTGATGCTGGAATCGCGGCCGGCTCAGCAGCACGCCGGCCGGCACGCCCACGGCGATGGCCAGTGTCATCGAATAGACGACCAGCAGCATGTGCTGGCCTGCGTAGTAGGCGAGATCGTCCGAGCGCTGATGGAACGTTTCGGCGCCGATGCCGCGCGCCAATGCCCATCCCACTGCGATGATTGCCATCAGGCTGCCCACCAGCTGGACAGTGCGTCGAGTCATGAAGATACGCCTCCTCGATTCGGTGCGACGCGCGCAGGCGCACGCCGCGATGACGCCGAATGGCGTCGCGATGGAAGTTCGTGATCCCGGCATGGCCGCGATTGAACTGACGGAAACAGTGCTGCCGGCTGCACCGAGGTGCGGCTGGCGGTCGGGTGAACGCGACGACGCGTTCGTCTGATTGTCAGGTTCAGCCCGGCGGCGCCGTAACGGCGAGGCGCGTTCGAGCAGGGCACCGTCCCGTGAGGACGGCATGGATGCGGGCGGCTTGACGCCGACCGCTGGGGCCGGTGGCCCCTTTGACGTGGCGAAACGGATGCATGCGCAACGAAGTGCGAAATGACATCACGTTGCGCACGAGATCATGCGTTTTGTGATGAAGTTGACGCGAGTATAGAGCAATCGATTAATCGCGTCTACCGTGGGGGACGATCGCGGCGATGCGTCCCCGGCCGCGCGACAGCGAAGAGCGAGGTGCGTGAAAATTGATTCGAAGACCGAATCAGTGGGTCAAGACGCGGTCGCGACATGCTCGTTCCGCTCATGTCGGTGGGCAGCCGCACGATCGTCCTCGCGGTCCGCTCGCGTACGTCGTGTGCCGGATGATATTGGTCGACGTCGATTTCCGCGACGCGCGTGATCGCCGAATACCGTGCGTCGGATTCACGCGTCGACGTCCGACTCGGCGCGCGGCGTCTTGCCGGTCCAGCGCCGGTACGCATGACGGAAGCTGCGCGGCTCGCTGTAGCCGAGCCGCTCGGCGATCGCGGCGACGGTCAACGCGTGATCGTCGAGCAAGCGCACGGCTTCGTCGCGACGCACGTCGTCGAGCAACGACTGGAACGTGATGCCGTCCTTGTCGAGCCGCCTGCGCAGCGTGCGTTCGGTCAGGTGGAGCGCGTCGGCGAGCGCCGTCATCGACTTGAAGCGCGCGAGGTCGCGCGCCATCAGTTCCTTCGCGCGATCGGCGAAGCGCGTGCCGACCGATGCGGCCCACTGCCGTTCGAGCACCTCGCACTGGCCGTGCAATGCATTGAAGCTGACTTCGTTTGCGAGACGCGGCGCTTCCATGCCGTTCACCGACGTGAACACGAGCCGGTTGTCGTCCGCATCGAAGACGACCGGGCAGCCGAAGTGGCGCGCGTAGTCGGCCGCGTTGAGCGGCGTGGGGCGCGCGAGCCGAACCTGCTCGGGCCATACCGGTTTGCCGACGAGATCGGACACGATCAGGCGCAGGCTCGCCAGGCACATGTCGGCCTGGAACACGGCGAGATCGGGCTCGCCGTTGTAGCGGCCAATCGTCACGCTCATGCCGCCTGCGTGCGCGTCGACCCGCACGTCGAAATACAGCCCCATGAACAGCGGAAACTGGCCCATGCAGCGGAACGCCTGTATCACGGAGCCGCTGATCAGCATCGCGTAGCCGGCCAGGCCGAGCGTCGACACATGCAGCCGCGCGCCGATCGACAGCCCGATCGACGGCACGCCGCTGCAGCGCAGCAGGTTGCGGAAGCAGCGTTGCTCCTGGCCGCGATTCACGTGCAGGTTCGGCGACGCGACTTCGTCCGCGCCGAGCCCCGTGCCTTCGAGCAGCGCGGCGCCGTCGATGTGCCGCACGCGGCACTCGTCCAGCGCGACCGCGATCGCATGGACCGTGGCGGGAATATCCTGCTGACGCCCGGCCGGGCGCGCGAGGCCGAGCGCCGAACGCAGGCTGCGCTCGGCCCGGCTCTGGTTTCGTTGGGAACGGCTGCTCATGGTGCCGACGGGGTGACGGAGTCGCACCGAACATAGCCGGATTGTCCGCAAAACGCCAGTGCGGCACAGCAGCATGCAAGGTGAAATGGCACGATGCGCGACCACCTGTCCGTAAATATCCCTCGATTACGTCCGCTTTTCTCATTCGTCGTCGATTTTTTGACGCACCACACTTTCCTCGAGTCGTGCCCCGCCGGCAGCGCCGGACGCACGCGTGTTGAAGTCATGGACGCCACCCACGTGAGGACAGCATGGACAACGACAGGCCAGGTCGAACCGTATCAGTCGCCGCGACGCACGAGTTCGGGGCGCACGTGGAGCGCGGCCACACGGACGCCGGCAAGCCGCACCTGCTCGGACTCTCGACGCTGGTGATCTTCGGGCTCGCGTACATGCTGCCGATGACGGTGTTCACGACCTACGGCCTCGTCACGAGCGAGACGAACGGACATCTGACGGCCGCGTATGCGGTCACGTTGATCGCGATGCTGTTTACCGCACGCAGCTACGGGCACATGGCACGGCTGATGCCGAGCGCCGGGTCGGCCTATACGTTCGCGAGCCGCAACTTCGGCACGTCGGCCGGCTTCATGGTCGGCTGGGCATTGCTGATGGACTACCTGTTCATTCCGATGATCAGCTACCTCGCGATCGGCATCTACATGAAGCAGATCTTTCCGACGGTGCCGGCCGGCGTGTGGATCGTCGGCAGCATCGCGCTGATCACCGGGCTGAACCTCGTCGGCATCCGGCTCGTCAATCGCGTGAACCTGATCCTGATCGCGAGCCAGCTCGTGTTTATCGCGGTCTTCGTCATCGCGTCGACGTACGTCGCGGCCGGCGAAGGACTGTCGATGGCCGTCGCGTTGCCGTCGTCCGGCGACGCGGGCGCGATCTTCGCCGGCTCCGCGATTCTGTGCCTGTCGTTTCTCGGCTTCGATGCGGTCACCACGCTGTCGGAGGAAACGCGCGAGCCGCGGCGCACGGTGCCGCGCGCGATTCTGCTCTGCACGCTCGCGAGCGGCCTGCTGTTCATGCTGATCGCGTATGTCGGTCAACGGGTGTTTCCCGACTGGCACGCGTTCAAGGATCTCGATTCGGCCAGCCTCGAACTGATGCGGCGGGTCGGCGGCCGCACGCTGTCGGCGTTCTTCGTCGCGGTGTACGTGGCCGGCTGCTTCGCGAGCGCGATGGCCGGCCAGGCGAGCGTGACGCGCGTGCTGTTCGCGATGGGTCGCGACCGCGTGCTGCCCGAATGCGTGTTCGGTCATCTGCATGCGCGGCTGCGCACGCCGGTGCGAGCGACGCTCGCGGTCGGCGTCGTATCGCTGTCCGCGCTGTTCATCACGCTCGATCTCGCGTCGACGATGATCAGCTTCGGCGCGCTCGTCGCGTTCGCGATCGTGAATCTGTGCGTGATGCGCAGCTATCTGGGCCGGCCCGAGCATCGCCATGCCGCGGGCTGGATCGCATACGGCCTGATGCCGGCGATCGGCTTCGCGATGAACGTGTGGCTCTGGTCTGGGCTGTCGCGCCAGACGTTCTACGTCGGCATCGGCTGGCTCGTGCTCGGGCTCTGCCAGCTCGTCTGGCTCACGCGCGGCTTCACGCGCCCGGCGCCGACGTTGTCGATGAACTGAATGACCGGCTGCGCGATGCCGGTTTTGAAACCCTGAAGGAGGAGTGATCCATGAACGCCGTTGACGTCAATCTCGATGCGGACCTGCAGGCGCTCGGCAAGCGCCATCTGCTGATGCACTTCACGCATGCCGATGCATACCGCGAGAACGCGCTGACTGTGTTCGACCGCGGCGAAGGCTGCTGGCTCGTCGACCGCAGCGGCAAGCGCTATTTCGACGGGCTGGCCGGGCTGTACTGCGTGCAGGTCGGCTACAGCCACGGCGCGGAGATCGGCGATGCGATCCGCGAGCAGATGGTGCGGCTGCCGTTCGCGACCAACTGGGGATACGGCCACGAACCGGCGATCCGGCTCGCGCACCGGCTCGCGGCGCTCGCGCCGGAAGGACTGAACCGCGTGTTCTTCACGTCGAGCGGTTCCGAGTCGAACGAATCGGCGATCAAGCTGGTGCGCCAGTATCACCAGTCGCGCGGCGAGCCGCAGCGGCGCAAGTTCATCGCGCGGCGCGTCGCGTATCACGGCACGTCGTTCGGCGCGCTCGCGCTGAACGGGATGACGAACTTCCGCAAGCATTTCGAGCCGCTGATGTCGGGTGTGCGGCACGTCGGCAATACGAAGCGCTACGGCCGCCCGGCAGGCGAAACGGAAGCGCAGTTCACGCGCCATCTGCTCGACGAGATCGAATCGCTGATCGTGCAGGAGGGGCCCGACACGGTCGCCGCGATCGTCGTCGAGCCGTTGCAGAACGCGGGCGGCAGCCTGACGCCGCCGGCCGGCTACGCGGCTGGCCTGCGCGGCCTCTGCGACCGGCACGGCGTGCTGCTCGTGGCCGACGAGGTGATCTGCGGCTTCGGCCGGCTCGGCGAGTATTTCGGCTCCGCACGCTATGGGCTGAAGCCGGACATCATCACGTTCGCGAAAGGCATCGCGTCGGGTTACGTGCCGCTCGGCGGCGTGATCGCAAGCGACGCGGTCGTCGACACCGTGCTCGACGGGCCGCAGCAGATGTTCCTGCACGGCGCGACCTACGGCGGCCATCCGGTCGCGTGCACGGCCGCGCTCGCGAATCTCGCGATCATGGAGCGCGAAGGCGTGCTCGCGAACGTTCGCGACAACGAAGCGGTGTTTCGCCGGACGCTCGACGGGCTGCTCGAGCTGCCGTGCGTCGGCGACGTGCGCGGCGACGGCTATCACTACTCGCTCGAACTTGTGACGGACAAGGCCGCGGGCCGCTGGGCGGCCGGTATCAGTGCGCAGGCATTCGTGTCGACGATGCTCGCGCCGGCGATCTTCGACGCGGGGCTGTTGTGCCGCGCGGGCGTCGATCACGAAGGCACGCCGATCGTGCAATTCTCGCCGCCGCTCGTGATGTCGCGCGACGAGATCGTGTGGTTCGTCGCGCAGATTCGCGACATCCTCGTCGAAACCTACGCACGGGCGACGCGCTGAGCGCGGCATCCTTCATTTCAGGAGCATTCGATGCGAACGTCACAACAGTCCTACGTCGATGGCCAGTGGCTCGATCCGGCCGATGCGAGATCGATCGACGTGATCGATCCGGCCACCGCGCGGCCGTATGCACGGCTCGCGATCGGCGGCGCGGCCGATGTCGACCACGCGGTCGGCGCGGCGAAGCGGGCCTTCGATACCTATTCGCGCTGGCCGGTGGATGAGCGCGTCGCGTTGCTGAAGCGGGTCCTCGAGATCTATCAGCGCCGCTACGAGGAGGTCGCGCAGACGATCAGCCAGGAGATGGGGGCGCCGATCGCGTTCGCGCGGGCGATGCAGGCCGCGGTCGGCACCGCGCACCTCGAACAGACGATCCGCGCGCTGCAGTCGTTCCGCTTCAGCACGCAGACCGATTCGCTGCTGGTGTCGCACGAGCCGATCGGCGTGTGCGCGCTGATCACGCCGTGGAACTGGCCGATCAACCAGATCGTGTGCAAGGTCGCGCCGGCGCTCGCGGCTGGCTGCACGATGGTGCTCAAGCCGAGCGAGATCGCACCGTTCAGCGCGATCCTGTTCGCGGAGATCCTGCACGAAGCCGGCGTGCCGCGCGGCGTGTTCAATCTCGTGCACGGCTATGGACATGAAGTGGGCGACGCGCTATCGCGGCATCCGGAGGTCGACATGGTGTCGTTCACGGGCTCGACGCGGGCCGGCGTCGAAGTCGCGAAGGCGGCCGCCGATACCGTGAAGCGCGTGCACCAGGAGCTCGGCAGCAAGAGCCCGAACCTGATCCTGCCCGACGCGGACATCGAGGATGCCGTCACGCGCGGCACGCGCAGTTGCTTCAGCAACAGCGGCCAGTCGTGCAATGCGCCGACGCGCATGCTCGTGCACGTCGATCATCTGGCGCGGGCCGAGCAGGCGGCGCGCCGGGAAGCGGAACGTACCGTCGTCGGCGATCCGCGTTCGACGGAAACCGGCATCGGGCCGGTGGTCAGCCGCACGCAGTTCGATCGTATCCAGCACTTCATCCGGCTCGGGATCGAAGAAGGCGCGACGCTCGTCGCCGGCGGCCCCGGCCGGCCGGCGGGGCACGCGGACGGGTTCTACGTGCGGCCGACGGTGTTTTCGAACGTGACACCGGGCATGACGATCGCAACGGAAGAAATCTTCGGGCCGGTGTTGTCGATCATGACCTACCGGACCGAGGACGAGGCCGTCGCGCTTGCGAACGATTCGGTCTACGGGCTCGCGGCCTACGTGCAGTCGAAGGATCTCGAGCGCGCGCGCCGGATCGCGGCACGGTTGCGCGTCGGCAACGTCCACATCAACTACCCGGCGTGGAACCCGGCCGCGCCGTTCGGCGGCTACAAGCGCTCGGGCAACGGGCGCGAGTATGCGGAGTTCGGCCTCGTCGAGTATCTGGAAACGAAGGGTACGACCGGGTACACGGAAGGCGGCGCGCGATGACGACCTGATCGCCCGGACGAAGCGCGCGGCGAATGTGCCCCCGCCGCGTGTGCCGCCGCTCAGCGTTCTTCCGGATCCGTTGCGGACGCATCGGATCCCGCCACGGGCGCGGCGGCCGCGCGCCTGCGGATCTCGGAATCGAGGATCAACCGCCCACGCAGCTTGCCTTTCATCCGCTTCACATGCTTGGGAGCCTCGGTCATGTGCTCGACCATCAGCGCACGCACGCGCTCGGCGTCGCGCTCGCGCGCGGCCTGCAGGATCGCCTTGTGGATCGACACGTTCGCTTCGCCGAAGCGCTTGTGCTCGACGAGCGGCGTATCGTTCCGGAACTCGATCAACTGCCGGATCATCTCGTTGATCAGTTCGCAACTGAAGCGCAGGAACGGATTGGGATTCGCGGCCGCGAGGATGTCGTGGAACGTCGTGTCCTCCTGCCGCTGGCGCAGCATGTGGCCGCGATCGTGCACGCCCGACGCGCCGTCGCAGCACGCGATGTTCGATTCCAGCGCCGCGAAGTCGCGCTCCGTCAGGTGCGGCACGGCGCCGGCGGCCAGCTCGGGTTCGAGCAGCTTGCGCACCGTATAGATGTCGTCGATCGTCACGTCCTTGAAGAACAGGTAGTTCTGCAGGAGCTGAAGCGTGCGGTCGAGCGGCACCTCGACGATCATCCCGCCGCCCGACGGCCCGGTCGTGACCTTGATGAGGCCCTGCACCTCGAGCGACTTCAGCGCCTCCCGGATCGTGCTCTTGCTCACCGCATAGAGCTGCTGCAGCTCGGCTTCGCGCGGCAGGCGGTCACCCGGCTTCAGGTCCTTCTCGGTGATCAGCCGCTTGATCTCCTCGGCGACGAGATCGGCCCGCTTCGGCTGCTTGATTTCGACCGCGAGGCCCGCCCTGGGTCGGTCCATGACCATCTTCACGACTCCTTTTTCTGACCGCGCGCCGCGTCATCTTCGACGATCGGTCCTGGCGCGGGTACGGAATTTTGCCTGATTGACACCAATTTTGATCAACTCTAGCATCAGGTTCATCCTATTTATCATGATAAATAGGATGAACCGGCGGCGCGCATGCGGGAGTGGCGTGGGCACGGTTTGGCAGTCGGTCGTATCGCGTGTGTCCCCCATCATGAGGAGCATCAACTTGAATCGCCGAGAACTGTTGAAACTGGCCGCGCTGTCGGCCGTGCCGGGCGCGCTCGGCAGCATGTCGTCCCGCGTCGCGTTCGCGCAGGGCTCGCCCATCCAGCTTGCCTGCCCGGTGCCGATGTCCGGCCCGTTCGCCGCCAACGGCAAGTACGCCGATCTCGGCATGCAACTGGTCGTCAAGCAATACGGCAAGGTGCTCGGCGCGCCGCTCGCCTATACGGCGCTCGACACCGAGGGCAAGCCCGCGACGGCCGTGCGGCGCGTGCAGGAAATCGCGCAGCAGAAGGGCGTGCGTTTCTTCGCGGGCGGCATCCTGTCGTCCGAATCGCTGGCGATGGGCAAGGAAGTCCAGAAGGCGGGCGGCGTGTTCATCACGACGGCCGGGGCGGACGAGATCACCGGCAAGGATTGCAACGCGGCGACCTTCCGCTGGTCGGTGCCGACGTTCGGCGCGATCGAGCAGACGGTGCGCCCGTTGATCCAGATGCTGCCGAAGGCGAAGCGCTGGTACACGATCACGCCGCAATACGTGTTCGGCGACGGCCTGCTGTCGGCCGCGAAGGCGCTCTTCAAGGAGAAGGGCATCGAGCACGTCGGCAACAGCTATCACTCGCTCGCCGAAAAGGAATTCAGCGGCTACCTGACCAATGCGGCGGCCGCGCAGCCGGACGTGCTGCTGATCCTCAACTTCGGCTCGCAATCGTCGGACACGCTGCGCCAGGCCGTCAGCTTCGGGATGAAGCGCAACTGCACGATCCTGCTCGCGTGGGCATCGGGCCTCGAGCAGTTCGAGGCGCTCGGTCCGGATATCTGCGACGGCGTGTATTTCGGCGCGCAGTACTGGCACGGCATCGATTCGCCGCTGAACCGCGATCTCGTGAAGCGCGCGAACGCCGCGTTCAAGGCGAACCCGAACTACAGCCTCGCGGGTTCGTACATGTGCTCGAAGATCCTGATCGACGCGATGGTGAAGGCCGGCAGTGCCGATCCGAAGAAGGTCGTCGCCGCGATGGAAGGGATGAAGTACGACGGCCTCACGGGTCCGGAGGAAATCCGCAAGGGCGACCACCAGGTGCTGAAGAACTACTACCTGCTGAAAGGCAAGCCGAAGAGCCGGATGAAGAACGCGGACGACTACGCGGACATCGTCAGCTCCGGCCAGTCGTTCCTGGCGGTCGACAAGACGGGCTGCAAGCTCGCGTGACGCCGTGCATGCGTTCGCGGCGCATCGCGCGCCGCGGGCGTCCGTTATCTTCCTTTCCGACACGGAAGCCATGAACGTCTATCTGCTGCAGATCGTCAACGGCATCGGCGTGGGCATGCTGTATTTCCTGCTCGCCGTCGGCCTGTCGATCGTGTTCGGCCTGCTGCGCTTCGTGAATTTCGCTCACGGCGCGTTCTACCTGCTTGGTGCGTATCTCTGCTACCAGGCGTTGCAATGGTCGGCGAATTTCTGGGTGGCGCTCGCGATCGTACCGCTCGTCGTCGGCGCGTTCGCATGGATCGTCGAGAAGCTCGTGCTGCGTCATGTGTACGCGCAGCAACATGAATTTCACATCCTCGCGACGGTCGGGCTCGCGCTCGTGCTGCAGGAGTGCGCGATCCTCGCATGGGGCCCGCTCGGCGACAACGTGCCGCCGCCCGACGCGCTGAACGGCGTCGTGATCTGGGGCGGCTTCGTCTACCCGAAGTACCGGCTGTTCGTGATCGCGTTCACGGCCGTCCTCGCCGCGTTGCTGTGGTGGGTGCTCGAAGGCACGCGGCTCGGCAGTACGGTGCGCGCGGGCAGCGAATCGACGGAGATGGTGTCGCTGCTCGGCATCAACGTGACGCGCGTGTTCAGCCTCGTGTTCGCGCTCGGCGCGGCGACGGCCGCGCTGGCCGGCGTACTCGCCGCACCGATCCGCGGCGTCGATCCGTTCATGGGTATCGAGGCGCTCGGCGTCGCGTTCGTCGTGGTCGTCGTCGGCGGGATGGGGAATTTTCTCGGCGCGCTCGTGGGCGGCCTGCTGGTCGGCATCGTGCAGAGCCTGATGAGCACGCTGTGGCCGGAAGGCGCGCGGCTGATGATTTATGTCGCGATGGCGGCCGTGCTGCTGCTGCGTCCGAACGGTTTGCTGGGGAGGGCCGCATGATCGACTCGTCGAAACCGCTGCCGCCGGGCGCGGCGGCGTCGCAACGTCCGCAGTGGCGCGGCGTGCTGCAGCGGCCGGAAGCCTGGCTCGCGGTGGTGGCCGCGTGCGTGTTGCCGCTCGTGTTGAGTTCGGGCTCGCTCGCGACCGAGGTGCTCGTGTTCGCGCTCGCCGCGCTCGGCTGCAACCTGCTGCTCGGTTACACGGGGCTGTTGTCGTTCGGGCAGGGCATCTTCTTCGGGCTCGGCAGCTACACGGCGGGGCTGGTGTTGACGCGCGGCGTCCCATCCGTGACGGCCGCGCTGGTCGCGGCCGCGGTGCTCGGCGCCGTCGCGGCCGCACTCGTCGGCTGGTTCTCGATCCGGCAGCGCGGCACGTATTTCGTGATGCTGACGCTCGCGTTCGGGCAGTTGTTCTACTTTCTCGCGTATACGACGCCGGATGTGACGGGCGGCGACAACGGGCTGCTCGACATCCCGCGTCCCGCGCTCGCCGCGTTCGGGCATCCGCTCGTCTCGCTCGATTCGCCGTGGCGCTACTACGGCTTCGTCGCGGTGCTGTTCGTCGCGGTGTTCTGGCTGCTGCTGCGCGTCTCGCGCTCGGTGTTCGGGCGGACGCTGCTCGCGATTCGCGACAACGAGGCGCGCGCGGCGGCGGCCGGCTACGACGTGAAGCGCTTCAAGCTCGCGGCGTTCGTGATCTCGGGCGCGGTCACGGGCCTGGCGGGGGCGCTGCACGCATTGATGACGGGCATCGCGCCGCTGTCGAACATCGACTATCACACGAGCGAGATGATTCTCGTGATGACGGTGATCGGCGGCACGGGCAACCTGTTCGCGTCGGTGCTCGGCGCGGCGTTCTACGTGCTGTTCGCGGACTGGCTGTCGACGCTGTGGCCGCGCTGGCTGCTGCTGCTCGGCCTCGTGCTGATCGCGGTCAGCCTGTTCATGCAGCGCGGGTTGTGGGGGCTGGGCGAACGCGTCGTGGCGTCGCTGCGGCGTAGCGATCGCGCGGCGGCTACGGTCAAGGAGCGGCAATGAGCGAAGCGATTCTCGAAGCGCGCGGCATCGTCAAGCGCTACGGCAAGTTCACGGCGCTGGGCGGCGTCGATCTACGCATCATGCCGCGCACCGTGCATTCGGTGATCGGCCCGAACGGCGCGGGCAAGACGACGCTGTTCCATACGCTGACGGGCACGTTGCCGATCACGTCGGGCTCCATCCTGTTCGACGGTCACGACGTGTCGCACGAACCCGATCACAAGCGCGTGCGGCGCGGCATCGCGCGCTCGTTCCAGGTCACGAGCCTGTTTCCGAACCTGAGCGTGCGCGAGAACCTGCGCGTCGCCGCACAGGGCGTCGAATCGCGGCGGGCGCTGAATCCGTGGACGCCGCCTCGCGGCGCGCTTGCGCATGACGACATCGTCGACGACGTACTCGAGCGGCTCGGCCTGCAGCGCTTCGCCGGCACGGCGTCCGGCGTGCTGTCGCATGGCCAGCAGCGCCGGCTCGAGGTCGGCATGGCGCTGGCGGCACGGCCGCGCGCGATCTTCCTCGACGAGCCGACGTCGGGCATGGGCATCGACGATCTCGACGACATGAAGACGCTGATCCGCAGCCTGCGCGACGACTACACGGTCGTGCTGATCGAACACAACATGGGCATCGTGATGGACATATCGGACACGATCACGGTGATGCAGCAGGGGCGCGTGCTGGTCGAGGGCAAGCCCGACGCGATTCGCGGCGACGCGCGCGTGCGCAGCGCCTATCTCGGCAACATGATCACGGGAGGCCGCGCATGATGCTCGACGTGAAGGAGGTGCATGCCTGCTACGGCAAGAGCCACGTGCTGCAGGGCGTTTCGCTGAACGTGAACGAAGGCGAGACGGTGACGCTCCTCGGCCGCAACGGGGCGGGCAAGTCGACGACGCTCAAGACCATTGCGGGCGTGGTCGCGCCGACCGGCGGCACGGTGACGTTCGCGGGCCGTCCGGTGTCCGGGCAGCCGGCGCACCGGATCGCCGCGCGCGGCCTCTGCTTCGTGCCCGAGCATCGGGGGATTTTCCGGCTGCTGTCGGTCGAGGAAAACCTGCGGCTCGGCGCGCGTCGCGATTCGCCGTGGCAGCTCGACGATATCTACCGGATCTTTCCGCGCCTGAAGGAGCGCCGCCGCAACGGCGGCGCGCAGTTGTCGGGCGGCGAGCAGCAGATGCTCGCGATCGGTCGCGCGCTGATGAATCATCCGCGGCTGCTGATGCTCGACGAGCCGGTCGAGGGGCTCGCGCCAGTGATCGTCGAGGAGATCGTCGAGCAGTTGAAGCGGATCAAGGCGGCCGGCGTCGCGATCCTGCTCGTCGAACAGAACCTCGAAGTGTGCACGCAGCTCGCGGATCGCCACTTCGTGATCGAACAGGGTGTGATCGTCTACGAAGGCAGCAACGCGGCGTTCGCGGCCGATCACGACGTGAAGGACCGGTACCTGGGCGTCGGCGTCGCATGAGCGCCGTGCCCTTTCAATGCGAGGAATGGCAACGATGCAAGTACAGGATTCGACTCCGGGCGTCGCGGCGTCCGGTTTGCGCGTCGATGGCGCGCGGCTGTGGAGCAGCCTGATGCGTCTCGCGCGGATCGGCGCGACCGACAAGGGCGGTGTGTGCCGTCTCGCACTCACCGAACTCGATCGCGATGCGCGCGACCTGTTCGTCGCGTGGGCGAAGGAAATCGGCTGCACGGTGCGCGTCGATGCGATCGGCAATATCTTTGCGCGGCGCGCGGGCGAACGGGGTGACCTGCCGGCCGTGGCGACGGGCAGCCACATCGACACGCAGCCGACCGGCGGCAAGTTCGACGGCAACTACGGCGTGCTGGCCGGCCTCGAGGTGCTGCGCACGCTCGACGACGCGGGGGTGCGCACGCGCGCGCCGCTCGAGGTGGCCGTCTGGACCAACGAGGAAGGGTCTCGCTTCGTTCCGGTGATGATGGGGTCCGGCGTGTTCGCGGGCGCGTTCACGCTCGACCATGCGCTCGCGCAACGCGACCGCGACGGCGTGTCGGTGCGCGATGCGCTGGCGGCGATCGGCTATGCGGGCGACGGGCGCGACGCGCATCCGGTCGGCGCGTATTTCGAGGCGCATATCGAGCAGGGGCCGGTGCTGGAGGCGCACGACACGACGATCGGCGTGGTCGAGGGCGCGCTCGGACAGCGCTGGTACGACGTGACCGTACACGGGATGGAGGCGCATGCGGGCCCGACGCCGATGGAACTCCGGCACGACGCGCTGCTGGTCGCGGCCGATCTCGTGCGCGCGGTGAACGGTATCGCGCGGGCGCATCCGCCGCACGGGCGCGGCACGGTCGGCTGGGTCGACGTGCACCCGAATTCGCGCAACGTGATTCCCGGCCGCGTGACGCTGACCGTCGACCTGCGCGCGGCCGACGACGCGACGCTGGCGACGATGGATGCGCAATTGCGTGCGGCATGCGCCGACCTGGGCACGGCGGCCGGCATGCGGATCGACGTCGAGCCGGTCGTGTACTTTCCGCCGCAGCCGTTCGATCCGGCGCTGGTCGAGCAGGTCCGCGCCGGCGCGCGTGCGCTCGGGCTGTCGTCGATGAACGTGATCAGCGGCGCGGGCCACGATGCGGTGTATCTTGCGCGCGTCGCGCCGACCGCGATGATCTTCGTGCCGTGCAAGGATGGCATCAGCCACAACGAGATCGAGGACGCCGATCCGGACCATCTGGAAGCCGGCTGCAACGTGCTGCTGCACGCGATGCTGGGCGCTGCCGGGATCGCGGAGGGCCGTGCGCAATGAAGATCCTGATCGCCCGGATGAACCACGAGACCAACACGTTCTCGCCGGTGCCGACGCCGCTCGCCGCGTTCGGCCGCAACGGCCCCGACTGGGGCGACGATGCGTATCGCGCGAATCGCGGGATGCGCACCGCGATGGCCGCGTTCATCGATGCGGCCGAGCGCGCAGGCGCCGACATCGTGACGCCCGTATCGGCGGCCGCGAACCCGAGCGGTCCGGTCGCGGCCGATGCGTACGCGGCGATCTGCGATGCGATCGTTGCGGCCGCGCCCGGCTGCGACGCGGTGATGCTCGACCTGCATGGGGCGATGGTCGCCGAGCAGAGCGCGGACGGCGAGGGCGACCTGCTCGCGCGCGTACGCGCGGCGCTGCCCGACGCGCCGATCGCGGTCGCGCTCGACCTGCATGCGAACGTCACGCAGAAGATGATTGATCACGCGGACGTGATCGTCAGTTTCAAGACCTATCCGCACGTCGACATGTACGAGACCGGCGAGCATGCGGCGCGGCTGCTGCTCGACCGGCTTCATGGCCGCGCGCGGCCCGTGCTCGCGTGGCGGCAGCCGCCGCTGATGACGTCGACGCTGCGCAGCGCGAGCGCCGAAGGCGCGATGCGGCGCGCGGTGGAGGCCGCGCGCGCGGCGGAGGCGGACGGGATGCTCGCGGTGTCGGTGTTGCCCGGCTTCTCGCTCGCGGATATTCCGGCGCCGTGCATCAGCGTGGTCGTGGTGGCCGACGGCGACCGCGCCGGCGCCGACGCCGTGGCCGAGCGCATCGCGCGGCAGATCTGGGACGCGCGCGACGAATTCGTCTATCGCAGCGCGCCGCTCGCCGAATCGGTCGCGCAGGCCGCCGCGCTCGCCCGCGGCGCGGACCGCCCGGTGCTGATGCTCGATCACGGCGACAACTGCATGTCGGGCGGCCCGTGCGACACGATGGACCTGCTCGAAGCCGCGCTCGCGCACGGGCTCGACGGGATCGTCAGCGGGCCGTTGTGCGACCCCGACGCCGTGGCGGCGCTGATCGATGCGGGCGTTGGCGCAACCGTCACGGTGCCGGTCGGCAACCGCCTGCCGTCGCACGGCGGCGTGCGGCGCGAACCGTTTCGGGCGACGGGCATCGTGCGCGCGATCACCGACGGCGAATACGTGATCACCGGGCCGACGTATACCGGGCAGCGTGCGTACATGGGCCGCGCGGCGGTGCTCGACATCGGCACGGCCACGCTCGTCGTCACCGAGCGCACGCAGGAGCCGTGGGATCTCGGCGTGTTCGAGAGCGTCGGCGTCGATCCGCGCCGTGCGCGCTTCCTGCTGCTGAAGTCGCGGATGTATTGCCGGCCGGTGTTCGTGCCGATTGCATCCGCACTGGTCGAATGCGACAGCCGCGGCGTGACGGGTTCGGACTTCGGGCTGTTCCGCTACGAGCGGCTCGCGCGGCCGGTGTATCCGCTCGACGACATCGGGCGGTGGGCGTCGGGCGCGGGCCGCACGGCCTGACGGAAACGGATACGAGACGCCGGGCTCGCGCGCTTTCGGGCATCATGCGATGGCGCCGGCCCGTCGGGCAGCAGGGTCGGGCAATCCATTGCGTCCGCAACCGATCCGGAGAACCGACCGCCATGCATTCGAATCCCTTCCGCCTGCGCGGCGCGCGCCTGCTCGCCGCGCTGACCCTCGCCACGACGGCCGTTGCCGTGCACGCCGCCGACTGGATCGTGTCCGGCAACGACGGCAAGTACCAGCGCGTCGAGGGCCGCGACACCTATCTGCCTTCGCCGCCCGCCGACACGCTGACGCTGCTCGACGCCAGCACGTTCCCGCCGAAGGTCGCGCTGCAGGTCGACGTCGAGAACGGCATCCAGGGGCCGCCGCAGGCGGTCGCGATCACGCCCGACGCGAAGCTCGCGCTCGTCGGCGCGCCGACGCGCTATGACGCGGCCGCGAAGCAGCTCGTGCTCGACACGTTCCTGCAGGTCGTGAATCTCGACACCGCGCCGCCCGCGATCACGCGCGTCGAGCTCGGCACGCATCCGCAAGGGATCGCGATCGACCGCTCGGGTCGGCTCGCGCTCGTCGCCAACGTCGACGGCAGCGTGTCGATCCTTCGCATCGACGGCACGCACGTGACGCTCGACGGCACCCTGAAAATCGGCAAGAAGCGGCTGGCCGGGATCAGCTTCACGCACGACGGCAAGCATGCGCTCGTGTCGCTGCGCGACGAGCAGGGCATCGCGGTGCTGAACGTCGACGACGGCAAGGTGACCGACAGCGGCACGCGCCTGAGCACGGGCGTCGCGCCGTACACGATCGACGTGTCGAGCGACAACCGCTGGGCCGTCGTCAGCAACGTCGGGCTCGCCGGGCTGCCGGGTTACACCGGCACGCTCGCGGGCGACGCCGATTCGGTCGCGCTGATCGACGTATCGCGCGTGCCGTTCCGCACGGTCCAGTATTTGACGGTGCCGTCGCTGCCGGAAGGCGTCGCGATTTCACCGAACGGCAAGTGGATCGCCGTGCAGGCGATGGACGGCTCGAACCTGACGGCCGACAACCCGGGCCGCCACAAGCTCGGCAAGGTGCTGCTGTTCGAAATCCGCGACGGGCAGGCCGTGAAGGTGAGCGAAGTGCCGGGCGGCGAAGCCGCGCAGGGCATCGTGTTTACCGCCGACAGCCGGCACGTGATCGTGCAGTTCAACGTCGAACGGCAGCTTGCGCTGTATGCGATCGAAGGCGGCAAGCTGCGCGATACGGGCAAGCGGATCGCGCTGACGGGCGGGCCGTCGTCGTTGAGGAGGTTGCCGCGCTGACGCGCCGCCGCGCGCTTCGCCCGTTTTTTCGCATCCGTGAGTGAACAGGGTACCCGCATTCGCCGGGTGCCCGCCGATCCCCATCCTTCTCTTGTCTGGTTGCAACGCAACAAACGCCGGCAATTTGTACCAGAAGCCACTTAACTCTCGATTGTTTAGTTAAACAAACTGAAAATTCGGGAAACTTCTCGTGGTGAATAAACAATCGTTACGGCACTGTAAGGCCCGGGAAGGCAGGACGGATATCCCGAACAGGAGGCCCACGTTGACGAACCGAGCACGCGTCGTCGACGCCGGATGACTCATTTAGTTAATGGTGCTAAACGAAAAAATGAAAAATCCACGACTCTTGATCGTCGCCGCACTGACGTGTGCCGCGCTCGCCGCATGTGGCGGCGACGACGTGAACAGTACGTCGACCGCCGGCAACGGCGGCACGGACGGGCCATCGACATCGGGGCCATCGCAACCAGGACAAACCGGGCAGCCGGCGCAGCCCGGCCAACCCTCCACGCCGACGCCCACGCCCACACCCACGCGTACCAACATGCAACTGACGCAGTTCGTCAACCCGCTGATCGGTACGCAGGTCAATGGCGACTCCGGCTACGCGGGCAACGTGAACCCGGGCGCCACGGTGCCGTTCGGGATGGTCGATTTCGGGCCGAACACGCCGCGCTACGACTTCAACGGTTCGGGCGGCTACCTGTCGTCGGGCGGGTCGAACGGTACGATCGATTTCTTCAGCGTCACGCACCTGAGCGGCGTCGGCTGCCCGGGGCAGGGCGCGGTCGCGATGCTGCCCACCGACGGGGCGAACGCCATCGCGCCGGGCGGCAGCCCGACCGGCATCGGATACAGCTATTCGGACGAAGCGGCCCAACCCGGCTACTACAAGGTGCGCCTCGCGAACGGCATCGTGACGGAACTGAGCGCGACCGCGCGCTCCGGCCTCGCGCGCTTCACGTACACGGACAAGAACAAGGGCTTTTTCTCGGTCGATGCGAAGCTGAACGGCAACAGCGATTCGGGCAGCACGAGCATCACCGCGAACAACGTGGCGCTCGCGCTTGCCAGCGACGGCAGGTCGATGAGCGGGCAGGCCATCGCACCCGCGTTCTGCACGCCGTACGGCACGATCTGGAACGCTCCCGTGTATTTCTATGCGACCTTCGACAAGCCGCTGCGCAAGCAAACGGGTACGTCGGTGAATACCGCAAGCAACGGCGCCGCGACACTGCAGTTCGATCTGACCGATGCTGACAAGACCGTCACCGTGAAGGTCGGCATCTCGTCCGTCAGCGTGTCGAACGCGCAGGCCAACCTGGCGGCCGAGGGCGAAAAACTGACGTTCGACGATGCGCGTGCGAAGGCATCGGCAGCATGGAACGACCGGCTCAACACGATCCAGATCGATCAGGCGAAGGATCCGGGTTCGCTGAACGCCACGCAGAAGGCGAACCTCACGAAGTTCTACACGGCGCTGTATCACGTGTTCAGCGCGCCGACGCTCTACAGCGACACGAATGGCGAGTTTCGCAGCATGCGTCAGCCGAAGAACGCGAACGGCGGCTATCCGACTTCGGTCGACCGGACCGGCACCGTCCCGCAGCGTGCCACCGCGAACGTCAAGGACTATGCGTACAAACGTCCGGACGGCTCGCAAGGCGGCGGCGCCAACCACTACACGGGCTTCTCGCTGTGGGATACGTATCGCTCGCAGGCGCAGCTGCTTGCCATGCTCGCGCCGCACGAAGCGAGCGACATGATGCAGTCGCTCGTCGTCGACGGGCTGCAATGCGGCGCGTTTCCGCACTGGGTCGACGGCAGCGACGATTCGACGCCGATGGCGGGCGACAACGCGCTGAACGTGATCGCCGGTTCCTACCAGTTCGGCGCGACCGATTTCGATCTGGTGTCGGCCGCGCGTCTGACGAAGCAGTCGGTATTCGATCCGTCGAGCGCGTGCAACGACCGCGCGAGCGCGCCGGGGCTCGCCAATTTCCTGACGGCCCATTACCTGTCGCAGAGCGACGACGGCCATTCGTCGTCCGCGACCATCGAGCGCGTGCTGAGCGACCGCTCGGCGGCCGCGTTCCTGCAGGCACTGCCCGCCAGCGTGCTGAACGCGCCGTCGGTCGGCGTGACGGCGGACAACATCGGCACGCTGTACACGCGCGCGTCGTGGTGGCGCAACATCTTCGACTACGCGAACAAGGTGATCGCCGCGCGCAATGCGCCGCCGGCCGGTGCGGCGCCCGGGACGCTGGGCACGCTCGTGCAGGGCTCGTTCCACGAATCGACGGAGCCGAACTACTTCTGGACCTTCGCGCAGGACTGGTCCGCGCTGATCGACGCGATCGGCGGCAAGCAGGCGGCCGTCGCGCGGCTGAACGAACTGTTCTCGATCACGACCCCGTACTCGACCGTGCCGGCTTCCGGCAGCCTGAACGGCGGCGAATCGTCGAACGGCCTCTATATCGGCAACGAACCGTCGTTCCAGTCGCCGTGGGGCTACAACTGGGCCGGGCAACCGAGCGGCGCGCAGTACGTCCTGCCGATCATCATGGCGCAGACGTTCGGCACCGGCCGCGACGGCCTGCCCGGCAACGACGACATGGGCGCGACGTCGAGCTGGTACGTGTGGGCGACGCTCGGCATGTTCCCGGTCATTCCGTCGGAAGCCGGTCTGGCGTTGTCGACGCCGCAATTCAGCGGGATCACGGTGTGGCTCGGCAACGGCAAGACGCTGCGACTCGAAAGCGACAAGCAGGTTGCCGCGGACGATACCGGCCGCGCCGCGTTCCCGTACATCCAGTCGCTGAATGTAAACGGCGCGGACTACGCGGGCTCGTGGCTGCCGCTCGGCAAGATCACCAACGGCGGAACGATGCGTTACGCGCTGTCCGCCACGCCGACGCAATGGGCGGCCGCCGACAACCTGACGCCGCCGTCCGGGCCGAATGCGGACTATACGCAGATGACCGCCGGCGGCGCGTCGACTGCGACGCGCCTGCTGCACCAGGCCGGCGCGCGATAAATGCAGGGATGCGCGCAGGGCGCCGCGCTGCGCGCATCCGTCGAGACGACGCAATCATGGAGGACAACTACATGAAATCGAAAGAGCGCCGAAAGTTTCTGTCCTACAGTGCCGCGCTGGTCGGTACGAGCTGGCTCGCCGGCTGCAATGGCGACATGGATTCGCCGTCGGGGGCAGCGGTCACGCCGAGCACCGACGGCCCGGCGACGGTCACGCCCACCGTCCCCGGCGTGCCGGCCGACCCGGAACACAGCCTGCTGGCGACGCAGCAGCTCACGCGGAACTGGACGTTCGCGCCCGCGAGCAGCCTGCCGGGCGCGGGCGGCGCGCAACTGTCGGGCGCTGCCGGCGTGACGGGCATGGCGCCCGCGACGGTGCCCGGCACCGTGCTGAACAGCATGATCGTCAACGGCAAGTATCCCGATCCGTTCTACGGCCGCATCGTCACGGACACCATTCCCGATACGCTGAAGGACACCGACTACTGGTACCGGACGACGTTCGCGGCACCGCCCCGGCAACCGGGGCAGCGCTTGTGGCTGAACTTCGACGGGGTCAATTACTGCGCCGAGATCTGGCTGAACGGCGCGCTCGTCGGCCGGCTCGAAGGCGCGTTCAAGCAGGGCGCGTTCGACATCTCGCGGCTGGTCCCGCAGGCGGGCGGTGTGGTCAATCTGGCCGTGCGCGTCGTCAAGCTGGATTTCTCCGAAGGGCCGCTGCTGCCGAACTACCAGAGCGGCGTCACGCGTGGCGGCCGCAACGGCGGTCCGACCGGCGTCACGCTGAAGAACGGCCCGACGTTCTTCTGCTCGGCCGGCTGGGACTGGCTGCCGACGATTCCCGACCGCAACCTCGGCATCTGGCAGCCCGTTTCGTGGTTCACGACCGGCTCGGTACGGATCGCGGCGATCAACGTCGCGCACACGCTTTCCGCCGATCTGTCGCGAGCGGAATTACGGCTCGATCTGGAACTCGACAACGGGTCGGGCCAGGATCTCGTCGCAACGCTCGTCGGCAGCATCGGCAACGGCGCGACGTTCAGCCACGACATGGCGATTCCCGCATCGAGTACGACGACGAAGCTATCGCTCACGTCGTCGGATATCGCGGCGCTGTCGATCAGGCAGCCGCGCCTGTGGTGGCCGAACGGGTACGGCGAGCCGGATCTTTACGCGGTGACGGTGGGGATCAAGGTGGGACGCCTGTTGTCGGACGAACGCACGCTGAACGTCGGCCTGCGCCGCATCGACTACTCGCGCGACATCGGCCAGGGCACGCAGTTGAGCATCACGGTCAACGGCTTGCCGATTCTCGTGATGGGCGGCAACTGGGGGCTCGACGAAGCGTTGAAGCGCATTCCGCGCGAACGGCTGTTCAACCAGGTGCGGCTGCATCGCGACGCGAACCTCAACCTGATCCGCAACTGGAACGGGCAGAGCACGAGCGACGATTTCTTCGATGCGTGCGACCGTTACGGGATCCTCGTCTGGCAGGACTTCTTCTTCTCGACCGAAGGAGACGGATCGGGCGCGGCCAACGTGCCGCGCGATCTCGACGACATTCGCGACGTGATCGCGCGCAACCGCCATCGCCCGTCGATCCTGCTCTGGTGCGGCGGCAACGAAGGTGCGCCTCCGCCGGCCCTCGTCAAGGGGCTCGACGCGCTCGTCGCCGAGCTGGACCCGCAACGCCTGTGCCTCACGAGTTCGGCAGGCGATACGGGCGCCGGCGCGGTGAACGGCTATTCGTCCGGCGGCCCGTACAACTGGGCGTCGCCGCAGGCCGCGTTCAGCCGCGGCTACGGCACGACGTCGGTCGCGTTCCACAACGAAGTCGGCTCGCACTCGATCCCGACGCTCGAATTCGTCGAGTCGATGCTGCCGCCCGGCTCGTACGATTGCCCGGACGATTTCTGGGCCGATCGCGACATGAACGGCAACGGCGCCTACTACGATCAGGTCGGCAAGCAGGGCGGCGCCGGCTACATCGCGATGACGGCGCTGCGCTACGGCGCGATCCGCAACCTCGCCGATTTCGTGCGCAAGGCGCAGATGATGAACTACGAGTGCATCCGCTCGATCTACGAGGCGAATGCGGCCGTGATGATCGGCCCGGTGGCCGGGAAGATCACGTCGCCGGCCACCGGCGTGATCATGTGGATGACGAACCCGTCGCAGCCGAGCTTCGTGTGGCAAATGTACAGCCACGATCTCGAGGAGCATTCGTCGTTTTTCGCGGTGCGGCACGGCTGCCGCCGCGTCAACGCGATCCTCGACGCGAATACCGCCGACGTGACGATCGCGAATCACACGAGCGCGGCCGTCACCGGCCGTGTCGAGATGCGCGTGTACAACCTCGACGGCACGTTGAGCAGCCGCGCCACGGCCGACGTCGGCGGCGTTGCCCGCGCGTCGTATCGCGTGGTGGCGAACCTGAAGCCGGCGATGGCCGCCGCGAAGTCCGACGTGTGCATCGTGTCGCTCGCGCTGACCGATTCGGGCGGCAATACGCTCGCGGAGAACGTCTACTGGCGGCAGCGCGACGGCGGCGACACGTCGTACACGTCGCTCGACACGATGCCGGGCGCGGCCGTTGCCGTCGGCGCGACGTCGGCCGAGGTCGACGACGTGACGACGCGCATCACGGTCGATGTCGCCAACGCCGGCGCTACCATCGCGCTGATGACGCACCTGCAGGTGTTCGATCCGGCGACCGGCGCGCGCATCCTGCCGGCGTTCTACAGCGACAACTATCTGAACCTGATGCCGGGCGCGAAGCGGCGGATCACGATCGACCTGCCGCATGCGAACGGCGCCCCGGTATCGCGCGTCGCGTTGCGGATCGACGGGTGGCGACTCGATCGGCCGAACTGCAAGCTCGGGCTCGGCGGTGTGCCGGTCGTGTTCAACGAGCGCGCGCTGGCGGTCGACCAGGCGGTGGCGACGTTCGCGACATGTTGAGCGGGTGGTTGGCGTGATGCGGCGCGGCGGCGAACGTCACTGGCGGTTGTCCGCCGCGCGGCTTCGGAGCCTGAATGCAAACGGGGAACGGAGCTTGGAGACGTTTCAGAGGATACGGATCGGGGCGCTGAAGCAAGCGCTGGACGACGAAGTCCACGGCTCGTCGATCAGCCATGAGCGGGCGGAAAACACCATCGCGCGGCTTGCCGAGGTGTTGTCGTTCACGCAAGCCGGCCATGCGCACACGAGGATGCTGAGGAAAGAAGTGCCCGGTACGGCCGCACCGGGCGGCATGGCCGCGCAGTTACGGGCGCAGCAGATCGAACCCGCCGAATACCACGACACCGCTGAGCACGATCATCGCGACGGAGTGCTGGCCGAAGTAGAGAATCGCGGCGGCGAGCCACGTCGTGATGCAGAAGGCGCCGATGCGGGCCATCGTGTGTTCCTCGAATGCGTGATGAAGTGAATGCGTGCCGCGCGGCGTTCGCCGCTCGAGCGGTGAGCGGAGCATCCACGCGGGCGAACGGAAAAGGCGACCCGGGAAGCCGCGTCGTCGTCGGCACACGTTGCATGCCGAGCCCCGAAAGGCCGTGAGTCGAAGCCGGCGGCATCACGCGATCGGGCCTGGAAGAGGCATCCGACATGCGCGTCCCGGCCGGCGAAGCGGCGATTTTACCAGCGCCGTCATGCCGCCAATCCGTCCCTTTCGCGATCAATTGCGGTCATCGCCCGGCAATCCACCCGACCCCGATATTCAAGTTTCGTGTGACGAATGCCGTAAAACGATAGGAAGGCGACTTTCGCCCCTGTCATTTCGTTTACCGACACACGGACCGACACGATGCAGATCGATTTCTCCACGACCGCGAGATCCCCGCTCGCGGACAGCGGCGTGACCGCGAACCCGCCCGCCGCGACGTCGTCCACCGGCGCCGCCACGGATGCCGCGAGCCCGACGGGCACGGCCGACGCCACGGGTGCGACCGGCACGGCCGGCACCACCGGCACGAAGGATTCGGCCGGCGCCGCCGGCGCTGCGGGCGCATCGTCGGAAGACCCGGCGGTCGCCCAGTTGAAGGCGCTGATCGAGCGGCTGCAGAAGCAGCTCGCGACAGTGGAGCGGCAAATGGCCGCTGCGGCGCAGCGCGCAAAGGACGATCCGGCCGCGGCCGTCGAACAGCAGTCGCTGAATGCGGAAGCCAGCGCGATTTCAGCCGCGCTCGCGACGGCAATCTCGCAACTCGCCGCGGCACTCGAGAAATCCGGCGGCTCGCCGTCGGGCGGGCTGGTGTCGACGCAGGCCTGAGCGGCCACGGCGGCGTCGGCCGCACGCATTACAATCGCAAGCTCGTCTCCCTCTCAAGGACGGCTGACCGATGAATGCGGAACTCGACGACGACGAACTCGTTCACTTCGACGCACACGGCGGCACGCCGCTGCCCGCGGCCGATGCCGAAGGATGGCTCGACCACGACGGCGCGCGCATCCGGCACGCGTCGTTCGGCCGGGGGCCGGCGGTCGTGCTGCTGCACGGCGGCCTCGGCCACGGCGGCAACTGGGGCAACCAGGTACCGGCGCTGCTCACGGCAGGCTACCGCGCGATCGTGATCGACAGCCGCGGCCACGGCCGCAGCACGCGCGACGACAGACCCTATTCGTACGAACGCATGGCCTCGGACGTGCTGGCCGTTCTCGACGCGCTGCAGGTCGACCGTGCACGCTTCGTCGGCTGGAGCGACGGCGCATGCATCGCACTCGTGCTGGCCGCCCGCGCACCGGAACGCGCGGCCGGCGTGTTCTTCTTCGCGTGCAACATGGATCCGGGCGGCACGAAGGAAATGGTGCCGAGCCCGCTGATCGATCGTTGTTTCGCGCGACATCGAAAGGACTATGCGCAACTGTCCGCGACACCGGACCAGTTCGACGCATTCGTGGCTGCCGTCAGCGAAATGATGCGCACGCAACCGAATTACACCGCGCAGGATCTCGCGGCGATTGCCGTGCCGGTTGCGATCGTGCAAGGTGAGCACGACGAATTCATCCGACCCGAGCATGCGGCGTACCTCGCGCGGACGATCCCGGGCGCGACGCTGACGATCCTGCCCGGCGTGAGCCATTTCGCGCCGCTGCAGCGGCCCGCGCGGTTCAACGCGGCGATGCTGGCGTTTCTCGACCGGTTGGCGGGTTAATGCGCGCACGGCCCGCCGACGCGCGGGCGTTACTCGGCGAGCGAATCGAGCGGCTGCGCGTACTCGAACGCCCAGACGACCCTGCGAAAGAAATGGTTGCCGAGCCACGCGAGGATGTCGCCCGGATCGCCGCGCTCGGCGCCGCGGCGGGCGAGCCGCCCCCGTCCGGCATTTCGCATATCGCATAAGTTTTTCTTTCGGCTCGCGCAACATATCGTCGATTGTTGGCGGCCGGGCGGTAGCGGATAGTCCTGCTTCGGCAGGCCGGCCGCCGCTCGCTCCGCGCGGCGCGGCCAGGTCTGTTGTCCATGCAACCATCAGAAATCGAAAGGAACCGCACTCATGCGATTCAATGCGACACGCTTCGCCGCGACCCTGTTCGTCGCCGCATGCGCGACCGCCGCGGCCGGCCGTGCGGCCGCCGTCACGCAGGACGCCCTCCACGACACCGTCACCCGCCATATCGCGCCGCTGATGAAGCAGTATGCGGTCCCCGGCATGGCTGTTGGCATCGTCGCCGACGGCAAGCCCTATGTGTTCGACTACGGCGTGATGTCGAAGCAAACCGGCAAGCCGGTGACCGGCGACACGCTGTTCGAAATCGGTTCGGTCAGCAAGACGCTGACCGCGACGCTCGCCGCCGACGCGCAGGAGGGCGGCGAACTGTCGCTCGCCGACCCCGCGGCCAAATATCTGCCTGAGCTGCAGGGCAAGCCGTTCGGCGTCGTGACGCTGCTCCAGCTCGGCACGCACACGCCCGGCGGGACGCCGCTGCAGGTGCCGGACAGCATCCGCGACGACGCGGACCTGATCCGCTATCTCGACGCGTGGCGGCCCGAATATGCGCCGGGCACGCACCGCAAGTATTCGAACGTCGCGATCGGCATGCTCGGCTGGCTCACCGCGAAGGCGATGCACAAGGATTTCGCGACGCTGATGGAGCAGCGCCTCTTTCCCGCGCTCGGGATGACGCATACCTACATCGACGTGCCCGACGCGCGCATGGCCGACTATGCGCAGGGCTACACGAAGGACGGCAAGCCGGTCCGGATGACGGAAGGCATGCTCTGGCAGCCGGCGTACGGCGTGCGCACCACGGCGGCCGACCTGCTGCGCTTCGTGCAGGCGAACATGGGGATGATCCAGACGGCGCCGCGGCTGCAGCGCGCGATCGAACGCACGCACACCGGCTATTTCCGCGCGGGGCCGCTGACCCAGGATTTGATCTGGGAACAGTATCCGTACCCGGTCGCGCTGCCCACGCTGCTCGCGGGCAATGCGCCGAAGATGCTGTTCGATGCGGTGCCGGCCAGCGCGATCCAGCCGCCGCTCGCGCCGAACCCCGCGACCTGGATCAACAAGACGGGTTCGACCGGCGGCTTCAGCACGTATGTCGCGTTCGTTCCCGCGAAGCGGATCGCGATCGTGATGCTCGCGAACGGCAACGTGCCGATCGAGGACCGCGTGAAGGTCGCCTACCGGATCCTCGGGTCGCTCGGCGACGGGCGGTAACGTTGCCGCGCCCGCCCGTCGGGAAATGCTTATGATGGGCGGGCAATCCGGTGCGCGGCGAGCGACGCACCGGGCGACGGAGGAGAGCCGATTGAGCATCGCATGGGACGGAATCACGGGCGCCGACGTGCTTGACGACGCGCAACTGGCGAGCCGGCACGCGCTGGCCGATGCGGCGCGCGACGGCGCATGGGCGACCCTGCTCGAGCGTATCGCGCAACAGCCCGCGCTCGTCAACGCGACGCGGCCGGGCGGCACGTCGCTTTACGCGCCGTTGCATCAGGCCGCGTATGGCGGCGCGCCGGAGGAGGTCGTCACTGAGCTGCTGCGGCTCGGTGCATGGCGGATGCTGCGTGATGCGCGACGCGAGCGTGCGATCGATATTGCCGCGCGGCGCGGGCATCGGCATCTGGTCGCGCTGCTGACGCCGCAGCCGCGACGCTTCGTGCCCGACGGCACGCTGCGCGCCATCCAGCGTCATTTCCACGACATGATCGGTGGCCGCATCGCGCACCTGCGGGTCGACGCGCTGCGTTTTCCCGAACTCGAACCGCTGCTCGAATTCGACGCGCAGGCCGGGCGCATGTGGTTCGCGGTGCCCGGCATGTACGGCGGATTCGATTACGCGCTGCGCACGGACGGCGATGCCGCCGTGCTCGTGTCCGAGAGCTGGAGCCGCGTGGTCGGCGGCTCGGGCCAGCGGCACGAGATTACGGCCCACGGCTGCACGCTGGTCGAAGCGGGCTTCGTCTGACACGGCCGGTCATCCCGCCGGGCACAAGACCGCACCACGTCGATGTCGTTGCGAGTGCACCCAATCAGAGGCATCGCGGCGCCCGGGAAGAATGGCTGCCGGGTTTCGCTTTCCTGCCCCGTGTGCGGTCAGTTCCCGTACATGTCGAAGTCGAAGTATTTCGACTGGATCGCGTCGTAGGTGCCGTCGCTGCGAATTCGCGCGATGGCGCGGTTCAGCGCGTCGCGCAGGTCGGTGTCGGCCTTGCGCACGCCCGCCGCATCGCCGTTGCCCATGATCTTCGCGTCGTACACCACGCCGCCCGCGAACGAGAAGCCCTTGCCGCGCGGCGTCGCCAGGAACCCGAGCTGGCCTTGCACGGCATCCATCAGCACGCCGTCGACGCGCCCGGTGACGAGATCCGCATACGCCTGGTCGTAGCTCGGATACGGCACGACCTCGACCTTCGCGGCCGCCCACTTTTCACGTGCATAGGTTTCCTGGACCGTGCCCTGTTCGACCGCGACGCGCTTGCCGGCGAGCTTGGCCGCGTCCGGGAGCAGCCCCGACCCGCTGCGCGCGATCAGCCGCGTCTGGTTGCGGTACAGGCGATCGGTGAAGTCGATCTGCTGGCGCCGCTGTTCGGTCGCGGCCATCGACGACAGGATCACGTCGAACTTGCGCGCCTGCAACCCGGGAATCAGCCCGTCGAAACTGCTCGATACCCACACGCATTTCGCATTCAGCTTGGCGCACAGCGCGTTGCCGAGATCGATGTCGAAGCCTTTCACGCTGCCGTCGGTCGCGGTCGACTCGAACGGCGGGTAGGTCGGGTCGACGCCGATGCGGATGGTCGTCCATTCCTTCGCGGACGCCAGCGATGCGAAGGCCATCGCGGCGGCGGAAAGGAGAATCGTGATGCGCGTCTTCATGGTCGGGCTCCGTTCGTGTGGGGAAGAGTGGGCGTGCGCGTCAGCTCGGGAATTCGCCGCGCTGAAAATCGTTCGACAGTTCGAGGGCGTCGGCCATCTCGCCGACGGTGACCGGCTTGATCGGCGCGCGGATCCGGTAGTGACCGACGTCGCCGACGCTGCGCTGCTGTACGTCGGCGATCAGTTCGCCGACCGTCGTGCCGCACCAGCGCCCCTGGCACGGACCCATCCCGCAGCGCGTGAACGCCTTCATCTGGTTCGGCCCCTGGCAGCCGAGTGCCGCGAGCCGGCGGATTTCGCCGGCCGTGACTTCCTCGCAGCGGCACACGATCGTGTCGTCGTCGGGGCGGCGCAGCGCGGCGGACGGCGTGTAGAGCGCGTCGAGCAGCGGGCGCACCGCGAGATGACGGCGCAACGCGTGCAGCACCGGGCGTTCGCGCGCGGCCTGCCGTTGCGCGTCGAGCGCACCGAGTTGCACGGCGATGTCGAGCGCCGACACTTCGCCGGCGAGTGCCGCAGCCCGCGCGCCGCCGATGCCCGCGCCGTCGCCGGCGATCCAGACGTGCGGCACGCTGCTGCGGCCGCGTGCGTCGCAGCGCGGCCGCCAGCACGCCGACGAATCGTCCCATTCGTGTGCGCAGCCGAGCGAGCGGGCGAGCTGCGTCGACGGAACGACGCCCTGATGCAGCAGCACGAGCGACGTGTCGAGCATCTGCACGACGCCTTCCGCGTCGCGAAAGCGAATGCGTTCGGCGCGGTCGGCGCCGTCGATGCGGATGTCGGTCGCGCCTCGATACACCGGAATCCCGGCGTGGCGCACCGCGCGCAGCATGCGCCAGCCCTTGAGCAGATAGTCGGCGCCGCGCAGCGCCGGCAGCGCATGCGGGAGCGCGCGGCGCCACGCGTCGCGCGGCGTCGTATCGACCAGCGCGCGCACGCGCCGGCCGGCATTCAGCAATTGCGCGGCGAACAACCAGAGAAGCGGGCCGCTGCCCGCGAGCACGGCGTCGGCCGATGGCGCGAGCCCCGACGCTTTCAGCAGCGTCTGCGCGGCGCCGATGCCCATCACGCCGGGCAACGTCCAGCCGGGCACCGGCCACGACCGCTCCTGCGCGCCGGTCGCGATCAGCACCGCGCGCGCGCCGATTTCGAGCGTGCCGCGCGACGGGCCGCTTTGCGTGAGCATCGCGACGGGCGCCGGCTCGAACGCGATTTGCCAGACGACGCTGCGCGGCAGGTAATGCGCGCCGCTGGCGAGCAGGCCGTCGACGAGCGGGCGGCCGGCCGTGTAGTCGGCGCCGAGCCATTGCGCGAGCGGCGCCGGCGCATCGGCGACGTTGCGGTAGATCTGGCCGCCGGGTGCGCGGCCTTCGTCCGCGACGACGACCGACAAGCCGGTCGCACGCGCGGCGGTGGCCGCCGCCATCCCGGCCGGCCCGGCGCCGACGATCAGCAGGTCGCACTGGCGGCGCGTCATGCGAGCCTCGCCTTGCCGTGCATCGTGCGCACCTGCATGCCGTCGGCGACGGGCGTCATGCAGCCTTGCACATTCGGTACGCCGTCGACTTCGACGAGGCAGTCGAAGCACACGCCCATCATGCAGAACGGGCCGCGCGGCGCGCCGCTGACGGCGCTCGTGCGGCATGCGGCCGAACCGGCGGCGAGCATCGCGGCCGCGACGCTGTCATGCGCGGGTACGTCGTACGGCGTGCCGTCGATATGGATGCGCACGCGTTCGAGCATCGCGGCGGCGGGAATGAGGGATTCAAACATGCCGGGCTTCCGTGGGCGCGGCGAAGCGCGCGGTGGTAAAGGCGGACAGGTCGGCCGGCGCGGCGCGGCCGGCGATCCACGGCGCGACGAGATCGGCGTGGGTCGCCGCGAGCGTCACGCCGCTGTGGCAGATCGCGATGAACGCGCCGGGATGCGTGGCCGACGCCTCGTAGATGGGCAGGCCGTCGGGCGTCATGATGCGCAGCGCCCCCCACGCGCGGACGATGCGTGCATGCGCGAGGGCCGGGAATGCGGTGCGGGCCCGGCGCGCGATGTCGACCATCGCGGGACGCGTCTGTCCGTCGTCGAAGCCGACGTCTTCGGCCGAGTCGCCGAGGAGCACCGAGCCTTCCCGCGTCTGCCGGACGACGAGCGTCGGATAGTCGAGAAACGGCGCAAGGCGCTCGGTGACCATGATCTGGCCGCGCAACGGCGAAATCGGTGCGCGCAGGTCGACCATCGGCGCGAGCCGTGCGTTGTCGAGGCCGGCCGCGAGCACCACGCGCCCGGCTTCGAGCCGCGCGTGGCGTGTGTCGATCTCGAAGCGCCCGGCGCGCGGGCGGATTTCCGTGACGTCGCTGCGCGGCAGATAGACGCCGCCGCACTGCTGGAATGCCAGCAGCATGGCGCGCAGCGTATGGAGCGGATTCGCGTGACCGTCGTTCGGCGACCACAGCGCGCCGGCCAGCGACGGCGATGCCGATGGAATGCGCCGGCGCAGCGCCGCCGGATCGAGGACTTCATACGACAGCGCGGCGTCCCGCCGGCGCAGCGATTCGAGCAGGTCGGTCGCGCTGTCGAGTTCCGCGCGATGTTCGAACAGCTCGATGCCGCCCGGGCGTTCGAACGCACAGTCCACGCCGGTTTCGCGCTGCAACTGCGCGGAGAATGCGTGCCAGCGCGACGACGATTCGCACGACCAGCGCGCATACGGCAGGCAGCGGCCGCCCTTGCCCTGCACCCACACGAGCCCGAAATTGCCGCGCGCCGCGCGAAACGCGATGTCGTCGCCGTCGCACACCGCGACGCGTTGGCCGAGACGCGCGATGCCCCACGCGAGGGCCATGCCGACGAGACCTCCGCCGGCCACGACGACGTCGAAGCGGCGCACGGTCATGCGCGACTCCGGTGTCGCGGGTGACGCGGTTGCGTGTTATATCCCATGGGAGCGCGGCTCCTTGCTTTCAGTACGGTGTGGCGCCGATGTTCGGACAGGCAAAATGCGCTGTCCAATACAGCTTGATCAACGACCCATAATTCAATGTTATGACTACGCCCTCGCTCAGGATTCGTCAGATCGAAGCGTTTCGCGCGGTGATGCAGCGCCATACCGTCACGCGCGCGGCGCGCGATCTCCATATCTCGCAGCCGGCGGTGAGCCGGCTGATCGCCGATCTCGAGGACCGGATCGGCTTCGTGCTGTTCGAGCGGCAGCAGGGGCGCTTCACGCCGACCGCGCAGGCGCGCGTGCTGTACGAGGAGGTCG
The DNA here is from genome assembly GCF_902833095.1 of Burkholderia sp. BCC1208. Taxonomy (NCBI): domain Bacteria; kingdom Pseudomonadati; phylum Pseudomonadota; class Betaproteobacteria; order Burkholderiales; family Burkholderiaceae; genus Burkholderia; species Burkholderia sp. BCC1208. Next base: position 415,517 of record NZ_CADFDY010000003.1, on the reverse strand, counting down.
AACGCGCGTTCGTCGGCCTCGACCGTGTTGCGCAGGCCGCCGAGCAGATCCGCGCGATGCGGCGCGGCACGCTGCGCGTGGCCGGCTCGCCCGCCGTCGCGCTCGACCTGCTGCCGGAGCTCGTCACGCGTTTCTCGCACGCGCATCCGGGCGTCGACATCACGCTGCTCGCGCACAGTGCGTCCACCGTCGTCGACAAGGTCGCGTCGGGGCAATGCGATGTCGGGTTGATCGCCGAGCCCGTCCCGCATCCGGCCGTGCGCGGCGAGCGGCTCGCGGAAAGCGCGATGTGCTGCATCGTGCCGCGCGGGCATCGGCTCGCGCGCAAGCGCGTCGTGCAGCCAGCCGACCTGCGCGACGAATCGTTCATCTCGTTTCCGCCGAGTTTCGAGGCGCGCAGCGCGATCGACCGCGTGTTCGTCGAAGCCGGCGTGTCGCGCGTGTTGTCGATCGAGGCGCAGCTGTCGCGGACGATCGTCGCGTTCGTCGCGAACGGCGCCGGCGTTGCGCTGATCGATCCGGTGACGGCCGCGTACGCGGGCCCGCGCGTGGCCGTCAAGCCGTTCGAGCCGGCCGTGCCCGATCACTTCTATCTGGTGACGTCCGCGTCGCAGCCGCTGTCGATGATCGGCGACGCGTTCTGCGCGGATTTACGCGACGCGTTCGCGAGGATGCGGGAGAACGAAGCCGGGTGATTCGGTGGAGGGGCCGTCACGACCGCGGGGTGCGGTCGGCGCCGCGCAGCGCGGGTCGTTCAAGCGATGGCCGTGTCGTCCGCTTCGACTGCCGCGGGAGCCGCCGCCGCGGCGCCCGCCAGCCTCCGATAACGCGCGAGTGCCCAGCGGGAAGTACGCGGTATAGCCGTGATACTTCAGGTAGAACGGGCGGGACGCTGCCGATACACCGGCGTAACGGCTCAGGCCGATCGCATGTTGCGTTGATACCCGGCCCTGAGCGCGTCGACCACGAGCTCCACGGCCCGCGACGATTTGCGCCGGCTCGGGTAATAGACGTGGAGCCCGACGAACGTCGGAAACCAGTCCTCCAGCACCCAGCCGAGCCGTCCGGCTTCGACGTGATGCGCGACCAGGTCCTTCGGCACATAGGCGAGCCCGAAGCCGGCAAGCGCCGCGTCGACCATCTGATAGACGTTGTTGAACGTCAACTGCCCTTCGACGCGGACCTGCAATTCGCGGCGCCCCTTGCTCAACTCCCACGACAGCAGCGCGTTTCTGGTCGGCAGCCGAAGATTGATGCAGTTGTGCCCGGTCAGGTCCTGGGGCGTCTTCGCCGCGGCTCGGGACGCTAGATAATCGGGAGAGCCAATGATCGACATCGTCATGTCCGGCGCGATACGCTGCGCGATCATGTCCTTGGCGACCTGGTCGCCAAGCCGCACGCCGATGTCGTAGCGGCCGGCGACGAGGTCGGTCAGACCATAGTCGTTCACCAGCTCGACCTTGAGCGCCGGATACCGACGCAGCAGCGGTTGCAGCCGCGGCCACACGTACTCGTTCGCCGCATAGTCGGTCGTGGTGATGCGGACGTTGCCGGCCGGCTGGTCCGTCGTCGCGCGCAGCGATTCCAGCTCCGCCTCGATTTCCTGAAAGCGCGGGGCGAGCGATTCCAGCAACCGCTCGCCGGCCTCGGTCGGCGACACGCTGCGCGTCGTGCGCGTCAGCAACGCAATGCCCATGCGCGTTTCCAGCGCGCGCACCGTTCGGCTCAACGCCGACTGGGACACGCCAAGCTGCGCGGCCGCGCGGGTGAAATTACGCTCGCGCGCGACGGCCATGAACGCCACCAGATCGTTGAAGTCTTCCATTGATTCATGCACCCCAGCATAGGTCCATGCCGATTTTGCCATCTAGTCGCATGAATCGCGAATCATTAAAGTGGAATGGCTGACCGCTGGAGCGATCCATGCGGCACCCTTTTCGATAGAGGACGACATCATGGAACTGAAGCGCGCGGGCTCGCAGCCCTCGATCAAGGGCCCCGACGAATGGTTCACCGGCACGGTCCGGATCGACCCGCTGAACGCACCGCCGCCGCCGGCGCGCGTATCGTGCGCCAGCGTCACGTTCGAGCCGGGCGCCCGCACCGCGTGGCACACGCACCCGCTCGGCCAGACCCTGCTCGTGACCGCCGGCTGCGGCTGGACGCAATGCGACGGCGAGCCGCGCGTCGAGATCCGCGCGGGCGACGTGATCTGGTGCCCGCCCGGACACAAGCACTGGCACGGTGCGACGTCGACCACCTCGATGACGCATATCGCGATTCAGGAAGCACTCGATGGGCGCAACGTCGACTGGCTCGAACACGTCACCGATGCGCAGTACGACCCGCGCTGACGATCGCACGCGTTGCGTGTCGCGGCTCGCCGCCGCGACGGGCCTGGCGCTGCTTGCCGCCGCGTGCACCACCATGCAAAGGACCGACACCATGCAGGAATCCTTGCCTTCCAATGAGTTGAAGGCCATTGCCCCGGCCTTCGAGCGATATACGACTCGAACCGTGTTCGGCGGCCTGTGGAAGCGGCCGCACCTGTCGCCGCGCGATCGCAGCATCGTGACGCTGTCGGTGCTGATCGCTCGCGGCCAGACCGCGGAGATGCCGCTTCATGTCCGCCTCGCGCTGGATCATGGCGTGAAGCCCGCGGAAATATCGGAAATGATCGCGCATCTGGCCTTTTACTCGGGATGGCCCAACGCGAGCGCTGCGTCGATCGTCGTCAAGCACGCCTATGACGAACGCGGCATCGGGCCCGATCAGCTCGCGCCTGCGGACGTCACGCTGCTGCCGTTGAACGAGGCGGCCGAGGCGCAGCGCGCACGGACGGTCGCGGAGAACTTTGGCGCCGCTGCACCGGGCGTGGTCGAGTACACGACCGACGCGCTGTTTCGCGACTTGTGGCTTCGCCCGGGGCTCGCGCCGCGCGACCGCAGCCTGGTGACGGTGAGCGCGCTCGTCGCCAACGGCCAGGTGGCGCAGATCCCGTATCACCTGAACCGGGCGATGGACAACGGGCTCACGCAGGACGAAGCGTCCGAGACGTTGACGCAACTGGCGTTCTACGCGGGATGGCCGAACGTCTTTTCGGCGATGCCCGTGTTCAAGGAGGTATTTTCACGGCGCGCGACGTGACGTGCCGGGACGCTGTACGAGAAACCGGGCTGGCGGACGCAAGCGCGCATGCCGCGCACCCGCCTTGATACTGGCAGCTTCGCAACCGCCCGTGCCGACGCGACGACGAAGCGTCGCGGTCCTATTGCGACGCGGCGCGCGTGACCGGCCGGGGCAGCCTGCCCGCTTCCTGACGCGTGATCATCCAGCCGGGATAGCAGGGCGGCAACGCGCTCACGGCATCGAGACGCGCCAGTTCTTCGTCGGTCAGGACGGCGTCGACCGCGCCAAGGTTGTCGTCGAGCTGGTCGATCCGCTTGGCGCCGATGATGACGCTGGTGACTGCCGGCTTGGCGAGCAACCACGCGAGCGCGATCCGCGCGACCGAGACGCCATGCGCGCCGGCGATCGCGCGCATCTCCGCCACGCACGGCCAGACCCGATCCGGATCGACCGGCGGAAAATCGAAATGACCGCGCCGTGAACCTGCTTCGGTCGACGCACCGGGGCCGAACTTGCCCGACAGCAATCCGCCGGCGAGCGGCGACCAGACGAGCAGCCCCATCTGCTCGTCGACGGCGAGCGGAATCAGCTCGCGCTCCACGTCGCGCCCGGCGATCGAGTAGTAGGCCTGGAGCGTCTCGAAGCGCGTGGCGTGAAGCGCGGCACTCAGGCCGAGCGCCTTGCCGATCTTGCCCGCGCGCCAGTTCGACACGCCGACGTAACGGATCAGCCCCTGCCGCGTGAGATCGTCGAGCGCGCGCAGCGTCTCCTCGATCGGCGTGACGGGGTCGCTCGCGTGAATCTGGTACAGGTCGATATGGTCGACCTGGAGCCGTTCCAGGCTTCTCTGCACCGAATCCATGATGTGACCGCGCGACGCGCCCTGGTCGTTGGGGCCCGCGCCCATCACGCCGGCCGTCTTCGTCGCCAGCACGATCTCGTGGCGCGGGACGCCGATGTCTCGCAACGCCTGCCCGAGCACGCGTTCGGCTTGGCCGAAGGAATAAATATCGGCGGTATCGATGAAGTTGATGCCTGCGTCGAGCGCACGGGCAATCAAACGGTTCGCGTCGTCCTGGCCGACCGCGCCGATCGCCGCCCACATGCCGGCATCCGCGTTGCCGCCCAGGGTCATCGTGCCGAGGCACAGCTCGGAGACGTACAGGCCGGTGCGGCCCAATTGCTTGTATTTCAATGCAGCCCCCTTCAGAATCGGCCGGACACCAGGCGGGGCGTCGGCCGGTGGCGCCCCGCACGTCGGAATGTCAGTTGCCGCGCGATGTGCCGGCCCGCAACCGCGCGGCGATCGCCGCGACGCGGGCGCCATAGCGGCGGGCCGTTTCGAGATCGCCCGGCGACATCTCCTCGGGCGACGCATCGGCCGGCGTCTGCGCCATCGGCGCGATGTAGGCGCCCATGCGGTTCAGGTCGTCGCGCGTCGACGCTTTCAGGTTGGCCGGCTTGATGTCCATGCTGACCCAGATGCCGCCATGCTGTCCGGCCAGCAGGAAGAAGTATTCGAGCGTATTGAGCTTGTCGCCGTTAATGCTGGCGCTATTGGTGAAGCCGCCGAAGATCTTGTTCTGCCAGCCGCTGTCGAACCAGACCTTCGACGACGCATCCGCGAACTTCTTGAACTGCCAGCTCGGGCCGCCCATGTAGGTCGGCGAGCCGAACAGGATCGCGTCGGCGTCGGCCAGCGTGTTCCACGCGTCGTCGGCCAGGTTTCCGTCGGCATCGATCGCGACGAGTACGGCGCCGGCGCCGTCCGCGACGGCGGCGGCCATACGTTGCGTATGGCCGTAGCCGGAGTGGTAGACGACGACCGTTTTTACCGGCGGGTTGAGTTGATCCATGATGGTTTCCTTTCGTTTGGGGTTGTCGTTCAGACGACGTGGGAAACCACTCTACCGAGCCGCGATCGGGTTATAAACGACGGCAGATTGAACGTTCCGTTACTTTCCGGATGAACAATGCAGAACCTTGACGCGCTGTTGATTTTTGCCCGTGTCGCCGAAATGGCGAGCTTCACGCGTGCCGCCGAGAGCCTCGGTATTCAGAAAGGACGCGTGTCCATGGTCGTTCGCGGACTCGAACGGGACATGGGCGTCGCGCTCCTGCATCGGACCACGAGGCGCGTGCAGCTCACCGAGGACGGCCGCGCGTTCTATGCCCGTGCAACCGACCTGCTCGCCGAAGTGCAGGAATTGCAGTCGATGTTTTCGGGGCGCGGCACATCGTTGCGCGGCAGGTTGCGCGTGGACATGCCCACGGAACTGGCGCGCAGTGTCGTGGTGCCGGCGCTGCCGCAACTGATGGCCGCGCATCCGGATCTGGAGTTGGAACTTTCCAGTACCGACCGGCGTGTCGATCTCGTTCGGGAAGGGTTCGATTGCGTGATCCGGCTGGGCCCGATCGCCGACGAGACGCTGATTGCCCGACCGCTCGGCAGGCTGCGCATGACGAATGCGGCGAGCCCCGACTATTTGGCCCGGCATGGCGTGCCGCACACGCTCGGCGATCTGCACAGCCAGGGGCACAAGATGATCCACTACACGCTGACGCTCGGCGCGCGGCATCCCGGATGGGAATACCCGGACGGCGACGGCTATGCGTGGCTACCGTTGCCGAGCGCGATGCAGGTCAACAGTGTCCAGACTTATCATGCAGCGGGGCTGGCGGGCATCGGGCTGATCCAGGCCGGCTATTCGGCGCTCGCGCATCACATCGAGAGCGGCGCGCTCGTGGAGGTGTTGCCGGCCTTGCGTCCCGAGCCGCTTGCCGCGTCGCTCGTCGTCGCGCATCGGCGCAATCTTTCGCCGCGCGTGCGGGCGTTCATGGACTGGATCGGGGGCGTATTACAGCCCTACCTGGATTAGCTGAGAGGGGAGCGGTTCGACGTGCTGGCGGATGCGGCCGTTTGCGTTATGCGAACTTGCCGAAATCCACGGCTTCCCGGACGAATTTTCCGGTCGACAGCAGCGCTTGTTCGATGTCCGCGACGATGGCCCGATTGTCGACCGGCGCGGTGACGCACCATCCCCAGATATCGTCGTCGATTTCATAGTGACCGCGCGCATACGCCCAATAGCTGAAATAGCGGTCCTGCGACGAGGCGGCCTGCGGGTCGTCGAGGCCGTCCGGATGTGTGAGCCGGACGGAATGCAGCGCATCGCGCAGGATCGCGGCGATATCCGGAAAGTCGGCTGCGCGATGGTCGTCGAGTACCTCGACCAGCAGATCGCTACCGTGATACACCGGCCGAACCCGGAATCGAATCAGGCTCGTCATCGCTCGTTTTTCCGTTGCGATCCCGGCACGATCAGCACCACCGGAACATCGTCCGCGGCGGGAGACAATAGCGTGCCTTTCAGCGGGCCGGCCGGCCCGGGTGCCTCGATATCCGTCTGCATCATGCGTGAAAGGCCCTCCTGATTCGTGTAGCGATGAACATCGGGCACGGCATCAGCGCGCCGCGTCCCGCGCCTCGTCGAGCAACCATTCCGCAAACGCCCGCACCGGCGCCGCGCTCAATTCGATCGGCTCGGGAAGCACGAGGCAAAAGTTTTTCGTAATCGCTTTGCCGTCCGGCCAGGGTGCGACCAGCCGCCCTTGTGCAAGCTCTGTCCCGATGTAAAGGCGCGGCACCAGCGCGACACCGAGGCCGGCCAGCGCGGCCTCGATCAGCATCGAATGGAGATCGTATCGCGGGCCGACCGCCGAATTGGTCAGCGCGATGCCGGTTTCCTGCGCATAGAGCTGCCACGCGTCCGGATTCTGCCGCCGGTGAAGGCGCGGCAGCGCATCGAGCGACGGATTCGCGCCGGCGCGTTCGATGAGCGCCGGACTGCAGACGGGCACGAGCACCTCCTCCAGCAGCGGATGCCGATGCATGCCGGCCCAGGCCGGATGTTCGAAATGAATGGCGGCGTCGAATCCGCTGCCGGCCAGCAGGAACGGCTCCATCCGTTCGGCGATGTGCACGGTGACGTTCGGATGGCGCTCCTGAAAGCGCTTCAGCCGCGGGATCAGCCAGCGGGTCGCGAAGGTCGGGATCGCGGCGATGTCGATGCTCGCGCCTTCGACGGGCTGCCCCATCAGATACAGGCTGTCCCGTTCCAGCCGATCCAGAATCTCGCGCACCTGCACCGCGTATCGCGTGCCGTTGGGGGCGAGCCGCACGCGATTGCCGACGCGCTCGAACAGCGTCACGCCGAGGAACGCCTCCAGCCGGCCGATCTGGCGACTGACGGCGCCCTCGGTGCGCGCCAGCTCGTCGGCGGCGCGGGCGAAGCTGCCGTGTCGGGCCGCCGCCTCGAAGGCCAGAAGCGCGGAATTGCTCGGGATCTTGCGTCGCATCGGGGTCTCGCCGGTCGGGTGCATTCGACGGTCAGCTTGATCAAATATCACTGAAGGCTGACTTTAAGTCGATATCTCTGCGAAAAACAGCAGATTAGCATTACGTCACTGCACTGAATATCCCGCATTCGAAGCACAGGATGCTCATTCGTCACGAAGGACGATCCGATGATCTATACCGTTGAATGCAGTTTCGCCGACGCAGCCAGCGAAGCCGAATGGAACGACTTCTACAGCGTCGACAAGCTGCCGGCCCTCATCTCGGTGACCGGCTTTCATACGTCGCAGCGCTTCAGGGCGATCAGCGGCGGCTGCCCCGTTTATCTGGCCATTCACACGATCGACGGCCTCGACGTGCTGACCGGCGATGAATATCGACGCAAAGGCGGCGGCAATTTCGCGCGGTGGCAGCAGCACATCACCGACTGGCACCGCAACCTCTACAGCGATATCGGTCGTGCGCCGGCGGTCCATGCCGACGAACTGCTCCTGCTGAGCGCCAGCGGGCCCGACTCGCTGATCGAACTGGGCCTGAAACCGCTGGCCATGCAGGCCGTTGCACTCGAGCAGTGTCCGGCGCGCCGCTGGCTTGCGGTACTCCCCCGGCGCGATGCCCCGCTCGTCGACGACGTGCCGGCCGGCCTCGACCTGTACGCACCGATGACGGCGCAACTGACGAAGAAGAGCAGCGATGCCTAACGTGACGTTCCATATCGATGCGGAACGCATGCCGCCTGACGAGCGCCTCGCCGAACTGTCCGGCGACTGCATCGAACTCTGTACGGATGTCCTTCAGGCAGAAGTCGGGAACGTCCACGTCATTTACGTGGCGGTTCGGCATGGGTGCGGGCATCCCGTTTTCGCGGAAATCCAGTATCGCGTGGCGTCGTTCCGGCCGCCCGCGGTCATGAACGCGTTCATGGAAGCGCTGGATCGCGCCATCGTTCGTCGCACGGGGCTGAAGGCGCGCATCCGTTGCTTCGGTCATGCCGCGCCGAACCTTCACGCCCGAAACTAGCCACCGCGGAGAAGCATGATGTCCAACGTTACGTTTCCCGGCCAGCGCGTCGGGGATTTCACGATCACCGCGATCAGCGACGGCTACCTCACGGCCAGCCTCGATTTCCTGTCGAATATTGACGTGACCGACGCTGCCGCGATGCAGCGTGCGGCCGGGCAGCAGGAGCCGTCCGCCGTGCATATCAACTGCTACGTGGTGCGCGGCGCGGGCCGCACGATTCTTATCGACGCCGGGGCCGGTGGCATCAGGCAATGGGGCGGCCGCCTGCAGGACAACTTACGACTGGCCGGCATCGATCCTGTCGCTATCGACACCGTTCTGCTCACGCACGCTCATCCCGATCATGTCGGCGGGCTGGTGAATGCCGACGGATACGTTGCGTTCCCGAATGCGGAACTGGTCGCGCATCGACGCGAGGTCGAATTCTGGCGGGACGACGGCAATCTGAGCCACGCCAGCGAGCGCGCTCGCGGCAATTTCCGGATCGCGCGTCAGGTATTCGACGCTTACAGCGACGCGCTCCGGACGTTCGATGAAGGCGAAGTGCTCCCCGGCATTGCTGCCATACCGCTACCGGGGCATACCGACGGACATACCGGATACCTGCTCGAATCCGGCGATCAGGGCCTGCTCGTGTGGGGCGATATCGTGCATTTTCCGCACATCCAGATCGAACGGCCGGACGTCGCGATTGCATTCGATCAGGACGCGTCGCAAGCGGCGAAGACGCGTTCGCGGCTGCTCGACCGCGTCAGCTCGGAAGGGCTGTTGATCGCCGGCATGCATCTGGGCGAATCCGGCTTCGCGCGCATCAGGCGAACGAACGGCGAATACGGCCTGTTTTACGAAACCGACACCTGAAGTGAGGCACGTCAACGTGCGTGGTCGATACCGTATGCCCGCTTTGCAAGCTGCCGTTCGAGGAGGACAATCCAGCCTGAAATCTCGTCGGAGGTCGCACGTCATGGCCCCATTCCAGCCCGATGGATGGCATACCGTCACGCCGCGGATCGTCGTGCCCGATCCGCGCAACCTGATCGCCTTCATCCGCACGGTGTTCGACGCGGAAGGCGAATTCCGTACCGGTTTGCCTGCCGAGATCCGGATCGGCGACTCCGTCGTGATGATCAGCGGCGCAGACGGCCTGCGCGATCCGATGCCGGCGTTTCTGTACGTGTATGTCCAGGACACCGATGCCACCTATCGACGGGCGCTCGCGGCGCAGGCGATTCCGCTGGAAGCGCCCGCCGACATGCCGTACGGCGACCGGCGGGCGATGGTGAAGGACGCGTGGGGAAACGTTTGGCAGATCGCCACGCACCAGCGCGACCCGTCGGCCGACGAGATTCGTTCGAGGCTCGGCGACGGCGAGTAGCCGCGCTGCTTTCGCCTCCCTCTGTCGCAATCGTCAAGATTCGCGTCGCGTGCGGATAAAAGCCGCCCGTTCCCCGCGCCGTTAACCCGTTCGCAGCCCCGCGCCTGGTATTGCGCCACGGCGCGCGTCGTTCGTGTTCCGGAATTCACTCCGCCGCTGGCCGTGCCCGGCCGGCTCAAGGGAACGTCATGCGAAAACAACTCACTATCCGTGGTGGACTCGTCGCGACCATCGCCGGCTATACCGTGCTGCTCGTGCTGGTGGTCGGCGCCTGCATCGCGGCCCTCTACGTCGGCAACGGCTCGCTCGAGGCGATGTACCGCGACGACACCGCGTCGCTGCTGCACCTGAAGACCAGCTCCGAGCGGATGCTGGTGCTGCGCGAACGCATGAGCGACGTCGCGCAGATCATCAGCGCCGGCCAGCCCGCGAAAGAGGAAGTCGCGCAACTTCATTCGCTGCTCAAGCAGAGCAACGACGAACTGGATGCGTACACGCGTCTGCACGTGCGCGACGCCGGCGAGCAGGCGCTGTTCGACACGCTGCAGAGCCGCCGGCGCGCGCTGCTCGACCGCGTGTTCCTGAAGGCGCTGTCGCAGCTCGACGGCGACGACGCATTCAACTTCCTCGACACGCAGCGCACCGCGCCGCCTGCATTGTTCGCCGCCTACCAGACGGCGATCGACGCGCTCGAATCGTTCCAGGTCACGCGCCAGAAGGCCCGCTACGATGCGGCCGGCATACATTTCCACCGGATCGTGTGGGGGATGGGGGCGGTCGCGGTGCTGGCGCTCGTCGTCGGGTTCCTGGCGCAGCGCGTGCTCGCGAAGGCGATCATCGAGCCGATCAATCTCGCGGTCGAGCAGTTCGAAAAAATCTCGAAAGGCGACCTGACCGGCGCCGTCGTCGTCCCGGGCGAGAATGAAATGGCGTATCTGCTCAATGCGCTGAAGCGGATGCAGGACGGCCTCGTCGATACCGTAAGCCAGGTGCGCGCGAGCACCGAGACGATCGTCGGCGACGTGCGCACGATCGCGAGCGGCAACGTCGACCTGTCCGCGCGTACCGAGCAGCAGGCCGTGTCGTTGCAGCAGGCGGCCGCGAGCGTCGAGCAACTGACGGCGGCCGTGCGCCAGAACGCGGACAACGCGCGCGACGCGCGCACGTATGTCGAGGGCGCGGCCGGCATCGCGTCGCGCGGCGGCGAAGCGATGCAACGCGTCGTCGAGACGATGTCGGAGATTTCGCACAGCTCCACGCGCATCTCCGGCATCGTCGGCGTGATCGAGAGCATTGCGTTTCAGACGAACATCCTCGCGTTGAACGCCGCGGTCGAAGCCGCGCGCGCGGGCGAGCAGGGGCGCGGGTTCGCGGTCGTCGCGACCGAGGTGCGCGGGCTCGCACAGCGCTGTGCGGCCGCGGCGAAGGAAATTCGCGACCTGATCGGCCATTCCGCGCGACGCGTGGAAGACGGCAGCGGCCTCGTCGACCGGGCCGGCTCGGCGATGGCCGAACTCGTCGCGGCGGTCGAGCGTGTGAACGCGATCATGGGCGAAACCAGCCAGGCATTCGACGAGCAGTCGTCGGGCATCGAGCAGGTGAATGCCGCGGTGATCCAGATGGAGCAGACGATGCAACGCAATGCCGCGCTGGTCGAGGAAGCGGCGGCCGCGGCGCTGTCGCTCGACGAACAGGGCGCGCGGCTGAGCGCGGCGGTCGCACAGTTCCGTCTGCGCGACGCGGCGCTCGCGTGACGTGCGGGCTTATTGCGGCGCGTCCGGCAACGCGTAGTCGAAGCGGTACGCGTGCTGGCCGTTGTCGATGTCGATGAGCATCGCGCCGGAGAGCCCGAGCAGTTCGTCCGTTCCGGAATCGGGCACGACCGTGATCGACTGCGTCGGCTGCCCGCGCGTCATCGTGGAGCTGTGCTGCAGGACGAAGCTGCCCTTGCGTCCACCGAGCACGCCTTCGACGGTTTCCATCGCCACGTAGCCGGCCGAACCCTGAACGCTGCTGCGAAACGCGAGCATTTCTCCGTGGCTGACGGCTTCCAGATCGCCGTGAAATTGCTTGTCCAGCGACATGCGGCCGAGCCCGCTGCTTTCCGCGACGTGACTCAGGGGTTCCGGATTCAGCTTCACTTCGAACGGACCGCTGGCCTGCAGTTTCATGACTGTTCTCCTCGTCGAATGGGAATCGGCACTATAAGCCAACGCCGTCGACGGCGGCCGGTCGCGGCGCGTCAATCGTCGCCGGATCGATAAAGCGCTTTCAACTGCGACAACTCGTCGATGAATCGATCCTTGAGCGCCTGCGGCCCGAGGATCCTCACCTGTGCGCCGTACCCCAATAGCTTGCGTGCACCGTGCTCGATCGATTCGATCGGCATCAGGAGCGCTTTCCATCCCGCCGGGACATCCGGGCTGCCCGCGTCCGGCGATACCGGTGCGGTTTCGATCCGCGCGTTGGCCAGCCAGGTTTCGGCGCGCGGCGACACGGCGATATGGGCGGTCAGCCGATAGAGATCGGCCTCGTACCGGCTCATCGCGTCACGCCAGTGCGCGGCGAGATCGAATCGCGCGGGGCGCCTGAAACGGCGGTGCGTCGCTTCGAGTTCGCGGATGTTCGCCAGCCGGAAGGTGAGCGCGCCGGCCTTGCCGGCCACCCGGGCAACCAGGTACCAGGCGCCGCCCTTGAGCACGAGGCCGAGCGGCTCGAGCGCGCGCCGGGACATGCCGCGCCAGCTTTGGTACTTCACGTCGATACGGTACGCACCCCACACCGCATCGGCGACTTCGCGCAGAAATTCCGGCGTTTCCTGCGCGCGGTACCAATCCACGGTATCGACATGCAGCCGGCTGGCGACGCGATCGGCCCGTTCGCGCGCGCCCGGCGGCAGGCTGGCGATCATCTTCAGCCGTGCCGAGGTTGCCATGCCGTCGAGGCCCAGTTCGCTCGCCGGGCCGGGCAGGCCCGCGAGAATCAGCGCATGCGCCTCGTGCTCGGTGAGCCCCGTGAGATCGGTGCTCCAGCCGTCGCGCAACTGAAAGCCGCCATTGCGGCCGCGATCGCCCCAGATCGGCACGCCGGCCGTCGACAATTGGTCGATATCGCGCAGGATCGTGCGCTCGGACACCTCCAGCGCTTCGGCCAGCGCCGGCGCGGTCATCCGGCCGCGCGCTTGCAGCATCATCATGATCGACAACAGGCGGCTCGCTTTCATACACGGCACGTTACCGCAAATACATGACATCGGGTGTCGTGTTTTCACGCTTATGCTTTGTGGCATCCCCGATCTGTTCCGTCGAAGCGAAGACACATCATGAAAATCATTTCAGGACCGCTGAGCATGTTCGGCGCCAAGGTCGAGATTGCGGCGCACGAGAAGGGCATCGATTTCGAGCTGGCGATGGCGCCGTTCAGCCAGCAACGCGGCTACGACCCCACGCATCCGGATGTATTGCGGATCAACCCGAGGCGCCAGGTGCCGGTGCTGATCGACGGCGCGCTGGAGATTTTCGATTCCACGCAGATCTTCGAGTACTTCGAGGACCTGCAGCCGGAACCTGCGTTGTGGCCGGCGCAACCGGCGGCACGCGCCGTTGCGCGTCAGCTCGAACATGGCAGCGACGAGATCTATTTTCCGCACATCGTCCGGCTGATGGGGCTTGAAGCAACGCCGGACGATCCGGCGGCACGGGCCGCGCGCGCCGAAGCGGCACGATACTATCGGCGCATGGAGCATGTGCTCGCGGATCGCGCATTTCTGGCGGATACCTATTCCTATGCCGATATCGCGTTCTACATGGCGCAGTTGTTTGGCGCGCGCAAGGGGGCGCCGATGACCGGAGAGACGCCCAACCTGCTCGCGTGGCGTGACCGGATGACGGCGCGTCCGGCGGTGCGGAAAGTGGCCGGTGCGATGGTCGCGTATCTGGCGTCGATCGGGGAAGCGGTGCCCGATTTTCTTTGCGAGCTCGATCGGCCACGCCCGCCAGCCCCATGATCGGGCGACGAAACGGCTGCGGCCATCGGGCCGCGCCGCCGCAGTCCGACATATTCCTCTACTCGTCGCCTTGACCTTGAAGTTGACTTGAAGCTTAGAGTGCTTGCTGACGGCGGCGAATCGGCAGGCTTCGGATCTCGCCTGCCACGGTCGATCATCGACGAGGGGCAACGGACATGGACAGGCGTTTTATACAGGTCGAATTCGGGCCGCACACGGTCGACGTGCCCGAGGGCGGGGGCTACGACCGGTCCCGGATGAAGCCAGTTGCTCGACGGGCTCGGCGCATCCACGATCATGCGTCTCGACGTGGTCGAGGATGCGCAACGGGTCCTGAATCTGCCGACGCCTTCAAGGGCCTTCGATGAACCCGGAAAGCCACGCTAACGATACGGATGCGTGCGACCTGCGCGCACGGAAGGAGTCGTCCATGCCCCAACCGACCTACGATCTCGTCGTATTTGGCGCCACCAGCTTTGTCGGGCAGATATTGGCACGCTATCTGTCCGACTATCTGTCGGCCGCCGGTACCGACGACACGCTGCGCTGGGCGATCGCGGGCCGGTCCGACGCGAAGCTCAGGCAGGTCAGGGATACGCTCGGCGCGGCCGGGCAATCCGTGCCGATCATCGTCGCCGATGCAGCCGACGAAACGCAGCTTCGGGCGCTGTGCGCGCAAACGCGGGTGGTCGTGTCCACCGTCGGCCCCTACGCGCTGTACGGAGAGCCGCTGGTCAGGGTCTGCGCGCAAACCGGCACCGACTACTGCGACCTCACCGGCGAGACGCAGTGGATCAGGCGGATGATCGACAAGTACGAGCCCGCGGCCCGGCAATCGGGCGCGCGCATCGTGCATTGCTGCGGCTTCGATTCGGTGCCGTCCGACATGGGTGTGTTCTTCCTGCAGCAAGAGGCGCGGCGGCAGTGGGGCGCGCCGGCCGCTCACGTGACGATGCGCGTCAAAACGCTGAAGGGCGGTGCGTCGGGCGGCACCGTGGCCAGCGTGATCAACGTCGTGCGCGAAGCGGCGGCCGATCCGGCATTGCGTCGGGAACTGCTCGATCCTTATTCGTTGTGTCCGCAACGGCATGGTTTCACGGTACGGCAGCATGCGGTTCGCTCCGCCGAATTCGATCGCGACTGCGATGCGTGGATCGCGCCGTTCGTGATGGCGGCGATCAACGAGCGCGTCGTCCACCGCTCCAATGCGCTGGCTGGCGATGCGTACGGCAGCCGCTTTACCTATGACGAAGCCGTGATGACGGGCGCGGGCCTGAAGGGGCGCATGATCGCGCTGACGATGGTGGCGGGCCTCGGCGCGTTCATGATCGGTGTCCTCATCGGGCCGGTGCGCGGCCTGATGCAGCGCTTCCTGCTGCCGAAGCCGGGCGAGGGGCCGAGCATCGACGCCCAACAGGCTGGCCGCTACGATTTGCGCTTCTTCGGCCGCGCCGACGACGGGCGAACCTTGCGCGTGAAAGTCACCGGCGATCGCGATCCCGGCTACGGCTCCACCGGCAAGATGCTCGGCCAGGCCGCGATCGGTCTCGCGCTCGATTGCAGCCGCGACGGCGTGAAGACCGGGCGCGGCGGCGGTTTCTGGACGCCCGCGACGATGTTCGACGAACGCTATATCGAGCGTCTGGTTCGCCATGCCGGGTTGCGTTTCGAGGTGATTCGAACGTAGTTCGCGCCAGCTATTCGAGCCGGGCGGGGGCGTCATGGATGCCCCGCCCGCCGGTACGCTCGCGGCCGCGCTTGCCCGCGCCCGTGCGGGCAGCCGTTTCGTCCAGAATCGTCGCGGCGAATTCGGCGGCCGCCGGCATCCGCGCGTCGTGCATCATCACGAATTCCATCTCCGGCAGTGCCGGCAAACCTTCGGGCAAGCCCAATTCGCGGAGCGTGTCGTCGATCGCGCTGCGCGGCACGGGCGCGATCGCGATGCCGGCCCGTGCGAAGGTCCGGATGCCTGTCACGCTCGGGCTTTCGCACGCGATCCGGTAGCGCATGCCGGCCAGCGCGAGCGCCTTGATGGCGGCGCCGCGGTACGGGCACGGATCGGGGAAGCACGCGAGCGGCACGTCGCCTTCCGGAAGCGGCTCGTGGCGCGCGAACGCCCAGACGAGCGGCTCGTGCGACAACGTCGCGCCGTGGCCCGAGTGCGAGCACCGGCTGCCGATCACGAGATCGAATTCGCCGTTGGCGTGCCGTCGAAACAGGCTGTCGCCGATGTCGACGGCCAGATCCATCCGCAGGCCGCGCCGCGCGGCGCCGTGGCGGCGCATCAGGTCCGCAAGCCAGCCGCCTGCAAAGTCCTCCGACACACCGATCCGCAGTTTGACGTCGACGGCGTCACCCGTTCCCAGCCGGGCTCGAGCTTCCTCGCTCAGATTGAGCATCGCGCGCGCGTAGCCGAGCAGCGTCTCGCCATGCGCGGTCAGCGTGACGCTGCGCGTGTTGCGCACGAGCAGCGCCTGCCCGACCTGTTCCTCGAGGCGAACGATCTGCGCGCTGACCGCGGACTGGCTGAGGTTCAGCCGCCGCCCGGCGCGGGTGAAGCTGCACACGTCGGCAACCGCCACGAAGGTATGAAGCAGCGACGTGTCGAGAGGAGGATTCATTCATCACCAATCCGGGTTAATTCGATCAATTAATATCGTTTCCGGATTATAGGCTGCCTGGATAGGCTGTGAAGCGCGGTGGGCGAGCGCGCATTGGGCGCGCCGTCGTCACCCTTGGCAAGGACCGGCGCCATGACACGCGTTCTCTATATCGAAGGCTCACCCAACAAGGCCTATTCGGCGTCCATCGAGGTGTGCGATGCATTTCTCGACGCGTACCGGCATGCCCATCCCGATCACGAGATTCGGAAGCTCGATATCTGGGATCTGCCGATGCCCGAATTCGACGGCGCCGCGCTGGCCGCGAAATATGCCGGGCTGAGCGGCACGGCGTTGACGCCGGAGCAGGCGGCGGCGTGGCGGCAGATCGAACGGCTCGCGGCGCCGTTCCACGAAGCGGACAAGTTCCTGTTCGGCGTGCCGCTGTGGAATTTCAGCATTCCGTACAAGCTCAAGCACCTGATCGACGTGATCTCGCAGAAGGATGTGTTGTTCACGTTCGACGCAGCGGGTTTTACCGGCAAGCTGGCGGGGAAAAAGGCGGCGGTGGTCTATGCTCGCGGGCTCGCCTACCAGTCGCCGGGGTCGTTTACGCCGGCCGCCGAGTTCGATCTGCAGCGCCCGTACATGGAAACGTGGCTCAAGTTCGTGGGCGTGACGGACGTCGCCGGGATCGTCGTCGAGCGCACGTTGTTCGGTGCGGACGGGAAGGTCGATCGGAGCCGCGCGATCGACGAGGCACGGGCGACGGCGCGCGCGTTCTGAGGCCGCCGCGCCATTAAGCGTCAGCGCCCGCCGTGTGCGATGGCGAGCGCGACGCCGAAGCCCACCAGCAGGCATCCGAACGTGCGATCGATCCAGTGCCGTAGCGACAGCAGGCGATCGTGGACCGCCGTGGCCGAGAAACAGAGCGCCACGAGGCTGAACCAGCCGGCATGGGCGGCCGCGATGAACACGCCGTAGCCGATCTGCACGATCAACGGCGTGTCGGGCCGGACTGCCTGCATGAACAGGCTGACGATGAACACCGTGGTTTTGGGATTCAGCGCATTGGTCAGGAAGCCCGTGCGTAACGCGGCGAGATCGGACAGCGGCGCCACGGCGGTATCGGCTTGCACGCCGCCGGCTTTCGCCATGAGCATCTTTGCGCCGAGGTAGATCAGGTAGATCGCGCCGATCAGCTTGACGGTATCGAAGAGCCACGGCGACTTGCCCCGGACCATATTGTCGCTGATGGAACAAACGCTACCTCGAATCGAAATAAAGAATGAATGGACTTCCCGACGCTTGCTCATGCCGGCCAGCGAATGGAGAATGCATCGATCGACGCACGCCCTGCAAGCAGGATGCCGAATTGCCGGGCGAACGTTCGAGGCTGATTGCCCTGGCTCGACGTTGCAGCGGCCGGCAGGATGTCGACCGGCTTTTACCGAAAAATCGCGCGGGATGGCACGCGCGTCGCCAACGGAATGCCGATGCGTGCTTTATCGCTGCAACGAATGAGCGCCGGTGAAGTCGCCGTCATTCTTCATCTTTTTGACACGGCTTTTAACGACGCACGGGCAAACCAGGGCGACGCCAGGCTGCAGCGAATATTTCCCGTTGCCTTTAAATCCGCATCCTTTACCCGAAGAGCAATGACGAGGCGAAGCCGTGCAACTTCAAACCGGTAATTTATTCGACGTCGAAGGGCGGCGCGGCGGCGACGAGCGAATCGACATGCTCGTCACGGGCCCGCGCGTGAACGTCGAGCGAATCGTATCGATGGGGCATGCGAGCCCGGACGGGTTCTGGTATGACGACCCGCGGGCCGAATGGGTTGTGCTGCTGTCCGGCGCGGCCGTGCTTGAATTCGAAGAGAATGCGACGCGGCTCGATATGCGCGCCGGAGATTACGTGCTGATCGAGCCGCATTGCCGTCATCGTGTCGCATGGACGCATGACGACGTGCAAACCGTCTGGCTTGCCATCTATTACGAACGCTGAAGAAAGGATTGGCGTGCGGCACGATCGGTGGACTGACCGATGCGCGACACGCCGATCGGGCAAAACCTCGTCAACCGGAGCGGCTTTGAAATACCGCCGGTATCGATGCCCCAATCAATGCCCAAATTGCCGGCCAGCGTGTTGAATCACGCGCCGGGCCATGCGGGAATCTTATTCCTGGATCAGGAATCGATTGCGATTCTTCGCATCCTTGATCCATGCGGGCGCGCGACCGCGGCCCGACCAGGTCGCCCCGGACTTCGGATCGCGATACTTTGCCTGCACGGGAGCGCCCGCCTGTTTGGCCGGCCGACCGCGGCGCGTACCGAAAATGTCTTTTTCGGTAATGCCGTATTCCGCGACTTTGGTGCGGATGTCGTCGACGATCGCCTGGAATTCAGCGGCACGCGCTGCTTCGGCTTTCTCGGCCAAAGCATCCATTTGAGCTTTCAGTTCCTTGTAAGTTGCCATATATCACTCTTCAGGTTGTGTCCATACATGATAGCGGTTTCAATCGGAAATGACGAAGAAAATTGCTCCGACTACGAATTCCATTGCCGATATGGCAATGCACGACTGCTTCGAACACCTGAGAAGTGGTTTGTCTGGATCGTTTGCGTCCGATCTTCTCATGCGGGACAAGCTTTGGAGACTCAATTATTCTTTATCTTTTTTCAGAGGGATTGGGGAATTCACTGATGAACAGGGATGACAAACTGAAACAGGTCGCAGCCGAATTCGGATTCGATCCAGACGAAACGATCAGGATCGGCGGAAAGTACACGCCCGTCCTGGTCGACGGAAGAACCGCCTACGTCGCCGGCCAGGTTCCGCGAATCGGGGAAGTCGTGCATTTCGTCGGCATCGTGGGCGAATCCGTTTCACTGAATGACGGCCGCCGCGCGGCCGGCATTTCCGCACTGCGCGCGCTGGCGCTGATCCGCAAGCAGTGCGGCACGCTCGATGCGATCGCGACGGTGCCGCGCATGACCGTGTACGTGCGAAGCGCGCCCGGCTTCACGATGCAGAGCGAGGTGGCCGACGGCGCGTCGGACGTGTTGTACGCGGTGCTCGGCGACGCCGGCGTCCATACGCGTTCGTCGGTCGGCGTGCTGCAATTGCCGAAGGGCGCATCGGTCGAAGCCGATTTCATTTTCGGGCTGAATCGCAGCGGCGCCACTGCCTGACCCAGAATGGCCGCGTGGGCGGACGGGCCGCGTTGCGTCGATCACCGCGCCGTCCGCGAACGGGCCGCTTCGGGCGTCATCCCGGTCCATTCATTGAAGGCACGGAAGAACGAATTCGGATCCTGGTAGCCGAGCAGGAAGGCGATCTGACCGTAGGGCAGGGCCGAGCGATCGAGGTAGTGCCACGCGAGCTTCTCGCGAACTTCGGCCAGCAAGGTTTTGAAGTTCGCGCCTTCGTCGCCGAGTCGCCGCTGCAAGGTCCGCTTGCTGATCGCAAGCGTTTGCGCGACGCCGTCCGCGGTGGCGAGCCCGCCCGGAATCAATTCGAGTAGCGCCGCGCGCACGCGCTCGACGATGCCGGCCTCGGCCGACAGCGCATCGAGGCGGCGGCGCAGGTCGGGCTCGAAGATCTTCCACATCGCATGGTTCGCGGTCACGAACGGACGCCGCGCATCCTGCAGCGCGATGCTCACGGAAGGCGCATCGCCGTACCGCGGCGTCACGCCGAAAAAGTGCGCATAGCCGGGATCGAGGCCGACGTCGCACGGCAGCGTGACGGCGTGCGCCGGCAGCTCGGTGCGGGTCGCCAGGCGCGCGAGTTTCACGAAGAAGCCGAGTTCGGCCGCGACCAGCATGCCGGGCGGCGGCACGTCGCGCTCCAGGAAGTCGACGGCGAGGGTGAGCGCGTCGGCCTCGTGCGACACGTGCAACCGGATCGGGCCGATCAGCGGCTTGAACTGGCCGATGCGCCGGATCGCGATCTCCAGGTTCGGGCTGCACAACGCGGCGAACAGCGGCGGATCGAAGGTTTCGACGGAGAGCAGATCGAGGATGCGCAGCGCGACGGCCGGCGCATTCGTCATGTCTTCCATCGCACGCCACAGGCGGAAGTATTCGCGGGTCGTCAGCCCGTTCTCCGGCCGCGCGAACAGATCGGCGGGCAACCGCGCGCGCCGCAGCAGTTCGTCGACGCGCAGGCCGAGGTCGACCATCACGACCCGCCAGCCCGGCGAAATCGCGAAGCGGTTCATCGCCGCAATTGCCCGGTTTCGACGAGCTGCTGAAAGAAGTCGTTCATCGACTCGGCGAGCGGGCGATAGCGGATGCCCAGCTCGTTGCGGCTGCGGCTGTTGTCCGCGCGCCAGGGCAGGCCGACGTTGCGCGCGATCACGCGGCGCGTCACGCTCTTGTTCGCGAGCGGGCCGACCAGCCACACCAGCCACTTCGGCAGGATGCGTCGCGGTATCGGATAGTCGGCGCCATACCGTTCCAGCAGCGTGGCGGCTATCGCCGGCAGGTTCGTGTCGTGCGCCGATACGATGTAGCGGCCACTGGCGCTCGGCAGAAACGCCGCGCGCAAATGCGCGTCGGCCACGTCGCGGACATCCACCGCGCCGATGCCGAGATCCGGCACGCCGGCCTTCATCGCGCCGTTGCCCATCTGCCGCACGATCTCGAAGCTTTCCGACGTCGCGTACGGATTGATGCCGGGCCCGATCACGAGCGACGGATTGATGGTGACGAGATCCCAGCGTTGCTGCTGGCGGGCGATCCGCCACGCTTCGCGCTCGGCGACCGTCTTCGAATACGAATAGGGTTGATGGGCCAGCGACGAACTGGTGTTCCAGATTGCTTCGGTGAACCTACCGTCGGGCGTCGCGGCGAGATCGGCGTTGTCGCCGTAGATCGCCGCGCAACTGCTGGTCAGCACGACGCGCCGCACCGACGGTGTGCGATTGGCCGTCTCGAGTACGTTGCGCGTGCCGAGCAGCGCCGGATCGACCAGCTCCTTCTGCGGATCGCGAACGGTGACCGTGAATGGCGACGCGGTATGGAACACGATCCCGCAACCCGCCATCGCGTCCTCGTACGACCCGGGTTCGAGCAGGTCGGCGCGGAAGTAGCGGATCGTGCCGGGCTTGCCGGCCGCGATGCGCTGGAGATGCCTGAGCTTGTCCGGGCTGTCGGGGTCGCGAACGGCTGCATGGACCGTCAGGCCGGCCTCGAGCAGCCGTTGCACGAGCCAGCCCGCGACGTATCCGGTTGCGCCGGTCACCATGACGGGCAGGTCGGTATCGATATTCATGGACGGGATTCCGTGGCGGAGAGGATGCGCCATGATGCCGCCTTTTGCGCGCCACTTCACTCGCAAAGCGCGCCAATCGACATGCAGGGGACGACAGGCGACGCGATGCCGGCCGCGTGCGGCGATGCTCGGGATCGCTGACGGATCCGGATACGGCGACCGCACCGCGCGCCGGTTTGCCGGCGGCCATTGACGCGTCGCGCCGTGTCCGATTACGCTCCTCTCCGATCTCATTCCGGGGACGATCGATGAACGACGACGCGACAGAACGGGTGATCGAACTCGCCCGGCACGTAATCGGCTACATGCAATCCGCTTTTCCCGGCTGGCGCGAAGTTTACGTGTGCTTCAGCGCACCGGGCGACGCGCAGTACGGCGTGCGTGCGTCCTATGCGACGGCGACCGGCGTCGAGCTGGTTTCGACCATGGAGCATCGGGATTTGATCGGCGGGATCATGCGCATCGGGCCGCAACTGCGCGACGCGCTCGCGAACGACGGCAGGAAATTCCGCGCCGCGCTGTTTCGCGCCAATGCCCGGTTTTCCTATCGAATGGATTACGACTGGAACGACGCCGCACGCTGGAACATCACGAAGCTCCGCGGCGCATCCGGCCGCCCGGAGGGGCTGGAGGCGCTGGAGCCGCTGGACTGACGGATGCGGCCGGTTGCACGCGCACCGGCAACGAACGCAAAACCGCGTTATCACTTTGACGAATGGCCGACGATACGGACGCGATCGAAGGCAGGAGAGCCGCCATGCCGAAAGCAAAAAAGAAGCTGCTGCCGAAGGACTTCGACGCGCTGCTCGACGAAGGCGACGTTGCGAAGCTTCAGGCGGTGTTCGACACCTGCGACGTGAATGCACGCGGCGGGCCGAGCAAGCGGACCGCGCTGTCGTTCGACCGGTGTCCCGACGATCTCGCGCGCTGGCTCGTCGCGCACGGCGCGGATATCGGCGCGGCCGATGCGTACGGCAACACGGCATTGCACGCGCGGGTGCAATGCCGGCGCAGCCGCTTCGACGTGCTGCTCGAACTCGGCGCGGACGTTCACGACGACGGTGCGTCGATCGGCACGCCCCTGCATGCGGCGGCCGACTCGCGTCATGCATCGTCCGCGCGCCTGCTGCTCGAGCACGGCGCGCGCGTCGATGCATTGAACCGGGACGGACAGACCCCGCTCGAGCGCGCATTGCGCACCTGCGGCAACGCGGATCTCGAGCACATGGTGGCGCTCGCCGACGTGCTGCTCGACGCAGGTGCGGCGAAGACGCCGCAAATGCAGGCCAGCGTCGCCGAAATCGGGGAGCGTTTCGAGTTCATGCGCGAGCGCTACAACCCGCAGGAGGTCGATGCGGCGAGCGCTGCGCTGGACCGGCTCTACACGCTGTTCGACGTGCCTCCGGCGCCGCGTCGTCGGCTGCACGACGGCCGGTCGCCGATCGTCGTCGCGGCCGGAACCTGGCAGCAACAGCATCAGGCGTTGTGGACGCAACTGGTGCCGGGAACGGGGCACGCGGCGACGGTGCAGGGCGAACTCATCCGGATCTCGGGCCGCATCGCGCATGAACTCGACCACAACGGCGGCTGCAACTGGGACGCCGATTTCAGGAAGATGGCCGATGCGTTCGCGGCGATCGTGCGCACCGGCACGTCGCTGCCGGCGGCCGATTTGTCAGACATGGAGGCCGTCGTGCAGGACGTCAAGCGGCAATCCGGCGACCCGGCGCAACTGTGCCGGCTCGCGGTGGCGTGGGTACGCCTGAACCCCGATCCGCTCGAACTCGCGCCGCCGCCCTATCGCCGGTAGCGCGCGGCAGCGTCACCGCGCAGCGCCGGCCGGCCACCCCATGCCGGCCGTTTCGGCGCCTCGTCGTTTCCGGACGTCATCACCCGGCCCATATCGGCCGGCATCCCCACTTTTGGGGATGCCGTCGCCGGGCCGTACGCCTACGATGGACGACGAGGCACCGGGACCGGATGTCGCCAGAACACTCGAACAGGTCCGTCGTTCCTTCGTCGATCTCTGTGCGCGCTCGCACACTTGATTGACACGGTCGTCGCGTACGCTGATGCGCAACGTGTGCGGTGCGTCGTCGGCGCCGCGGACGATGGCGCGTTGATGACGGAAGGCCTTACGTCGTATTTCGGGGAATTTCAATCAATATGCTCGCACGAGACTATGTGGAACGTGAGCTCTCTCACATCCAGAGAATGGTGGCGCTGCTGGACAGCGAGACGGACGTCGACGATGTGTCGATGTCGGGCGCGGGGCGCGTCCGGCATCCGAGATACTGGCGCGGGCGTATCGAGGCGCTGCTGTCGACCCCCGACGTGCCGCGCCACGTCAGAAAGCTGAGCGAAACGGTGCTCGCGAAGATCGACGAGATGGAAGTGCGGTTCGCGACGATGAAGTAAGTGCATCGTCGGGCCGGGCAGCGAAACGCGTTTCATCGCATCGTCGGCCGCGTCCCTTTATCCGGATGCCGTCACGTCGATCGGCGCTGCGCAGGCCGTCTGCTGCGTCGACACGGATGACGCCGCCATGTCGAAAACGGCCATTACGTCTGACGAGAAACGGTATTGAACGTGGTATTTCGATCAAACCTGCATCGGCAATTTGAACAATGAGGCCGATTGAGTAAGATGCCCGAACGGCGTTCGACACAAACGCACGGCGCGGGGTGGCCAGATGCAGATGAACGGGTGGGTTCCGTCGGCATGGATCGATGACGTCTACGCTGCGGCGCTGGGCGACCAACGATGGGAAACGGTGCTGGACGGGCTGCGTCTGTCGGTCGGCGTACGCATGGCCATCCTGCTGTCGTTCGACGATGCCGCCAGGCTGCCGGCGATCGAGCAGGTGGCCGGCGACGATCCGTCCTGGGTCGCCGCGTGCCTCCACCGCTACAACACCGAGTTCCACCTGTACGACCCGGTCGTGCCGGTTGCCGCGGACTGGCCCGTCGGGCGCTGGTTCGAGGACGTGAAGCACCTGTCGGTGCGGCAGCGCACACATGGCGTGTTCTATCGGGAATTCATGCAGCCGTTCGGGCTCGGCGGCATCTCGGGCCTGTACATTCATCGCGGCGACGGCGCGGGCGCTTTTCTCAGCGTACAGAGCGGCCCCGAATCGCAAGGGCTGTCCCATGAGCAGCGTCGCACCATCGAAATCATGGGCGCGCACATCAGCCGCGCGCTGCGCATCCACGCGCGCATCGGCGAGCTCGAAGCGCGCGTGGCCGCCGCGGAATCGGCGCTCGATGCGGTGCCGGTGCCGGTGTTCCTGCTCGGCGCGCAGCGCGAACTGCGCTATACGAACCGCGCGGCCGATCAGCTGATCGCCGCCGAACCGGCGCTGCGGATCGTGAGCGGCCGTTTCGCACCGGAAGGCTGCGTCGACGATGCGCAATGGCGTCATGCATTCGCATGCGGCGGGCTGTTGCTGCGTCGTGCGACGGGCGAACCGCTGCCGCTTGCGCTGATTCCCGTTCCCGAACAGTCGCGCCTCGCGCGCGAACGGCCCGGGGTCGCGGCGCTGATGACGGCCGCCGACCTGCGTGCGCCGTCGGCGCGCGCGCAGCGCTTGCGGGTGTTCTACGGGCTGTCGTCGGCGGAAGCCGATCTCGCGGTGCTGCTGTGCTGCGACGGGCGTTCGCCGCAGGAATGCGCGGCGCTGCGCGGCGTGTCGATCGGCACGGTCCGCGCGCAGATCAAGTCGATCTACACGAAAACGGACGTGGCGCGCGCAGCCCAACTGACGTCGCTGGTCATGCAGACCTGAGCGATCGATGCGCGCCGGTGCGGCGGCGTTTTTACTATCCGCCGCCGATTCCCTGCAGTATCCGGCCGGTCCCGCCGCAGACGGTGCAGGGCTGGCCTTCCACCCTGCCGGTGCCGCGGCAGACGCGGCACGTGTCCTCGCCGATGCCCGGCGCATTTGCCGGGCCTTCGTCGCCGTCATTCGCCGGGGTAGCGGGGTCGGGGGTCGCCGATGGCTTCGTGGTCGACATCACGGGCTCCTTTCGCGTTGCACGTCGTCGTGGTGAGCATCGCGCGTGCCTGGCGGGCGGCACGCGCGACGACGACGGGTTTCCCGCGCGTTACAGCGCCGGCGCCCACGTCGACCCGAACGGGTTCGACTGGTCGATGCCCGGGAAGTCGACGAACGCCTTGCTGCAGTCGAGCACGCTGGCCGGATCGATCGCATGGACCGCGGCGCCGTCGACGACCACCCGGTTCGCGGTCGACGGGAACACCGGCAGGTTCACGTTGCGCAGCGTGAGGTTCGCGTCGGATGCGATCGTCGCGATGCCGTCGGGCGTGTCGGCCACCACGTTGGTCAGCGACATCGCGAGCGGGAACGCCGGCTCGCCGTAACCGCCGGTGTTCGCCTCGAACCCCTGCAGCTTCACGCCGGCCGCGCCCTCGATCACCACGTTCGCAAGCGAGATGTCGTGGAAGTTCGGGTACAGCGGGCCGCTCGCGGGTACGGCCTTCGTGCTGTAGTACGGCGTGAACAGCAGCGCGTTCTTCGCATCGCGGATGCAGATGTTCGCGTAGCGGATGTTGCTCACTTCGCCGCCGCGCGCATAGTCGGACTTGATGCGCAGCCCTTCCTCCGAATCGCGAAACGAATTGTCGTACACCTGAACGTTGGTCACGCCGCCGTTGGTCTCGCTGCCGATCGAGATGCCGTGCCCCCAGTAGATGTGGTTGTGCGCGATCGCGACGCCCCATTTGCGGTCGGCGCGCACGTCGCGATTGCCGTCGATGCCGAACAGCCCCGAGCCGGCGGGCGCCGGGTTGTTGCTGCCCTTGAGTGCGATGTCGTCGTCGCCGGTGCTCACGTAGTTGTAGGCGAACACGAAGTTCTTCAGGTAGCCGTCGAACGAGATCGCGGCGGCGGACGTCGTCGTGCTGCCGGTCGACAGCGCCACCGACGTCGGCTTCGCCGCGGAGCCCGGGTCGAACGCGTCGGTGTTCTTCACGTTGTCCGCGTTGAACGTCTGGCCGTTGTACAGCGGGTTGCCGTTGCCGGCCGGGTTCGCGAATGCGGCGAGCGTCGGCGTCTGCACCTTCACGTTCCAGATCGTCAGCCCGTCGACGCCACTCGGCACCACGTGGAAATTCGGGCTGTTGTTCAGCGTGATGCGATACAGCGTGAGGTTCTTCGCGTAGTTGAACACCATCAGCCGGAAATTCGACTGCGAGCCGAAGCCGGTCGTGCCGTTCTGCACCATGTTGCCGAGATACGCGAGATCCCACCACGTCATGTTGCGCACCGTCGATTTCGAATCGACGACGGTGCCGCCGTCGTCGCACGCGGTGCCGTCGGGCGCCACGGTGCCGCTCTTGTAGGCCGCGTAGGTGTTCGAGCAGGTCAGGTCGACCTTCATCAGCGGGTATTTCGCATCGGACGTGACGAGCTCCGCGTAGCCGCGCCCGTCGATCCGGCCGTCGCCGACCACCGCGGCGTTGACGAGGTTGGCGCCGGCGATCAGCGCGGCGCAGTTCGACGAGCTGCCGGCTTTCGTCGCACTGACGGCCGTATTGCCGCAGTACGGGCCGGCGGCGTTCGGCGAATACGCCTTCACGTCGCGCGACGCATACAGTGTGACGCCCTTGTCGATCCACAGCGTGACGCCGGACGGCAGCGTCAGCGGCCCGCTGATGAAGCCGTTGCCGGGCCCCGCGTGATTGACGACGAGCCGCACGGCGAACTTGCTCGCGCGGTATTTCGGCTTCGCGAGCTCCTCGCCGGACGCGCCGGCGATGTTCACGTTCGGCACGGCAGCCGTCTTCTGCGCGGCGGTGGCCGCGGCGTCCGCCGCCGCGATCGTCGCGCCGACTTCGGCGTCGACCGCCGCGCCGCACGCGTCGAGCGTGGCCTGGATGCGCGCCTGGTCGGGGTTGGCCGTCGCGGCCGACACGGCCTTGCCGACGCCGGCCGTCGACGGGTCGGCCTCCGGCGGCAGCGAGCCGTCGGGGCGGCTCACGAGCGTATTGGCGGCTTCGAGCGTGCTGCATACCTGCGTATCGGCGGGCAGCGCCGGTTCGGCCGGCAGGTTCGGGTCGACGGTCGTCGTGCCGACCTGGAACACGGCGGGGGCGGGCGGCGCGGTGGACGCCACGCCGCCGCCGGTGCTCGAATCGTCGCCGCCGCACGCGGTGAGCGCCGCGGCGGTGGCGAGCAAGGCGGCGAGCAGGCCGAGCGCGCGCGGGCGCCGGTTCGGCCGGGAAACGGGGATGGTCATGACGGAGATCTCCTGAAGAGGCATCGGCTGCGCGATGTCGGGTTGGTATCGGGTCGTTCGGCGGTGCGGGTCCCCCGGCGCGAGCGGACGGGTGGTGGACGAACTGCCGGCAAGGCTGAAACGGGCGGCCGCGGCCGTCGGCGCGGGTCGTCGGGCCGGGCGCTGCAGGCGCGAATCGCGTCGCGCGGGATGCGGGCCGCCGCATGCTCGTGGCATCGCGACGGGCTGATGGTATTGTGATCAGTCATCCTACAACGACCGCAAACGAAGCGAAAGAAGACCGTCGGATGTCGGGAAACCGTCTCATCGGCGTCCGATTCGCAGGGCGACCCATTTCCGGAAAACGTTTCGCGAAAAAGCGTGGAAACAGAGAATGCGATTCCCCGTTCCCCGCCAAAAGCCCCTGATGGCGGCAGTTATAGGGGTATGCACCAAGTGAGTTAAACGGTTAACCGACGTACATTTGCCCAACACGTCATACGACGTATGACTCTGCGATTCGAGGAAGCGCATCGGCGATGCACGCGCGGGCCGACGGATCGCCGCACAACAACGATCGACCATCAAGGAGACTCACCATGAAGCACCGATTCACCGGCTCCCGTACCGCCCTGGCCGTCGCACTGATGGCCGGCTTCGCGATGTCCGCGCAGGCGCGCGTGTTCCGCTCGGCGGACGTGCACGGCGACAACTTCCCGACCAACATGGCCGTGAAGTTCATGGGCGACGAGTTGTCGAAGCAGACGGGCGGCAAGGATTCGATCAAGGTGTTCGGCAACAGCGCGCTCGGCTCCGAGAAGGACACGGTCGATCAGGTGCGGATCGGCGCGATCGACATGGCGCGCGTGAACGGCGCGTCGTTCAACGAGATCGTGCCGGAATCGCTGATCCCGTCGTTCCCGTTCCTGTTCCGCGACGTCGACCATTTCCGCAAGGCGATGTACGGCCCGGCCGGCCAGAAGATCCTCGACGCGTTCACCGCGAAGGGGATGATCGCGCTGACGTTCTACGAGAGCGGCGCGCGTTCGATCTACGCGAAGCGCCCGGTGCGCTCGCCGGCGGACATGAAGGGGCTGAAGGTGCGCGTGCAACCGTCCGACCTGATGGTCGACGAGATCCGGGCGATGGGCGGCACGCCGACGCCGATGCCGTTCGCCGAGGTGTATACGGGCCTGAAGACGGGCCTCGTCGATGCGGCGGAAAACAACCTGCCGTCGTACGAGGAAACCAAGCATTACGAAGTCGCGCCCGATTACTCGGAGACGCAGCACGCGATGACGCCGGAAGTGCTGGTGTTCTCGAAGAAGATCTGGGACACGCTGTCGCCGCAGGAGCAGGCGGCGATCAGGAAGGCGGCGGCCGATTCGGTGCCGTACTACCAGAAGCTGTGGACCGCGCGCGAGGCGTCCGCGCAGCAGATGGTGACGAAGGGCGGCGCGAAGATCCTGCCGGCCGCGCAGATCGACCGCGCGGCGTTCGTGAAGGCGATGCAGCCGCTGTGGACCAAGTATGAAAAGACGCCGCAGATGAAGCAGATCGTCGACGAGATCGAGGCCACCAAGTGACGCGTCGTACTTCCCTGAACGGTGCGGCGGCCGCGGGCTCGCCGGCCGGCGCACCGGACGGCGCGGCGCCGGCGCGGCCGCACGCCGCGCCGCTGTTGCGCTGCGTGAACGACGTGCTGTTCCGCGTGCTGGCCGTGATCGCGTCGGCGTGCCTCGCGGTGCTCACGGTGCTGGTGTTCTACGCGGTCGTGATGCGCTACGTGTTCGAGAACGCGCCGGATTTCGTCGAGCCGATCGCGCTGTTGCTCGTGATCGTGATCGCGATGTTCGGCGCGGCGATGAAGGTGCGCGACGGCGGCCATATCGGCCTCGATTCGCTGGTGCGCCGGCTGTCGCCGAAGGCGCGCACGGTCGTCATCGCGATCCAGCATCTGAGCCTGATCGCGTTCGCGATCATGATCATGATCGGCTGCGGCAGCATGGCCGCCGAGACGATGGGCGACCGCATCCCGATCATCGGGCTGCCCGAAGGCGTGCGTTACCTGATCACGATGCCCGCGGCGGTGGCGATCATCTTCTTCTCGCTCGAGCACCTGCTCGCGCTTCGTCGTTCTTCGTCGGGACAATAACGCCATGGAACTCGCGATCCTGTCCGTCAGTTTTCTGATCTTTCTCGTCCTCGGCGTGCCCGTTTCGTTCGCGCTCGGCATTTCGTGCGTGCTGACCTACCTGGTCGAAGGCCTGCCGATCGCGACCGCGATGCAGGCGATGATCTCGGGGATGAATGCGTTCTCGTTCCTCGCGGTGCCGTTCTTCATCTTCTCCGGCGAACTGATGCTGCATGGTGGCATCGCGGACCGGATCCTGCGCTTCGCGCAGGCGAGCGTCGGCCACTTCCGAGGCGGCCTCGGGATGGCGAACGTCGTCGCGTGCACGCTGTTCGGCGGCGTGTCGGGCTCGCCGACCGCCGATACGTCGGCGATGGGCGGCGTGGTGATTCCGCTGATGAAGCGCGAAGGCTACAGCGCCGCGTACGCGGTCAACGTGACGACGCATGCGTCGCTCGCCGGCGCGCTGATGCCGACGTCGACCAACATGATCATCTACGCGTTCGCCGCGCAGGGCATCACCGGGATGCTGCACGGCCAGCCGGTGAGCGGCGTGTCGATCGGCGACCTGCTGTTCTCGGGACTCCTGCCGGTGTTGTGGGTGATGGGCTTCGTGCTCGCCGCCGCGTACTGGCAGGCCGTGCGTCACGGTTATCCGCGCCGCGAGGACGGCTCGTCCGCGCTGCCGCGGTTTCCCGGCTGGTATGCGGTGCTGCGCAGCTTCGTCGGCGCGGTGCCCGGGCTGATGGTGATCGCGATCATCCTCGTGTGCGTCGCGAAGGGCATTGCCACCGCGACCGAAGCGGCCGCGATCGCCGTCGTCTACTCGCTCGTGCTGACCGCGGTGGTCTACCGGACGCTGACGGCCGCGAAGCTGCGCCGCGCGCTGTCGCATGCGGCGCGCACGACGGGCGTCGTGCTGCTGCTGATCGCGGTGTCCAACATGCTGCGCTTCCAGATGTCGTACCTGGAGATTCCGGATGCGATCGAAGGGCTGCTGAAGCAGTCGACCGCGGCGCCCTGGCTGATGCTGCTGTACATCAACATCATCCAGGTGTTCCTCGGTACGTTCGTCGACATGGCCGCGCACATCCTGATCACGACGCCGCTGTTTCTGCCGATCGCGATGGCGTGCGGCGTCGGGCCGGTGCAGTTCGGGATCATGCTGCTGCTGAATTGCTCGCTCGGCCTGGTGCACCCGCCGATCGGGTCGGTGCAGTTCGTCGGCTGCGCGATCGGCAACGTGTCGATCGGCGAGACGACGAAGATGGCGTGGCCGTACTACCTGGCGATCTTCAGCGCGATCAACATCGTCACGTACCTGCCGTTCTTCTCGACGTGGCTGCCGAGCCTGATCAGCGGGCACGCGGTGTTCTGACCGCACGCTTCGCCCGTCGCGGCGCCGGACGACCGAGGTTGTCCGGCGCCGCGCTCGCATCCGCGGTTCCCTTTCCCCACTTCCCGTCACTCCCATGAAAACGACTCTCCTGCGGCGCGCCGTTGCGGCGGCTGCGTTGACGATGGCGGCCTCGCTCGCGCACGCGGCGACGTATGCGTACGTGTCGAACAGCGACAGCCGCGACATCTCGGTGTTCGGCGTCGACCCGTCAAACGGTGCGCTGACCGCGATCGAAACCGTGCCGGTCGGCGGCGCCGTGATGCCGATGGCGCTGTCGCCCGATCATCGTCGCCTCTACGCGGCATTGCGCTCGACGCCGTATCGCGTCGTCAGCTTCGCGATCAATCCGCTCGACGGGCGGCTGATCGAGCTGGGCCGCGCGCCGCTCGCGGACAGCATGGCGTACGTGTCGACCGATGCGTCGGGGCGTTATCTGTTCTCCGCGTCGTACGGCGGCAACCTGCTCGCGGTGAACCGGATCGGCGCGGACGGCGTGGCCGGCGACGTGCAGCAGACGGTGAAGACCGGCCCGATGGCGCATGCGATCCGCCAGTCGCCGGACGGCCGCTACGCGTTCGCGTCGGTGCTCGGCGCCGATGCGTGGCTGCGGTTGCCGTTCGATGCGTCGACCGGCAAGCTGACCGACACGGGCGAGCCCGCGTATCGGCTGCCGGAGAAGTCGGGTCCGCGCCATTTCGTGTTTTCGTCGAACGGGCGGTTCGCCTACCTGATCGATGAACTCGACGGCAAGCTGCACGTGATCGCGCTGTCGCACGGCGACGCCGATGCGCGGCCGATCCAGACCGTATCGATCCTGCCGTCCGATTTTCACGGCGACAAGCCGTGGGGCGCCGACCTGCATCTGACGCCGGACGGGCGCTTCCTGTACGCATCGGAGCGCACGTCGAGCACGCTCGCCGCGTATCGCGTCGACGCGAAGTCGGGCACGCTCGCGCGGATCGGCACGTTCGCGACGGAGCAGCAGCCGCGCGGCTTTGCGATCGATCCGTCGGGCAGGTATCTGCTCGCGGCCGGGCAATTGTCGCCGACGCTGGCCGTGTACCGGATCGACGGCCGCACCGGGCACCTCGACGCGATCGGCAAGTATCCGGTCGGCAAGGGCGCGAACTGGGTCGAGATCGTCACGTACGACGGGACGAACTGAGTGGCCGAAACGGGCGGCATGCGTCACGTGCCGCTCGTTTCCGACACTCGCCAGCAGGACCACACGCGGAAATGCCTTTAATCGAATCAAGTCGGCGAGACGCAGGCCGTTAACCCATACAGTAAAACTTCAAGAACCGGTTCATCATGCGCGACCTGAAGGTAAAGAACAGTTTGCTCGCCGTGCTGGCTGCTTTTGCCGCGATGATCGTGGTCGGTGGCATCGTCGGGATCGCCGCACTCGGAAACGCGAACACGAACGCGAAGCGCCTGCATGAAATCGCCGCCCAGACGTTGCTCGTCAACGACGCATACAAGGACAGCACCCGTACCCGCTCGGCACTCGTGCGTGCCTACGCGGCGCTGAAGGAGCACGACGATCCGGCGCAGCGCGATGCGGCGCTGCAAAGCGCGCAGCGGACGTTCGATCTGTCCGCGAAGGAAACGCAGGCGTTTCAGAGCGCCCCGTCAGCCGCCGGCATCGACACCGACCTGAAGCGGGCACTTGTCGAATCGTCGACGCATCTCGCGACCGTCCTCGCACGCGCGACCGACGCGCTTCGCAACGGCGACACCGCCGCGTACGCAACGATCAACGACAAGGAGATCACCACGGCCGGCCAGGTCTACTCGGCGAACGTCGAGAAATTCCAGCGCCTCGCAAACCGGCTGTCGGAACAAACGATCGATGACGGCAACGCCGCCTACACGCGCATCATCGCGATGGTCGGCATCGGCGTGGCGCTTGCGCTCGCACTGATCGTCGCGACGCACTTCGCGTTGCGCCGGATCGTGTCGCGGCCGCTCGCGAACGCAGCCGCGCTGCTCGACCGGATCGCATCGAACGACCTGACCGTGACCGTACCGGACGCGGGCCGCAATGAAATCGGCCAATTGTTCGCGGCGATGAAGCGGATGCAGGGCGGTCTCGTCGCCACCGTCGCCGGCGTGCGCGACAGCAGCGACGCGATCCACACGGCCGCACGCGAGATCGCCGCGGGCAACCTCGATTTGTCGAGCCGCACCGAGCAGCAGTCCGCGTCGCTCGAGGAAACGGCCGCAAGCATGGAGCAACTGACGTCGACGGTTCGCCAGAGCGCGGACCATGCGCAGCAGGCGAGTACGCTTGCCGCGAGCGCGGCGGACCTCGCGCAGCATGGCGGCGAACTGGTTGGCCGGGCGGTCGACATGATGGGCGTGATCAATGCGAGCTCGAAGAAGATCGCGGAGATCACCGGGATGATCGACGGGATCGCATTCCAGACCAATATCCTCGCGCTGAATGCGGCGGTCGAATCGGCGCGCGCGGGCGAACACGGGCGCGGCTTTGCAGTGGTTGCGGGCGAGGTGCGCACGCTCGCGCAGCGCAGCGCGAGCGCCGCGCGGGAGATCGGGCAACTGATCGGCACGTCGATCGACGACGTCCGCAGCGGCAACGAACTCGTCGCGCAGGCGGGCCATGCAATGGGCGAGATCGTGTCGTCGGTGCGACGCGTGGCGACGATCATGACCGACATCACGACGGCGACGGTCGAACAGAGTGCCGGCATCGACCAGGTCGGCCAGGCGGTCAGCCAGATGGATCAGATGACGCAGCAGAACGCGGCACTCGTCGAACAGGCGAGTGCTGCCGCGACGGCGCTCGAGAATCAGGCCAGCGCGATGCAGGCCGCGATGTCGGTCTTTCGGATTGCGCACGCGGGCTGAGCCGGTGCCGAATCGGCATTGCCCGGAACGTCCGCGACAAGGCCGAAGCCTGA
The DNA here is from genome assembly GCF_902833095.1 of Burkholderia sp. BCC1208. Taxonomy (NCBI): domain Bacteria; kingdom Pseudomonadati; phylum Pseudomonadota; class Betaproteobacteria; order Burkholderiales; family Burkholderiaceae; genus Burkholderia; species Burkholderia sp. BCC1208. The sequence continues at coordinate 381,054 of NZ_CADFDY010000003.1, read as the reverse complement.
ACAGCAAAAACGGTATCGCGGGCGGGCCCGCGAGCATGGCTGCACGGTAAACGATCAATCCTGCCGCGTGCCCGGCGCGATGCCGCCGCCCGATGCGTCATCGGCCGACCGATCGTCGCGCCAATGCACGAGCTCGCGCCACAGCGCCGGGCGCGCGTGATCCTGCGGCGGCAGCTCGATCACATAAGCGACGCCGCCCACGTTGACCACGACACCCGAGTCGGGCAGCGTGCCCGGGATGCCGGAGAACGAACGGTCGTCGGTGTCGGGTTCGGCCATGGAGTCCGGGCCGGGCGGGTGTCGAAACATCATGCGAAATCTCCGTGGCGCCGCGCATCGGCGCGTCAGTAGCGGACCCGCCCGATCAGGCCCAGCGGGTCGACGGCGTGCTGGATGGCGGCGGCGACCTGTCGTTGCGCGGCCGGCACGTGCTTGCGGTAGTACGCGATATTGACCGGCCCGACGCCGTGCTCCGCGCTGAAGCAGCCGCCCGCGCGCACGACGCGGTCGTACAGCGCGCCGCGCAGCGCCACCTGCTGCAGCGGCCCGTAGCGGTGCGCATCGGCGTGCGGGATCGACACGACGAGATGGCAGCCGCCATCGCCGAAATGGCCGAACGCATGACAACGCAGCGACGGATGCGCGGCGGCGAGCCATTGCTCGGCATTGGCGACGAATCCGGCCAGCGCACCGCGCGGCAACGACACGTCGAACGACAGCGGCATGCCTTCTTGCGCGACTGCGACTGGCAGCGCGTCGCGGATCCGCCAGAACCGTTCGGCCGGCGCACAGGCAGCATCGAGCACCACACGCTCGTTCGCGAGCACGTCGAGCGTCGCGACGGCGCGTTCCTCGAGCAGCGCATCGAGCCCGGGCATGCCGGTCGCGATCTCGACGAGCGCGTGGCACGCGGCGGCGTTGGCGTCGAACGGCACCCGCAACGCCGGAAACGCCGCGGCGACGCAACCGACCGCCGCCGCCGACATGAACTCGAACGCCGACAGCATCTCGCCGAATGCGCGCTCGAACGCGAGCAGGCCGGCGAGCGCCGCGTCGTACGACGCGAACGCGACGAACGCCGCGCACGACGATCGTTCGAGCGGCGCGAGCGCGAACGACACGGCCGTCACGAGCCCGTTCGCGCCGTTCGCGCCGATGAAGCACTGCGCGACGTCGAAGCCCGCGTTGCGCTTGCGCAGCGGTGCGAGCGCGTCGATCACGGTGCCGGCTTCGTCCGCCAGCACGACTTCGACGCCGAGCACGTTGCGGCGCACGTCGCCGTATTTGATCAGGCGGCTGCCGCCCGCGTTGGCGCCGACGAGGCCGCCGGCCGCCGGATCGCTGCCGAGGTCGATCGGCAGGCAGAGTCCGGCTTCGGCCGCCACGCGATTGAGGTCGGACAGCCGCACGCCGGCCTCGACCGTGATGCTGCGATTGGCCGGATCGAACGCGCGAACGGCGCGCATCCGCTCGAACGACACCACGCATTGCGTGCCGCTGCGATCGGGCACGGCGGCGCCGACGAGCCCGGTGCGCGCGCCCTGCGCGACGAGCGCGATCCGGTGCGCGGCGGCGATGCGAACGAGCGCGCGCGTGTCGGCGGTCGATGCCGGCCGCGCGACGCCGAGCGGCACGCCGCCGTATCGCGCGACGTCGGTCGCATACGGCTCGCATGCCGCGCCGTCGAGCCAGCCGTCGCCGAGTGCCGCGGCGAGCGCGTGCCGCTGCGCGGCGCGTTCGGGCAGCGCGCTCATCGTCAGTTCGCCCGCACCAGTTGCTTGCGCAGCCGGCCGCGCACGACGACCAGCGCGATCAGCGGCACGACGCCGCCCCACAGCGGGCTGTGGCGCATCGCGATCGACACCGCGAGCGCGACGACGGTGACGGCGAGCAGCACGAGCGACAGCGAGCGCACACGCGCGTGGTCGACCAACGCGCCGTCGACGAAGCCGCCGTCCGACCACGCGGTATGCACGATGCCGACCACCAGCACGCAGACGAGCATCGCGGCCGGCCCGAGTTCCTCGCCCCACAGACGGCTACCTGTCGGCGAGACGAGCGCGAGCACCGCGCCGATCACGAGGAACAGGTCGACGCCGATCGCGATGCTGTTGCGCTCCGCGCGGCGGATCAGCCACGCGCCGTGCACGAGCGCGAGCACGCCGCCGATCAGGAACGCGTGGGTCCAGCGCAGGTCCGGCTGCTCCGGGCCGAGCCGGCCGTAGAACAGGAACACGATCGCCGGCAGGAAGTTGCTCGCGTGCAGCAGGTAGCCGGTTATGGGATGGGTCGATTTCATCGGTGTCTCTCCTTCGTCGAAACAGCGGGGCGACGCGTCAAGCGTCGTGCCAGCGGAACAGCCGCGCGGCGGCGAACAGGAACAGCGCGGTGCACGCGGTCATGCCGAGCAGTTGCGGCGCGAGCTGCGCGTACGGCGCGCCGTCGACCAGCGCGCCGCGCAGCGCGACGGCGAACTGGTTGGTCGGCAGGAACGCGAGCCCGGCCTTCAGCCAGGCCGGCGCGTCGTGCATCGGGATCGTCAGGTCGCTGAAGAACAGCAGCGGGTAGTAGGTGACGTTGCACGCGAGTTCGGCCGCCGCGAGCGAGCGCGTGCGGCTGGCCAGCAGCACGCCGATGCTCAGCACCATCGCAGCGCCGAGCAGCACGATCGGCAACGCGCGCAGCCCGTCCGGCGTCGCAATCGGCAGCGCGATGCCGAACGCGACGCGTGCGACCATCAACAGCACGAGCGCCGACAGCGCCATCATCGCCATCCGCGCGACGATCAGCGCGGCGAGGAACACGCCGCGCGAGACCGGGAAGCACACGTACAGCTTGAACGTATTGCGCTCGCGCAGCGCGGCGATCGCGGTGGTCGTCGAGTTCAGGCCGATCGCCATGAACGCCATCACCAGGATGCCCGTCGCGAAGAACGCGCCGTAGTCGAACGGCCGGCGCGTCGGCGCGGCATTCTCGAAGCGCGCCTGCGCGGCCGGCAGCCCGAGCCGCTGCGCTGCGCAGCGCGCGAGCGCGATCTCGACGACCCGCGACGCGGCCTTGACCGCGAGCGGGCCGTTGAAGTCGTAGCGGATCGTCGCCGGCGTGCGTTCGTCCGCGCCGAGCACGACGGTCACGTGATCGGCCGGCGCACCACGGCCGCCGAACGTCGCCTTCACCGTGTCGCTGTGCGACAGGCTGTCGACGATCTGCGCTTCGCATGCGCGGCTGTACGGCGTCGTGCCGCCGGGCACGTCGAACGCGATGTCCGCCGTGCCGAGCGAGCCCGATCCGCCGAACGCGAACAGCATCACGCTCAGCAGGAACACCGGGAACACGAGCGTCCAGAACAGCGACGAGCGGCTGCGCAGATAGCCGAGCAGCTCGTTGCGCACGAGGATCAGGAACACCTTAGTCATGGGTCGGGCCCTCGGTGCACAGGCGCAGCAGGTCGCCCAGCGTGCTCGGCGCGAGCGCGAGATGCTGGATGCCGCGTTCGCCGACGATCCGGTGCACGTTCGGATGCAGCGTCGCATCGCCGAACGCCTCGACCACGTGCGCGGCCGACACGCGTACGCCGGTCACGCCCGGCAGCGCCGCGAGCCGCTTGCGCAGCGCGCGCGCATCGGCTTCGTCGCGGCAATGCAGGACCGCGCGCGCCTCGCCGACGAGCTCGGCGCGCAGCGTGTCCCGCTCGCCCTGGTAGCGCACGCCGCCGTCGCGCACCCAGACGAGATCGTCGACCACGCTCAGTTCTTCCTCGGAATGGCAGATCATCGCGACGCTCGTGCCGCGCGCGCGGTGGCGCAGCAGGTCGATCACGACGCCCGCATAGCGGCGGTCGAGGCCAGTGAACGGTTCGTCGAGCACGGCCAGCTCGGGCCGGTGCGCGAGCGCGACGTGGAGGTCCACGCGCTGGCGCTGCCCCTTCGACAGCGCGCGGCACGGCTTGTCGAGCAGTTCGGCAATGCCGAGCGCGTCGGCGATCGCCGCATCGGTGTGCGCGTACATCGCGCGGTGCAGCGCGACGATTTCCGAGACGCGCAGGTGATCGGGATACTCGACCTTCTGCAATTGCGCGCCGATCCGCTGCAGCGAGCGCGAATCGCGCATGAAGCGTTCGGCCGGCACGTCGAGCACGCGCACGTCGCTGCCGCCGCGCCGGAAGCCGAGCAGCGTTTCGAGCAGCGTGGTCTTGCCCGAGCCGTTCGGCCCGACGATCGCGGTGATCGCGCCGAGCCGGAACCGCACGTGGCGCGCGGAAAAGCGGAAATCGCCGGCCGTGACGTCGATCGCGCGCGCCCCGAGCGCCGCGCCCGGCGCATGCGCGTCGGGCAGCGGCGGCGTGCCCGCGCGTTGCGGCCGGTCGAACGCGGCGGGCGGGCCGAACATCGCACGCACGGACCCAAGAAACGAAACGCTCATCGTCGGCATCCTCAGTCGAACAGCATGACCTGCGTGTCGCGCGCGCCCCGGTACGGGTTGCGGCCGTGCGCGACCAGCATGTTGTCGACGACGAGCACGTCGCCGGCCTGCCACGGGAACGCCCGCTCCTCGTCGTCGAGCGCGTCGTAGATCGCCACCAGATCGTCGAACGGCATCGGCGCGCCGTCGCCGTAGCGGATCTCGTACGGGAATGCGGCGCGCGCGCCGTACATGCGCTGCAGGTAGCGATAGCTGAGGTCGCCCATCGAGCGCGGGTTCGGGTGCTGCGCGCTCGCCTGGTTGAACCACACCGCCTCGCCGGTGCGCGGATGCGTGCGCAGCGCGCTGCCGACGTGCGACACGGTCACGCTGCCGTCGTCGAGCCAGCGGCAGCCGACGCCGCGTTCCGCACACAGCCGCTCGACTTCGTCGCGCTTCGTCGTGCCGAATGCGTCGTCCCACGGGCGGTGGTAGGCGGCGAACGGCAGGTTCGGATTGGCGGCGAGGCCGTCCGCGCGGTCGCCGGGCGCCGCGAAATTGCGCAGGTACATCACGCCGCGTTCGGCGAACCGCTCGCGCAGCGCGGCCGGCACGCGCGCGGTCACGCGGCGCATGTCGCAGATCGGTGTTTCGCCGCCCGCGTCGGCCGGCTGCCGGCAGTAGAACGCGACGAGGCGCGGAAAGGTGGGCATGTAGGCCATCTCCTGGTGCAGCCCGATCCTGAACGGCGGCGGCATGCGGGTCGACTCGTAGACCTGGCCGTCGATCTGCCGGCGCGGGGCGGCGCCGGCCGTATAGCCGTTCGCGTGCGCCGGATACAGCGCGCCGAGTTGGCCGAATGCGGCGGTGTCGGGCACCGCGAAGCCGCGCCACAGCAGCGCGCCGCATGCGTCGAGCAGCGTGTCGATCGTGTCGAGCCGCGAGCGGTACCACGCGACGAACATCTCCGGCGACGTCGCGAGTTCGGCGCTGCGCGGCGTTACGCACAGCGGCAGCGTCGCGCCGGGCGCGAGCGCCGCGCAGTGCACGTCGTCGGCGCCGAGCCGCGCGGCGGCATGGGCGGCGAGGAAGGCGAGATCGGTCATCGCTCAGGCCAGCGCCGGTTTCTTCAGCAGGATTTCGAAGCCGAGCGCGCCGAGCCCCGCGCTCGGGCTGTAGATCGATGCAACCGCCGCGAGGCCGGCCGCGGCGACGAGCGCATGCGCTTCGTCGAGCGTGATCTTTTCCTCGACGTGGGTTGGCGGATAGTCGGCGGCCGCGCGCATCTCGGTGAAGCGGTCGAGCAGGTGCTGCGGCGCGTCGCGGCGCATGTCGTGCACGAGCGCGATGCCGCCCGGCTCCAGCACGCGGTACATCTCGGTCAGGCTGAGCGCCTTGTCGGGCAGATGATGCAGCGTCGCGCGGCCGACCGCCATCGTCAGCGTGCCGTCGTCGAACGGCAGCGCGAGCGCGTCGCCGACGCGCATCTCGATCGTGTCGTCGAGCCCGAGTTCGCGGATGCGCGGGCGGCCTTCGTCGAGCATCGCCGGATCGAGGTCGATGCCGACGTAACGCCAGCCGCGCATCGCCGGATCGGTCGCGAGCCGCACCGGCACGACGCCGGTGGCCGTACCGATGTCGGCGATCGTGCCGGGCGTCATCCCGCGCGCCAGCTGGCGGATGCGACTGATGAACAGCAGGTCCCAGGGTTCGAGCGTTTCGGTGGCGAAGCGATCGTAGTCGTTCGCTGGGCGCAGGTTCTTGAGCAGCATGACGTTCCTTGTGCGAAAGGGTGAGGGTTCACAGCCAGCCGACCGGCACGGCGGCCAGCAGCCGTCGCGCGGTCGCGCTGTTGACGCCGAACGCGGGGCGGCGGCGCCGTTCGACCGCATGCGCGGCCATCGCCGCGATGCGCGCGCCGAGCCCGACGCCGACGCCCCACGACGGCGCGGCGACGCCGAGTTCGAGCAGCGTCGCGGCGGTCAGAAAATCGATGTTCGGCCGCAGCGCGCGGCGCGCGTCGGCCTGCGCGCAGCACGCGTCGAACAGCGTCACGTATGCGCCGTCGAAGCCGCATGCCGCGAACCGGCCGCGCATGTGCGGCGGACGCGGATCGGCGACGAACAGCGGATGGCCGAAGCCGTACAGCGTGCGTTTCGCGTCGAGCGCCGCATCGATCGCCGCGCCCCCGGCCGCATCGAGCGCGGCCGGCGGTGCGCCGGCGCCGCCCGGCACCGACCGCGCGAGCGCCGCGAGCCACTGCATCGCTTCGAGCGCCGCGCCGACGTGCGACGGCCCGCTGGCGAGGAAGCCGGACGCGATTGCCTGCACCAGCGTGACGCCGGTGCCGATCGCGACGCGCGGCGCGAGCACGGTCGGCGTGATGTAGCCGAAGCCGGCGTGCCAGGCGACGAGCAGCATGTCCATTGCCGCTTGCGCCGGCGCATCGCCGCGCGTCGCGCCGGTCAGCACGAGCATGCGTTGCGCTTGCGTCGCGGCCGCATCGAGCGATGCGCGGCCGGCCGTGCCGGCGGCGAACGGCCGGCCCTCGATCGCCGCGTGCAGCAGGAACGGCGCGGCGGCCGCGCACAGCAGCATCGTGTCGAGATCGGCATCGTCCGGCGCCGGGCCGCGCACGCGCCCGATCACGTCGTCGAGGCCGCGCAGCAGGCCGGCCGCGGCCGCGAACACCGGCGCGACGCCCGCCGCGCCGAGGTCGGCCGCGACCGACTGGGCGACCGAGCCCGGCGCCAGCGCGTCGGCGAACGCCGCGAGTCGCGCACCGAGCGCCGCCTCGTGCGCGCGGTGCTCGGCGCTGCCGGGCGCGACGTCGAACCACAGATGCGCGAGCGCGCCTTCGAACGTCGTCGCGCCGATCAGCACGTTCAGGTCGAGGTCGCGCACGCGCAGCGCTTCGGGGTCGAGCGTCGCGCCGTCGATGTCGGAGCCGCGATGGCGCGTCGCCGGGCGGCCGAGCAGGTTGCGCGGCGCATCGCCGGCCGCGCTGACGGAGGTGCCGGAATCGAGTGTCGTGTCCATGTCATTCCACCGCGGCGAGTTCGTCGCTGCTGACGCTGATCGCCGCGTGCGCCATCGCGGCGATCACGGCCGCGTGCTGGTCGACGACGGGCAGCACGTTCGCGAAGTAGTAGCGCGCGCTTTTCAGCTTGCCGCGATAGAACGCGAGCTCGGCCGGCACGTCGGCGGTATCGGGCGCGTCGAGCCGGCGTGCGGCGATCGTCGCCGATTCGAGCAGCACCCACGCCGACGTGACCACGCCGAACATCTCCAGGAAGCGCGTGTAGAACTGGCTGCTGCGATGCGTGTGGCCGTCCTGCACGTCGCGCGCGATGTCGTCGAGCGCGGCGGCGATCCGGTCGGCGCCCGCGCGCAGCGCATCGAACAGCGGCCGCAGCTCCGCATGCGTGCCGGATTGATGCTGATGGGCGAGGAACGCGTCGAGTTCGTCGCGGTAATACTGGATCAGCCGCGAATGACGGCCGAAGCCGAGCTTGTCGCGCACGAGGTCCTGCGCCTGGATGTAGTTCGTGCCTTCCCAGATCGACAGGATCTTCACGTCGCGCGCGTTCTGCTCGACGGGGCTCGCGTCGGTGTAGCCGAGCCCGCCGTGCACCTGGATCGCCGTCTCGCAGATGCGCCACGCCTGGTCGGAGATGAACGCCTTGCAGATCGGCGTCAGCAGCAGTTGCAGCTTGCGATGGCGTTCGATCTCGGCCGGGTCGGCGTCGGGCGTCGCTTCGAGCATCGCCGCGCGCGTCGCGGTCGCGGCGAGCTTGCCGAGCAGCCCGCGGCAGCCGTCGACGCGGCTTTTCATGTCGACGAGCATGCGCTGCACGTCCGCATGCTCGACGATCGCGACGCGCGCGGCGTTCGTGTTCGACGCGCTCTCGATCGGCCGGCCCTGCAACCGGCGGCCCGCATACTCGACCGCGTGCAGGTACGCGCTCGACGCGACGCCGACGCCGAACATCCCGGTGCTCATCCGCGCCTGGTTCATCAGCGGCATCAGTTGCAGCAACCCGACGTTGCGCCGGCCGCCGAGCAGCCAGCCCTTGGTCGTGCCGTTCGCGCCGAACACGAGGTGCGTGTTCGCGCAGCCTTTCAGCCCCATCTTGCGCGGCAGGCCGATGCAGTCGACATGGTTCGGCCGCAGCTCGCCGGTTTCCTCGTCGGGCCAGAAGCGCGGCACGACGAGGCACGACAGCGAAAACGAATCCGGCGACGCCGTATCGATGCGGCCGAGCACGAAGTACAGCGTGTTTTCGGTCAGTTCGTGCATGCCGGCCGAGATATAGACCTTCTCGCCGTCGATCGCGTAGACGTCGCGTTCGAGCGGCGTCGCGCGCAGCGCGACCGCGGTGAGGTCGGTGCCGGCCTGCGGCTCGGTCGCGCAGAAGCACGCATCCCAGCGGTACGCTTCGAGCGGTGCGACGAGCGCTTTCTGGTGCGGCGTGCCGTGCATCTGCAGCAACTTGATCGCGGGGCGCGTGAAACCGCCGTAGGTCATGAACGACGGATTCGCGCCCATGAACATCTCGTAGATCATCTGCGTGACGATCGGCGGCAGCCCGTGCGCGGTGCCGAACAGCGTGTTCGACCACTCGTCGCGAAAGCGCGCCCACAGCGCGTGGAAATGTGAAGGAATCCGTACCTGACCGTCGTCGAGCAGCGCGCAGCCCTCGACGTCGGCCTGCTGGTAGCTGCGGCCGAGGTCGAGCGCGAAATCGCGGGCGCGTTCGAGCAGCGCATCGACCGACGCGCGATCGTGCGTGCTGTACGGCCCATGTTCGAGAAAGTGCCGGTCGGCCTCGAACAGTTCCCACAGAAAGAAGCGCAGTTCGCGCAGGCTGACCTTGTACGCGCTCATCATGCGTCTCCTTCGATATCGAGCGCGGCGTCGAGGCCGCCGGCCAGATCGACGACGGCGGCGGCGGCCGCGCCGTGCAGCGCTGCATCCCAGACGAGCACCGTGCGGCGTTCGCCTTCGTCCAGTGCGCCCGCGAGCCGGATCAGCGCGGCGGCCGATTCGGCGGACGACAGATGGCCCGACCCGTCGTGCTGGATGCGCGCGGCGACCGGAATCGACGCGGCGTCGGCGACGCGCGCCGCGAAGCCGGGATCGAAGCCGGGCGGCACGCACCAGTCGATCTGGCTCGCGCGCAGGCTGGCCTGCTCGAGCGCACGGCGGATCGCGCGGGCGGCGACCGGCGCGAGCGTGTCGCGCAGCGTGGCCGGCGCATCGGCCCACGGATCGGCGATCGACGGCCCGAATTCGAGCGCGACGGCCCGCACGCCGCCCCACGCGGCCGGCTCCGGCGCCGGGCCCGCGCGCGACACGAGCAGGGCGGCGGCCGCGTCGCCGTAGCCGACCAGGTCGCCGAACTGGCGGAAGAACGGGTAGAGCCACTTGTCGCTGAGGATCACGAGCGCCTGGTCGCCGTCGTCGAGCAGCCCGTCGAGCAGCATCAGCGCCGAATACCAGCCGAGCGTGCCGTTCTGGCCGAGCGCGAACGGCGTCACGCGCTGCAGCCCGAGTTCGTACTGCATGCGGCCGACGACCGAGTCGCCGATGCCTTCGTTGAGTGCGCTGCTCGCGACGATCACGTGCGTCGTGCGCGCAAGCGCGCCGGAGCCGAGCTGGTCGCGCAGGTCGAGCGCCGCGTCGGCGGCCAGATCGGCGAGGCTGCGCCCGGGCGGCGCGACGCGCAGCGCGGGTCGGCCGCCCGGCGCGAGGCGCGTGCCTTCGTCGGGCGTCAGCGCGCCCATGCCGCGCGGCCGCGCAAAGCGCGCCTGCGGCAGCAGCAGGTGCCGGTAGCCGGGATGGCGCTCCTGCGCCTGGATCGCGCTGAACACGACGGCGGGCGGCAGCACCACGACGCCGCCGGACAACGCGAGCGTGCCGGGTGCGGCGACGCGGGGCGCGCCGAGACAGGTTTCATCGAGCGTCGACAGGGTCATGCGGCGGTCTCCTCGAGATTCGGGCGCGCGAACGCGTCGCGATACTGCGTTTTCAGCGCCGGTCGGTCGATCTTGCCGTTCGGGTTGCGCGGCAACGCCGGCAGCGGCTCGACGACGAGCGGGTTCATGTAGGTGGGCAACGCGTCGCGGCACGCGCGTGCGATGTCGGCGCGGCAGGCGGCGGCGTCGAGCGTCGACACGACGCACGCGGCGATCGCCTCGCCGAGCGCCGGGTGCGGCACGCCGAACACGGCGGCCTCGCGGATGTGCGGCAACGCGAACAGCACGTCCTCGACCTCGGTCGGGCTCACGCGATAGCCGGACGTCTTGATCATGTCGTCGCCGCGTGCGACGAAATACAGGTAGCCGTCCGCGTCGCGCCGCACGATGTCGCCCGACCACACGGCGACGTCCGGGCGCGGGATCTCGCCGTGCCGGCGCGGCAGCGGACGAAAGCGCTGCGCGGTCAGCTCGGGCCGGTTCCAGTAGCCGAGCGTGACGAACGCGCCGCGATGCACGAGTTCGCCGGGTTCGTCGGCCGCGCACTCGCTGCCGTCCGCGCGCAGCACGAGGATCTCCGCGTTCGGCACGGCCTTGCCGATCGACGTCGGGCGCAGCGCCGCGTCGGCCGGCGCGAGGTAGGTCGAGCGGAATGCCTCGGTCAGCCCGTACATCAGGTAGGGCGACGCCTGCGTGAACAGCGCCTGCAGACGATGCAGCAGCGGCGTCGCGAGATGGCCGCCGGTATTCGCGAAGCGGCGGATCCGCGTGCGCGCGGTGTCGCTCCAGCCGGCGGAGGCGAGCTGCATCCACAGCGGCGGCACGCCGGTGATCGACGTGACGCCGAACGCGTCGCAATGGCGCGGCACTTCGGCCGGCTGCAGGAAGTCGAGCGGCGTGTAGCACGCGCCGGACGCCAGCGCGGTCGTGAGCTGGCTCAGGCCCGCATCGAAGCTGAGCGGCAGCACGCCGAGCACGACGTCGTCTTCGGCGAGCCCCTGGTACGCGGCGACGCTGAACGCGCCCGACACCAGGTTGCGGTGCGACACGACGACGCCTTTCGGCTTGCCGGTCGAGCCGGACGTGTAGAGCAGCGCGGCCGGATCGTCGTCGACCGGCCGGCCGGCCGGGGCCGCTGCCGATGCCGGCGTGTCGGCGCCCGGCGAGTCGATCGCCTCGGCCAGTGCCTCGATCAGCATCACGCGTTCGCCGACGAGCGCGGCGAGCGCCGGCAGGCGCTTGAGCCGCTGCGCGCCGGTCACGAACAGCGCGGCGCCGCTGTCGGCGACGATGTGTTCGATCTGCGCTTCCTTCAACTGCGGATTGACCGGCACGAAGATCGCGCCGAGTGCGTTGGCCGCGAGCATCGCGACCACGGTTTCGATGCGCTTGGGCGCATAGATCGCGACGCGTTCGCCGGGCTGCACGCCGCGATCCGCCAGCGCGGCGGCGGCGCGCCGGACCGCGCGGGCGAGCTGATCGTAAGTCAGTGTGCCGCCGCCATCGGCATACGCCGGACGCTGCGGCCAGCGCTGCGCGCCATGTTCGAGCAGGTCGGCGACGCTGATCAATGCGTTCATGATCGGCTCCTCTGGATGGTCTAGGCAGGCCGCACGTACACGTGCGCGGCTTCGTGGGACAGAAAATGCGGCATCGAGTACGTGCGGTGATACGCGCCGCAGCGTGCGAACACGGCGATGTCGCCGACCTGGGGCGGCGCGCCCGTGTCGTCGCGGCCGATCACGTCCGCGCGGCTGCAGGTACTGCCGACGTAGAGCGTCGGCACGCCGCGAGGCGGCGGCGCGGGTGCGCGGCGCACGAGCGACGGCGCGGCCAGGCGGCGCATCACCGATTCGGTCTGCGCGAGCAGGAACGCATGCGACAGGCCGCCGTCGCAGACGGCAATCGTGCGGTCCTGCCACGCCTTCACCGCGACGACGCGCGTCGCGAACACGCCCGCATCGGCGAAGATCGCGCGGCCGGATTCGTGGGCGAGCGAATACCGGCCGGCCAGCGGCGCGAGCGCGGCGGCATAGCGTTCGAACGCGGCGTCGCCCGGATGATCGTCGGCAAAGCCGCCGCCGAGGCTCAGCGAGCCGAGCGGCGCACCGTTGGCCGGTGCGAGATCGCGGGCCAGCGCCGCGAGCAGCTCGGGCAACACGAGCGTGTCGGGCTGCGTCGCGTCCTGGCGGATGAACGAATGCGGGCCGGAGAACACGTGCAGCCCGGCCACGGGCAGACCGGCGGCCGCGAGCGTGCGCACCGCGTCGTGCGCTTCGTTCGGCGTCATCCCGAAGTGGTCGTGCCACAGGGGCCGCGCGTGAGCGCCTGCCAGCGCGCCGGCGTTCACGCGCAGCAGCACCGCGCCGGGCGTGCCGCCGCCGGCCGCCGCTTCACGCGCGAGCGGCACGAAACGCGCGACCGCGTCCGGGTTGTCGAGCACGAAATGGCAGCGCGACGCGAGCCCCGCACGCATGAACATCTCGTCCATCGACGGATTGTTCAGGTAGCGCGGCGTCTTGATCCGGCCGATCACCGCGTCGAGTTCGCCGCGGCTCGCGAGTTCGACGCCGTCCTCGTACGCATGCGCGCAGCGCGCGAGCATGTCCTGGTTCGGGTTCGCCTTCAGCGACACGATCAGCCGCGTGCCGAGCCGCGCCTTCAGCGACCGGTAGCGGGCGATCGCGACGTCCGGCTCGTACACGTAGCACGGCGTGCGCAGGTCGGCGATCCATGCATGATCGCCGGTGACGGGAAGCGGGCGCTCAGGCGTCATGGCGGCCCACCGGATGAAGCGTGGCGGCCGCATACGCGCCGCAGTTCGACTGCATCACGCCGAGCACGCGCCGGCCGTGCGCGACCGCATCGAGCCCGACGTCGGCCAGGTTGATCGGAAAATCCGAACAGCACGCGTGGCCGCGCGCGTGGATGTTTTCCGCGTACAGCCGCTCGGCCGGCACGCGCATCGCGCGGCACAGCGCGTTCCAGCCGGGCAGGTCGGCGTTGTGCGGCAGCACGAGATCGTACGCGTCGAGCGCATGCGGCTCGAGCGCGACGGCCGCGTCGATCGCGCGGCGCGTGTACGGCCACTCCATCATGATTAGGTCGGCCTCGTTCGCGGCGACGGTGTCCGACCCGCGATGCCATTTCGCGTGCGTCTCGATCGCGATGCCGCCGAGCCGGTTCTTCGTGCTGTTGCGCGCGATCAGCATCGCGGCCGCGCCGTCGCACTGCACGCCCGTCATCTGCCGCATCCGGTAATCCTCGCCGTACACGCGGTCGGACGACACGACGAGCGCCGCGTCGAGCTGCGGATGGCGGCGCATCAGCGCGCGCACGGTTTCGATGCCGGCCGCGACCGACACGCAGTTCAGTTGCGCGACGGAGCCGAGCCACAACGGTTCGATGCCGAACCGCGCGGCCACTTCATGCGGCAGGCTGCGCGGCGCCGGCGGCACGCTGAACTGCTGCGTGTGCACGTGCACGATCGCGCCGACCTCGGACGGATGCACGCGCGCGGTGTCGAGCAGCCGGCCGACCGCCGCGATCGCGAGATCGGTCTCGCTCGTGTCGAGCGCCATATGGAAATAGCGGCTGCCCGACTGCGCGATCGCGGCCGCCCGCTGCGCCGGATAGTCGCGTTCGGCGGCCCAGGCCTCGATATCGACGGGCAGGCCCGGCAGCTCGTAGGCCACCGCGTCGATGCCGATCCAGAAGCCGGCGTCGCGGGATGCGTGTGAGGAGGGCATCGTCATGTCAGTTGAGCGGCATCGCCGCGTAGTCGAGGACGTCGAGCTTTTCGAAGGTCGCCTGCACGGTCGGCGTGAGCAGGCCCATCTCGCGGATCGTCGGCACGAGGCGCCGGAAGATCGAGCGGCGGATCGAACTCGACACCGGCGATTCGCGCACCATCGCGCTGCATTCGCGCTTCGACAGCCCCATCGGTTCCCAGATGTCGTCCGCGCACAGGTGCTCGTACAGCACGGCCGCGCCTTCGCAGACGAATTCCTCGCGCTCGCGCAGTTCGTGCGAACTCATCTCCGCGTACACGCGGCACAGCGTGATCCGGCCGACCGCGAAGTGACGCGCCTCGTCGCGCTGGATCCGCACGAACAGGTCCTTGATGAACGGATCGGTGCTGTACGCGACGACGCTCTGGAAGATCGACAGCGCGATGCCCTCCACCAGCACCTGCATCCCGAGGTTCGTCATGTCGAGCGCGCTGCTCGTGATCGTGTCGTGCAGCAGCCCCTTCAGCGAGCGGCTCATCGGGTAGCTGACGTCGAGCTTCTCGTTGACGAGCTTCGCGTACGCCTCGACGTGGCGCGCTTCGTCCATCATCTGCGCGGCCGCGCACAGCCGCGCGCTCAGGCCGCTCTCGGCCGATGCGAGCTTCGACGCGCAGATCAGCGCGGCCTGCTCGCCGTGCAGGATCTGCGACAGCAGCCAGCCCTGCGCGTGATGGCGCACCTCGCGCTTGTCGGCGTCGGCGAGCTTGCCCCACAGCTCGGTGCCGTAGATCAGGAGCGTCGGATCGGGCATGCCGAGCGGATTCGCCGGGTCGAGGTCGTGGCTCCAGTCGACGTCGGTCGCGACGTCCCACTGCGCGGCCTTCGCCTTCTCGTACAGCCGGTTCAGCGCCTCTTCGCGCAGCGCGTAGTCGTTCGACATCAGCGCGTCGACGGGCATCGACCAGCGGATATCGGCCGTGTCCTGCATCACGGTAAGCGTGTCATTCATGTCAGGGTCTCCCCGGCCGCGCGGCGGCGCCGGAATGTTGGGCGGAATCGGTGAACGGGGCGGCGGCGCGCGACGCGCCCGGGTGCGGTTCGAGCCGGATCGCATAGGCCGGCCACGCGCCGCGCAGTTGCGCGTCGAACGCATCGGCGAGCCGCGCGGGCCAGATCGCGCAGCACACGCGGTTGTCGCCGGCGAATTCCGCATCGCGCAGGATGCGGTCGCCGATCCAGACGACCGGCGCGCCGCGCGCGGCGTCGCGCAATGCTTCGTCGTACAGGTGCACGCCGAGCAGCACGTGCGGGGCGAGCAGTTCGGCCGGCAGCGCGCCGAAATACGGCGCACAGACTTCGATGAACAGGCGCGCCTCCGGATGAACGGCCTCGCGAATCCGCGCCGTGATTTCCGCGAGGAATGCGAAATACTGGACGTGATCGAGCAGCACGCGGCGTTCGCCGCCGGCCACGTCGTACGTATTGCCCGCGTCGTACGCATCGCCGGCCGCTTCCGCGAGTGCGGCGCGCGCATAATCGGCCGGCGTGTCGAGCGGCATCCGGTACGCGCTGGCCGCGACCGCGACCGGCTGCCGCGCGTCGCGCGCGATCCGGTAGGTGAAGTGAACGGGTCGCACCATGTCACGCCTCGCCGTCGAGAGAGAACGTCGCGTCCGGCGCGAACGCGACGTCGGCGATCGCGTAATAGCCGTTCAGCGCGAGCGAGCAGACGGCCCCGCGGCGCGGCGTGTCGCCGTCGCGGTGCGCGAGCAGCACCGACAGCCACGGATCGCTGCCGAACGCATGACCGAACACGCCGTGACCGTCCGGCAGCAGCGGCGTCTTGCCGACCGACGCGAGCAGCGCGCGGCGCGACGTGGCCGGAAAGAACGGCAGCGCCGCGTGCAGCCCGGGGCGTGCCGTGCAGAACGTACGGATGTCGCGACCGAGCCGCACGACCGCGCTGGCCGGCGGCGCGGCATCCGCGATGACCGACTGCGCCGGTTCGCGGCCGACGTCGACGAGCAGCGTGCAGACGCCGAAGCCCGAGCGCCCCCATGCGGGATTGCCGTGCCAGTACGTATAGCCGTGCACGTCGATGTCGACGATCTGCAGCAGCAGCGTGCGCGGCCCGGTCTCGGCCGCGGTCGCGAGCGTGCGGCGCAGCACGTAGCCCCAGCCCGCGCATTCGTACGAGCACGTCATCCAGTCGGGCGTGTAGTCGTTCGCGCCGGCGAGTGCCTGCGCGAACACGCGATGCTGCGGCGAATCGTTCATCAGCAGCATCGACAGGATCGTCGAGCTGACCACGTAGTCGTCCGCGCCGATCGCGCCGCACAGCCGCTCGCGTTCGGCGCACGCCAGCGTGCCGATCGCGCGGGCCGTGTCGTCGAGCGGCGCGGCCACGCCGTCGCGCGACGGCGCGACGCGCCGGTACGCGAGCGCCTGCACGGTCAGCGCGGTCGCCGGGGCCGGCTGGACGACGGCGGCCGCCACGGGGGCAAGGGGCGCGAGCATCGTCGTATCAGGCCGCGTGCTGCTGGCTGCGCAGTTGCGCGTCGAGCTGCTGCAGCGTCGTGTATTGCGTGATGTTCAGCGCTTCCGGGTCGATCGAACCGTAAAGCTGTTCGCAGAACACGATCAGCTCGACGATGTTCAGCGAATCGATGCCGAGTTCGCCGATGCCGGCGTCCGTGTCGACGGTTTCGACGTTGAGGATTTTCGCGACTTCGCGTGACAGGATGTCGAGCGCGTCGGCCGGAACGTTCTGGGTCGTCATGAGGAGAGCTCCTGGAGTTGAGTTGGATTGATCGGGATCGATCGGCCTGTCGCGTGGGTCAACTGCCGGCTTCGCAGCGCAGGCTCTTGCGAAGCTCGTGATAACAACGGTACGAACTGCCTTCCATCTTCGAAAACGCGAGCAGGTCGCGCTGGTCGTCGAACAGCGGCACCTTGCCGTCGCGGACGAGCGCGCTCAGGAACTCGTTCGACAGCAGCTTGATCGCGAGCACGCGCTGCACCTTGCCGAAGCTGTAGTGCGCGTCGTCGGTCTGGCTGCACGCGGCGTCCGCGATGAAGCGGTGCACCGCGCGTGCGTCGGCGTCGAGCTCGACGCGGCCGGCTCGTTCGAGCCAGCCGACGTGCGCCATCAGCGCGCGGACGAAGTACGGCCGCACGACGGTCAGGTATTTGTTGAACACGGTCGGGCCGCCGATCCGCAGGCGATCCTCGGCGGCGACGCGCACCTGGCCGCCGACGTTCGCGAGCTGCAGGTTGCCCGCGAGGAACGGCGCGCCGCAGGTCGCGCGCTTGAGCTTCCGGTATTCGTCGGGCCACACGAGGTACGCGGCCGGGAACATCACGCCCGGCAAGCGCGCCGCGACGACGGCCATGCAGTCGCGGTGTGCCTCGATGCCCCACACCTTGTCGACGGTCAACGCGAGCCCGCCGTCGTCGCTGCGTACGACCGTGCGCCATGCGGCGAGCGACGGGCCGCCGCCGTCGCTCATCAGGAACGCGAAGTTGTGGCCGCTGTCGATGCACTCGCATGCGCGGCGGTTCTGGTCGTCCGAAAAGAACAGCCCGAACATGATGCGGATGAACGCGCGCATGAACGGCTTGAACAGGTGATGAAACCCTTCGCGGCCGATCTGTTCGAGCAGCGCTTCGGTGAGCGGCGCCTCGTCGTGCCGAAGCGGTGTCGATGCGGCCGCGTCGGGCAGCACGTCCGGTGTGGACGCGCGCAGCGCGATCACCATCTCGCTGTCGAGCAGCCGCACGGCGGCGGCTTCGACGAGCCGGGCCGCCGCGCGCGGCGGCGTGCCGATCGCGTCGAGGTGGCGCAGCACCGGATACGCGGCCTGGTCGGCCACGCGCAGCAGCAGCGGCGGCGAGGGCGGCGTGGCGGTCGAAGCGAGAACGGAAAGCGTGGACATGGCAGGGTTCCTGTCAGAAACGCACGCGCACGGCGGCGTCGATACGGGTGCCGAGACCGACCATCCGGTACTCGGACTGGCTGTCGGAGAAGGCGCGGGTGAGCGCGACGTCGACGCTCACGCGTTTGTTCACGTCGGCGACGATCTGCGCGATCGCGAGCAGGCCCTTGTCCTGCGGCGAATAGACGCCGCGCAACGAATATTCGACGCGGCCGATTTTCTTGCCGAGCCGCGCGAACAGGTAGTCGCGCAGGCTGCCGTCGGCGCTCACGAAAGCGGCCGTGCCTCCGAGGCCGGCCAGCGCGGCGCCGGGCGCGACGGGCAGCAGCGCGTTGTTCGCCTGCACCGCGCCGACCATCCGGCGCCACTGGCTGGCGTCGTAACGCGCTTCGTCGTGCGACCACTCGACGATCAGCGACAGATTGCCGGGCAGCGCGCTCTGCATGCCGACCGCGCTGCGCCACATGTATTGGCGATCGTTGCGGCGATCCACGGCGTCGTACGCGGCCGCCGAATCGAGCGACGTGCCGTTCGCGATGAAGGCCGGCAGCGGCCGTGTCGTGCCGCGCTCGAGCCACGCACTCGCATAGACGGTGTTCGAGCGCGCGACGTCGAACGACAGCGTCGCGCCGGCGCCGCCGCGGCCCGCGTGACGGCCGGCGAGCAGAGCGGCCGAGCCGCCCGACCAGTTGTATGCGCCGCGCACGAGCTGCGTCGCGCCTTCGACGTCGCGGTTGTCGACGTCGTTGCGCAGCGTGCGGTTCTCGCCGGCGATGAACTGCAGCGTGGTCTGCTCGCCGGCCCATTTCGCTTCGACGAGCGGCGTGCCCTCGACGTCGCCGTAGCGGTCGTAGATGTCGGCCGTCGCGGCCCGTTTCTGGAAGAAGCCGAGCGGGAAGAACGCCTGCGACGTATCGAGCGTATCGATTCGCTTGCCGGCCGTCAGCGTGATGCCGTTGTCGAACGCATAGCGCACGCCGGCTTCGTTGAAGCGGCTCGCCTGTGCGCCGAGCGAATGGTTGCTGGCGACGACGCGTGCATTCACGAACAGGTTCTCGCCGTCGATGCGCGCGAGCACGCCGGCTTCCTGCCGATCGCGCGGCGAGTCGCCGATCAGGCGGCCGAGCAGCGCGCGGCCGTCCATGCTGTCGACGGAGCGCGCGTAGCCGATACCGTTGAGCGTGCCGAGCTGGTCCATCAGCGATTCTCCATGCGCGAGCGTGCAGCCGAGCGCGAGCGGGACGGCGAGCGCGATACCCGGCCAGCCGCGGCTGGCCCGGCCGGACGACGAACGGAGGCGGTCACGACGAGCGTCGGCATCGGCGTCGTACTCACTGACCATCGGCGAGCGTGTCGGGGTTGAACCAGCCCGACGGAATCTTGTGCGGCTGGCCGTCGAGGATGTCGACGACGCTCGCACGCTGCTTCTCGACCTCGTTGCGATACGTGATCTTGCGAATCACCTTGCGGCCGTTCGCGTCGACCGGCGCGGAAAAATCGGCGCTGCGAAACAGCAGGCCGCTTGCCAGGAAGAACTGCGCGCGCACCGGCACGTCGGTATCGGGCGTGACCCACAGCTTGATCGTCGGGTAGACGTTGTCGGGGTCGGTCGCGGTCAGGTCGAGCTCGGTGGCCGGCTTGCCGGCGATCGGCGTCGTGCCCGGCGCGGCCGTCGCGCGATAGCTGTCCGCCCAGTGCGTGCGCGTGATGTCGCTGATCACGACTTCGCCTTGCAGCCGCTGCATCCCGTTGATGCGCACCGCGCTGCGCGTATTCGGCACGTAGAACCAGTGCCCGCGCGTGGTCGCGAGGTATTTCTGGCCGTCGTTCTCGCCGCTGCGCGTGAGCGCGAGCGTGTCGCCGTTGCCGCGCGTGTAGACGAGATAGCGGGTCGCGTCGCCGGATTGCCCGGCGACCTCGTTGGTGATCCGGATGTTCGTCTGTGTATCGGCTGCCGTGCTGCGGTAGGCGTCGGCACGGGCGAGCATGGTCTGGGCCGTCGGCACGTCGGCCGCGTGAGCGGCGAGCGGCGCGCACGCGACGAGCGCGGCGAACGTAACGCGAATGCGATTCATGGGGCGAGTCCTTCGAGGATGTTGCGTTTCGCGAGCCCGAGCGTCGCGAGCAGCGCCGCGGCCACGCCGAGCACGACGAACGCGGCTTCGACGGCGGCCACGGCGACGGGCGACACGGTGAATTCGAGCAGGATCGGTTTCACGCGGCCGGGCGGCGCGGGCAGGTGGATCTGCGCGTGATTGAGCGCGACCATCGTCAGCAGCGCGAGCGCGATGCCGGCGGCCGCACCGAGCAGGCCGAGCAGCGCGGTTTCCTGGATCAGCACGCCGCGCACCGTGGCGGCCGGCACGCCGAGCGCGCGCAGCGTCGAGATCTCGCGGCGCCGCTCGACGATGCTCATCAGGATCCAGTTGCTCATCGACAGCAGGATCGTCACGCAGAGGATCGCGCCGAATACCGAGAACTGGTTCTTGTACAGCGCGACGACCTGGTGATAGAGCGACACGAGCTGGTCCCAGGTCCGCACGTCGAGCGTCGGCAGCGCGGCGCGCAGCGTCGCGGCGGCGGCCGGCGCGTGCGCGGTATTCGACAGGAACACCGCGATGCGCGACGCGCGGTCGGTGCGCAGCAGCGCCTGTGCGGCCGTGAACGTCACGTTGACGATCCGTTCGTCGACGTCCTTGTTGCCGGTGCTCATCACGCCGACGATCTGCGCGTCGGTCGCGTTGATGCCGCCGTGCGCGGTCGACGCCATCAGTTGCACGACCGAGCCGACGTGCACGCCGAGCTTGCGCGCGAGTTCGGCGCCGACGACGACTTCGGTGCCCGCCTGCGTCGGCGACAGATAGCGGCCCGACAGCACCGTGTGATAGTCGAAGAAGCCGGGCGGCTCGCGGTTCGGCTCGATCCCTTCGCCGACGAAGCCGTAGCTCAGATCGCCGTTCGACACGAGCCCGTCGAAGTCGATGCCGCGCGCGGTCGTCGCGACGCCGGGCAGCGCGGCGATCGCGCGCGTCGCGGCAGCCTGCTCGTCGGCGGTCAGCCCATACTGCAGCGGCCGTTCGCCGATCAGGTCGAGATAGCCGTGGTGCAATACCTGCACATGACCGACGCCGCTGTCGATCGACCCTTCGCGCACCGCGTCGAACGTCGCGATCACGTAGCCGAGCGCGAGGCTCGACGCGAACGCGGCGACGCCGATCATCGCCATCGTCAGCACGGTGCGGCGCCGGTTGCGCCAGAGGTTACGCCACGCAAACGTCGACCAGTTCACGATTCACTCCCGGTACGCCGTCGCGCATCTCGATGCGACGCGGCAGGTGCGCGCACAGACGATCGTCGTGCGACGCAATCAAAAAGGCGGTGCCCAGCGTGCGGTTGGTGTCGAGGATCAGCTCGGCGACCGCCCGCGCGTTGGTGCTGTCGAGGCTCGCGGTCGGCTCGTCCGCGATCACGATCGCCGGCTCCTTGGCGAGCGCGCGGGCCAGCGCGACGCGCTGCTGTTCGCCGCCCGACAGCTCGCCGGGGCGGTGCCGTTCGCGCGCGGCGAGCCCCACCGCGTCGAGCATCGCGCGGGCGCGTTCGCGCCGCGTGCGCGGCGTGCCCCACGCGAAGCAGCCGAGCTCGACGTTCTCGAGCGCCGACATCACCGGAATCAGATTGAATTGCTGGAACACGAAGCCGATGCGTTCGCGGCGAATCCGTTCGAGCGTGTCCGGTGCGTCGTCGATACGGCGGCCTTCGAGCCAGCGTTCGCCGCTGCTCGGCACGTCGAGAAAGCCGGCGAGGTTGAGCAGCGTGCTTTTGCCGCTGCCCGACGGCCCGACGAGCGCGACGACGTCGCGCCGGCCGATCGAGATCGTCGCGCCGCGCACCGCGACGACGCGGCCCGCGCCCTCGTACACGCGTGTGACGTCGCGCAGCTCGAGCACGGGATCAAGCGACGCGGCCGTCATGCGAACGCTCCCTGGCCCGCTTCGACGGCGGCCGACGCGGGAATCACGGGCAACGCGCCGTTCGCATAGAGATCGCGGCACTTCAGGCGCTGCAGCTTGCCGCTCGTCGTGCGCGGCAGCGAGCCGGGTTCGACGAAACACAGATCCTGCGCGGCGAACCCGATGCGCGAGGCGAGCAGCTGCTGGCATTCGGACCGCGTTTGCGGCGTCGCGTCGACGGGCCGCGCCTCGATCGCGACGACCAGCCGCTCGGTGCCGGTTTCCGGATCGGGAAGACCGAACGCGATGCATGTGCTCTTGCGCAGCGCGCCGTGCGACGCGAGCGCTTCCTCGATCTCATGCGGGAAATAGTTGCTGCCGCGAATGATGATCACTTCCTTCTTGCGGCCGAGGATATGCAGCTGGCCGTCCGCGACGTAGCCGATGTCGCCGGTGCGGAACCAGCCGTCGGCCGTCAGCGGCGCGGCGACCGTGCCGTCGTCGGGGTTCAGGTAGCCGAGCATCACCGACGTGCCGCGGATCGCGACTTCGCCGACCGCGCGGTTTGCCAGCGCGTGGTCGCCGTCGTCGAGGATGCGGAACGCCATCCCGTCGATCGGCGTGCCCATCGCGAGCACTGTTTCGGTATCCGTATCGGTTTCCGTATCGTGGCCTTCGTTCGCGGCGACGGGCCGCGCCTCGCGGCGCTCGATCAGCGCGCGCCGGTCGAGCGTGTCGGCGATCACGTACGGTGCGCCGTCGACCTTGCCTTCGTGCCATGCACGATGCATCGATACCGCGAGCGTCGATTCGGCCATCCCGTAGCACGGTTGCAGCGCCGACGCCGCCAGGCCGTACGGCGCGAACGTCGCGGCGAAATCGCGCAGCGTCGCGTCGTCGACGCGTTCGCCGCCGATGAAGATGTTGCGGCACGCGGACAGATCGACGCCGTCCATCGCGGCGGCATTGAAGCGGCGCACGCAATAGCGCAGCGCGAAGGTCGGCACCGACGTCGTCGTCGCGCGTGCCGATGCGATGCGCTTCAGCCAGCCGAGCGGATTCCGGATGAAGCTGTTCGGCTGCATCATCAGCAGCGGTGCGCGGTAGTGGAGGTTCGACAGCAGCGTGAGCAGCCCCATGTCGTGATAGAGCGGCAGCCACGACACGGTGCCGTCGCCGGCCGCGACATCGAAGCGCACCGATCCGCCGATGCCGAGCACGTTCGCGATCACGTTCTCGTGGCTGAGCACCGCGGCCTTCGGATGCGACGTCGAACCCGACGTGAGCTGGACATGATGCGGATCGCGGCCGCTCTTCGCGCTGATCAGCGCGCGCGCGCCGGCATCCGCGGCGCTCGACAGCGTCGCGAGATCGACGACGCGCGTGGCGCCCGCGGGAAACGCATCGTCGTGCCAGGCCGCGGCCTGCGCATCCGCGGCAACGACGATGCGCGGCCGGTACAACTCGCACGCGACGTCGATCACCTGCCGTCCGGCCGCCGCACGCCGTGCGGGAACGGGCACGGTACAGGGCAGCGCGCCCGTCATCACGCAGGCCATCATCGCGACCGCATGCTCGACCGACGCGGGCAGCGCGAGCATCACCAGATCGTTCTCGCGCACACCGAGCTCGCGCAGCGCGCCGGCCTGGCGAAACACCTCTTCCGCGAAGTGCCGGTACGTGATGCCCGCTTCGCGGCCCGCATCGTCGACGAACGTCATGCGATGCATGGCACCCGCGACGTCCTCGAGCGATTCGATCAGGCGATGAATGGTGGATGCGTACTTCGTCACGAGGATTCTCCCCTTGAGGAACACGGCCGCTCGCGCCACGGTGCCGGCGGCGCCGTTCGTCGAGTGAGGAGGATTCTTGCCGGATCGATCCGTTGCGACAAACGGAATCTATGCAGGCTATGCATGAGCGGAGCGCATCCACGAAGACCCGCGCAAATTCATTATTAGCGTGACGGGACGCTAGGTGACTGGTCGGTCTCATTCGACCGGTCGTCTAGTTCACGATGTGGTTCGCTCATGCGCAGGCGTCATGCAATGCGTTCGGAAAATTCGTTTGTCCGAAACATCGACTCACAGAAGAATTGCATCCCGGCAGCGCGCCAGCGTCGCCGCGTCATCGTGCCGGGCAGGGTCCGGCTCAAGGAGAGCGTCTTGTCCGTCACCTCATCGCTTGTCGCCCGCTCGAAACCGGTTGCAGACATGAAGAGCCGCCCGAGCGGCGTGGTCTTCTCGCTGAAGCTGGCGGTGTACGTCGCGCTCATCGCGCACGGGATGATGTTCGCGCTGTCGGCGCTCGTGATCCTGAAGGTCGTCGGCATCCTGCTGCTCGGCGCGATGTATGCGCACGGCGTCGAGCTGCAGCACCAGGCGCTGCATTACCAGGGGTTCCGCAGCAAGCGCCTGAACATGGTGTTCGGCGTGCTGCTCGGCATGCCGATGCTCGTGTCGTTCCACGCATACCAGGACAGCCACCTGCGCCATCACCGGCTGCTCGGCACGCCGGAGAACAAGGAGTTCTTCGACTACGGCGATCAGTACGGCGCGAGCCCCGTCGTCAATGTCGGGCTGTGGGCGTGGCGGCTGTCGATGGCCGCGCACTATATCCAGTTCGCGAAGAACGTCGTGAAGCTCGTCGTGCCGGGCGCGCGCTTCGGCGACAACGCGCTCGTGTCGCGCGCGATCCGCCGCGACTACCTGCTGATGGCCGCGGCGATCGCGCTGCTCGCCGCGCTGTCGTTCGCGCTGCACACCTGGTTCGCCGTCTGGGTGTGGGTCGTGCCGCTCGTATGCGTGGCGGCGCCCGTGCATGCGCTGGTCGAGATGCCCGAGCACTACCGCTGCGACCTGACGAGCACCGACCCGTTCCGCAACACGCGGACGATCGAGAGCAACGCATTCATGACATGGTTCACGAACGGCAACAACTATCACGTCGAGCATCACATGATGCCGAGCCTGCCGATCGAGCGGTTGCACGACCTGCATGGCGCGATCGCGCCGCGCATCCGCTATTACCACCGCACCTATCGGCAGTTCTACTACGCGTTGCTGCGCGGCCGGCTGTCGCCGCGCTCGGTGGAGGACGATCGGGACGATCGCGAGCCCGATGCCGAATCGGTCGCGCCGGCGTCCACGCAATCGGCATGACCACCGGCGCCGAATGCCTTGCGACGACGGTGACCGCGATGCTCTATCCCGAACTTTACAGGTCGCTCGAAGCTGTCCGCTGGGACATGGAGAAGGACATTCCGTGGGACAGGTTCGACGCTTCGTTGCTCACCGACGAGCAGGCGAAGACGATCAAGATGAACGCGATCACCGAATGGTCGGCGCTGCCCGCGACGGAAATGTTCCTGCGCGACAACCAGCACGACAGCGACTTTTCCGCGTTCATGAGCGTGTGGTTCTTCGAGGAGCAGAAGCATTCGCTCGTGCTGATGGAATACCTGCGCCGCTTCAAGCCGGAGATGGTGCCGACCGAAGAGGAGCTGCACGCGGTGCGCTTCCAGTTCGATCCGGCGCCGCCGCTCGAGACGCTGATGCTGCACTTCTGCGGCGAAATCCGCCTGAACCACTGGTACCGCTGCGCGGCCGACTGGCATACCGAGCCCGTCATCAAGCAGATCTACGAAACGATTTCGCGCGACGAGGCGCGTCATGGCGGCGCGTACCTGCGCTACATGAAGAAAGCGCTGAACAACTGCGGTGACGTCGCACGCGCCGCATTCGCGAAGATCGGCGTGCTGATGGCCTCGGCGCGCCGCACCGAGAAGCCGCTGCACCCGACCAACCTGCACGTGAACCAGGCGCTGTTCCCGCGCGACACGGTGCAGTCGCGCCTGCCGGATCCGGAATGGCTCGAGCGCTGGCTCGACGAGCAGATCCGGTTCGACGGCGAGTGGGAGAAGAAGGTCGTCGAGCGGATTCTGCACAACCTGTCGATCCTGTTCGAGCGCACGTTCGCGACCGCGCAGGAGCTGAACCGCTACCGCCGCGAAGTGACGCCGCGGACGAATGGCGCGGCGGACGGTCCGTAGCGATCGACACGTATTGCCGTCGCGCGTTTCGGGCCGGATTCCGGCCGACAGGCGAACCCGCTGCACGCTGACCGGCACTGCCGGCCGGCGGATTATTCATTTCCGGACATAATCCGTTCATCAATTACTCGAACCGCATGGCAAGAACGAATTTCATCCGTTTAGTATTTTTTAATAAACACGGAATTCCGGATTTAAATGGCATTTTGCGTGTATGTTGCAGACTGTTTGTGTTTCGCAATCCGGAAAATAAAATGAAAAAGTCGGCTGATTGAAATCGAATTGTAGGCCTCGGGCGCTGCCTCTGCCATGGCGGCGTAATCGTCGCAATGACGCCGAATTTGGCCCGTAATCGACTGTTTTTACGAGAATTTAACAACCATCCTGGTACGCTCGATTCGTTCGCATATTAATTTACAAAATCACTACTTGATAATGTTGGTGTAAGAATATCGACACGACGAAAATTGATAGATAAATACAAGTGTCACGATTGAAAATAAGAATGATATGCATCCATGCTTCAATATAAAATCGTTTCCGAATCCAAATGGGAGAAACGAATCAGGGGAGACGAAAGGCAACTTGCCTGTCGATGGGTGCAACTTTGAGGCGGCGGTATGGCTAATGTGAGATTGGCAAAGCGATTGAGAAGTTTGCCTTCGCTGGATTTCCTGAGAGGCTTCGAATGCGCGGCGCGCCATTTGAGCTTCACGCGTGCGGGGCAGGAGCTCAACGTCACGCAATCGGCCGTGAGTCGGCAGGTCAAGGCGCTCGAGGAGCAGCTTCGGATCGAGCTTTTTCATCGGCACATTCGTTCGCTGACGCTGACCGACAAGGGACGCGAGCTGTACGACGCGATTTCGTTCGCGTTGTCCGACCTGGAATCGGTGGTCGGCAAGCTGTCGTCGAGTGTCGGCCAGCGCGCCATTTCGTTGTCGACCACCGTTTCGTTCGCCGCGCTGTGGCTGATTCCGCGCCTCGGTTCGTTCCGCGCCAGCTATCCGGACATCGACGTGCGCGTGTCCGCAACGAGCGAAATTGAAGATCTTAAACGCAAACGTTTGCACCTGGCCGTGCGTTATGCCGGCCCGTATACGTCGACCGACGATACGGACGTGCTGTTTCGCGAGCGTGTCGTGGCGGTGTGCAGCCCGAGTTTGATGACGGCGGTGGGCGACGCCGCGTCGATGAAGCCGGCCGACCTCGACAAGCACGTGCTGCTGCATCTCGACGATCCGCGCGGCGAATGGCCCTGGCACGGGTGGAGCCATTTGCTGAAGGAGCTGGGCGTGCCGCGGCTGCGGCCGGCCGGCGCGCTGCACTTCAGCCAGTACGATCAACTGGTCCAGGCCGCGGTCGACGGGCACGGCATCGCGATCGGCAGGCGGCCGCTGGTCGACGGGCTGTTGAAGCAGGGGCGGCTCGTCGAGCTGTTCCCGCACTGCACCGTAGCATCGGGCAGCTACGTGCTCGTGCAGAACCCCGATGCGTGCAACGAATTCGACATCGCGGTGCTGACCAACTGGCTGCTCGAACAAGCGTGTCATCCGCTCGCGACGGAGCCGGACACGCCCGGCAGCAACGTGCTGCCGATGTATCGCGTCGGATGACGCGTCGGGTAACGCGGCGCGGCGAGAGCGTCATGCGCGCCGTCATGCGCGATACCTGCAACCTGTGCGATGATGCGCCGCTTCGCGTTCGTCGCAGAACGCCGCCGACCGCGGCACCCGTTTCCGGGTCACCGCCGAGTCCTGACATTCCGGAGACAGCATGCCCGCACACAGCATCCAAGGCAGTACCCTGCATTACCACGATCACGGCGCCGGTTTTCCGGTGCTGCTCGGGCACAGCTATCTGTGGGACGCGACGATGTGGGCGCCGCAGATCGACGCATTGTCGCGCCGGTATCGCGTGATCGTGCCGGACCTGTGGGGGCATGGCGAATCGGGCGTGCTGCCGGACGGCACGCACACGCTCGACGATCTCGCCGCGCATGCGAGCGCGCTGCTCGACGCGCTGGAAATCGAACGGTGCGCGATCGTCGGGCTCAGCGTCGGCGGCATGTGGGGCGCACGGCTCGCGCTGCGCGAGCCGCAGCGCGTGCGCTCGCTCGTGATCATGGACGCGTCGCTCGAGGCCGAACCCGATGCGACGCGCATGCGCTATTTCGCGATGCTCGATGCGATCGAGGCCGCGGGCCGCATCGCGCCGCCGCTGCTCGACGCGATCGTGCCGTTGTTCTTCCGGCCGGATGTCAATCTCGACGATCCGGTGCCGACGGCGTTTCGCCATGCGCTCGCGAACCTGCCCGCCGACCGGCTGCGGCAATCGATCGCGCCGCTCGGCCGGCTGATCTTCGGCCGCCCCGACACGCTGCCGGCACTGGCCGAACTCGATGCCGCACGCACATTGCTGATGTGCGGCGCGGGCGACATGGCGCGCCCGCCGTCGGAAACCGTGAAGACGGCGAGCGTGATCGGCTGCGAGCATGTGCTGGTGCCGGACGCAGGCCATATCTCGAACCTGGAAAATCCCGCGTTCGTCACGCGCACGCTGCTCGACTGGTTCGACACGCAGCAACTGCCGTCGAACTGACGGTCACGCGAACGGCGACACGCGCGCAGGCCGCGCGGCGCCGCATCGACCCGCGTCACGCACGCTCGCTGACCGGCGTGAACTCCCGGTCGCGCACACGCGCTCCGTCGGCACCGCCGCGCACGAGGCTCAGCGCTTCCGCGCGGCTCGCCACGCACGGCCCGGAGCCGGGCAGCGGCTGGCGCGCGGTCTCGCGCAGCGCAAGCACCGACACGATGCCGATGAACGACGCGCCCATCAGGTAGTACGCGGGCATCATCAGGTCGCCGGTGCGATCGACCAGCCATGCGGCGACGAGCGGCGTCGTGCCGCCGAACAGCGACACCGACACGTTGAAGCCGATCGCGAGCGCGCCGTAGCGGATGCGCGTAGGGAAGAGGGCAGGCAGCGCCGACGGCATCACGCCCGTGAACGTCGACAGCAGGATGCCGTAGATCAGCATCCCGCCGAAGATCGGCAGCATGCCGCCGGTGCGGATCAGCATCAGCGCCGGCACCGAGAGCGCGAGCAGGCCCACGCAGCCGGCCATCATCACCGGCTTGCGGCCGACCTTGTCCGACAGGTGCCCGGCGTACAGCGTCATCGGCATCATCAGCACCATCACGAGCAGCACCATGAAGAGCCCGTGCGATTCGCGAACGTGCAGCGTCGCCGACAGGTAGCTCGGCAGGTACGACAGCGCCATGTAGTCGGTCACGTTGAAGATCAGCACGAGGCCGACGCATTGCAGCAGCGGCCTCCACTGTTCGACGAGCAGCGTCGCGAAGCGCTGCTTCGGCCGCGCGCGTTCGTCCGCTTCGCGTGCTTCGGCCTCTTTCCTGAACGCCGGGGTTTCCTCGAGCTTGAGCCGCACGTAGAGGCCCACGAGGCCGAGCGGGCCGGCGATGAAGAACGGTACGCGCCAGCCCCACGACAACAGCGCGTCCTGCGACAGCGTGGCCGTCAACAGCGCGACCGTGGCCGCGCCGAGCGTATAGCCGATCAGCGTGCCGAACTCGAGGAAGCTGCCCATGAAGCCGCGGCGCTTGTCGGTCGAGAACTCGGCGATGAAGGTGGCGGCGCCGCCGTATTCGCCGCCGGTCGAGAAGCCCTGCACGAGGCGGGCGACGAGCAGCAACACGGGCGCCATGATGCCGATCGACGCATAGCTCGGGATCAGGCCGATCGCGAAGGTGCCGGCGGCCATCATGATCATCGTGGCGGCGAGCACGCGCTGGCGGCCGATACGGTCGCCGAGCGGGCCGAACACCATGCCGCCGAGCGGGCGCACGAGGAACGCGGCCGCGAACGTGCCGAAGGTGGCGAGCAACTGCGCGGACGGGCTGCTGGACGGGAAGAACACCTTGCCGAGCGTGACGGCGATATAGCTGTAGACGCCGAAGTCGAACCATTCCATCGCATTGCCGAACGCCATGGCGCCGACCGCGCGCTTGACGACGGCAGGGTCGACGATCGTGATGTCATCCAGCTTGACGGACTTGCGCGAAGACCGGGCTTTCGCGGGGTGCGCTTGCGACGGGCTCAATGAACTCTCCTGGAATTGCCTTGGCAGCCGGCCGGCGGGAATGAAGCGGGGGCGTGCGGACCGACGGACAGCGAAGGCGGATGTCTCGGGGGTGCCTCGATGCCGGTGGCGTGGCGCGCGCAGCGGACGACACCGGGCAGGTGTGTTGTGCGAACCAGTTTAGAGAAACGGGGGCGAGCGGCTATCGGTCATGCGCCTGGAAACCGGTGGTAAACGACACGCCGGGGAAGCGGCCCCGATTGCGCCCCGTCGGGCCGCGGCGCGGCGTGGACGCTCATCTCGCCATTCGCCGGCTCGCGGACACCAGCAACGCCACGAACGCCGCTTCGTCCGCACGCAGGCCGCGCGGCGTGCGTCGGACCGCCAGCGCGGCGAGCGTACCGGCCTCGAACGCGTCGAGCACCGCCGGATGGATGTAGCAGCGCCGGCACACGGCCGGCGTGTTGCGCAGCAGCTCGGCCACCGCGCGCACGGTCTCGACGATCTGCTTGCGGGCGTGCGTGACGCCGCGATGCTCCACGCGCCGCAACAACCCGAGCGCATGCACGCTGCCGGCCCAGGTCCGGTAATCCTTCGCGGTGAAATCGGCGCCGCCGGCCTCGCGCAGGTAGTCGTTCACGTCGGACGACCCGACCGGATGGCGTGCGCCGTCGTCGTCCACATACTGGAACAGCTCGTGACCGGGCAGTTCCGCGCACCGTCGCACGATGCGCGCGACCCGCGCATCGTCGACCGTCACGTCGTGCTCGATCCCGCTCTTGCCGGCGAAGCGCAGCCGCACCTGGCCGGGCTGGATCTTCAGATGGCGCTTGCGCAGCGTCGTCAGCCCGTACGAGCCGTTTTCGCGCGCATATTCGGCGTTGCCGATCCGCGCGAGCGTCGTGTCGAGCAAGCGGACGATGGTTGCCACGACCTTGTCGCGCGGCATGCCCGGCAACGCCAGATCGCGGGTGACGCGCGCGCGGATGCGCGGCAGCGCCCGCGCGAACGCGGCCATCCGCGCGTACTTGTTCGCATCGCGGGTCGCGCGCCACTGCGGGTGATAGCGATACTGCTTGCGGCCGCGCGCATCGCGGCCCGTTGCCTGAAGATGACCGCGCGGGTCCATGCAGATCCAGACGTCGGTGTACGCGGGCGGAATCGCAAGCGCGTCGATGCGGGCGATTTCGTCGGCATCGCGAACCCGCGCACCGTCCGGCCCGTAATACGCGAAGCCGTTGCGCAGCCGCCGGCGCGTATAGCCCGGGCGACGGTCGTCGACATGGCGCAGCGGCCCGGCGGCGCCCGAAGCGGGCTGCTTCATGTCGGAAGGCGCCGGCCGGCGGCGACGTCGGCGCGCGGCGACCCACGTTCACGGGCAGCGATCATGTTTGTCTCCTTTGGGTTCGCGTGAAGGGCGGCCGCCCGGCATGGGGTGCGAACCGCCATTGCGACGGAGCAAGAACCGTGCGCCGCCTCCGCGCGGGCGATTCCGTGGTTAGGTGTTTATACGTATGCCGATTCCGGTATCGCCTCAATCCAATATTTCATTGGAAGGTTATCGGACTTGTTCCTAGACTGATGCGGGGCATGTATGCCGCGCCGACCGGACATGCCGGCCGGCGCAGCCCGATCCGCGCCAGCGCCACGCAGAAACACAACAGCGCCGCGGCACACAACGACATCATCGGAGACGGACCATGACATTCATCAGGAAGCTGGCGGCCACCGCGATCGTCGCGGCGACGGCGGTGTTGGCCACCGGCGCGCACGCGCAGCAAAAGCCGATCACGCTCGGGTTCTCGCAGGTCGGTGCGGAAAGCGCATGGCGCACCGCGAACACCGTATCGGTGAAGGGCGCGGCGAAGGACGCCGGCATCAACCTGAAGTTTTCCGACGCGCAGCAGAAGCAGGAGAACCAGATTCGCGCGATCCGCTCGTTCATCGCGCAGAAGGTCGACGTGATCGCGTTCTCGCCGGTCGTGGAATCGGGCTGGGAGCCCGTGCTGACCGAAGCGAAGGCCGCGCATATCCCGGTGATCCTGACCGACCGCGCGGTCGACGTGAAGGATCCGTCGCTGTTCGTGACGATGATCGGCTCCGACTTCCTCGAGGAAGGGCGGCGCGCCGGCCACTGGATGGAAGAGCATTACAAGAACGACCCGGGTCCGATCAACATCGTCGAGCTGCAGGGCACGGTCGGCTCCGCGCCGGCCAACGACCGCCGCGCGGGCCTGCTCGAAGTGATCAAGAACAATCCGAAATTCAAGGTGATCGCGTCGCAGAGCGGCGACTTCACGCTCGCCGGCGGCAAGCAGGTGATGGAAGCGTTCGCGAAGACCTACGGCAAGCAGATCAACGTCGTCTACGCGCACAACGACGACATGGCGCTCGGCGCGATCCAGGCGATGGAAGAGGCCGGAATCAAGCCCGGCAAGGACGTGAGCGTCGTGTCGTTCGACGCGACCAAGGGCGGCTTCCAGGCGATGATCGCGGGCAAGATCAACGTCGACGTCGAATGCAGCCCGCTGCTCGGCCCGCAACTGATGAGCGCGGTGAAGGACGTCGTCGCCGGCAAGCCGCTGCCCAAGCGCATCGTGACCAACGAAACGGTGTTCCCGATGAACGTCGCGGCGCAGGTGCTGCCGACCCGGAAGTACTGACCTGTCCGCACGGGCGGCGGCCTGCCGGCCACCGCCCGGCGACGTTTCGAGGAGGATGCATGGAGCGTGCGCCGGTGGTCGAGATGATCGGCATCGACAAGTCGTTTCCGGGTGTCAGCGCGCTGCAGCGCGTGGATTTCCGGCTGTTTCCGGGCGAGATCCACGCGCTGATGGGCCAGAACGGCGCCGGCAAGTCGACGCTGATCAACGTGCTCACCGGCGTGCATGCGCACGATGCGGGCGAGATTCGCGTCGGCGGCCAGCCCGTGCGCTTTGCCGCGCCGCGCGAGGCCGAGGCGGCCGGGATTCAGACGCTGTATCAGGAAGTGAACCTCTGCGCGAACCTGTCGGTCGCGGAGAACATCTTCGCGGGCCGGCAGCCGATGCGGCGCGGCGTGATCGACTGGAACACGATCCATGCGCGCGCGCGGGCGGCGCTGGCCGATCTCGACCTGTCGCTCGACGTCACGCGCTCGCTCGACGCGTATCCGATCGCGGTGCAGCAGATGGTCGCGATCGCGCGTGCGGTGTCGGTCGACGCACGCGTGCTGATTCTCGACGAACCGACCTCGAGCCTCGACGACGGCGAGGTCGCGCGGCTGTTCGACGTGTTGCGCCGGCTGAAGGCGTCGGGCATCGCGATCCTGTTCGTCACGCATTTTCTCGAGCAGACCTATGCGGTGTCCGACCGGATCACCGTGATGCGCAACGGCGAGCGCGAAGGCGAGTACCTGGCGCGCGACCTGCCGGTCGACGTGCTGGTCGCGAAGATGACCGGCCGCGAGCGCATGTCCGACACGCTGCAGGCCGGCGCCGCGGCGGTCGAGCGTACCGCCGCGGCCGCCGCGCCGTTCCTGTCGATGCAGCGGGTCGGCCGGCGCGGAATGATGAGCGCGCTCGATCTCGACGTGCGCCCCGGCGAGATCGTCGGGCTGGCCGGGCTGCTCGGCTCGGGCCGCACCGAAACCGCGCAGCTGGCGTTCGCCGCGGCGCGCCCGGATACCGGCGCGATCGAGATCGACGGCGCGCGCAGGCGGCTCGCGTCGCCGCACGATGCGGTCCGCAACGGCATCGCGTACTGCCCGGAAGACCGCAAGAAGGAAGGCATCGTCGCCGCGCTGTCGATCCGCGAGAACATCGTCCTCGCGCTCCAGGCGCGGCGCGGCTGGTGGCGGCTGATCGGGCGCGCGCGCCAGCGCGAGATCGCCGACACGTATATCGCCCGGCTCGGCATCAAGGCACGCGACGCCGAGCAGCCGATCGGGCTGCTGTCGGGCGGCAACCAGCAGAAGGTGCTGCTCGCGCGCTGGCTCGCGACGGACCCGAAGCTGCTGATTCTCGACGAGCCGACGCGCGGCATCGACGTCGCCGCGAAGTTCGACATCATGGAGCGCGTGCTCGCGCTGTGCGCGCAGGGGCTGGCGATCCTGTTCATTTCGTCGGAGATCGGCGAGGTCGTACGCGTGAGCCACCGGATCGCGGTGCTGCGCGACCGGCGCAAGGTCGCGGAGCTGACCGGCGCCGATGCGTCCGAGGAGCAGGTTTACCGGCTGATCGCGGGAGGCCAGTCATGACGTGGTTGCGCACGCTGTTTCGTCATTCGCTCGCGTGGCCGGTGCTGACGCTCGCGCTGCTGTTCGCGCTGGACGTCGCGCATCGTCCCGGCTTCCTGTCGATCGTGCTGCTCGACGGCCACCTGTTCGGCGCGCCGATCGACATCCTGAACCGCGCGGCGCCGCTCGTGATCGTGTCGCTCGGGATGACGCTCGTGATCGCGACGCGCGGGATCGACATCTCGGTCGGCGCGATCGTCGCGATCGCCGGCGCGGCCGCGGCGATCGTGCTCGAGGCGGACCCGTCGCGGGTCGGCACGGCGCTGGCCGCCGCGCTCGGCGTCGGGCTGCTGGCCGGTGCGTGGAACGGGCTGCTCGTCGCCTTCGTCGGGATGCAGCCGATCATCGCGACGCTGATCCTGATGGTGGCCGGGCGCGGCGTCGCGCAACTGCTGACGGGCGGCCAGATCATCCCGATCGGCGCGCCGGGCTACCTCGCGCTCGGCGGCGGCTACCTCGCGACCGTGCCGTGCGCGGTGTGGATCGCGCTTGCGACGATCGGCGCGACCGCGCTGCTGGTGAACCGCACGGCGCTCGGGCTGTTCATTCGCGCGATCGGCGTGAATCCGGTGGCGACGCGGCTCGTCGGGCTGCGCTCGGGCGCGGTCGTGTTCGGCGTGTATCTGTGCTCGGGCGTGATGTCGGCGCTCGCGGGCATCCTCGCGAGCTCGAACGTGCGCAGCGCCGACGGCAACAACGCGGGACTGCTGCTCGAACTCGACGCGATTCTCGCCGTCACGCTCGGCGGCACGTCGCTGCTCGGCGGCCGCTTCAGTCTCGCCGGCTCGGTGCTCGGTGCGCTGATCATCCAGACGCTCACCTACACGACCTATTCGATCGGCGTGCCGCCGGAGGCGACGCTCGTCGTCAAGGCGGTCGTCGTGATCGTCGTGACGCTGATCCAGTCCGACGCGGCGCGTGCGCTGCTCGTCCGGCACGCGTCGCGGCTGCTGCCTTCCGCGCGATCGCGCGCCACCACCACCGGAGCGACGCCGCGATGAACCGTTTCCTTGGCCGGCTCGCCGATCCGCGCACTCTGCCGATCGTCGTGACGATCGTGCTGTTCGTCGTGCTGTTCGGCTTCGGGTCCGTGATGTACACGGGCTTTTTCTCGATGCAGGTGCTGACCGGGCTGCTCGTCGACAATGCGTTCCTGCTGATCGTCGCGATCGGGATGACGTTCGTGATCGTGTCGGGCGGGATCGACCTGTCGGTCGGCTCGGTCGTTGCGCTGACGACGATCTTCTGCGCGGTCGGCGCCGAACGGCTGCACTGGCCCGTGTGGGTGATCGTGCCGCTCGTGCTCGCGTTCGGCGCGCTGTACGGCGCGGCGATGGGCGCGCTGATCCATTATTTCCGGTTGCAGCCGTTCATCGTCACGCTCGCCGGGATGTTTCTCGCGCGCGGCGCGTGCTTCCTGATCACGACGCAGTCGATCACGATCAACGAGCCGGCGTTCCATGCGATCGCGGGCATCAGCGTGCCGGTCGGCGGCGGCATGCTGAGCGCCGGTGCGCTGATCGCGCTCGCGACGCTGGCCGTCGCGATCTACGTCGCGCATTTCACGCGCTTCGGCCGCAACGTGTATGCGGTCGGCGGCAACGAACGCTCGGCGCTGCTGATGGGCTTGCCGGTCGCGCGCACGAAGATCGGCGTCTACGCGCTGAGCGGCTTCTGTTCGGCGCTCGGCGGCGTGGTGTTTACGCTCTACGTGCTGTCGGGTTACGGGCTGCAGGCGCAGGGGATGGAGCTCGACGCGATCGCCGCGACCGTGATCGGCGGGACGCTGCTCACGGGCGGCGTGGGCTACGTGATCGGCTCGGTGTTCGGGGTCGGCATCCTCGGCACGATCCAGGTGCTGATCACGTTCGACGGCACGCTGAGTTCGTGGTGGACGCGGATCGTGATCGGCGCGCTGCTGTGCGTGTTCTGCGTGCTGCAGCGGGTCATCGAGCGGCACGCGACGCGGCGCCGCACCGGCGGCACGGGGCTCGGCGCGCAGCGGCCGACGCATGCCGCCGCGCCCGCGCGGCCGGCGCCGCCCGAAGAGGACATCGCGCTGGTATCGACGATGCGGCGGTCGTAGGGGATTCCTTCCCCCTTGCGCGACCGACAGCGCGGGCGAACCGCGGTGGAATGATGCACGCGGCCGCATGCCGGCCGCATGCGGCGCGGCGCCGTCAGGCCGGGCCGGCGGCGTCCGCCTCGGTGTCGAACGACGTATCCGCGACGCGCGTGCGTTTCAGCGAGCCGGCCAGTTTTTCGATCGCGGGCAGATCCAGCGCATCGAGGTGCTCGCGCATTTCCTGCACGAACGGCGCATGGTCGGGCTCGTCCGCATACTGGCCGAGCCATTCCTCGATATCGGTCAGCCGGCCTTCGCCGGCGAGCACGATCAGCTCGGCGAGCGCATCGGCGGGCGGGCTGCGCATCGCAAGCGGGGCGCTGGCCGGTTCCGCTTCGTCGTCGGAACGAAACCGCCTGATGAGCCCCGACACCGGCGCGAGCGCATGACCGAGGGCCGGCGCGGCGACCGCGAACGAGAACGTCGTGCCGCTCCCCGGCTGGCTCGCGACGGCCAGCTCGCCGTCCATCGCGGCGACGATGCGCTGCGCGATGAACAGGCCCAGCCCGGTGCCGCCGTTCACCGCCTGCACCTGCTGGTACGCGCGGAAGATGTCGGTGGTCTCGGTGATGTCGATGCCGATGCCCGTATCGGCGACCTCGAACAGCAGGCGCCATGCATGGCCTTCGCGCGATGCGTGAACCGACAGCGTGACCGTGCCGTTGCGCGTGAATTTCGATGCGTTGGACAGCAGGTTCAGCAGCACCTGTTGCAGCCGGATGCCGTCGATCAGCACCGTGCGCGGCAGCGGCGTGACGGGCCGATAGATGAACCGGTTGTCCTGCTGCGCGCACAGCGCGAGCGCGTAGTGGCCGATGTCGTCCAGCAGCCCGGGCAGGTCGGTGCGGTCGGGCGCGACGCCGAGCGGGTGGAGTTCGGCCTTCGTGAACGCGAGCAATTCGTCGATCAGCGCGAGCTGGTAGCGGATGCTGCGGTCGATCGACCGGATCAGCCGCGCCTGGCTGCGCGTCGCGCCTTGCAGCAGCAGCTTCGCATAGCCGTTGATCGTCGACAGCGGCGCGCGCAGGTCGTGACTGACGTAGCCGAGCGTCTCGATCTTCTGCTGCATGTGCGTTTTCGACTGCTGCAATGCGTCGTTGAGCGCGACCGTGCGCCGCGCGACCTCGTCGCGCAGCCGATCCTGCTCGGTGAGCTGCCAGTGTTCGAGCCGCTTGCGTGCCTCGGTGCGCTGACGGCCCACGTGGTGAATCCACGCGGCCAGCACGAGCAGGTGCGTCGCGAGCCCGATGATCGCGATGACCGGGTTCGGATAGACGTCGGACCGGATCCACGACAGCACGGGTGGCAATGCATCGCGGCCGTCGAGCATGCGGATCAGGATGTTGAACGTCGCGAACGCGACCGCGATCAGCATCACGCGCGCCGTCGGCGTGCGCCGGATCACGAGCATCAGCGCCATGCTGATGTTCACGATCGCGAGCACGGTGTTCAGCCACAGGCAGAACCAGGCGAAGGTCGCCAGATCGCCGAACGCCGCGCCGGTTATCCCCGCGCATTCGAGCGCGAGAAACACCACGTACACCGCGCGCATCGGCATCTTCGCCTTTTCGCGATGCGAGACCATCAGGATGAAGACGATGAAGCACGCGACCGACAGATACGCGAAGATCGTTTCGCCGCGCGTCGACCACTCGCGCGCGCCCGGCGCCAGGAGCATCGCGAGATAGCCGCGGTACGCGGCTTCGAACAGCGCGGTGTTCAGGGTCAGTGCGGCCAGCGTGTGGAACACGCCGCTGCGCGAGAAAAAGCCGATCAGCAGCGCGCACCAGACGAGTGCAAGCAGCCCGCCGAAGAACCCGAAGTTCCACATCGACGCGTGCAGTTCCTGCGCGATCCACGCGTCGCGGGTGAACGCGACCGGCGCAAGGCGCATTTCCTTGCGCGACGTGATGCGGATCAGCACGGGGAGCTGTTCGCCCGCACGCAGCGTGACGTCGAGGGTCGGGTAGCGCGACGGCGCGTCGCGCGCGTCGCCGCGGTCGGTCGGGAAGCTGCGCTCGAGCATCCATTGGCCGTGCCGGTCGACATAGAAGTCGGCCCGGTCGACGCGCGCATCGCGAATCGCCAGCACCAGCGGGCGCGTGTCGCTGTCGCGGTTGATCAGCGTCGCGCGGACCCACCAGGCCGAGCGCGAAAACGTCACGTTGAATGCAGTGCGGGCCGTGGCGGCCGGGTGAAGCGACGGCTCGGCGAGCCGGGCGGCGACCTCGTCGACGGACAGCGTCGTGCCGGTGTCTTCGAAAACCGCTACGGCTTCGAGTTGCGCGGGATTCGGCGTCGTCGCGGCACGGGCCGTCGCGCACGTGACGGCCAGCGCCGCCAGAAGCAGGAGCAACGTGCGACATCCCGCCGCCCATGCCGCGTAGTGCCTACGCATCGCCGTGGCGCCCCTCCGGTGCGGCCGGTGAGTCGACCGCGTGGCGCTGGCGCCGCCAGTCGGACGGCGTGATGCCGAAGCGTTCGCGGAACGCCGTCGCGAAATTGCCGGGTGTGGAAAAGCCGATTTCCTCCGCGATGTCGCCGATCCCCATCGACGTTTCCGACAGGAAGTGCATCGCGGCGCGCAGCCGCGTGTCGCGCAGGTACTCGAATACGGTCTGGCCGAGATGGTCGCGGAATGCGCGCGACAGCCGTTTTTCGTGCGTGCCGACCTGCTTCGCGAGATCCTCGAGGGCCGGTGGATGGCGCAAGTCGCGCAGCAGCACGTCGCTTGCCGCGCGCACCAGCGCCGCGTCGCGGTTGTCGGGCAGTTCGGGCAGGTGCGCGAACGGCTGGCTGCGTCGCACGCGCTTCAGGTGATTGCGGATTCGCGCGATGACTTCCGCCGGTTCGAACGGCTTGACGATGTAGTCGATCGCGCCCGTTTCGAGCCCCGCGATGCGATCCTCGAGATCGCCGGCGGCCGTCAGGATGATCACCGGAATGGATTGCGTCGATGGGGTGGACGCCAGCAGCCGGCTCGCGGCGAAACCGTCCATGCGCGGCATGCGGACGTCCATCAGGATCAGATCGGGCGCGATGGCCTGCGCACGGTGATAGGCCTGCAGCCCGTCGAACGCGACGCTGATCCGGCACTGGGCGGTGCGCAGGATCTCGGTCAGGAGTCGCAGGTCGTTCGGGCGGTCGTCGACGATAAGAATATGGGCGCCGGCGAGATCCGGCGTGGTGCGTGGCGACGCCGAACTGGACAAGCGGGATGACATGGTTGCGAACGCGTTGGAGGGGAGTGGCCTGTCAGGTCGGAGGCATCGCAATCTGAACGATTGTTGCAAAAAATTATATGCCGACAATAGTGTCGAAGGTGGGATTCCGTGCGGCGCGTGTGGGCTTGTCGCATCGGCATCGCGGGTGCGCGGAGGTCTGGTCCGTTCTTCCGGAAAACAAGTCGGAAAAATATGCCGAATCGATTTGTGAAATTACGGTCTTTATTTCCGGTTAAATGATTTCAAGAATGGAAATGGCCCGGATGATGAATTTATGCTCTCGGTGTCGAAATCCGATGACGAGGATGTAAATCGAATTCTCCGATTACTTGCCGGTCGACTAAATTCGATGTAATCCCGGCGTGCATTCATGTTTCCGGAAAATCGGATTTCCTGCAAATGTGTATGAATGTAAATACCGTCCGCTCCGGAAAAGTATTTGTCCGCTCAGGAAAAGGTTTGTTTGGACGAATGTCGGCACACTAGCTCCAGCGCGGCTGGAATCGGTTCTCTGGATGCTTCCGGCTGCCGTAAAGATTGCTGTCGCCGTTGCTTTCCGGGTAGCCAATTTTCAATGTCACATTGAATGATGGTATTCCCGGATAATGAGAAGGCGGTAACAAAAGAATAGAGGGCACGAGGGTAATGCAAACGTCATAATTCGCGAGAATTTTCGATATACAAGATGAGTCGCGAAATGACGGGACGGGGCTGGGTTTGAGGCATCGGGCGAGAAGAAATCGTCAAGTAAATTCGATCGATTAATTCGATGCCGGGGTCGTTCGGTGAGTGGCCGGTTTTTCCGGAAATCCGGAATAACCGTCGCCGGCCGGACGGAAAGGGGTGAGCGACTTCGCGTGAGTCGCCGGGCGGTTTGATCGATCCGGCGGCGGCGCGCGGTGCTCTGTCGAATCAGGCGGATACGAAAAATATGAATACGACAAGCATGGCAGGTCAGGGCGTCGGGTCGATCGATCCGGTGCCGGCTGTCAGCGTCAGCGATCCGGCGGCGCATGCCGCAGACCCGGGGACAGGATGGCGCCTTTCGCCGCCTGAATGAAAGATGACGGGCCGCCCGCGATGCGGGCCGGGGTCCGTTCGTCCAGCGTCCGAGCGACGTTTTTCCGATGAGATTCGAAGTCGCCCTTCGGCGGGTGCGACGGTGTACGCGTGTGCGGATTCGCGACGCGTCGTGCGCCATGTCGCCGCCGGGCAGGCGATCTCGACTTCCGTGAATCGATAACCGGCGATCGCCATCGCGCATCATGCCGAACGGGCATGCGCGCCGATCGATCGTGCCATCGCGATGTGGGTCGAGCGTTTCGTGCAGCGCTGTTCGTAGTCTTTATTAGTAATGCGAAGTAAGAGGCGGAGCGTCGCGAGGCAGACAAAAGCGGAGAGGGTCCGCATTTCGCCTGACGCCGCGTTCGCTGTTGCGTCATCCAGCACATGAGAACCGAGGGAACACAAGATGAACAAGTCGTTCAAGTCGATCTGGAACGAAGCACTGGGGGCCTGGGTTGCGGCTTCGGAGCTTGACCGGGCACGCGGCAAGCGTGTTGCGTCGTCGAAGCGCGCGCCGGAATGCGCCGCACACGGAGAAACCGCGATGCACGCGGGCAAGCCGCCGGCACCTTCGGTGCTGAGTCTGGCCGTGCTGACGGCGACCGCCTGCCTCGGCTTGTTCCATGCGAATGCGCATGCACAGTACGCGCCGGATGGTGGCACGGCCACCGGGGGAGTCAGCTCGATATCCATCGGTAACGGATCGACCGCCGCGCAGGTGAATTCCACCGCCGTCGGCAATCTGTCGACGGCGCAGGGCGTGTCGGCCACGGCGCTGGGCCCGGGCGCGCATGCGATGGCCGACGGTTCGACGGCCGTCGGCATCAACGCGCAAGCGAACGGTGTCAACAGCGTGGCAATGGGCGTGCAGGCGATCGGTTCGGGTCCCTTTGCGGTCGCGATCGGGAATCTGTCGCAGGCCACGCAAAGCGGCGCGGTGTCGATCGGCAGCGGCGCGACCGCGAACGGCCTGGCAGGCGTCGCGCTCGGGAACAATGCATCGGCCTCCGGCCAGTATGCGGCTGCGCTCGCGCTCGGGTCCCTCGCTTCCGGCGCGCAAAGTATCGCGCTCGGCTTTTCGGCGCATGCCACGGACACCGGTGCCGTTGCGCTCGGTAACCAGTCGACGAGTTCAGGCTCGGCCGCCGTCGCCTTGGGCAGCGGCGCACTGGCTTCGGGGAATTCGGCCGTCGCAATGGGCGTGAACAGCGGTGCGAAAGGTACGTCGTCGATTGCCATCGGTTGGGGCGGTATCGCCGGCGTGCCGGGCTCGGGCACCCAGTCACTCGGCACCAGTTCGATCGCGATGGGCTCGGGTACGGCGGCCAGTGCGGACAATGCACAGGCATTCGGCCTGAACGCCAATGCGTCGGGTCTCAGTTCGATCGCGATGGGCGTGCAGTCGACCGCGACGCAGCAGTTTTCGGTGGCGCTCGGCAATCTTGCGCTCGGCAGCGGCGTATCCGCGACCGCGCTGGGGCCGGGGGCGACGGCGTCGGCCACGAATGCGACGGCGGTCGGTATCAACAGCGTCGCGGCGGCGAGTTCGACCGTCGCGATCGGCGATTCCAACTCGGTCGCCGCGGCAGCAGGCACGGGTTCGGTCGCGGGCGGCTACGGCTCGAAGGTGCTGGGCGGTGTCGGCGCCGTCGCGCTGGGCTTCGGCCAGACGGTGAGCGGCAATGGCGCGGTCGCGATCGGCGATCCGAGCAGCGCGATCGGCACCGGCGCGGTCACGATGGGTTCGAACAACACCGCGAACGGCGACGGCGCGGTGGCGATCGGCAATACCAACAACGCGCAGGGCACGGGGTCGCTGGCGCTCGGCAATACGTCGACGGCGGCGGCGGCGGGAGCGGTCGCGTTCGGCGCGTCGGCCGTGGCCAACAACGCAAACGATGTCGCGCTCGGCTCGGGCTCGACCACGGCCGCGCCGAACCCGACGGCCAGCGCGGTCATCGGCGGCGTCACGTACAACTTCAACGGCATCAACCCAACCAGCGTCGTCAGCGTCGGTGCGGTGGGCAGCGAGCGCCAGATCACCAACGTCGCGGCCGGGCGCATCGATTCGTCGAGCACGGATGCGAT
This sequence comes from Burkholderia sp. BCC1208, assembly GCF_902833095.1. Classification (NCBI taxonomy): domain Bacteria; kingdom Pseudomonadati; phylum Pseudomonadota; class Betaproteobacteria; order Burkholderiales; family Burkholderiaceae; genus Burkholderia; species Burkholderia sp. BCC1208. The sequence goes on along the minus strand of NZ_CADFDY010000003.1, from coordinate 338,127 downwards.
CAACGGGTCGCAACTCGCCGCGACGAACACGGCAGTCAATTCGCTGTCGACGTCGACGGCGTCGAGCATCACGTCGTTGTCCACGTCCACGTCGACGGGCATCAGCTCCCTGTCCACCGGCCTCAGTTCGACCAACAGCACGGTGACGTCGCTGTCGACGTCCACGTCGACGGGCATCAGCTCGCTATCCACCGGCCTGAGCTCGACGAACAGCAACCTGACGTCGCTGTCCACGTCGACGTCGACGGTCGTCGGCTCGTTGTCCACCGGCCTGAGCTCGACCAACAGCAATCTGACGTCGCTGTCCACGTCGACCTCGACCGTCGTCGGCTCGCTGTCCACCGGCTTGAGCTCGACCAACAGTTCGATCACGTCGCTGTCCACGTCGACCTCGACGGTCGTCGGTTCGCTGTCCACCGGCCTGAGCTCGACGAACAGCAACCTGACCTCGCTGTCGACCGCCACGTCGACCGGGATCAGTTCGCTGTCGACGGGCCTGAGCTCGATCGCGAACAACAACACGAACCTCGGCAACAGCACGGCCGGCGCGATCGGCGGCGGCGCCACCTACGATCCGACGACCGGCACGATCTCCGCGCCGTCGTACGTGACGTACAACAGCGACGGCTCCACGACGATCAACAACAACGTCGGCTCCGCGATCGACAACATCAACGCCAACGGCATCAAGTATTTCCACGCGAACTCGACCGCGCCCGACAGCCAGGCGCTCGGCACGGACAGCGTCGCGATCGGCCCGAACGCGATCTCGCGCGTGAACGGCAGCATCGCGCTCGGTTCGGGTTCGGTCGCCGATCGCGCAACCGTGCCGTCGTCGGGCATCATCCGCAACGGCAGCGCGTCGATTCCGTACGACACGACCGACCAGACGCTGCTCGGCGCAGTGTCGGTCGGCGATGCGACGAACAGGACGTACCGCCAGATCACCAACGTCGCGGACGGCACCGGCCAGCAGGACGCGGTAACCGTGCGGCAGCTGACCGGCGCATTGCAGTCGTTCGCGGTCACGGGGCAGAAGTACTTCCACGCGAATTCGACGGCGGGCGATTCGCTGGCCGTCGGCGCCGAATCGATCGCGGTCGGTCCGACGACGGTCGTCAACGGCGACAACGGCGTGGGCATCGGCAACGGCGCGATCGTCGACCAGACGGCGCCGGGCGGGATCGCGATCGGGCAGGCGGCGAGTTCCGCGCAGGCCGATGCGATCGCGCTGGGCAGCGGCGCGACGGCAACCGGTGCGCAGTCGGTCGCGCAGGGTGCGAATGCGGTGGCGGTCAGTGTCGGCAGCGTCGCGCTCGGCTCGGGCGCGCGCAGCACGGCGACCGATGCGCTCGCGCTCGGCGCCGGCGCATCCGCGACGTTCGCGAACAGCGTGGCGCTCGGCGCCGGTTCGCTGACCACGGTCGGCGCGCTGACGAACTACGTCGCGTACGGCTTGAGCAGCCCGCAGTCGTCGGCCGGCGAAATCAACGTCGGCAATCGCCAGATCACGGGCCTGGCCGCCGGCAAGAGCGGCACGGACGCGGTGAACGTGTCGCAGCTCGATTCGGTCGCGAACCAGTTGACGACACTGATCGACCAGCGCACGACCAACCTCGGCGGGCAGTACACGACGAACCCGCCGGGCGGCAACGTGCCGCCGGGGGCGAGCGGTTCGAATTCGTCGGCGGGCGGCTCGGGGGCGGTCGCATCGGGCTCGAACAGCACGGCGGTGGGCAACAGCTCGACGGCGTCGGGCAACGGCTCGACAGCCATCGGCGTGGGTTCGACCGCATCGGGCAACAACTCGACCGCGCTCGGCACGGGCAGCAACGACGGCGGTCGCTCGAACGTCGTCGCGGTCGGCTCGGCGGATTCGGCGCGGCAGGTCGTGAATGTCGCGGCCGGTACGCAGGGCACCGACGCCGTGAACGTGAACCAGCTGAATGCGGTATCGAACCAGTTCACGCAGTCGCTGAACACGGTCAACAATCAGCTCACGCAGATGCAGCAGCAGATCCAGCAGACCGATTCGATGGCCCGCGAGGGGATCGCCGCGACCGCCGCGATGGCGTCGATCCCGCACATGGACCGCGATTCGAACTTCGCGATGGGGGTCGGCACGGCGACGTTCCAGGGCCAGAAGGCCATGGCGGTCGGCGTGCAGGCGCGCATCACGGAGAACCTGAAGGCGACGGTGAACGGCGGTTTCGCCGGCAGCCAGCGCGTCGTCGGCGCGGGCATGCTGTATCAGTGGAAGTGATCGCGCGCAGCGGTTCGTTCCGGCACGCATTGCCGGAGCGGACCGCGCCGAACGCAAACGCATGCGCGTGCGGCCGCGCCGCACGCTGCGCCCATCGCATTCTCGGAGTAATCAAGTGAAAAACATCCATCTTGCCCTGCTGGCGTCCGTCGTTTCCCTCACGGCCTGTTCGAGTGCATCGGGGCCGACGTACAACGCCTACGAACTGCAGGCGCGAAACGGCATCCGGACGTTCCAGGTCGACTGCCACGGCATCCTGTCGACCGCGAAGACCTGCATGAAGGTCGCGACACGCATGTGCGGCAACGAGCCCGTACGTCTCGTCGACACCACCACGCCGTACCGCGACGGCGCCGATCCGCATTCGATCGTGTTCCAGTGCGGTGCGGCACCCGCGCCGGCTGCCGCGGCCGTTGCGCCGACGCCCGCGCCGGTCGAGAAGGTGAGCCTGACCGGCGATGCGTATTTCGCGACCGACTCGGCCGTGCTGACGGCTGCGGCCACCGCCGCGCTCGACAAGCTGCTGAACCAGCAGGCCGACCGGCATTTCTCCCGCGTGGAAGTGGACGGCTATACCGACGCGACCGGTTCGGATACGCACAATCAGGCGCTCTCGAAGCGCCGGGCGGATGCCGTCGCCGCCTACTTGCGCGAACACGGGCTGAAGGCGGATTCGTTTGCCGCGGCCGGTCACGGGGAAGCCAATCCGGCGGCATCGAACGATACCGCCGAAGGGCGCGCGCGCAATCGTCGCGTGGAAATCTCGCTGCAGAAGTAGGACGCTGCGACCAGTTTGCCGCAAGCGTGGCCGTCGAAGCCGGACGGCTCGCTTGCGGCAATGATGCTCGGCGCGGACGACCGCGGCGGGAAAGGCCCGTCGCGGTGTGTGCAAGCGGTGCTCGTCGCATGGACGCCGCCGCCGCACGACGACTTGCGTCCGGCACGCGGATCGCCATCCGCACCGGGCCGTAAGGCGGCGCTCAGTGCCTGATCACGCAGACGGCCACGATCTCGTATCCCGGGTCGGCATGCGCGCTCGCGACTTTCTCCGCTTCATCATACGAACCAAACGATGCGGCATCTTCGATGGCGGGCGCCATGCCGATATCGCCGTCCTCGGCGGTGCACAGAAACTGCTCGCCGGTCTTCACGACGTAGGTGGACATCATGATTCCCTCCATGGTTGGCAGGGGGAAATTCCAGTCTAGCAGGCATGAAGGAAGTCGGCGGCCGACGCGAATCACGGCTGTCAACCGGCGCCGGCCCGTCGATTCGGCCTGCCATGAAGGGCCGGATTCGCGGCCGCGCGCCCGCCGCGTGGCCCGGCGGGCGCGCGGCGGGGCCGCGACGCGCGGGCGAGCGGAAAGCCGTGCACAATACGCGCATGCGAGCCCCCGATCTTGAGCGCCTTGTCGCCGTCACCATGCCCTTCGGAAAATACCAGGGCCGACTCATTGCCGACCTGCCCGGACCTTACCTCAACTGGATGGCTCGCGAAGGGTTCCCGCGCGGCGAACTCGGCCGCCAGCTCGCGCTCATGCACGAGATCGACCATAACGGCTTGCGGCACTTGCTGAAGCCGCTGCGCAAACCCGCATAGCACGACATCACGCCCGACCGGTCGCCCGAAGCGTTGACCGCGAGGCGGCGATGTCGTGCACGCTCGAACGCGGCGTCACGGCCGCCGCGCGACGGGCGCGCTCGTCCGCCTCGCCGCATGCATGTCCCTCGGCGGCGGGCACTGGCTTCAGAGCGCGGACGGCCGCGACGAGCACATACAATGTGAGCGTTCGTCGGCCGGCGCGCCACCATGACCCGAGCGCCGCGCGCAGGCCGATTCCTCCCGCGCACCTCTCCAGGGCCGACATGGAAATCAAATGGATCGAGGACTTCCTCGCCCTCGCTCAATATCAAAGCTTTTCCCGGGCGGCGGAGTTCCGTAACGTCACGCAGTCGGGCTTCAGCCGTCGCATCCAGTCGCTCGAGCAGTGGATCGGCGCCGAGCTGATCGATCGCAGCAGCTTTCCGCCGGTGCTGACGCCGGCGGGGCGCCTGTTTCGCGAGACGGCCGAGGACGTGCTCAGCCGCCTGTTCGACACCCGCGCCATCATCCGCACCGAGCAGCGGATCGCCGGCAAGAGCCTGCAGATCGCCGCGGGCCACACGATCGCACTGAGTTTCCTGCCGGGCTGGCTCAAGGCGCTCGCACCGCATTTCGGCGAAGTGCGGGCGCGCGTCATTCCGACCAATGTCCACGATTCGATCCTGATGCTCGTCAACGGCAACTGCGAGCTGATGTTTGCGTACCACCATCCGGAGTTGCCGCTTCATCTCGATCCCGCGAAGTATGCGCACCTGACCGTCGGGCTCGACACGTTGATGCCGGCATGCCGGCCGAACCGCCGCTCGGCGCCGGCTTTTCGTCTTCCCGGCACGAAGCAGAACCCGCTGCCGCTGATTTCCTATACGGAAACCAGCTACTTCGGCCGCTGCCTCGCGCTACTGCTCGGCCGCGCATCGGATGCGCCGGCATTGCAACTGCACTACGAGTCCGACATGGCCGAAGTGCTGAAGAAACTCGTGATGGAAGGCGAGGGCGTCGCATGGCTGCCCCGCAGCGCGATCGCCGCCGAACTGGCGGCCGGCGAACTCGTGCCGGCCGGGCCGGCGGCGTGGAATCTGGAAGTCGAGCTGCGCGTGTATCGCGACGTGTCCAACCGCAGCGAATTCCTCGACACGCTCTGGCAGCACCTGCACACGACACCTTCACGGCTCGCGTGAGACAGGGTTTCCCCGCGTTATGCGGGGCTCGCATACCGCCATGTCGTACCGGCATCACCGTTTTATCGACCGTCCCTACCATTCGTTCCAACGGCAAATGCGACGCATGACCGGCGTCGCGCGGCCTTCTTCGCCGCGCTCGTCCGCCTTTCGGCGGCACGGCGCCATCCAGGGACGAATGGACATGAAAAATCGCCTTACCTTGAGCATCGCAGTCGGCATGATCGCCGGTGTCGTCGCCGGCTATGCGTGTCACGCGAATATCGCGGACCCGGCCACGCTGAAAACGATCGCCGGCTACTTCTCGATCGTCACCGACATCTTCCTGCGGCTGATCAAGATGATCATCGCGCCGCTGGTGTTCGTGACGCTCGTGTCCGGGCTGGCCGGCATGGACGGCGGCGACGACGTCGGGCGCATCGGCCTGCGCTCGATCGGATGGTTCGTCTGCGCGTCGCTGATTTCGTTGAGTCTCGGCCTCGCGATGGCGAACGTGCTGCAGCCGGGCGCCGGCCTGAACCTCACGCCGGCCGCCGGCGAGGTCGACACCGGGCTGAATACCGCGGCGCTGAACGCGCGGGACGTGATCACGCACGCGTTCCCGACCAGCCTGCTCGACGCGATGGCGCGCAACGACATCCTGCAGATCCTGGTGTTCTCGGTGTTTCTCGGCATCGCACTGAGTGCGTTGAAGCGCGACAAGCGCGTGGCCGTCGTGATCCAGTCGATCGACGGGATGGTGCCGGTGATGCTGCGCCTGACGAACTACGTGATGCGTGCGGCGCCGCTCGGTGTGTTCGGTGCAATTGCTTCGTCGGTCACGCTGCGCGGCCTCGACGTGATCCATACGTACGGGAAGCTGATCGGCGCGTTCTATCTCGGGCTGTTCGTTCTCTGGGCGATCCTGATCGGCGTGGGCTACCTGTTTCTCGGGCGGCGCATCGGGCACCTGCTGAAGGCCGTGCGCGAACCCGCGCTGATCGCGTTCTCGACCGCGAGCAGCGAGGCCGCGTATCCGCGCCTGACCGAGCAGCTCGAGCAGTTCGGCGTCGACAAGAAGGTGGTGGGCTTCACGCTGCCGCTGGGTTACGCGTTCAACCTCGACGGCTCGATGATGTATCAGGCGTTTGCCGCCCTCTTCATCGCGCAGGCATTCGGCGTGCACATGCCGTTGTCGGAGCAGGTGTTCATGCTGCTGGTGCTGATGCTGAGCAGCAAGGGGATGGCCAGCGTGCCGCGCGGGTCGGTGGTCGTGGTCGCGGCGGTCGCGCCGATGTTCCATCTGCCGGCGGCGGGCGTCGCGCTGGTCCTCGCAATCGACCAGATTCTCGACATGGGCCGTACGGTGACGAACGTGATCGGCAACAGCGTGGCGACGGCGGTGATCGCGAAGTGGGAGGAGCGGCGCGCCGCGAAGCCGCGGGATGCCGGGTTCGATCAACCTGAGCTGAAAGCATGATGCGCACGGACCACGTGAACGCGCGGCGCAAATTCGGCGTGGTTGGCGGCCTGGGGCCGCTGGGCGGTGCCGACGTGTTCTTCAAGATGGTGAAGGCGACGCCTGCGTCGTCGGACGAAGCACACCCCGAAGTGATCTTCGAGCAATACCCGTTCAAGGGCGCGGGAGCGGGGAGTGCCGCGACCATCGAACGCAAGCTGTACGTGTTCGACATGATCCGGCAGTTCGAGAAGCGCGGCGTGACGACCGTCGTGCTGCCATGCTTCCTGAGCCACACGTTCATCGACGAGCTGAAGGCGAATACCAGCCTGCCGATCGTCGATATCGTCGAAGCGGTTCGGAGCCACGTGCGGTGCACGTACCCGGCCGCGACGCGTATCGGCGTGCTGGCGTCCGACTACGTGCGGGACAAGCGGCTTTTCGATGCGTATTTTCCGTCGCCGCGGTTCGAAGTCGTCTATCCGCGGCCGCACGGCGGGATCGACCTCGTGACCGAAGCCATCTACGGCGCCGACGGCATCAAACGCGGCAATCTTCGAGGGCGTCCGGTCGAACTGTTGCGCCGCGCGTGCGACGATCTGATCGATCGGGGCGTGCAGGTGATCGTGCCCGGCCTGACCGAGATCGCGCTGGTCGCCGATGAAATCGGTCCGCGGCGCGTGCCGCTCGTGGATTCGAATCTGGCCTATGCGCGGTACGCGCTGACCGGACAGCCGGATTCGCGCGCGGCGGCGTTCAAGATCGGCGTGGTCGGCGGCGTCGGCCCGGCCGCGACGGTCGATTTTCTGGACAAGATCGTGCGCAACACGCCGGCGTCGCGCGATCAGGACCATATCAAACTGCTGGTCGAACAGAATCCGCAGATTCCCGATCGGACCGAGAATCTGGTGGGTACCGGCGCGGACCCGACGATCTCGCTGTACGCAACCTGCAAGAAGCTCGAGGAAGGCGGTGCGGACGTCGTCGCGATTCCGTGCAATACCGCGCACGCGTTCGTCGAACGGATTCAGCCGTACCTCGGGATTCCGATCGTCAACATGCTGACCGTGACGGTCGCCCACTTGCGCGAAACCTGGCCGACGCTGCGCGAGGTCGGCGTGCTGGCGACGTCCGGCACGATCGAAAGCGGCGTTTACGACAAGGCGCTGGAATCGCAAGGGCTCCGGCAAGTCGCGCCGACGTCGGCGTTGCAGGCGCGCGTGATGGAGGCGATCTACGGCAAGCACGGCGTCAAGGCCGGTTTCACGACCGGACGGTGCGAGGAAGATATCGGCGCCGCCGTCGAGGCGTTGATGGCCGACGGCGTGAGCGTGATCGTGCTCGGGTGTACGGAGCTGCCGCTCCTGCTTCCGGGCGGAGAGTACGTCGCGCGCGACGGCAGTCGGGCCACGCTCGTCGACCCGACCGACGTGCTCGCCCGCACGTGCATTGCGTATGCGACGGGGGGCGGCGGCTGAGCCGGTTGGCGTTCGGGGCGGACGTCGCCGGGGCGCGGACGACAAACCCGTTTTGCCGCCCCGATGCCAGGAATGATCTGGAGCGCTTTAGTGCGTTCGCCGGTTCATGGAAAACTGTATGAATATACAGTATAGTATCCGTCGAACTCGGGCCGCGCGGGCATCACTTGTCGCGGCCCGCGCCGCGCCTGCGGGCATCCGCCGCAGCGTTCCGGCACCGTGAACTCTGGCTAACTCATTCAGACGGGCAGGCAAATTGTCATCCAGCAATCTGATCCGCATTCGCGGAGCACGTCAGCACAACCTCAAGAATCTCGATCTCGACCTGCGTACCGGTGAAATGACGGTCGTGACCGGCCCGTCGGGCTCCGGCAAGTCGAGTCTCGTGTTCGACACGCTGTACGCGGAAGGCCAGCGGCGCTACGTCGAAACCTTCAGCGCGTACGCGCGGCAGTTCCTCGACCGGATGGATCGCCCGCAGGTCGAGCGCGTCGACGGCGTGCCGCCCGCGATCGCGATCGACCAGACCAACCCGGTTCGCAGCTCGCGCTCGACCGTCGGCACGATGACCGAGCTGAACGATCACCTGAAGCTGCTGTACGCGCGCGCGGCCGAGCTGTTCGACCGCAAGACCGCGCGGCGGGTGCGGCACGACACGCCGGAGACGATCTACGCGGAACTCGTCGCGCGCACGCAGGCGGACGATCCGCGCGTCGTCGTCACGTTCCCGGTCGAATTGCCGGAGGCGGTGTCCGACGAGGAAATCGCGCAGTGGCTGTCGGCGAGCGGCTACACGCGCGTGCAGGCGCAGCGCGAAGTCGCGTCGCCCACCGGGCCGCGCAAGGTGCTCGACGTGGTGGCCGACCGTTTCCGCGTGCAGCAGGCCGACAAGGTGCGCGTGGTCGAGGCGATCGAGGCGTCGCTGAAGCGCGGCGGTGGCCGCGCGAACGTGTACGTGCTGGCGCCGGAGGCGGAGAACGCGGTGGCCGAGCCGCAGGTGTGGCGCTTCTCCACCGGGTTGCACGATCCCGATAGCGACCTGCGCTACGCGGAGCCGCAAGCGGCGCTGTTCTCGTTCAACTCGGCGTACGGCGCGTGCGAAACCTGTCGCGGCTTCGGCCGCGTGATCGGCGTCGATCTCGGCCTCGTGATCCCCGATGCGCGCAAGACGCTGCGCGGCGGTGCGATCAAGCCGATGCAGACGCCCGCGTGGAAAGAGTGCCAGGACGACCTGATGCGCTACGCGGCGAAGGCCGGCATCCGGCGCGACGTGCCGTGGTCCGAGCTGACGGAGGCCGAGCGCGACTGGGTCGTCGACGGTTCGCCGGACTGGAACGGCAAGTGGCAGAGCCAGTGGTACGGCGTGAAGCGCTTCTTCGGCTACCTCGAATCGAAAGCGTACAAGATGCACATCCGCGTGCTGCTGTCGAAATACCGCAGCTACACGCCGTGCGACGTGTGCGGCGGCGCGCGCCTGAAGACGGAATCGCTGCAATGGCGGCTCGGCTCGAAAGACAATGCCGACGGCGTGCTAGCCCCGGCCGATCGCTTCATGCCGCGCGGCGTCGACTGGAGCCGCGCGCAGCTCGAAGCGCTGCCGGGCCTGACCGTGCACGACCTGATGCTGCTGCCGATCGAGCGCATCCGGCGCTTCTTCGACGACATCGTCCTGCCGAGCGCGCTGCTCGACGATGCCTTGAAGCTGCTGCTCGCCGAAGTGCGCACACGCCTGAAATACCTGTGCGACGTCGGGCTCGGCTACCTGACGCTGGATCGGCAGAGCCGCACGCTCTCGGGCGGCGAGGTGCAGCGGATCAACCTGACGACGGCGCTCGGCACGTCGCTCACGAAAACCCTGTTCGTGCTCGACGAGCCGAGCATCGGGCTGCATCCGCGCGATCTCACGCGGATCGTCGAGGCGATGCACCGGCTGCGCGACGCGGGCAACACGCTGGTCGTGGTCGAGCACGATCCGTCGGTGATGCTCGCGGCCGATCGATTGATCGACATGGGCCCTGGCCCGGGCGAACGCGGCGGCACGATCGTGTACGACGGCACGCCGGCCGACATCCGTTCGGCGCACACGCTGACGGGCGAGTATCTCGGCGGCCGCAAGCAGGTCGCGCATGCGTCGAACTGGGCGCGCCGTCCGGTCGATGCGAACACGCCGCGCATCGTGCTCGAAGGCGCGACCGAGCACAACCTGCGCGACGTCACGGTCGAGATTCCGCTGCAGCGGCTCGTGTGCGTAACGGGCGTATCCGGTTCCGGCAAATCCACGCTGCTGCAGGACGTGCTGTACCCGGCGATGGCGCGCCATCATGGCAAGGCGACCGAGTCGCCGGGTGCGTTTCGCAGCCTCACGGGCGCCGACCAGGTCGGCGACGTCGTGTTCGTCGACCAGTCGCCGATCGGCAAGACCACGCGTTCGAACCCGGCGAGCTACGTCGGCGCGTTCGACGAAATCCGCAAGCTGTTCGCGAAGGCGCCGCTCGCGCTGCAGCGCGGCTACGGCGCCGGCACGTTCAGCTTCAACTCGGGCGACGGCCGTTGCCCGACCTGCGGCGGCTCGGGCTTCGAACACATCGAAATGCAGTTCCTGAGCGACGTCTACCTGCGTTGCCCGGACTGCGACGGCAGCCGCTACCGCGCCGAGATTCTCGAAGTGCGCATCGAGCGCGCGGGCCGCGCGCTGAACATCGCCGATGTACTCGACCTGACCGTCAGCGAAGCGGCCGCGTTCTTCGCGACCGACGCCGAGGTACTGCGCGTGCTGCAGCCGATCGTCGACGTCGGCCTCGAATACGTGAAGCTCGGCCAGCCGGTGCCAACGCTGTCGGGCGGCGAAGCGCAGCGCCTGAAGCTCGCCGGCTTCCTCGCCGAGTCGGCGGCGGCGGCCAACGGGCGCCGGGTCGCGACGGAAGAGGCGCGCATCGCGCGCGCGAAGCTGTTCATGTTCGACGAGCCGACCACCGGGCTGCACTTCGACGACATCGCGAAGCTGATGCAGGCGTTCGGCAAGCTGCTCGCGGCCGGCCATTCGCTGATCGTGATCGAGCACAATCTCGACGTGATCCGCGCGGCCGACTGGCTGATCGATCTCGGCCCGGAAGGCGGCGACGGCGGCGGCCTCGTGCTGTGCGCGGGCACGCCCGACGACGTGAAGGCCTGCGCCGGATCGCATACCGGCGTGGCGCTGCTGCAGTACGACCGCGCGATGGATGGCCGGGCGGCGGTGGCCGACGAAGGCGTGCCGCTGCAGGCCGCGCTCAACGCGGCGCGCGCGCGCCGTGCGATCGAGGGCGAGGACGTCGTGCGGATCGTCAACGCGCGCGAGCACAACCTGAAGTCGCTCGACGTCGACATCCCGCACGGCAAGTTCAACGTGATCACCGGCGTGTCGGGGTCCGGCAAGTCGACGCTCGCGTTCGACATCCTGTTCCACGAAGGCCAGCGCCGCTATCTCGAATCGCTGAACGCGTATGCGCGCTCGATCGTGCAGCCGGCCGGCCGACCCGAGGTTGACGCGGTGTACGGCATTCCGCCGACCGTCGCGATCGAGCAGCGGCTGTCGCGCGGCGGGCGCAAGAGCACGGTCGCGACCACGTCCGAAGTGTGGCACTTCCTGCGGCTGCTGTATGTGAAGCTCGGCCTGCAGCACTGCATCCACGACGGCACGCCGGTCACGTCGCAATCCGTCGAATCGATCGCCGCGCAACTGTTGCGCGATCATCGCGGCGAACACGTCGGGCTGCTCGCGCCGCTCGTCGTCAATCGCAAGGGCGTATATACGGATCTCGCGAAGTGGGCGAAGGCGCGCGGCAGCACGCATCTGCGCGTCGACGGCGAGTTCGTCGCGGTCGACGCGTGGCCGAAACTCGACCGCTTCCGCGAGCACACGATCGAACTACCGGTTGCCGACATCATCGTGTCGCCGGACAACGAGGCCGAGTTGCGGCGCAGGCTCGACGAGACGCTCGAACTCGGCAAGGGCGTGATGCATCTGCTCGCGCCGCTCGACGGGCTGCACGATGCGATGCGCAACGATCATTCGACCGCCCGGGTCGGCGCGGTCAAGGTGCTGTCGGTCAAGCGCGCGTGCCCGGTGTGCGGCACGAGCTATCCGGAGCTCGACCCGCGGATGTTCTCGTACAACAGCAAGCACGGCTGGTGCACGACCTGCGTCGGCACCGGCGTCACGCTCACGCGCGAACAGCGAGCCGCGTACGACGACACGGTGCTCGCCGAGGACGGCCGCGGCCGCGAACAGACGCTGCCGTCGGACGAGCAGGAGCCGGAAGGCGTCGGCAACGAGCCGTGCCCGGATTGCGGCGGTACGCGGCTGAACCCGTCCGCGCGTGCGGTCACGTTCGACGCGCATCCGATCGTCGAGGTCGCGCAATGGACGGTGTCGGACACGCGGCGCTGGATCGACGCGCTGGAACTCACCGGGCGCGACGCGCAGATCGCGCGCGACATCGTCAGCGAGATCGGCAGCCGCCTCGCGTTCCTCGAGGAAGTCGGGCTCGGCTACCTGAGCCTCGACCGCGCGGCGCCGAGCCTGTCGGGCGGCGAAGCGCAGCGTATCCGGCTGGCCGCGCAACTCGGCAGCAACCTGCAGGGCGTCTGCTACGTGCTCGACGAGCCGACCATCGGCCTGCATCCGCGCGACAACCAGATCCTGCTGGACGCATTGCGCAAGCTCGGCGACAAGGGCAATACGCTCGTCGTCGTCGAGCACGACGAGGACACGATCCGCCGTGCCGATCACATCATCGACGTCGGCCCGGGCGCCGGCAAGCGCGGCGGCACGCTGGTCGCGCAAGGCGCGGTCGCCGATCTGGCCGCGCAGGCCGAATCGGTGACGGGGCGCCTGCTCGCCCAGCCGATGCTGCACCCGCTGCAGCCGCGCCGCGGCGTGAGTTTGCCGGGCAAGAAGGGCGGTGCGGCGGTGCCGGACGCCTGGCTGACCGTGCATGGCGCCAAATTGCACAACCTGCGCGACGTCACGGTCGGCATTCCGCTCGCGCGGCTCGTCGCGGTGACGGGCGTCAGCGGGTCGGGCAAGTCGACGCTCGCGCGCGACGTGCTGATGACGAACCTGCTCGACGCGGTCGGCCGCTCGGTGCTGTCGTCGCCGGCCACGCGGCGTGCGCGCAAGGCCGCGCAGCAGGACGCGCCGGCCGCCAACCGCCGCTCGAGCGTGCTCGCGCGCAGCGCGCCGCGGCCGTCGCTGAACGTCACGCATGCGTGGCAGGGCTGCGAGTCGCTCAGTGGCTGGGAGCAGATCGATCGCGTGCTCGAAGTCGATCAGACGCCGATCGGCAAGACCCCGCGCTCGTGCCCGGCCACCTATATCGGCGTGTGGGACACGATTCGCAAGCTGTTCGCCGATACGCTCGAAGCGCGCGCCCGCGGCTATACGGCGTCGCGTTTCTCGTTCAATACCGGCGACGGGCGCTGCCCCGCGTGCGAAGGGCAAGGCGTGCGCACGATCGGCATGAGCTTCCTGCCCGACGTGAAGGTGCCGTGCGACGTGTGTCATGGGCAGCGCTTCAATCCGGAAACGCTTGCCGTCACGTGGCGCGGCCGGAACATCGGCGACGTGCTGACGATGGAGATCGACGAGGCGGTGGAATTTTTCGCGCCGATCTCGAACATCGCGCATCCGCTGCAGTTGATGAAGGATGTCGGGCTCGGCTATCTGACGCTCGGCCAGCCGTCACCGACACTGTCCGGAGGCGAAGCGCAGCGCATCAAGCTCGTCACCGAGCTGACGAAGGTGCGCGACGACGTCACGCGACGCGGCCAGAAGGCGCCGCACACGCTGTACGTGCTCGACGAACCGACGGTCGGCCTGCACATGGCGGACGTCGCGAAGCTGATTCGCGTGCTGCACCGGTTGGTGGACGCAGGGCATAGCGTCGTCGTGATCGAGCACGACCTCGACGTGATCGCGGAAGCCGACTGGATCATCGATCTCGGGCCGGAAGGCGGGGTCGGTGGCGGCACGATCGTCGCGGCGGCTCCGCCGGAAGCGCTCGCGAAGGTGAGCGCGAGCCATACGGGGCAGGCGCTGAAGCCGGTGCTGGCGCGAACGGCCACCGAAGGCGCCGAAGCGGAGCAGCAGGGCGCGGCGCGGGTCGGCTGAACGCGTTGCATCCGGCGAGCGGCCCCGGTGCCTGGCGAGGCATCGGGGCCGCTCTTGTTTCGTCATTCGTCGTTCATGCCGACGCCGCTCAATTCCCGTTGACGCCGATCGTCTCGATGATGGTCTCCAGTTGCGGGCTCATCGGTAGGTTGAGACTCAAGCCCGACGGCAGCGGGCGCAGGAACCAGCGCTTGTACTGGCGCGCGATCTCGCCGTCGGCGGCCAGCTCCTGGAACGTGCTTTTCACGAGCTGGGCGAGCTGCGGATCGTCCCTGCGGAACATGATGCCGTACGGGTCGTACGAGAGAAAATCGCCCACCACGTCGTACTGGCCGCCCTTGCCCGCATTCTCGGCGATCAGCCCGTACAGCAGCACGTCGTCCGTCGCGAACGCGTCGGCGCCGCCGTTCGCGACGAGCGCGAAGCCCTGCGCATGGTCCGGCACCACCTGTAGCTGGATCCCGAGCCTGAACCGCTCGTTCAGGTCGCGCAGCGCCTTCTCGTTGGTCGTGCCGGCCGTCACCGCGACTTTCTTGCCCGAGAGATCGCGGAACGAGCGGATCGGGGCACCTCGTTTCACCATTACCTTCGTGCCGGCCACGAAGATGATCGGCGAGAACGCCACGCGCTTCTGGCGCTCGAGGTTGCTGGTCGTGGAGCCGCATTCCAGATCGACCTTCCCGCCGACCACCGCGTCGATGCGGTTGTCGGACGTGACCGGCACCCACTGGATCGTCAGGCTCCGGTTGATCGCATCCTCGATCGACGACACGAGCGCCTTGCATAGTTCGATCGAATAGCCGATCGGCTGGTTGCGCGCGTTCAGGTACGAGAACGGTATCGACGCGTCGCGATAGCCGAGCGCGATCGTGCCGCTGCCGCGCACCTTCGCGAGCGTGCCGGTCAGTTGGGCCGGCGCGAACGGCTCGACGCGCGGCTGCGTCGAGGGTGCATCTTCCGCGCGCGCGGCCGCGCCCGTGGCGAGCAGGCCCACGAGCGCGAGCGCACGCCAGAATCGCTGCATCTTCATCGCCGGGCCTCCGTCAGACTTCCGTCGGATGTGCGATCGTCGCTTCCTGTTCCGCTTCGATGCGCGCCGCGTTGGCGTCGGCTTCCGCTTCCGACAGGAGCTGGCCTTCCCATTTCGCGACCACCGCGCTGGCGATCGAGTTGCCCACCGCATTGGTGGCCGAGCGGCCCATGTCGAGGAACGTGTCGACGCCGAGAATCAGCAGCAGCCCGGCTTCCGGAAGCCCGAACTGGTGCAGCGTGGCGGCGATCACGACGAGCGACGCACGCGGCACGCCGGCCATCCCTTTCGACGTCAGCATCAGCACCAGCAGCATCGTGATCTGCGTGCCGAGCGACAGGTGCATGTTGTACGCCTGCGCGATGAACAGCGACGCGAACGTGCAGTACATCATCGAGCCGTCGAGGTTGAACGAATAGCCCATCGGCATCACGAAGCTCGAGATCTTGCGGCGCACGCCGAAACGGTCGAGTGCGTCGAGGATCTTCGGGTACGCGGCTTCGGAGCTGGCCGTCGCGAACGACAGCATGAACGCTTCCTTGATCAGCACGAGCAGCTTGAACACGCGGCGGCCGAGGAACAGCAGCCCGGCACACACGAGCAATGCCCAGAGCAGGAACAGGCTGAGGTAGAAGTCGCCCATGAACACCGCGAACTTCAGCAGTACCGACAGCCCGTTGACCGCGACGGTGGCGGCCATCGCGGCCATCACCGCGAGCGGCGCGAGCTTCATCACGTAGCCGGTGATCTTCAGCATCACGTGCGACAACTGGTCGATCGCGGCGATGAGGATCTTGCCGCGCTCGCCGAGTGCAGCGAGCGCGACGCCGAAGAACATCGAGAACACGACGATCTGCAGGATCTCGTTGTTCGCCATCGCCTCGGCGATCGACCTCGGCACCATGTGGCCGACGAAATCCTTCAGCGTGAACTTGGACGTCGCGAGGTTCGCGGATGCGCCGATGTCCGGCAGCGGCAAGCCGAGATTGTCGCCGGGCCGCAGCACGTTCGCCATCAGCAACCCGAGCAGCAGCGAGACCAGCGACGCGGTGACGAACCAGCCGATCGATTTCGCGAACACGCGTCCGACCGATGCCGCGTCGCCCATGTGCGCGATGCCGACGACGAGCGTGGAAAAGACGAGCGGCCCGATCACCATCTTGATCAGACGCAGGAACACGTCGGAGACGAGCGAGATGTAGCCGGCGATTTCGGCGGCGGCCTTCTTGTCCGGAAAGCTCGTGAAGATCATGTAGCCGATCACGATGCCTACCGCCATCGCGATCAGGATCCAGACGGCTGCAGCATTCTTTTTTCGCATCGTGCGCCTCCCATGCAGCGGTTTCGCAATCGGGGATGGGAGGACAATACAGGACCAGAATGGCGATGAACAGTGCAACCGGGTTCGGGTTTGCGCTAGCGCCGGTCGCGGCCGATTGGGCGACGGCGCTTGCGCCGGTGGCGCTTCGTGCCTGCGGCCGGCGCAACCGGATACGGATTGATTGGTGCGGTGCAGCGGATCGCCGGTTCGGCGGCCGCAGAATGGCGATGGGCGATGGGCCGCGCCGCGCCATTCGCCCTAGTCATGCGCCCGCGGATCCAGCAGGCTCGTACTGAAATCGCATGCCTGCGCGGCGAGCCGGACGATCTCGGCGGTCAACGACTGGGCGCGTTCGGCGCGATGCAGCGCGACGTAGCGAACCGGCGGCAGCGCCGGTTGCGTGCGCACGATCTCCAGCGCGTCGCAAGCGACGAGGTGCGCGACGCACGCCTTCGGCAGATAGCTGATGCCGAGGCCCGACAGCGTCAGGCCGATCTGCGCGAGCAGGCTGTTGCTCGACAGCACACGCTGAATCGCGACGCCGTGTTCCTGCAGAAAGCGCGTGTACAGGTGTCCGGTGCCCGACAGGTTCCCCTGCAGGATCAGCGGAAACCGCGCGAGGTCCGTCAACGCAAGGGCGGCCCGGGACGTCGGCACGAATCCGGCCGCGCACATCCACGCGTTGTCGACCTCGCCGACCACCGTCGCCGTGAACGCGTCCGTCGCATGAATCTGCGGGACCACGATCAGATCGATCGTGTCGGCCGCGAGCCGGTCGCGCAGCGTCGCGGTCAGGTCCACCTCGGCCTCCACGTGCACGCGCGGATACGCGGCCTGGATCGCCGCGATCAGGCGCGGCAGCCACGTCAGCGCGGTCAGCTCGGTCACGCCGATCCGCACATGCCGCACCAGCGCTTCCTTCGAACTCATCCGCTCGACCACGCGGTCGCGCTGCTCGAGCAATTCCTTCGCATGGTCGAACAGCTCCGCGCCCTTGTCGGTGAGCCGCGCGCTGCGATGCGCGCGATCGAACACGGTCAGGTCGAACGCGCGTTCGAGTTCCTGGATCCGCTTCGATACGGCCGACTGCGTCGTGTTGAGGCGCGTCGCGGCCGCGTCGAACGAGCCGAGCCGCACGATCCAGTACAGCGCTTCCATCTGCTTGAACGTCAGCATCGCGTGTCACTCGATAGATGAGAAAAAGCGATATGTTCTCATGTCAAAAAATCGCTTTTTTTACCTATTTCGGCTGTTTAAGGTGCTCCCGTTGCGTCGCCGGGCGAGTGCGTTCACCAGAAAACGCACCGCGTCGCGCCCATCGTTCAATCGAACCCCCATTCTTGGAGACTGCATGGACACCGTCATCGATTCCCCGCCCTCCGTCGGCGCGGCCCGCAAGCCGCGCGTCGGTCTTGCGTGGCAGATCGTCATCGGCCTCGTCATCGGCATCGCGACCGGGCTCGTGCTGAACCGGTTTCCTCAATTGCGCGACACGGCCGTGTCCGGGTTGCTGCAGCCGGCCGGCGACATCTTCATCAAGCTGGTGCGGATGATCGTCGTGCCGATCGTGTTCACGAGCATGGTGATCGGCATCGCCGGCGTGGGCGACGGCAAGTCGCTCGGCCGTCTCGGCATCAAGACGCTGCTCTATTTCGAGGTGGTCACGACGATCGCGATCGTGCTCGGCCTCGTGATCGGCAACGTGCTGCAACCGGGCGTCGGCACCGACATGTCGCAACTCGGGCACACCGACATTTCCCGTTACCAGCAGGCCACGCAACAGGTGCAGCAGGCGCACCACGGGCTGATGGCGCTGGTGCTCGGCATCATCCCGGACAACATCGTCGCGTCGATGGCGAAGGGCGACCTGCTGCCGGTGATCTTCTTTTCGCTGCTGTTCGGGCTCGGGCTGCAGTCGGTGCCGGAAGAACATCGCAAGCCGGTGCTCGCGATGCTCAAGGGCGTCGCCGATGCGATGTTCAAGGTGACGAACATGGTGATGCGCTATGCGCCTGTCGGCGTGTGTGCGCTGATCGCGGTGACCGTCGCGAGCTTCGGCTTCGGATCGCTGCTGCCGCTGCTGAAGCTGGTCGCCGTCACTTACTTCGCGATCCTGCTGTTCGCGATCGCCGTGCTCGGCGTGATCGCACGGCTGTTCGGGTTCCGCATCCTGACGCTGCTGCGCGTGATCAAGGACGAGCTGATCATCGCGTTCTCGACCTGCAGCTCCGCGACCGTGCTGCCGCAGCTGATGAAGAAGATGGAGGACTACGGCGTGCCGAAGAGCATCACGACGTTCGTGGTGCCGACCGGCTACACGTTCAACCTCGACGGCGCGTCGATCTATCTCGGCATCGGCACGCTGTTCGTCGCGCAGCTCTACGGCGTGCACCTCGGCTGGCAGCAGCAGGTGCTGCTGACGCTGACCATGGTCGTCACGTCGAAGGGCGCGGCCGGTGTGCCGGGCTTCATGTTCGTGATCATGCTAGCGACGCTCGCGAGCGCCGGGTTGCCGCTCGAAGGGCTCGCGTTCATTGCCGGCGTCGACCGGATCATGGACATGGGCCGCACCGCGCTGAACGTCGTCGGCAACGCGCTTGCGCCGCTCGTCATCGCGAAATGGGAAGGCCGGTACGACGCGGAAAAGGGCCGCGCGTACGTCGAATCGCTGCGCGGCTGAATGCCGCCATGCATGCATCGCACAACATTCCGAAGCAAACAGGAGCATCGAAGATGAGCAGTCCCCGTGGAGCACTTTTTCCCGACGCGTTGATGCAGCAGATCAAGTCGCGCTTTCATCACGTCGATCGCGACGTCGACGGCCGGGAGCGGCTGTTCTTCGACAACGCGGGCGGGTCGTTCCGATTGAAGGCGGCGGTCGACGCGTACGCACGGGTCGATGCGCTGCCCGATTGCCCAGAGCGCATCCATGCGCGCGCGCTCGATCTGCAGGCGGTCCAGTCGCATGGCGAGGACGACGTTCGCACGATCCTGAACGCGCAGGGCGGCACCGTGTATGCGTCGCTGACCGCATCGGGGGCGATGTTCGACATGGTGCGCGCGATCATGGAGAACGTGCCTGGCACCAATGCGGTGACGACCGTGCTCGAGCATCCGTCGTCCTACGATGCGATGACGTATTACGCCGAACGTACCGGCAAGACGCTGCGCATCGCGCCGAGCAATCCGGAGACCGGCGGCGTGGACGTCGACGCGATCGTGTCGCTGGTCGACGCGGATACCGCGCTGCTCAACGTAATGGCTGCGTCGAACATCTCCGGCGCGAAATTCGATATCGAGACGATCGTCGCGCGTGCGCGCGAGAAGAAACCCGATCTGTTCATCGTCGTCGACGCGGTCCAGCATGCGCCGCACGGGATCATCGACCTGCAGCGCACGCCGGTCGACGGGATCAATTTCGCACCGTACAAGTTTTTCGGCTGCCGCGGCTCGGGCATGTCGTGGCTGTCGCCGCGGGCGGCGGCCTTGCCGCATCACCGGCTCGCCGCGAAGGAGAACGGCGTATGGGAACTCGGCAGCCCGGCACCCGCGCAGTTTGCGGTCGTGTCGTCGATCGTCGATTACGTGGCCTGGATCGGCCGGTATTTCATCGATTCGGACGACCGGCGCACGCTGTTCGTCGAGGGCATGCGCCGGATCGAATTGCACGAACGCGCGCTGCTCGCCGCGTTGCTCGACGGTTTGCGCACGCTCGACGGCGTCGACGTCTACTGGGATCATGACGATCTGACGAAGCGCGACCTCATCGTCGGGATCGGCTTCGCGCATCTCGAACCGACGCAGGCGGTGCGGGAATACGAGCAGCGCGGTGTGATCGTGTATGAGCGCGTCGCATCGAGCCTGTATTCGGGCCGGATGCTGAAATCGTTCGGGCTCGCCGGCGCGGTGCGGATCTCGCCGCTCCATTGTCACGCGCCGGACGATATCGCGCGATTCCTCGCGATAACCGAAGCGCTCGCGACGCAACGCTGATCGACGACTCGGCCCGGATCGTCCGGGCCGTGTCGCCTCCGGCGCGATTTTCGATCAGGCTGCCGGCGCGACCGATGCGCCCGTGATGCCGTGCCGGCGCAGCGAATCGGCGACGAAGCCCGACGCCTTCATTTCCTCGACGAATGCGTTCAGTGCCGCGGCGGCCGCGTCGCCGCGACTCTTCGGCACGCCCATCGCCTGCCGGATCACCATGAAGCGCTCGTCGAGCAGGCGCAGGCCGGGCGTTTTCGCGGCGTCGGTTTCGAGCTGCTGCTTCACGCCGGCCGCCACCTCCAGCTTTTGCTCGACGAACGTCGGCACGACGGCTTGCGACGTCGGCGCGCGCACGATCTGCGCCGCTTTCAGTTCGCGGGTGAGGAACAGGTCGTACGCGCTGCCCTTGCCGACGGCCACGCGTTGGTGCGGCTGGTCGACGTCCGCGTTGGCGCGGATCGGCGACGCGTCCGGCACGAGATAGAAGCCTTCGATCAGCACGTACGGCGCGGTGAACGCGACCGTTTCGCCGCGCAGCGGATCGACCGCGAAGAAGCCGAAATCGGCGCGCTCTTCTGTCAGCGCCTGCACCGATTTGCCGGCGGCGTCGAACACCACGAGTTCCAGGTCGGCCGACAGGCGCTCGGCGAATGCACGGGCGAGATCGATCGATACGCCGAACGGTTCGCCCGTGGCCGGGTCGCGGTTCGCGAGGATCGGGTTGCCGAGGTTGATCGATGCGCGGAGCTTGCCGGTGGGGGTGAAGGCGGAGACGACAGCAGGAGCGATGGGCATGAGCGGACTCGCGGGAGGCGTAGGGTCGATAGGGTGACGGGACGCGCGACGGCGCGTCGATGTCGAGCTTATCACCCGAACGTCGGGTATCGCGTGTTGTAGGCGTGTAGGCGTGTAGGCGTGTAGGCGCGTAGGCGTGCCGGCGTCGAAACGTCGAGCCGGGCGCCTTCCGCGTGTCACGTCACCCGCATCGATCGATGCATGCGATGCAGATAGATGCCGCAATTTGCGCTACCGGCGCTCCGTGCTCGCGTCATTGTCTACGCCGAAGCCACGCCGGGAGATCGCGAGGGTACGTACGGGGGGAATCCACGGGGTCGAACTCGAACGTTCTGCCTTACGGCGCAGCGGAATCGAGGTCAGACATGCTCGCGAAGGTAGCGGACGCATTTCATCCGCAGGCTCGACCGATCTCCCAGGGCGTCCGGCGATGCGGGCGTCGGGGCCGGTTCGGCATTCGCGAGCGGTTCCGCGAATGCGGTGCTGTCGGCCGGGCGGGCCGATTTCGCGATCTGAAGGGAAGCGTGGCCTATCCAGACGCGGTCGCGCCACTCGCATTTCGCGCGATGGATAACCAGCCACGCTTGCAGCGATTCGACGAGCTGGAACGGTGAAAGCCACTCGCGCGTCTGCCTGCGGGTGACGAGTTGCATGACAACGAGGAAGTAGAGCAAATCTACGTACTTGGTCCGGCCGCGCATAGTCCGTCTTGTGATTGTCGATACTTGCGATTGCGCCGGTGCCGGCTCACCGTTGAACGCTGAGCGCCTTCTCGATCGCGGCAATCAGTTTGAACGCATCGCTGCGCCCGATCAGCAACCCGCGGCTGGTGTACTCGCACCCGAATGCATAGAAGCTCGGCAGCAGCGTCACCATGTCGCTCTGCTGATCGAAATCGACTTCGCATTTCGTCAGGGGGAAGAACGGAGGCGCCTCGGCCGGCATGTTGTGCACGATGTTCTCCTAGTACATTTTTCGGGGCGGCAACATGCGCTTCGCCCTCAAGCGCTGTCTGGAAACGGCGCTGGCCTTTTTCCGCTTGCGCTCCGTCGTCGGCTTCTCGTAGCCGGTGCGACTGCGCAATTCGCGAATCAGCCCGGTTTTCTCGATGCTGCGCCGGAATCGTCGCAGCGCGACATCGATCGGTTCGTTGAGCTTCAGCGTGATTGTCGTCATGTAGATCCTGTCGGAAAGATTTGAACGGAAAGCTAGCCGAGCCGTGTCATGACGGCGCTCGCTATCTCGTCGGATTCGAATTCCGAATATCCTGCTCCGATCGATAACGCACGTACCGCCATGAACATGTGCAGCTCCGGTTGGTGGCACATCGCTGAATCGGCGATTCCGGCGGGGACGGCGGTGTCGAGCCGGGTCACTTCACGTCGTCCGATCAAGCCGAGCAGTTCGTCGATGATCATTTCGCCCTCCAGAATGCCGAAAAAATGATGTTGCACTGCCGAGCCGCTTCAGCGCGGGATGGAAAAGAACCCCTGCTTGTCGCGATTGTCGTCGATGATGTTCTCGGCGTAGCGCACCGATGCACGACGGGCGTCACCGGCGTTGTCGAATGGGGATGCGTCGCCCAATCGGAACGTCTGGCTCTGCGTCAGCGTATCGGTGGCATCGCGAAGGCAAATCTTGACTGCCGCGTCGAATCCGGCGTCGTAGTTATGCGGGCAGCCATTCAGCGCCGGCACATGGGGGTAAATCAGTGGATAAATTTCGAATCCACGGTAGACATGCATGCTCATGAGAAACTCCTGGCGTTCAGCCATGACGAGTCGCATGGGCGAACACATCCGGCCGGTATTCCCGTTGCGGGGCGGGCCAGTGGGTGAAGGGGACAACGTTGCAGCGCGAAGGAGGGGCGATGCAGCAAGCGGGCGGGTGGAGGGGCGAACGGTCAAAGGATGGCTGATCGCTCGAATGAACCCATCATACGCGCATCGTTTGTCGAACGCCCACTTTATTCCGGGTGGGCGCAAGCACGCACCTTCACACGGTGCGGGTGGCCGGATCGTGGACACGGTGCCGGCGCGTGCATCCCGATCCGTACGCGTCGACCGTCACGCCGTTTCCGGTGTCACGCGGAATCTGCCGTCGGGAAGGACTTCATCGAGGACGCCGCGCGGTTCCGCGCGCGTTATTGCGCAGCAAGCGGGCGTTTCTTCGCGCGCGATTTCGTGGCGGCGGGCGGCTCGGGCGGCACCCAGTTCAATGCGGTGCCCAGCTTCGGCAGGGCCATGGCTTGCTTGGCACGCGGAGGCACCTTGTTGCTGCGAGGCTGGCTTCGGGTCATGCGGATTCTCCTGCTGCGCCGCTTGCGCGGGTCGGTGAGCACGACGTGCGCCGACCGCGCTCGTGCGATTGAACGTGCGCGCGGCGATCGATGTTCGGGTACCGGTATACGCACAGGGACGATGGCCGGATGCGAAGCGGACCGCCGCGCCGAGCCTGCGTCGAATCGCATTGCCTGCGACGGAGGGCGTGGCACGTGAAGCGGCAGCGATGTGCCGCTTCGTGAACGGGACTGCCGGTTCAGCGATTACAGCGGGGTGATGTTCGATGCTTGCAGGCCTTTGGGGCCGTTCTTCGTTTCGAAGCTGACCTTCTGACCTTCCGCGAGGGTCTTGAAGCCGTCGCTGCGAATCTCGGAGAAGTGGGCGAACAGATCGTCGCCGCCCTTGTCGGGGGTGATGAAGCCAAAGCCTTTGCTGTCGTTGAACCACTTGACGGTACCGGTATCCATATTAGATCTCCTGAAAATGAACGAGCGAATGTGCCCCGAATGGACGAGGGGAAAAGAATCAAGGAGGGAGAGGACAACGAATACCGCAGGCTGCGGTCGATGATGAGCAGCAATCGCGCTTCTTGAATACTTCTGCGGCCGACAGTACGCGTCGGCAGGAAATGTGTCAAGCGCTTTCGGCCTCGGGGCCAGAAGCGTGACGCTTCTTCGGGCTGCGGCCAATCGCTTGCCGCATGCACGTCGCGCCGTGCGATGCGCGGTTCCGGCGATGACGTCAGAGCGTCGTCAGCAACTGCAACTGACGTTCGGTCTCGTTTCCCGCGACCAACGAAAAGAACCCGGTCTCGCGACGTTCGACTACCGTGAGCCCTTCGTTGTCGGAAAAGACGTTCCACGCGCTGTCGTCGACACGTGCGATCGCTCCGCGCGTGCGCGCGAATGCCAGCAATAGCGGGCTCGCTTGGCGGCGGAGCACTTGACGATCCGAATTCAGCACATAGGGCGGCCAGCCGGCCCGAAGGACGAGATAGTAAGGAATGGAGCCGGGATCGATTGTCATTGGGGCGGTTTCATGTGCGGGGCTGCGTTTGCCGTCCAGCTGCATTCGGAACGGTGTCGGGGCAAGCGGGCGATGGATCGACGGGAGTTCGCCGTGGCATACTGACAGTTTATGCGTTGAACCGCTCGATTCGCAGAATATCGTCACGATGTCCGGCGGCGTCGAGCGCGTATCCGGTTTCGATTGGGGTTGCGGCTCAGCGACGACGCGATCGGCCGTCGGGTGGCGCGCACTCGATCAGGACACGATACGCATGTTCCGATGTCGTCGCGCGCGGCTTCGGCGTTTATTACGTGATACCGGACGTTCTGTCCATTTCGTCGATATGTCGATCCGGATGGCGCGGGTGTTGTCGACGATCGTTATTTTGGCGTTCCTGCTCCACACGTCGAGCGGAGCTGCCTGCTGCCGAAACGTTGTAGCGATATCTACCGAATTGCAGTGTTCGTGACGGCAAATTATGCTGCCCATCATGAATGCCGCCCCGACTTCCTGGCTCCTGTTGATCGTCAGTCTGCCGAACTCCGGCGCGACTGCCCGCATGCGCATCTGGCGCACCGTCAAGGCGCTCGGCTGCGGCGCGCTGCGGGACGGCGCATACCTGTTGCCGGCGCATGCCGAGCAGGCGGCGCAGTTGCGCGAGCTGGCCGACGACGCGCGTAACGGCGAAGGGCATGCGTGGGTGCTGGATGTCCGTGCGGACGATCCGGCTGACGAAAGCGCGTACGAGTCGCTGTTCGATCGCGCGGGAGATTACGCGGACTGGCTCGCCGAGCTTTCGGAAGCCCGCAAGACGCTGCCCGATCTGGCGGTGGCCGATCTCAATCGCCTGCAACGCCGTCACGCTCGCACGTACGAGGCCATTCGAAGCATCGATTTCTTTCCCGGCGAAACCTCGCTGCGCGCGCTTGCGCAATGGCGGGATTTCACCGCCGCGGTCGAGGCGTTGCGCTCCCCCGGCGAGCCGCATGCGGCCCAACGCGGCATCCCACGTCGCGACCGTGCGCAGTATCAGGGCAGGCTGTGGGCGACGCGCCGTCACCTGTGGGTGGATCGCGTCGCCAGCGCGTGGTTGATTCGGCGTTTCATCGATCCGCATGCGCGCTTCGTGTGGCTGGACAACCTCGCCGATTGTCCGGTCGATGCGCTCGGCTTCGATTTCGACGGCGCTCCGTTCACGCATGTGGGCGATCGCGTGTCGTTCGAGGTGCTGGTCGCGAGCTTCGGATTCGGCGACGACGACGGACTCGTCCGGTTGGGCGCCATGGTGCATGCGCTGGATGTGGGCGGCGCCGCCGTACCGGAAGCCGGCGGATTCGAGGCCATTCTCGCGGGCGCCCGCAAGCGTCTTGCCGACGACGATGCGTTGCTGATCGAGATCGGCGCCGTACTCGATTCGTTGTACGTGCATTTCAGCGGCAACCGACAATCCTGACCTTGTTACCCGCCCGCAACATGGATACACATCGCGACCGCCCGGCCTATACGCTGTGGCAACTGATCCTGTACTTCGCGTGGCTCGGCGCGACGGGTTTCGGCGGGCCAGTCGCGCTTGCCGGCTACATGCATCGGGATCTCGTGGACACGCGCCGATGGATCGCGGACGCGGACTACAAGGAAGGCCTGGCGCTCGCGCAACTCGCCCCGGGCCCGCTTGCCGCGCAACTGGCGATCTATCTCGGCTATGTGCACTACCGTATCGTCGGCGCCACGATGGTCGGGATCGCGTTCGTGCTGCCGTCGTTTCTGATGGTGGTGCTGCTCGGCTATGCATACACGCGATTCGGCGGGCTGACGTGGATGCAGTCGGTGTTCTATGGCGTCGGCGCGGCGGTGATCGGCATCATCGCGATCAGCGCGCGCAAGCTGACCGCGAAAAGCATCGGTCACGACAAACTGCTGTGGGCGATCTATCTCGCGCTGGTAGCCGTGACAGTGATCACCGAATCGGAAGCGGCGTGGCTGTTTCTCGCGGCGGGCCTGCTCGTCTGGTTCACGCGCTCGCCGCCCAGGTGGTTGCGCCAGCGGCGCGTCAATGCGGTCGTGGCATTGCCCGTCTCGGCCGCCGGCACGTGGTTCGGTATCGTGGCCTGGCCGCAGCTCGCGCAACTCGCCGTCTTCTTTGCGAAGGCCGGCGCCTTCGTGTTCGGCTCGGGGCTCGCGATCGTGCCGTTCCTCTATGGCGGCGTGGTCACCGAGCACCATTGGCTCAACGAGAAGCAGTTCGTCGACGCCGTGGCGGTCGCGATGATCACGCCGGGTCCGGTCGTCATCACGGTGGGCTTCATCGGCTATCTGGTGGCGGGGTTGCCCGGCGCGTGCGTCGCGGCAGCCGGCACGTTCCTGCCGTGCTACTTGTTCACGGTGGTGCCGGCCCCGTACTTCAAGAAGTACGGCAGGCTGCCGGCGATTCTGGCATTCGTCGACGGGGTGACGGCCGCGGCCGTCGGCGCGATCACGGGGTCGGTGATCGTGCTGGCCCGACGTTCGATCGTCGACGTGCCGACTGCGTTGATAGCGCTCGCGACGATCGTGCTGTTGGTCAGGTTCAGGAAGCTGTCGGAGCCGGTGGTCGTCGGCGGGGCCGCCGTGATGGGCCTGATCGTGTACCCGCTGTTGCATCACTGACCGTGGAGGCCGCCATGCAATGGATTACGCGACGACGTCCGAAAATCGACAGGGTCGCTTGTCCCTGGCTCATTGCCCGTTTCATCGAACTCACACTGGTCCGACTGGATAGAGCGTTTCTCGCTATCAGCCCGGCCCGTCGCTGGCGGCCGCGAGAAGCGGCACGACCAGATCGCTGATCGGCGTCGGAATGCCATGAGTTCGCCCGTATCGCTGCACGACGCCGTTTCGGCAGTCCCATTCGAGGGGGCGGTTGCCTTGCCGGTCGGCAAGAATCGACGTACCTAAATCAGGCGGAAAGCCATGGAATCCCTCGACGATTTCCAGCGGCACTTCATCGCCGAGCTTCGCGCCCTCCGCACGCGCGACCTCGAGACATTCCCGCAGGTAGGCAAGCGACAGTTCGGTGATGTCGCTTCGCGAGAACATGCCGGCGCGGCGACCGGTCAGCACCATGAGTCCCGCCACCGCGTTCTGCAACAGCTTTCGCCACGCGAGCGAGACGAAATCCTCCGCCACCTCGGGCGAGCATCGCGTGCCGCGCAAAGCCGAGACCACCACGTTGCTCGCCGGCGTATCGGGCAGGGTGAGCCGCGGCTTGCCCCGCAGCCACACCGACGCACCCGATTCGCGCTGCGCCGGAAACCAGACGACCGATGGCACGACCTCGGCGCCGGCCGCATGCGGTGCGAACGCGGCTTTCTGCTCGACGCCGTTTTGCAGCACGCAGACGACGGTATTCGCATCGCATAGCGCGGCGAGCCAGGGTGCCGCGCTCGCCACCTGCGTCGACTTGACCGCGACGAACACGACATCGACCCTTTCCTTGATCGCTTGCGGATCGGTCAGTACGGGCCCGGGTACGACGATCTCGCCGCCATCGAAGCGCAACTTCAGTTGTTCGTGCGCCGAGCGGCCGCAGATCACCGGCGTGCGGCCGGCTTCATGAAGGGCCGCGGCGACGGTCGTTCCGATTGCGCCGGGACCGACGAGGGCGACGCTCGGGTAGTCAGACTTCATCATGGGGTTCATCCTGTCGAAAGTTATCCGCCAGATGCGGGCGCAGTGCGAGGGCGAGCGGAAAAATCGCCAGCGCGGTCAACGCCGTCGCATACGTGGCGCCGTGCACACCGATCCTGTCGCCCAGGAAACCGTAGAGAACCGGCGATAGCGCGCCCGATGCGATCGTCCCGGTATAGAAAATCGCGAATGCGCGCTCGGTGCGCTCGGGCGCGGACATCTCCGGGACGGTTCCGTACAGCACCGACGAAGTGCCGTTGAGCATCATGCCCAGAATCGGCAGCGACACCATGGTAAGCGCCAACGGGAGATACATCACCGCGATGATGCACACAGCCGTGCCGCCCTCCGTGAGCAGCACCGTCGTCACCGTACCCATGCGCGCGCCGAGCCAGCCGCACATGAATTTGCCGGCCGCGCCCCCGATGAAAACGAGCGCAAGGGCCGTGCCCAGCAGTGGAGGCGAGACACCCTTCGCCTGGAGCAGGAACGGCAGAAAGGTAAGCAGTCCCATGCGTACGGCCGTATCGAGCACGCCGATGGAAAACAGCGCGGAGAATCCGCTTTTTCCCGTGCCGCCGCGTTGAGCGGACGCTTGTTCTTTTGCCGGCGCTTTTCCGGCGCCGCGCGGCACGGCGGGAAACCAGAGCGCGATGACGGCGGCCACGACGCAGCCCAGCCCGGCGACGATCCATAGCGCATGACGCCACGGCATCATCGTCACGAGCAGCGAAATGGCGGCCGGCAGTGCGGATTTCCCCAGATCGCCGGAAAAGTTGTAGATGCTCAGCGGGCCTCTCGCGTCGCGCCCGTAGACGCGGGAGACGGCGCCCGATGCGATCGGATGCTGCGTGCTGGAGCCGCCGCCCGAAATCGCCAGCGCGACGCCCAAGCCGAGCAGGCCGCCCGACATGCCCGCGATCGCATAGCCGAGCGCGGCGAGCAGCGTACCGAGTGCGAGCGTCGCTCGGCTGCCCAGACGTTGTGCGAGACGCCCGGCGGACAACTGCAGCGTCGCCATCGTGCCCGCATAGACGCCGCGCAGGATAGCCAGGGCCGCAAAGTCGAGTCCGAATTCCGACTGCCACACGGGTAGCAGCGCGTAGATCATGTCCGTATAGCCGTCGTGCATCGCGTGGGCAATGCACGATAGCCATAGCACGCGCGGCCGCGATGGCGCAGTTTCCCGCACGACGGAAGGGGAAAAAACCGGCAAGCGCATCGTCATTCTCTCCGTACGAGCGGTGGATGAAAGGCGCTCGTGGTGTGGTTTTCAGGCTCGACGTGTAAATTTTATGACCGGGATACCGGTCATTTCAATTGAGCTAAAATCCCGTCAACGGAGAGAAAAAGTCACGTCATGAACGAAAGCCGAGGTGCTGCGAAGCACCGGGACGAGTTGCCCCCGCTCAATGCGCTGCGCGCTTTCGACGCGGTCGCGCGGCACGGCAGCTTCGCGGGTGCCGCGGCGGAACTGCACGTTACCCACTGGGCCGTCGGAAAACAGATCCGATTGCTGGAAGACTGGTTCGGCCTGCCGTTGTTCGATCGTCGTCCTCGCGGCGTCGTGCTGACCGACGAAGGCGCCGCGTTGCTGAATGACGTCAGTCACGCGTTCGAGCGTCTCGGTACCGCGGTGGTACGGCTGCGCCACAACCCGTTCGCGCACCGGATCTCGGGCGTCGTGCGGGTGAATGTGCCGATGAGCTTTGCGCTTTGCTGGCTGTTGCCGCGGCTCGCCGATTTCCATTCGCGGTACCCCGACGTCGATGTCAGGGTGTCGACGACATCGCGCAAGCTGCGCTATGTCGCCGACGCTTTCGATATCGGTGTTCGCTCCGGTCCGGAGCAAGGCGCGGGCGTCGTGTCGCGCCCGTTGATGCCCGACTTGCGCGTACCGGCCTGCAATCCCGCATTGCTGCGCCAGCATCCGATACAGAGCGTGACCGACCTGCGCCATCACACGCTGCTGCATTCGGCCACGACGCGCTCCGCCTGGTCGCACTGGTTGAAGGAAGCGGGTGCTTCCGATCTGCGAGCCGCCCGCCATGTCGAATTCGATCACGTGAATCTTCAGCTTGGCGCGGCCATCGAGGGGCTCGGTGTGGCGCTGGCGTCGCTGCCGCTGATCGGGCGCGATCTTGCCGAGGGGCGCCTCGTGTGTCCGATCGCATCGCCGGTATGGCGTGCCGACGATTACATGCTGGTGACGAACGCCGATCGCGCCGACGATGCGGCCGTGTCCGCGTTCGAGGCGTGGATGGAAGGCATGGCGAATCAGGAGGGTGGCTAGGTTCGCGGACTGGAGCGGGCGGTGAGGCTGCGCCGCGAGCGAATGAAACCCCATGGCCTTTCAGGTTTCCCGATCGTGGGGTTCGGAACGGGACATCGGTATTACCCACGCAAGTCTGCTTCGCCGGAGTAGTGCGGCCACTACCCCGGACTTGCGAGTCGGCGATCAGAAGCCGTGGAACATGCCGATGTTGACCTGAACCTGGTTGCCGCCCGATGAGGTGTTGCCGAAGTCGGCAGCCGAAGCCTGCGCGCCCTTGGCGTGGACATAGGCCCCCATCGCGTACAGCGCGGTGCTCTTCGACAGCGAGTACGTCGCACCCAGCGACACCTGGCTGATCGAGGCCATCGTGCGGCCCTCGGCAGCTTGCGTCGGCGTGGCTGCGGAACCGTATACATACGTGTAGCCCGTCGCCAGCGACAGCGCCGGCGTGACCCGGTACTGCAGGAGCGCACCCAGCACGTTGAAGTGGATCGACGGCTGGCCATCGTTCCCCTTGTACTGAGCGTTCGAGTAGCGCAAGCCGGCCGTGTACGGACCCACCTGGTATTGAGCGGCGATTTGCGCGATGCCCGCACTCTTGAACGCATTGCCGCCGTAGTAGCCCGAACTCGGATAGCCCAGCGCGCCACCGAAGCTCGGTTGTGCGGTTGCGTTCACCCATCCGTTCTCGCCCTGGTTTGCCGCGTGAAAGTAGCCGCCGGCGACCGTCAGGCCACCTTGAGCGTAAGTCGCCGCCGCCGACCACGATTGACCGGAACCCGTTGCACCGGCCACGCCGCCGAACGAGTACGCGCCTTCCGCCTGGAAGCCGTGGATGATCGGCGAAATGTACTTCACCGCATTGTTCTGGTTCGTCGTG
The DNA here is from genome assembly GCF_902833095.1 of Burkholderia sp. BCC1208. Classification (NCBI taxonomy): domain Bacteria; kingdom Pseudomonadati; phylum Pseudomonadota; class Betaproteobacteria; order Burkholderiales; family Burkholderiaceae; genus Burkholderia; species Burkholderia sp. BCC1208. The sequence goes on along the minus strand of NZ_CADFDY010000003.1, from coordinate 306,772 downwards.
TTGTCGTTGTTGTCGACGTCGCCCGGTGTCGAGAACGTCGACGCCGAAATGGCGTCACCGGTGAGAACCTGAACCATTTCCGTCACGGCGTCGAGCTGGCGTCCCATGCGCAGCGCACCGTACTGTTCGGACGCGAGGCCCACGTAGGCCTGACGGTTGAACAGCGAACGCGTGGAACCGATGGGCCCCTGGCCGCCTATCCCACCCGTAGCGATGTTGAAACCATTCTCGATCTTGAATACCGCCTGGAGGCCGCCCCCAAGATCCTCTTGCCCTCTGAGGCCCCACTTGTTCGAACCCGAGGCGCCGCCATCGAGGCCGAACCTGCTGTGGCCATTGATGTTCGACGTATAGCCGATACCGGCATCGAGCATGCCGTACAGGGTGATCGACGACTGTGCCATTGCTGCCGACGATGCGGCGAAGGCGGCAACAGCGATAACGCTGATGTTGATTTTTTTGTTTTTCATCTGCATTTCACGGTCAGGAGTGGTTTCGGGATGGGTTGAAACGGCTTTGGTCGTATTCGCGGTCTGCGCGTCGTATCGGTCGAATCGGGCGGCGTCACATTCGCCAAGTCGGCATATCGAGTTCGCTCATTTCGTGGTCCTTATAAAATGGCATGGGGAACGTCACGCTGCTCGACCGTCGCACTCCACGCTCGTGCAATGCCTGCGAGCGAAGTCGGCGACGGCGAGACCAGAGGCTGCTCCACTAGCGACAAAAGACGCGCTGGAAATATCGGCGATCCTCGCGGACTGACCAGGCGGCCGGTTCAGCCACGGCGACGTGCGCCAATCTTTTCGCCCGGCGCCAATACAGCGTGGTCGCACTTTGCAAGCGTAAAAACCATATCAGGAACATAAATTCCCGTCAAAATTAGTTTGATATAAGTTAATCTCGTTTGATGGCCTGGCGCCTTCCGGAGTTTCCCTTAGAGGCGCCGGCATCAGGACGAAGGGTTATCGAGGCCTGCGCGCCATCACGCTGACGATCTCGACAACGGCAAGCGAATGCGGGCGAGGTGATGTGAGGGCGATAGCGGGCTGCAAGGGGCAGCCACGGGGAGCAACAATCGGAGAGGAACGTACCGCGGTTGGCAGGTCGCATTGATCGCCGCACCGGGTCAAATTCGGTCGTTCAACAAGCGTAGAGCCCTCGCCGAAAATCGGTCGCCAAGGTTCGTTCTTGGTAACCGTTCCATTTTCTCTGGGATTGCAACAATCGAAACGGTAAAGACGATTGTTGAATATTCAACCGTCTTGACCGGAAACTCGCGAGACAAGCGAATGGCGCTACCGTTCGGCGGCGCGCTGGATGATGCAGGTATTGCGACAATCGTCGTCGCACACGATCTTGATCTTCGCGCGGGCGAACCAGCTAATGCGGACGCTGGGCGAACCGGTGTTTTCGGGCCGGCAGCCAGCGCCTGGTATCGGCCCGCGATTGCGATCGAACGTCGGTCGCAGATGGAATCAGCCCACGATTTGGCGCTGCATTAGATAGAATTTCATGTCGTCGCGGCCATGCATTGAAATCGGTATCGGATCGCGATCAAAGCCGAGCATTTCGTAGAATGGGTAGGCTGATTCGCGCGCCGTACACCAGAGCAGGGTGCCGCGCTGTTCGCGGACATGGCGAATGGAAAGATTGACCAGCAGGCGTCCGAACCCCAGGCCGCGTACCGACGGATGGACGGCCATGCCGCGAAGGCGCCACGCTTCGGCATTCGAAACGCCGGATTGTCCTTCTTTACACACCGATGCCACGGCAACGATATTGTCGTTGTCACGAACGGCAAAGTGGATTGTCGTTGGGGCGTGATCTCCGTGTAGAGCGCTTCCCTCTTCATCTCCAGCCATCAAGACCGCGGCCCTGAGGGGATAGGTTTCTTCCGCGCGGACGGCACAGATGGTAAAGCGCACATCTTGTGAAGTCATATAATTATCGGCTCTCTTCGTGACGCAGATTTTTCTTCCAATTCTCTTTCGGCATACTCACTCGCAAAATTAGCAGTTGCCGGACATGGCGAGTAAGGGTAATTTCCTATCACTTTCTTTTTTGAATCATACGCTAACTGCGATCACAGATGACGTCGAAAGTCTCGACAGATGCAGAGCTGGCCTACGACGAGATCCGGTCGAGGATTTTTGACGGCCGCCTTGCGCCTGGGCAGAAAGTATCGCACCGAGGCCTGTCGGACGAACTGGGTTTCGGCCAAATGCCGGTGCGCAGCGCATTGCATTTGCTCGAGTCCGAAGGGTTGGTCGTCGTGATCGAAAAGAGTGGCACATATGTCGCGTCGCCGACTACCAGCGATCTTCGCGAAATTTTTGAAATGCGGCTGGCCCTGGAGAGTACCGCAGCGTTTCTTGCAGCGAGATCGGGAGTAACGGCAGGCCTTTGCGACGCGGCGGCAAAAATGCAGGAACTGGTTGACCGAGACGTCTCGGACATCATGCTCGAGCAACGTATCGGTTGGGTGTTTCATCAAGAGTTGTTTGCTGCCGCACGGAACGTACGAATCTCATCGGCGTATGGTCTATTGCGGGCCCAGACCTTGGCCCTGAACGAACTCCCGCGCGGCGACGCTGAAACCGTTCGGCGCGGCACGATCGAGCACCTGCACATCTTTCACGCAATCGAAGCGAACGACGGCGAGCTTGCGCGTCAGCATATGTGGAATCACATCGTTGACGGTACGCCCGCACGGATAAAACTGCTAAAGGCGAGGCATGAACACGAAAAATAAAGGGCTTTCCCTTCCGATGCAAATGCTTGGCGGGCTTGTCCTGGGCGTCGCTTGCGGCGTGTTTGCTCCGGGCTTTGCCGCGAAGCTGGGCTTTCTGAGCACGATGTTCGGCCACGCGATCAAGATGGTCGTCATGCCGTTGATCTTCCTGTCGGTCACGGTCGGGGTCTTTCGTGCGGGCAGACTTCGCGAGCGGCTTGGAAAGGTCGCACTGTCCAGTATCGGCTTCTTCGTGTTGATGACTGGCTTGGCTGCATCGTTCGGCCTCTTGCTCAACTTCGTATTTCGACCGGGTCTTGGCGCGAGCGCGGCTCACTCTGGATCGATGCCCGCAGCGCTCGCGTCCAGCATCGACTGGACGAAATTTCTCGTTGATTTGATTCCCGCCAACATCGTCGCCGCGCTTTCCGCAGGGAATTCTCTGCCGGTGCTCGTTTTCGGCGTCATTTTCGGCGCGGCATTGTCGGCTGCCCCGGAGCGTGCCGAGCCCGCGATTGCCGTTTTCGAGGCGTTGCTGTCGGGGCTGTTCAAGATGATCCAGTGGGTGATCGCATGGTCGCCGCTCGCGATCTTCGCCGCGATCGCGCAGTTGTTGTCGGCCAAGGGCTTTGCGGGCGCGCACTCGCTTGTCGAGCTTCTTGGCGTGGCCTATCTCGGCATGGCGGTTCTGGCGGTCGTACTCACCATCGTCATTCGCGTCGCCGGTCAGTCGCCGCTCGCCGTGCTCAGGAAAGTGAGGGAGCCACTGATCCTCGGCTTCACGACGCGTTCGTCCGAAATTACCTATCCGTTGCACCTGAAGAAGCTGGTTGAATTGGGCGTGCCTTACGGCGTGGCGTCCACGATTTTGCCTCTGGCCTATATTTTCAATCGCGACGGCGCGGTTCTCTATACGGCCCTCGCGGTCGGTTATCTGGCCGACGCATATCACCTTGTCTGGTCCTGGCCGCTGGTGATCACGATTTTGATTTTGACGGTCGTCACCATCGACGGTGCAGCCAATGTGCCCTCCGGGGCGATCGTGGCCATCACCATCGTTCTCACGTCGATCGGCTTGCCGGCCGATGCGGTGCTGCTGCTGTTGGGCGTCGACGCCTTTTTCGACATGGGGAGAACCGCCCTCAACGTCTACGGAAGCACGGCGGCAGCGGCTGTCGCGGTGAGGCTTTCCGGTTCGGACAGTATGGCCGCAGATACCGTGACGGGTCAGGCGAGTGTGTAGGTGCTTCGAAAGCGCCGGGCGCTGCGCGCTTCAACGTTGCGCGCGCCCATTGCAAGGCGCTGGCGTACGTTCACCCGAGCATCCACGCACGGCGAGGAGGCACGGTTGGATGAGCAAGCGTATTCATCAAGTTGCAGTTAGTAGAACGACGTATCATTGCAGGAGAAACGTGATGGTTGGTTCAGAATCTGCGGATTTTTTCATGCTGCGCCTAGGCACGCCGCATCCGTCGTGGACATTCACCGATGACAGCAACATGATCGGCATGGTCGATTGCGATGGGGTGGTGAGCGCCGTGTTCGAACTGGATCGCAACCAGATCGCACAGATTAGAGGACTGGGCCGGTCGGTGGAGAGAATCAGATGTATTTGCGACCGCGCGGGCCGGGAGTTGCATTTTTATCTCCATGGCAGACAGGTGTCGCGAGGCGTGTGGGCTGGGGTCGCGTCGGCCGATCCTGACTATCTGCCGACTGAAGCGGCGATCGCAACATGGGAAGTGCCGAAGCCCGTCGATGCATTCAGGTTGACGGGCGTGCGCGCGGACTTGATCGCATCGGTTAGCCCGGCCTAAACTGCGATCACAGATCGCCGCGCAGGCTCGGAGGAGCCAATCGTTTGACATACCGGGGCGTCTGCACGCGTCCGCCATTTAATGCATGTGGTCCTGGCACACCTCAACCTCGGATCGCCAGGACCAATTTGCTGGCCGGTTCACCGGCCAGCGCTTTTTATTCATTGAGCCGATTGAATCGGTTCGTTTGCCGCGCGCCCTCCGATCAAGGAGCGGCGCGCCGCGCTGAAGTCTCCTTCGAGCGAAGATGTCAGAAGTCGGTTCACGCGGGCGCAAGGCGTCAAGCCGCCCTGAGGCGATCACTCGCCTCGATGCTGGGGGGCCGCACCGCCAAACCGAGCGTTCGCTTTCCCCTGCATCCCGCCAGCCCAATGACAGTGACCCCGACCTTCCTCCCCGTCACGCACGCCGACGCCGAAACCCTCGTCGCGATCCGCATTGCCGCGATGCGCGACAGCCTCGAGCGCATCGGCCGTTTCGATCCTCGGCGTGCGCGCGACCGGTTTCTCGTGTCGTTCGACCCGGCGCTATGCCGTTTCATCGAAGTCGACCATTCGCGTGCGGGCTTCTACACGCTTCGCCCGATGGCGGATCACTGGCTGCTCGACCACCTGTACATCGTGCCCGCGCATCAGGGGAAGGGCATCGGCGCCGCCGTGCTCCGCGAGATCCTTGCCCAAGCCGACGCACACCGGATGCCCGTTCGCGTCGGCGCACTGCGCGGCAGCGACTCGAACCGCTTCTACGAACGGCACGGTTTCGTGCGAACCGACGAAGCGGAATGGGACATCTACTACCGGCGCGAACCCGGCGCGTCAACGACATAGCGTTCGTGCGATGCATGCCGGTGGGAATCGACACGCGCACATTAGCGTTTCCACCAATGTGGAAAATGCGGACCCGGCCGATGTTGCAGAGAGGGCGTAAATAATTGATCCGAGGCCGATTATGACCACATCTGCAACAAACGACGTGAATGCCGTGCCGCCCGAAACGTCCGACAATGCGGCGGCATCCGGCGAGGCGGCCCGCGTACCGTCGATCCTGCTGGTCGACGACGAACCGAACGTGCTGTCGGCGCTCAGGCGCGTGTTCCGGCCCACCGGCTACGACATCGTGATCGCCGACAGCGGCGAGGCCGCGCTCGACATCCTGGCGTCGACGGAAATCGACCTGATCGTGTCCGACATGCGCATGCCGCACATGAGCGGCGCGGAATTCCTGGCGCGCGCGCGGGGGCTGTACCCGGACACGATGCGCATTTTGCTGACCGGCTATGCGGAGATCGCGTCGGTCATGCAGGCCGTCAACGAAGGCGGCGTGTATCGCTACCTGAACAAGCCGTGGGACGACCACGACCTGCTGTTGACCATCGAGCAGGCGCTGGAGCAGCGCCGTCTGCGTCGCGAAGCGGCGCGGCTGGCGGCGCTGACGGAGGCGCAGAACGAAGCGCTGCGCCGTTTCAATACGGACCTCGAAACGCAGGTTCGCGCGCGCACCGAAGAGCTTGGCCAGACGGTGATGTTTCTCGAAGCGGCGCAACGCGACCTGAAAAGCAGTTTCACGGCGATGGTTCAGGTGTGCGCGAGCATGATCGAGCTGCGCTGCGGGGCCGCGAGCGGGCATGCGATGCGGGTCGGCGAGATCGCGCGGCGGCTCGCGCTGGCGGCCGGGATGAGCGAACTGCACGCGCAGGACGTCTATTTCGCGGGGCTGTTGCACGGCATCGGCAAGCTGTCGCTGCCGGACGAATTGCTGCACAAGCCGCTCGCGCGGATGACGACGGACGAGCACCGCGTGTTCCAGGAGCATCCGTTGCGTGCGCAGATGGTGCTCACGCCGGTCGCCCAGTTGCACAAGGTCGCATCGATCGTGTTGCACCAGTACGAGCGCTTCAACGGCCGTGGCACACCGGACGGCCTGGTCGGCGACGCGATCCCGATCGGGTCGCGGATCGTCGCGATCGCGCGCGATTTCGAAGGGTTGCGCAACGGCGAAATCGGTGCGCCGCATTCGATCGAACAGGCAATCGACGTGTTGCGCTCGCAGGCGAGCGTGCGTTACGACCCGCAACTGGTCGCGCGCTTCATCGAGTTGATGCGGGATCCGGCAAGTCTCGGCATCGCGGCGTCCGTCGCGGAAATTCGGTCGGCGCAACTGCGCGAGGGGATGCAGCTCGCCGACGATCTGCGCACGCATCGCGGCGTGTTGTTGATGACGAAAGGCAGCGTGATGTCCGCGCACCAGATCGAGCTCGTGCGCCGCTTCGAGACACGGGAGGGCACGCCGTTCGACATTCTCGTGCTGGCCCGTCCGGCCGGGCAGGCGCACGCGCCCAACGCAGGTGCGCCGGCGGCCTGACGTCGACACGTCGGCCTGACGGCCGCGGTGTGCGCGACCGCGCGCACCGCGGCGATGCATTCAACCCGTTCCGGGGCGTCCGATCATGCATGGCACCTACAACCTTCCGCTCGTCCTGCTGTCGCTCGCGATCGCGACGCTGGCTTCCTATACGACGCTCGACCTCGCCGCGTTCATCTCGCTGCTCGACAATCCGAAGCTCAAGCGCGCATGGCTGGGCGGCGGTGCGGCGGCGATGGGCACCGGAATCTGGTCGATGCATTTCGTCGGCATGCTCGCGTTTTCGTTGCCGGTGTCGCTCGGCTATGCATGGCAGGAAACCGGCGCGTCGCTGGCGATCGCGGTGCTCGTATCGTATTTCGCGCTGAACGTCGTCACGCGCGCACGGTTGGCCTGGTGGCGGCTGTGCGCGGGCGGCGTGCTGATGGGCGGCGGGATCGCCGGCATGCATTACACGGGGATGGCCGCGATGCACATGCAGCCCGGCATTCGCTACGATGCCGCACTGTTCGCCGCGTCGATCGGCATCGCGGTGATCGCGTCGACGGCCGCGCTGTGGATCGCGCAGGCGTTGCGCATGCAACAGGCGCGCCACGCGACCGCGCAACGCATCGGCGCGGCCGTCATCATGGGCATCGCGATTACCGGCATGCACTACACGGCGATGGCGGCCGCGCATTTCGCGCCGGATGCGCGGTGCGGCGCCGCGAACGGGGTCGACGCACCGTGGCTCGCGACGACGGTCGCGTTGTTCACGATGGCGACGCTGGTCGTCACGCTGCTGGTGTGCCGTTTCGATGCGCGCACAACTTTCCTGCGCGGGATGACCGACACGCTCGAACGGCTCGTGCGGGTGAGAACCAGCGAACTCGAACGCGCGCTGCATAGCTACGAACAGACGACGCGGATGCTGCAACGCACGCGCGAGAACATGGCGGCCGAGATCGACGAGCGCAAGGCCGCGCATGCGCTGCTCGAACGGGAGAAGGACGAACAGCGGCGCCTGTTGCATGCGCTCGAGGAAACGCACGAGCAGTTGCTGCAGTCGGAAAAGCTCGCATCGATCGGCCAGCTCGCGGCCGGCGTCGCGCACGAGATCAACAATCCGATCGGCTTCGTCAGCGCGAACCTCAATACGTTGAAGACGTGGGTGCGCAGCCTGATCGATGTGGTCGCGGCACATGAAGCCGCGCTGCCGCAGCTCGATCCAGCCACTCGCGACACGTTGACGGCCGTGCACCGCGCGGCCGATCTCGACTATGTCCGGGACGAGATCGCGATGCTGATCGACGAGTCGATCGACGGCGCGCTGCGCGTGCGGCGCATCGTGCAGGACCTGCGCGATTTCTCGCGTCCGGCCAGCGACGAATGGAGCGTGGTCGATCTCCATGCGGGCCTCGAGAGCACGCTCAACGTCGTCCACAACGAACTCAAGTACAAGGCCGACATCGTGCGCGATTACGGCGATGTCCCGCACGTCGAATGCCTGCCGTCGCAGTTGAACCAGGTTTTCATGAACCTGCTGGTCAACGCGGCGCAGGCGATTCCGGAGCGCGGCGTGATCACGATCCGCACGTCGAGCGACGGCGATCAAGTGTCGGTCGCGATCAGCGATACCGGCGCCGGCATGACGCCCGACGTCGTCCGGCGGATCTTCGATCCGTTCTTCACCACGAAGCCGGTCGGGCAGGGCACGGGGCTCGGGCTGTCGGTATCGCACGGCATCATCGAGCGTCATCGCGGCACCATCGACGTGACCAGCGAACCGGGGCGCGGCACGACCTTCCGGATACGGTTGCCGGTGCGGCGTGCCGGCGACCGCGCGAACGCGGTCGCGCTGGAGCAACGGGCATGACGACATGACGGCGGGGGCGCGAGCGTCGTGCGTCATGTCGATCGCTTGCGGCGCTGACGACGAAAGAAATGCCAGAACATCGAGGTCGCGTCCGGCCCGGTGGCGGAATGGAACGGCTCGCTCGGATCTCCGCCGCTCCATGCATGCCGCAGCCCGCGAACGACACAAACCCTGACGACCAGCCGTCCACGCTTTAGATAATCGACGTAGTCCGCATCGTCCTGCGTGTAGCTGCGTTGCTCGCCGACGCGGATCGCACCGTGTTCGTCGACGAGCCGGTTGAGTCGCGCGAACGCGATGCCGAGCTGCGCCGCGTTCCGGTCGGTCACGACCGTATCGAGCGCGCCGTGCACGACGAGCGCCGGCATGCCGGGATAGGACGCGACGTCGGTGCACGCGTCGAGCACATGGATCGGATCGTCGCGGATGCCGCGACGCATCAGGCTCATCGCGGCCATCGTCGACGACGGCGGCGCGATGGCCGGGCCCGAGTGCAGGCCGACCGCCGCGAAGCGGTCGGGATACCGTATCGCCAGCGCCGCGGCGAGCCCGGCGCCGGCGGACATGCCGGCCACGTAGATCCGGTCGCGATCGAAGCCGTGGCGTTGCACGATGGCGTCGACCAGCGACGCGACGGCCGCGGCTTCGGATTCGGTCGCGTCGCCGTGCCAGTGCCAGCAGCGGTGCGCATGGGCCGTCTTGGCCTGCTCGGGAAACAGCACGGCGAATCCCGACCGCTCCGCGAGACGGCACATGCGCGTGCCCGCGGCGAACGATTCCGCGGTCTGCTTGCAGCCGTGCAGCATGACGACGGCCGGCATACCCGCTGTTATGGCCGGGGAGGCGGGAAGATACAGCGCGTACGCAAGATGGTTCACGAACCGGCCGGCGCTCGGGCCGGCGGAATGAAACGAGCGGAGCCACGTGCCGGGTGGTCGGGCCGATGGGATGCGGGCTCCGTGCGCGGACCCGGTCCGTCTCGCGGTACGGACGGTGGCGGCCGGCTTGACGGCCCGTTGGGCCACCTTTTTGCTGGCCTTTTTGACGGCCGGCCGCGATCTGCCGGCCTGCTTCTTCGGGCGTGTGCCGGTCGCGATGGAAAACAGGTCGAGAGGCCGCAGCCAGAGGCTGGATTTTTTCCTGGGCATGTGCAGTTGCGTGCCGGCGGCCGGCCGTGGCAGGAAAATGCGGCCGAATCCGGCGTCGGGATGAAAGACGAACGAGCGCGGCGCAAGGTTCGTGCTGCCGGCGCCGCGGCAATCGGACAGCGTCGCACCGATTATCGGCGATGCTAGCCGCCCGACGTGACGTGCGTGCGAATCGACGTTCGCTTCGGCCCCGTCGCGACCGCAAATTCAGTCGCGTATCGTTCAAGGGCTCCGAATGCCTGGCCAGGGCTAGGTCGATCGACGCTGCCGCTCGGTGCTCATCGCCCGCGCAGCCGGAAACGACGACGGCGATTGAATCGCCGGCTGACGTCGATATTCGCGTGATATCGTGCGGTTCGACTGAAGTGTCCACCGATCATTCCGTTGTGAGGGGCGACATGCGGCTTGCCGATTTCATCGTACGGAACATGGAACCGATCCTGGTGCAGTGGGAAGCGTTCGCCGCTACCCTGTTACCAGCCGCGAGGAACATGAACTCGCTCGGGCTGCGCGACCACGCGCGTGAGATCCTGACCGCCGTCGCCAAGGACATCGCGACGCCGCAAACGAGGAAAGCGCAACATGAAAAATCGTTGGGGCGCGCGCCCGAGCCGGTGAATGCCGCAGAGACGGCCGCCCAGACGCATGCCGTCCTGCGCGCCCGGCGGGGCTTCAACATCAATCAACTGGCAGCCGAGTATCGGGCGCTGCGCGCCAGTGTGCTGCGCTTGTGGATCGACGAGTGTCAGCCGAGCGTGCCTGATCTGGACGACGTCATGCGCTTCAACGAGGCGGTCGATCAAGCGCTGGCGGAATCCGTCGCCTTTTTTACCGAACAGGCCGAGCAGGCTCGCAACTTGCTCCTCGGCATGCTCGGCCACGACATGCGCACGCCGCTGCAGACGATCCAGGTCACGGCGTCGTATCTCGCCGCGCTCAATGCAGGGGAGGAGGTATCGGAAGCAGCCGCGCGCCTGATCAGGAGTGGTGGACGCATGCACGGCCTTCTCGACGATCTCTGCGATTTCAATCGAACCCAGCTCGGACTGGGCATCAACGTCGTTCCCCGTACGATCGATCTCGCGCACGTGCTCGTCAACGTGGTGGACGAATTGCGTGCAGGTCATCCCGATCGTGAAATTACGCTCGATATGAGCGGCGACCTTCGAGGCGATTGGGACGATCAGCGAATGCAGCAATTGCTGAGCAATCTGGTGAGCAATGCGGTCAAGTATGGAGCGCCCGGGACACGGGTGCGGGTGATGGCCGCGGCGGCCGGCGCGGAAGTGCTCATCGAGGTCGGCAACAACGGCCCGGCCATGGATCGGCTCACGCTGGACCGCATCTTCGATCCGCTTCAGCGCGGGGCGGATCATCCGGAAAGAACGGGTGACGATATCGGCCTGGGACTCGGCTTGTTCATCGCCAACGAAATTGCCAAGGCGCATCGCGGTCGGATCGACGCGCGGTCCGATCAGAGGGAAACCGTGTTCACGGTGCGCTTGCCGAGAGGCGCGTGAAGTGGGGAGTGTGGGCCGGGGATGCGTCGGCTTCGGGCGGTTCGACTCGGGGGCTTGTGGGATGGTGGTGATGCATCCGTCGGGGCGGCGGTTGAAACTGCTGCTGCGGGGGCGTGCTCACGTGATCGCGAAAAGTTGCTTTGGCCGATGAGTTCGCAGTGGCCCGCATGCGATCGCTTGAGGTTCGCCATCTGGCTTGCGGCCGGTGATGGCGATGGGCCGTTACCGGCCATAAAGCGACTTTCGTTTTATGCAGTGCCGACACATTCAGACGGCCGCTCCACTCCGCAAACGGCCATCCTATCAACCTAAGGCTGCATCAAAGTCGTCGACCTTTGCCGCGGTTGGACCGGCTTGGTGCCAGCGGCCGGTTTCCTCAAAGGTTCGCGTCGGCAGTAATAGCGTTAGACCGGGGAACGCACTCCAATGTGAGTACCAGTCCCTCCCAGTCGGTTTCACTGATTGCATGCAGCGGCACGAGACGAACCTTGACCCCGTCTCGCAGCCTTTGAACCTGAGGTGGAGAAGCAAGATAATCCGCCACACGTGCTTCGGCTTCAGCGAGGTCGGAATAAAAAACCCGTTTAATCCGCTTTACAACCGCGAGGTTACTCATATCCAGACCAGCATCTTCGAGTTCACCTTCGAGATACTTACCGAGAATGTACTCATCCACAACCGAAACCCCCTTGGCGGGAATACCAACATGGGTCGACGTGCTGACGACGGCAAGTGGTACAACTTTGAAGTCCTCGTGGAGCTTTATCCCGAGCCGCGCGACATCAGTCACGAAATCACCCCGGTTATCCGTCAAGGCCTTTGATTTTCGCAAGGCCTGATCCGCGGCCCCAAGAACCGTGCGTTGGTGCATGGCAAGCGCTTTCGCTTCAGTAGGTTCGAGAATGCACTTGCTCTCACCAACCAGAACGGTCGAACCGATCACGATTATCAAATCAATCTGCTCGGATCGACCTGCCGACGGACTAAACACATAGTTGTCTGCAATGCAAACAGCCTTGCCTGCCAGAACGGGGGAAGCATTGATGGCTGCTACCATCTTCGATCTGACATGCGCTTCGAAGGGATCTCCTCGGACTTCCAGGTCAATCCCGCCGCGCCGCATCCAAATGTCAACCAATCTTCTCAAATTCGGGTTAACAATTGCGGCGAAAATCGGTGCGACTACCTTTGAACCGACGGGTACCAGCGGGGAATCCCAGATCTCCTGCCCGGCCTTCCCATAAAAGGTAAAGAAATCGACGATCTTTCGCCCTTTGGCCGGCGCGATAGCTGCGGCGGACGAAATTGCCTGAACCAGTGCTTCGGTTTGCAATACGGGAACAAACGCCGGCAACCAAGTGTGGGTGGGAGCCTCTTGATCGTTAGCAGCGCGTTCATGATCAGAGATGGTCGCCAATAGCATTTGAGCTGCACGTGATATAACGACCCATGCGTCGAGGATCTCAGTGAGTGTCACACCCTCTAGAGATGGCAAGTCTTTCCCAAGTAGTTCCTGGTAGTACGGTTCATTTGCTAGCATTCTCAGTAATACCTGATCCTCTTGCGCCTCTGAGCTTTCGCCTAGTCTTGAAACGCTAATTACTTGCTTTCTACCTTCTTTGCGTATCGCCTTGATGTCTCGAATGCGCATAGTTGCGCCCCGAGCAGCGTATTCACGATGTAACATCTTTGCCTGAAGCGAAAATCCGGTCCACAAAGTGTGTCGTCTGGCAATGCCGACGGCCTGACCCCGCTTCACATCTATGTCCTTCGGAACAAACACCGTCCTATTTTTCACCTCTATTACGCCATAGCCATTCCAAAGACAATCATCCCAGAGATCTTCCGTGTGACGATACGTGATCCCTAGATTGAGTTCCAATAGAATGTCTTTCCACGAAATCTGCGCCATGCGGGGGTTTCCGCTCAGATCCGGATCGTCTTGCAATGCAACTTTGATAGGAATTTCAATTCCCTCGACGAGGCTCTCAACAATTTCATTGGGCGACCATTCAAATCCGCCAGGCAGTTCAAGTTTGACTTCCGCGAAAATGTCCTCAGGACGGATCCCGTCGTCGTTTCGCTGCGCAAGCTCCCTTCCCACTGCGATTAACGCCTCTCGGGTCTTTTCTTGCGCGACAAGAAAGCCGTGATTTGCAGCAGCAACAAACGCTCGTACTTTTTCTGTCGTAGTGAGATCTTTTGTTGTCGAAAGCTTTAATCTGCTACGAATATTCCCAAGCTTCGTGTGAATCACCAAAGCGGCATCATATAAACGCCGGTCAGCGATATCAGGCGATTTCACGCTATCAAATGCGGCTTTCCACTTTTTTTCTGTAAATTTGGTCCGACGCGGGCCGTCAACACCTTCAGATTGAACTAGTTGTACAAAATCACCCATTATTTTCCCCGTTAATTTAGAAGTCACTAATTTTTACGCAGTGTGAAGCACGTCGTCGTTCTTGCTTTAATACCATTTTCGATTAATTAATCGGCAAACTTGATCCATTCGGAACATTGTACTCTCGGCAGAAAAGTGGCGAATACGTCGATTTTGACATAAGGCTTTCCCAAGATGGATCTACAGAGAAACACGCGGAATGTCCGTTCCACTTTGCTTCCTGCCGTTGTAGCCGTGACTGCTCGACTGTCAGCAATGGGTCGGAAGTCGCCGGTCGGGCCGCACCGGGCGCCGACCGGCGACTTCCGGCCAATATCCGTCATTCGTCGGCGTGCGCCGGCAAACGCTCGACCGGTCGCTTCCCCGGTGCACTGCAGACGTTCAGTCGAAGATCGCGCTCTTCGCGCTATCGCGCCGATGCCGCTTGTGCTCGTCAACTCCGCGACTAGACTGGATAAATAGCGCCCGGGGGTGCTTCAGCGGCAGCCGCCTGTCGCGAGTCAGTGGACCGCTGGCTGCTCGCGTAAGTAGCGCCGAGCAGGAGGACATGTGAAATGCTTCATCTGGCGCCAGGAAAGAGCATGGCATCGAGGCGGGCAGAGAGCGCGATGGCGCGCGCGGTTCTGCTGGCGTCCTCTGTCTTCTTCACGTCAGGACATGCCGAGCCGGTCGTCACGGGGCCGCTCAGCGTCGAAGGATCGCTCGTCGTCCTCGGGCCGGTTACTGTCGACGGCTCACTGACGGTGGCTGGTGACATCTCCGCCCGCGGCCCGATCAACGCGGTCTCGATTGAACGGATTCCTCCCGACGGTCATGCCATACGCAGACGTCAGGGAGAAAATACGTTTCACGGCCCGCTCACCGTGCATGGCCCGCTGACCGTGCACGGGGATCTGGAAGCACATGGACCGATTTCCGTTGGTGGCGCCGTCGGCGCCGTTGGGAAAGTTGACGCTGAGGGTTCGATTACGGAGCGTCGTTGAATACGCGTCAGCGGAGATAGCACTCGTTCCGTTGGCTCAGTCGCTTGACGCATTTCGCAGATCCATATTCGAAGCGTTCCGGGCACCCGGCGATGCGCTCGACTTCGGCCATTTGTATAGCGTATGCAAGCGGCCCTTGATGTCCGGCCGATAGACTTCGTCCTTCCAGCGGTCTGACGCTATCTCTTCGAAACCTGCCGAAACCGACTCTTCGCCGTAGCCCGGAATGCTGAAGGCGAATCCGGGCGGGGTGCAGCAGCTGATCGCGATGCCGGTGCCACGGCCGCGCAATTTGAAGGTCAATACGCCGGCGTTCATCGCGACGAAGGCGCGGCTCTAAGCGCTGACTCGTCCGAAGGAGACCGCGACCGCCGAAGACGACGCCGTCAAGCCGCATATGATCCGGATGGCGGGCGTCGCGGACAAACATCGAATAGCGACGTCACATCTCGTCCATCGCGATAAAAAACCGCGATCGGCGTGCCATGGCCAGGAGACACGTCCGTCCGCATGAGTAAAATCATCAACGATCCGCCCCACACTTGAGCACCACCTTCGGCTTGCGAGGCAAAGCGATGAAGTTAACCATTGCGTACATCGAAGAACCTCCGTTCGGCTGGACCGAAGCGGACGGCACCGCTACCGGTGCCGATCTCGAGCTCGCGGAGACGATCCTCCGGCAGATAGGCGCCACTCGCATCGAGTATCGCCCGACGACGTTCAGCGAATTGCTGCCCGGGGTCGCAGCAGGTCGCTGGGACATGAACGTGCCGCTCTTCGTGACCCCGAAGCGTGCCGATACCGTCGCGTTCAGCGTGCCGGTGTGGGGGATCGAGGACGGCTTTCTGGTTCGGCCCGGCAACCCGAGAGCGCTCCGCAGCTATGCGTCGATCGCCGAACGTCCCAATGTGCGTCTCGGCATCATCGCAGGACAGGTGCAGCATGATTCCGCGATGGCGTCAGGCGTCAGTCGGCGGCAAATCGTCGTCTTCGAACAGCAGGCCGACGCGATTGCGGCCGTTCTCTCCGGCGTGATCGATGCCTATGCGAGCACGGCTTTGGGAAATCGAATCGTTGCGAGCCGGATAGGCAACTCGATGATCCAGGACGTCGCGCACGAGCCGGATGTAAACGGCACCCAGCGGACGCCTCCGCTGGGTGCGTTTTCATTCAACCGCGAAAACCGCGATCTGTTGACGGCGGTCAATCAGCAACTTCGTTCATATCTCGGCTCGTCGGACCATCGCGCTCGCATGGCGAGATTCGGACTGACGGCACGCGAGATCGATCCGGCCGTCCTGTAGACAAGGTAGGCCGGCACTCGGCCGCGAGCGGTCATTCGCACACGTTGCCGTTCGGGCGTCGGCTGCGCCCGGCAACGGTCCATTCGATTCGGCGAAATGCAGGAAATCGAACCTCGTCAGGCAAAGCTGATCAGGTCCTTGAAGATCAGGTGTCCCCAGCTTTTTCCGCGCGCGTGCACCAGCCATCCACCTTCCGATAACCCGCCGAGCCGGATCGGCGCGAAACCGAGTTTTTCCGCAAGCGCACCGACCTCCGCCGCGGCCTCGTCATCGTCGCTCGCCAGAAACACGACTCGCCTGCCGCCGTGGACGGCCGGGTCCTGACCGAGGACGGCGGCGACCAGATGATTGAAGCCTTTCACCAATCGGGCGCCGGTGAACGCTTTCGCGACGAAGGCCGAGGACGGCAGACCGTCCAGTTCTTCCAGCGGGGCCTGCGTGTTCATCGCGTCGACGACGGTCTTCCCGTTCCAGTCGGCCAGTGCTTTCGCGACCGCCGGGTGCGACTCGAAACGAACAGCCAAAAAGATGATGTCCGCCTTGACGGCTTCCGCAAGGGTCGTGGGCGTGATCGTCGGTCCGATCGCGGCCGCCTCCGCCGCAAAGCTTTCCGGATCGCGCGTGGTTGCAACGGCCACGTTGATGCCGTTGCGGGCGAACGCCCTGGCAAGCGCGTGGCCGATCTTGCCGAAACCGATGATTGCGTAACGCATATGTTTCTCCTTCGTTTCCCGATGTGGTCAGAGCTTGTAACCGCCGCTCGCCTCGATCGTCTGGCCGGTCACCCAATGGCCGTCATCGGAAGCCAGAAACGCGACGACGGCGGCGATTTCAGAAGGCTCGCCAAAGCGGCCCAGCGCGATTTGCGCCTCGGCCGCCTTGACGAGTTCGGGATTCTCGCGAAAGGCGGCGTTCGCATCCGTTCGCGTGAAGCCCGGCGCGACGGCGTTCGCAGTGATGCCGCGCGGCCCCAGCTCGATGGCGAGCGTATGGGTCAGGGTGTTGATGGCCGCTTTCGCCATCGAGTAGACGGGCGCCGCCGTGACGGGCTTCGTGGCGGCAGCGGAAGAAATGTTGACGATGCGCCCGCCGTCGGCGAGGCGATCCAGCGCGGCCTGAATGATGAAGAAGGGCGCGCGGGCGTAGACCGCCATCAGGGTGTCCCAACTCTCCGGTGTCGCGTCCTTGAAGCCGAGCCAGCCGGAATTGCCGGCGTTGTTGACCAGAATGTCGAGGGCTTTGCTGCCGTTGCGCCTGATGAGTGCGTCGTCGAGCTTTTCGAACAAAGCCGGGACGCTCGCCGGGTCGACGAGATCCGCATGGATCGCGAACGCGGTGCCTCCCGCTTTTTCGATGGCCGCGATCGTTTCATCCGCGCCGGATTGACTGGCGTTGTAGGTCAGCGCCACTGTCGCGCCGTCGCTCGCCAGACGTTCGGCGATGGCGCGGCCAATGCCCCGCGATCCGCCGGTCACGAGCGCGGTCTTGCCCTTCAGCGATTGGGTCATGTGCTTCTCCTCAGAGTTGTGCCAGCCCGCCGTCGACGGCAACCTCGCTGGCGGTCATGAAGCTGCTGTCCGGCGACGCGAGAAAGGCGGCCACCGCCCCGATCTCTGCCGGTTCGGCCATGCGCTGGAGCGGCGTCATCGCGCCGTAGGCCTTCTGGCCTTCTTCGCCCAGCGCCTCCTTGGCCAGTTCGGTCGCCGTCGCGCCGGGCGACAGCACGTTGACCCGGATGCCGGTACCCTTCAGGTCTGCCGCCCAGGTCCGGGCGAGATTGCGCACCGCGGCCTTGCTCGCGCTGTAGGCCGTGAATCCGGGGGCGCCCGTGGTGCCGGCGCTCGAGCCGGTCAGGATGATCGACCCGCCCGCGCCCATCAGCGGCAGCGCCTTCTGGACCGTGAAGATCGTCCCCTTCACATTGGTGTCGAAGGTGTCGTCGATGTGCTCGGCGGTGATCTGGCCGAGTGGAAGCGGGCTCCCGGTCCCGGCATTGGCGAAGACGATGTCGAGGGTGCCGCGCTCCGCTTTTACCGCCGCGTAGAGCCGGTCGAGATCGGTCGGATCGGAAACCGAGCCCTTCACCGCGCGGGCATTGGGCCCAAGGTCGGCCACCGCCGCGTCGAGCGCCGCCTGCCGGCGGCCGAAGAGGAAGACGAAAGCGCCTTCCTCGATGAAGCGCTGTGCCGCGGCGCGGCCGATGCCGGTTGCGCCGCCGGTGATCACGGCGGTCTTTCCATTCAGTCTGTTCATGTCGTGCATCCTTCGAAACAAAAGCGACAATCCGATTCTGGCGTGCTTGATTCATGAAGCCAATTGACTGAATATCTATAAGTGCCATCTACTTTTTAGATACCTATGCTGGACAACGTCACCATCAATCAACTTCGCGCGTTCGTCGCCGTGTGCGACCAGGGGAGCTTTTCCGGCGCGGCCAGGGAGCTGAGGCGTGCCCAGTCGGCGATCAGTCACGCGATCGGCGCGCTCGAGAGCGCTTTCGACGTGGTGCTGTTCGAGCGCAACACGCGCAAGGCGACGCTCACGGCCGCCGGGCGCAGCCTCCTGCCCGATGCGCGCGGGGTGATCTCGCGCACCGAGGAAATGAAGATGCGTGCGGTCGCGATTGCCGAAGCCGGCGTCCCGCAAGTGTCGATCGCCGTCGACACTTATTTTTCACGTGCGCACCTGATCGAATGCCTGCGCACGCTGCAGGCGGAATTTCCGACGGTTGCAATCAATCTGCGCATGACGACCATGCAGGGTGGCGAGCGTCTGGTTCTCCAGGGCACGTGCGCGTTGGCGGTGACGATCACGGACGTGCCCGAACTGAGCCCCGGCACCATCGAACGGCATCATCTATTCGATGCGCAAATGGTGACCGTATGCGGGCCATCGCATCCGCTAGCCGCAATGGCGAAGCCGATCCCGAGAGAGGAGTTCGGCCGGCACATCCAGCTCGTCGTCACCGACAATCAGCCGGATGCGGAAAAGACCCAGCAAGGGGTCGCCAGTGAACGCCAGTGGTGGGTGAATGACCTCGGCGCGAAGCACGACCTGCTCAGAGGGAGCTTGTGCTGGGGGCACATGCCGCGCCATATGGTCGAGGAAGACCTCGCGAAGGGGACACTGGTCGAACTCCGGCGGCGCGCATGGCACATGCGGCCCCTTACGTTCATGATCTCGCAGCGGCGCGGGTACGCGTTTTCCGGATGCGAGACGCGGCTGATCGAACTGCTTGGCAAATGTCCTTCGCAAAGGGCGGGACGAGCGAGGTCGGCGTGACGTGCTTCTTCACAGCGTTGCCTTGCACTCCGCGCTTTTTTCGGAAACCGGACTATAGTCGTAAATGATATCAACGGCGACGTTTACGACATGAGACTGACCATCCTCGCCCTCGACGGTCTGTTCGACACCGGGCTGACGGTGCTGCTGGATACCTTCGCGATGGCCAACGAACTGGCTGCTGCTCAGGGCTTCGCCGCACCGCCTTTCGACGTGACGGTGGTGGGCGTGCGCAAACGCATCCGAACCGCGCATGGATTGTCGATGCTGGTGGAACCGGCAAGCAGCGTACGCCACCCGGACTGGGTGGCCGTGCCCGCGCCCGGCATCAGGGAGCCGGAGCGCCTGATCAAGACGCTGGAGCGTCGAGACGTGCGCGATGCGATGGCGCATCTTCGTGCGTGGCATGCCGGTGGGATAGGCGTTGCCGCCGCCTGTATCGGGACGTTCTTGCTGGCCGAAGCCGGGCTTCTGGATCGTCGCGAGGCGACGACCACGTGGTCGCTCTCGCCTTTTTTTCGTCAACGTTATCCGACGGTCGATCTGAACGATTCGCGCATGGTCGTCGCCGCGGATCGTCTGGTCACGGCAGGATCGGCCATGGGCCATCTCGACCTTGCGCTGTGGTTGATGCGTCAAGCCAGTCCCGAACTGGCCACGCTGGTGGCCCGCTTCATGCTGATCGACAAGCGTTCGTCGCAGGCCGAATACATCATTCCGGATTACCTTGCACACGCCGATCCGTTGGTCGCGCGATTCGAGCGCTGGGCCCGCGAGAATCTTTCCCTCGGTTTCTCGCTTCAGACGGCGGCAGCCGCATTAGCCGTTGGGCCACGCACGTTGCAGCGCCGTACCGAGGCCGTACTCGGGAAGTCGCCGTTGGCGTTCTTCCAGGATCTCCGAATCGAACGGGCGCAGAACCTCGTGTCGATGGGTTACGACCTGGAGACGATCGCAAGCGAGGTCGGCTATGCGGATTCGGCGACGTTGCGGGCCTTGTTGCGGCGCCGGCTCGGCCGTGGGGTGCGGGAGTTGCGTGCCGACAATCGGTAGCGTCCTCGGTATGGATGAGCGGCCCGGCTCGAACGCAGTCGCTGCGTCGACGGCGGCGCAGTCGTCCGCCGCGAATGCCGACACAGAGTTCAGTGGGCTCGGCTGGAACCGCACTAGCGCGTGCCGACGCCCGCGTGAATGCCCGTCAGTTCGACCATGAAATCGAGGAACGCGCGGGTCTTCGCCGGCACGTGATGCCGGGATGGGTAATACGCGTATAACGGATACCGCTCGTCGGCCCATTCAGGAAAGAGATCGATCAACCGGCCTTCGGCGATCAGCGGCTCGGCGCCGAGCAGCAGCATCTGCGCGATTCCGGAACCGGCGAGGCATGCGTTGAGCAGGGCGCCCGGATCGTTGACCGTGAGGCGTCCCCGGGTATCGACCACGATGCGTTTGCGCTTGCGATGGAATTCCCACGCGAACGGCTTGCCTGTTTCAGGATTCCGAAATTCCAGGCAGCGGTGGCTCGGGTTTTCGAGATCCTCGGGTTTTGCCGGCCGTCCCCGGCGCGCGATGTACGAGGGCGCCGCAACCGTCACGACGCCGGTATCGAGCAGCTTTCTCGCGATCAGGCTCGATGCTCGCGGTTCGCCGAATCGCACGGCGAGATCGAAGCCGTCCATGACGAGGTCGCCCAGGCTGTCTCGCGCGATGAGTTCGATTTCGAGCTCGGGATGTGCGTCCATGAACGCATCGAGCCGCGGCCCGAGAATGGCCCGGTAGACGACGGGATCCAGATTGATGCGCAGCTTGCCGCGCACGGTTGAGGCGCCGCCCGCAGCCGCCGCGGCGGCTTCCTCCAGCCCGGCGAGATGGGGCATGACCTGCTCGTAAAAGCGGCGGCCCTCTTCGGTCAGCGACACGGACCGCGTCGTTCGGTTGAAAAGCCGGATGTTCAGCTTTCTTTCCAGCCGGGCAATCGCTCGGCTGACGCCCGGCGGCGTCATGCCTATGACGTCGGCGGCAGCCGCGAACGTCCCGGCATCGACCACGGCGGCGAACACGCTGATGCCGCCGGACAGTTTCTCGCTACTGGATCTCATGGTTGTTCGAGTGAATACGGATGGCGGATTGCGTGCGAGCCATTGAAGGCCGACACGCGAACGCCGCACGCTGCAGCACGGTCGGGCGTCTGCATCGATCATGCCGAATTGATGACACGTTGTCACTTATCTGATGCCATCCATGTCGTTTTGTTTTGATCGGCGTTTGTCCAGAATGCGACCCACGCATTCACACATGGAGAACGAGCAATGTATGCAATCACTGGAATCACCGGTCAGGTCGGCGGCGCGCTGGCGCGCGAGCTATTGGCCTCTGGGCGGTCGGTGCGCGCGGTCGTACGCGACACGACGCGGGCAGCGGCGTGGGCGGAGCGCGGGTGCGAGATGGCGACCGCGTTGATGGAAGACTCGTCGTCGCTCGCCGCCGCGTTCGCCGGCGCTTCGGGCGTTTTCATCCTGCTGCCGCCGGTGTTCGATCCGGCGCCCGGGTTTCCCGAAACGCGGAAGGTGATCGAGGCCGTATCCGCCGCGCTTCTGAAGGCGCGCCCCGAAAAGGTCGTTTGCCTGTCGACGATCGGCGCGCAGGCCGAGGAGACCAATCTGCTCACGCAACTCACGCTGATGGAGCACGCGCTGCGCGAGATGCCGATGCCGGTGACGTTCCTGCGGCCCGGCTGGTTCATGGAGAACGCCGCGTGGGATGTCGCGTCCGCGCGCGACGATGGCGTCGTCGCCAGTTACCTGCAGCCGCTCGACAAGCCCGTGCCGATGGTCGCCACCGCGGACGTAGGCCGTGTGGCGGCGGAACTGCTCCAGCAGACGTGGCGCGGTGTACGTGTCGTCGAGCTCGAGGGCCCGCGCCGGGTGAGCCCCAACGATCTCGCACTGGCCTTCGCTCGCGTTTTGGGCCGGCAGGTGCGCGCGGAAGCCGTCGACAGGCGAACGTGGGAAGCGCTGTTTCGCGCGCAGGGCATGAAGCATCCGCTACCCCGCATGCGCATGCTGGACGGCTTCAACGAAGGCTGGATCGATTTCGAAAGTCATCCTGACGAAATCTTGCGCGGCCACGTCGCGCTGGACACGGTTCTGGGCGAGCTCGTGTCGCGTGCGGCCTGATTGCATTCGGTGGGCGCGCGCGGCGCGTGTGCGCTACGCCCGCCCACGCATCGGATTCCCGGTAGAACGGATGTCGTGATTGTCGCTATTAATGTCATTTCTGACTATGGTGAAAGGCCTCGTCGCGCGTCTAGACTGCGAAGCATTTCCGGCATCGGCGGGTTTGTCCAACCGCCACTCGCCCGGTCTTGCCAGTTCGCTCACTTCAGAGGTCAACATGCAATCGACTCCCGGCAGCATTCTCGACACGATCGGCAACACGTCGCTCGTACCGTTGCGAAACGTCGTCCCGAAGAACGGCGCGCGCCTGTTCGTCAAGCTCGAAAGTCAGAATCCGACCGGCAGCATGAAAGACCGGATCGCGCTCGCGATGATCGAAGCGCCTGAGCGCGATGGGCGTCTGAAGCCGGGTGGCGCGGTGGTCGAGTACACCGGCGGCAGCACGGGCGTGTCGCTCGCGCTGGTATGCGCCGTCAAGCGGCATCCGCTGCATCTGGTTTCGTCGGACGCGTTCTCGAAGGAGAAACTGGATCACATGCGCCTGCTTGGCGCGACGCTGACGATCGTCCCGAGCGACGGCGGCAAGCAAACCGAGAAGCTGACGAAAGACATGATTCGCGAAGCGAATCGAATTGTCGGCGAGACGGGCGCATACCTCACCGCGCAGATGGAGAATACCGATCAGTTCGACGCCTATACGAAGATGGCCGACGAGATCTGGGAGCAGACCGGCGGCCGTCTCGACGGCTTCGTCCAGAGCGTCGGCACGGCGGCGTCGCTACGCGGGATTGCGCGGCGCTTGCGCGAACACGATGCACGCATCCGGATCGCCGGCGTCGAGCCGGCAGAATCGGCGGTGCTGTCGGGTGGCCCGACCGGGGCGCACAAGATCGACGGAATCGGCGCGGGCTATGTCGTGCCGCTATGGCACGACGGCATCGCCGACGAACTCGAGCGTGTCTCCACGGAGGAAGCGAGAGCCATGGCGTTCCGACTGGCCGCGGAGGAGGGGCTGTTCTGCGGTACGTCGACCGGAGCCAACGTAACCGGCGCATTGCGACTCGCCGAACGGCTTGGCCCGGACGCCACGATCGTGACGATCATGTGCGACACGGGCATGAAGTATCTGAAGTCGTTCGCGGAAACGATCGGTTGATGGCCGTTGGGCGAATCGTAGTCCTAAGCGGCCCTCAGGTTTTCCATCGAGTCCGGCCCTGGCCGCCGCTGCGCCTCTTCAAAAGCCAGGGCAAGAACCCGCACAGTCAGTCGTCAACGGATTGGCCGCTCACTTGATTTTCACGACGACCTTGCCCTTGGCGCGTCCCTGGGCCAGATATTCGAGCGCTTCCTTCGCCTGGTCAAAAGGAAACACCTTGTCGATCACGGGACGAACGTGTTCCGACTCGAGGAGTGCGCCAATTTCGGCGAGCTGGGCTCCATCCGGACGTACGAAGAGAAACGAATAGGTCGCATCTCGTGTTTCCGCAAGCCGGATGATCTTGCGGCTCATGAGCCCGAATACCCACCTCAGCACGACGTTCAGCCCGCGAGCACGGGCGAACGCCGCGTCCAGCGGCCCGACGAGAGATACGATCTTGCCGCCTGGATTCAGGATGCCTACGGATTTTTCAATCGCATCGCCTCTGATCGTGCCAAGCACGACGTCGTAGCCGCGCAGCACGTTTTCGAATTCCTGCTTCTTGTAGTCGACGATTTCGTCGGCGCCCAAGCTGGTTACCAGTTGGACGTTGCCCGTACTGGTGGTCGTTCCGACCGTCGCGCCGAAGTGCTTTGCCAGCTGAATCGCGAACGTGCCGATACCGCCGGACCCGGCAGGAATGAACACCTTCTGGCCGGCTTGAATATTGGCGCGCTCCTTCAATGCCTGCCACGAGGTAAGCCCGACCATCGGGACGGCGGCAGCCTGCACGAAGTCCAGATTGACCGGCTTCGGCGCCGCAACGCGCTCCGGCACTGCCGCGAATTCGGCGAGCGAGCCTCGGCCGAGATCGAAGAGGCTGGCAAAGACGGCATCACCCGGCTTGAAACGCGTGACACGGCTGCCGACCTCGGTCACCACACCGGAAATATCGCTGCCGAGCGTGGCCGGCAATTCGAATTTGAGGACGGGCTTGAACGTTCCTGTCGGAATCACGTTGTCGACCGGATTCAACCCCGCCGCGTGGATCTGGACCAACAGTTCATCAGGCTTTAGCGCGGGTCGCTGCACTTCGGCGAACCCGATCTCGGGGGACTTGCCATAGCGTCTGAAGATAAGTGCTTTCATGGTGTTCCAGATTCAAGGTTGGGTACCAGCCAGTGCCTGCCCGCGCGATTGCGGGTCAGCGGTGTCGTGACAACGCGATTGGCGAGGGTCACGCGGCCAAGGGCGCAGGCTCGAAAAGCGTCTTGTCGGTCATGTTGCGCCGGTTTTCGGGGTGGGGAACGCGGAGCAATGATGATGGTCGTAATCTAATCTGTCAAGGTTTTGATGACGATCGACATCAATGTATGATGGAGCCTTCGCAGGCATGCACTCACGGTCGTCAGGAAATGAAGATCACCAAGGCACAGGCGCAGGCCAATCGGGAGCACGTCGTCGAGACGGCGTCGAAGCTGTTTCGGGAGCGTGGCTATGATGGGGTTGGCGTTGCCGATCTGATGGCTGCCGCCGGCTTCACGCACGGGGGCTTTTACAAACAGTTCCGCTCGAAGGCCGATCTGATGGCGGAATCGGCGGCGTGCGGCATCGCGCAGACCGCGGCGCTGAGCGCGGGCGCGAACGCGTCCGAGTTCGTGCGGTATTACCTTTCTCGCACGCACCGCGACACCCGTGCGACCGGTTGTACGATGGCAGCGCTAGGCGCGGATGCCGCCCGTCAGCCGGAAGCGGTTCGAGCTACGTTTGCGGCCGGTATCGAGAGCCTGCTGGCTGCGTTGAGCCCTGAAGGCGGTGCGTTGGACGATGTGGACGCCGCCCGGACGCGAGCCAGGTCGCTCGACATGCTGGCGCACGCGGTCGGGGCCATCGTCATGTCGCGCGCGTGTCCGGACGATTCGCCACTGGCTGACGAAATTCTTGCGGTTTGCCGCGACGCGATTCTGGCGTCAATGAGCCAGTCGGTGACCGCGGGCGAACCTCCGCGCAATGAAGGTGGTGGCGCGTCGGCAGGGTCGGCGTGACACCGTGATCGGCGAGCACCGACCGGCGCGCAAAGCCGATCGAGCCCGTCGATGCAACACGGTGAGCCCTGTCAGGCGTGACCGGGGAGGGCGGCGCAAGCCGCCGCCAAAACCTGATACCGATTGCGAAACGATTCAGGAGCCGGTTTTCTTGAGCGCCAAACGCGCCGCCTGTGGCGTCTTCCCCGTCCACACCTGAAACGCCCGCGCAAACGAATTGGGATCCTCAAAGCCGAGCAGAAACGAGATCTCCGCGCCGGACATCGACGAATTCGTCAGGTAATGCTTGGCGAGCGACTCGCGCAGGGCGTCCAGCGTCTCCTGGAAACCGGTACCTTCAGCCTTCAGCTTGCGTTGCAGGGTCCGAGTGCTGACGCCGAGTTTTCGACAAACGGCATCCATCGACAGTTCACCAGCCGGCAGTGCCTCGAGTAGCACGCCGCGCAAGCGCTCCACCATGCTGGCGGCGCGGTCCAACTCCGCCAGCCGCGTGCGCAGGGCAGGCTCGAAATACGACCACATTTTGTGGTTCTCGGTCAGGAAGGGGCGTTCAACGTCCGCGGCGGCAAAAACCAGCGTGGCCAATGCGCTGCGGTCGACCGGTACGCCGAAGTACGCCTCGTATGCACGGAGGTCCGACTCCGATCCTTGCGGCACGGGCCAACTTGCCCGCAACGGGCGCACGTGGCTGCGCGTGGCGAGTCGTGCGAGCTGCACGAAGAACACCAGCTTGAACGCCAGGAACACGCTCGGCGCAGACTCCGTGCGGTCCAGGAAATCGATGGTGACCGTGCACTGCGTCGCGGTTCGCGCCACGTTGATCTCGATCGGCGCGACCAGCCTGACGTACTTTGCGATGCGGTGAAGTGCCGCTTCCATGTTCGAGCTGCAGAGTGCAGCAAAAAGTTCGGGGTCGAACCAGTCGGACGACATCACCTGCGCGACCTGCAACGGTGCCGGGCAGTCTGCCCGCACGGCCTGGCCTTCGGCTTCGATGGCCCGCCAAAGTTTGAAGAAGTCTGCCGAGTTCAGCCGCACGTTCTCGCGGGCGAACAGATCGCCCGGCAGCTGTGCGCGGCCCAGCACGCTCGGCGTTGCCAATCCTGCGTCATGCATCAGTAACCGCCAACCGGGCCACACGGCATACATCAACTGGGAGCCGCGGTAGCCATTCAGCGGGATTCTGGGTTCTGTGGACATGGGCGAAGTTTACGCGGTGGACAGCGACAGCGCACTCGCTGAACGCGCCAACAGCGTACGCGATCTTTGGCGCGTTCGGCAGTTTCATTGGCGCGTTCGGCGAGTGCGCGTGACGCGGCTCAACGGCAAAGTGCTGCTTAAGCCAGCGGTGCCGTCAACTCACGTGTGCCAGGCGGTTATTCACCATTGCAGACACGGCGGTGCGTCGGTTCGATGCTTTTGCGGGGCTGTTGCGGCAGTCGTCGGATCCTGCCAGCTCCGGACGCGAACTGCGCATCCCGGCCTGCATGAGTGACAACATCTTTTGGAAGGCGCACATGAAAAAAGCGGTCCTGATTACGGGCGCATCGTCGGGTTTTGGGTTGATGCTTGCCAATCACCTCCATCAACAAGGTTTCGACGTGATAGGCACCAGCCGTACGCCGGAAAAATGCGCCGGTAAGGTGCCGTTCAAACTGCTGCGCCTGAATATCGATGAAGATGGCTCCATCGAGGCGTTTGCCGACGAATTGTTCAGACACGTCAAGCAGCTGGATGTACTGGTCAATAATGCGGGTTACATGGTCACCGGCATCGCGGAAGAGACGCCGATCGAACTGGGCAGGCAACAGTTCGAGACCAACTTCTGGGGCACGGTCAAGGTGACAACTGCGTTGCTGCCGAAGCTCCGGGCGCAGAAGCGCGGGCATATCATTACCATCAGTTCCATCGTGGGGCTGATCGGTCCGCCGAACCTGTCGTATTACACTGCTTCCAAGCATGCGGTTCAGGGTTTCTTCAAGTCGTTACGTTTCGAACTGAATCAGTTCAACATCAAGATCAGCATGGTGGAGCCGGTCTGGTTCAAAACGAATCTTGGCCACAATGCCGTGTCGGCGGGCAGCGGCAACATCGCCGACTACGACGCGTACCGGAAACAGGTAACGGCCGCGACGCAAAAAGGCATTGACGAAGCGGAAGCGCCGGATGCGGTCGTCAATACTATTACCCGGCTGATCAATACCCACGAGCCGAAATTCAGCAATCCTGTAGGGAAGATGACGGGCATGATTCTTTTCCTTCAAAACTACGTGCCAAAAATGTTCGAAGGTTCGATACTTAAAAGCGTAAGAACGGCGAAATGAAGCTTCCGGCGGCCATTGATCTTTCAACTTACGGAAACGTTACGTAAGGATGTCAGTTGGTAAAGCCGTTGTTCATTCCGGAATGGCAGTCGGTTCTATAAATGAGGTGATTAAACGATGAAATATTATCTTTGCAAATTCATTCCGCCGCGTGCGAATTTCCTCGCGACGATGTCTGCCGACGAAAAGGAATGGATGAGGCAGCACGGAGTTTTCCAGAACGCGCTCCTCGACAAGGGGCTGATCGTCGCTCATGGCCCCGTGATCGATGACGCTGGCGGCTACGGCGTATCGCTCTACCAGATTGCCGACGATCAGGATATTTCCGCGCTGACATCGGAAGATCCGATCGTGAAGAACGGCGTGGGTCATTACGAACACTACACCATGCTTCATTTGACGACGCGTGGTTGAGCGCCCTGGCGGAAGCGGCGCCGAACGCGCCGCCGCGTCGATCGCTGGCTAGCCGCGCAACGATCCCGGCGTTCAGTCGAACGGCACGGCCAGCCGATCGATCACCGAACTGGTCGCCGGGCGCACGCCGCGCCACCATGCGAACGCCTCGGCCGCCTGCTCGACCAGCATGCCGACGCCCTCCGCGATCCCGTGCACGCCCGCGTTTTTCGCGAGCCGGAGAAACGGCGTGAGACGTTTGCCGTAGGCGAGTTCGTAGGCGGTTCCCGTCGGACTGAACACGCTCGGCGGGACGGGCGGCAGGTCGCCGGTCAGGCTGGCCGATGTCGCATTGACGACCAGGTCGAAACGTCCCATCCGCGCGAGGTCCGCGTAGCTGCCGGCCACCAGCGGGCCGCGCCCGGCGACCTGCGTGGCCAGGGCGCACGCCTTGTCGACGTCGCGATTCGCGATGACGAGTTCCGCCGGGCCTGCTTCGAGGAACGGCAACAGCGCGCCGCGTGCCGCGCCGCCCGCGCCGAGCACCAGGACACGCTTGCCGGCCATCGGAAGATTGAGGTTCGCTTCGATATCGCGAACCAGCCCGATTCCGTCGAAATTGTCCGCCAGGATGCGGCCGCCGTCGAACTTGAGCGCGTTGGCCGCGCCCGCGAGCTGCGCACGCTCGCTGCATTCGTCCGACATCGAGAACGCATCGAGCTTGAACGGCGCGGTAACGTTGATGCCCTTGCCGCCACCGTCGAAAAACGCGCGAACCGCGGCGGCGAAGGCGCCTGCCGGCTCGAGCGGGCCCTCGATCGCCGTATAGCGAATGTCCTGCCGCGTCTCTTGCGCGAAGAGGCCGTGAATCAACGGGGATTTCGTATGCCCGATCGGATTGCCGATCACCGCGTATCGGTCGGTCATCATTGGCTCGCTTTTGAATAGAGGACGCCGTCGGCCTGCATCGCGTCGATTTCGGCCGAATCGAACCCAAGGGAACGCGCGACTTCCGCGTTGTGCTGCCCGAGATCGGGCGCGACGTCGCGAATCGTCGTATCGCAATCGGAAAACCGGAACGGCAGGTTGGGCAGACGCAGCGTCCCGTAGCGCGGATGCTGTTGCTCGACGACCATGCCTCTGGCCTGGATCTGCGGATCGTTCAACACCTCGTCGATGCGTTGCACCTTCGCGCAGGGAACGTCGATGCCGTCCAGCAATTCCAGTACCGACGAGACGGAACGCGCGGCCACCCACGGCTCGACCACCGACAGAATCTCCGCGCGGTGCGCGTTGCGCCCGGTGCCGTCGTGAAAGCGCGGGTCGGCGCCGAAACCCGCCGGGCCGCCGTGCGTCGCGATCAGTGCTGCGAAGCGCTTCCACGCGTCGTCCACCTGCGCGGCGATCACGAGATCGCCGTCCGCGGCACGGAACACGCCATAGAGGGTCGAGGTCGGCATGTCGTGCCCGGTCTGCTCGGGCAGCACGCCCTGCAGCGTGTAGCACTGCACCGCGTATTCGTGCATCGACACCAGCGTGTCGTACAGCGCCATGTCGACGTGTTGCCCGCGACCGCTCTTCACGCGCCCCAGCAGCGCGGCGTTGATCGCCGCGACCGCATGAATGCCGGTGTACATGTCGCCGAGCGAAATGCGCAGCAGCGGCGGCCGCTCGCCGGGCGTGCCGACCATCTGCATGATCCCGCTCTTCGCTTCGGCGATCAGCCCGAAGCCCGCGCGATGGGCGTCGGGACCGGTGTGCCCGTACGCCGAAATCGAGCAGTAGACGAGGCCCGGATTGCGCGCCGACAGTTCGGCATAGCCGAGCCCGAGCTTGTCCAGCGCGCCCGGCCGATAGTTCTCGACGAAGACGTCGGCGGAGTCGCACAGCCGCTGCATGAACGCCTTGCCGCGCGGGTCCTTCATGTTGACGCTCACGCCGCGCTTGCCCATGTTGAGCTGCAGGAAGTAGCCGCTTTGCTGGTCGTCGAGCACGGTCGCGTGCTGGCGCCCGGCGTCGCCGGCGCCGGGACGCTCGACCTTGATGACTTCTGCGCCGAGCGCCGCGAGACAGCGCCCGACATACGGGCCGGCGAGGAAATGGCTGTAGTCGACGACGCGGATGCCTTCGAGGGGACGTGCCTGCATCACGATGCCTCCGGACGGCGCGGGACCATCAGACGATGTTCGCCATGCTGAACGATTTGCCCGTCCTGATTGATCAGTTCCGACGGCAGCACGACGATGCCCCAGTCCGGACGGCTCTTGCTGGCCCGCATCGAACCGACGCGGAACGTCACGTGCAGTACGTCGCCGACCTTGATCGGCAGCAGAAAATCCCAGGTCCAGCCGAGCGACATGCCCGGCAGAAAGCGATAGTCGCTCTGGGTCTTCAGGCCGTCGGCAACGGACAGGCCGAACAGCCCGTGCGCGACGAGGCAGCCGAAATGGCTGGCGTTCGCGTACGCCTCGTCCACGTGCACGGGCGTATGGTCGCCGGTGAGGTCGGCATACGCGAGAATGCGCTCCTTGGTCACGATGTAGCTCGGGCTCGTGCATGCATCGCCCTCGCGGGCGTCGTCCCAGTATTTCTCGACGATCGTCATGGTCATGCCTCCGCGCGCGGGTCGATCGCCAACGCCTGTGCGACACAGGAAGCCGGCCTGGCCTGAATCAGTTCGACGGCGAGCCCGTCGGGCAGGCGAAGCCAGTTGCGCCCCTGCGGCATCTCCGTCACGTCGAACCGCCGCGCCGCGGCCAGCGCGGCCTCCAGGTCTTCGCACATCACGCCGAGATGGGCGAGCCGGCCTTCCGGGCCGTCGTGTTCCGGCGCGTGAATGAACTGCAGGCCGCCGAGCGTCCAGTACTGCCGCGGTGCGTCGAGCGTGCCGTCCACTTCGCGCAGCGTCATGCCCAGCACGTCCTCGAAGAAACGGATGTGCCAGCGGATGTCCTTCACCCAGATCGCAACGTGTTCGAGATAGGCTTTCGTGGCGTTCATGCGGCAGTCTCCTCGCGTGCGCGATCGGCCATCGCGCGCTCCAGCCCCTTGATGCAGGCGACGAGCGTGGCATTGACCGGGGTCGGCACGCCGTAGCGCTGCCCGCAGCGCACGACCGAACCGTTGATGAAGTCGATCTCGGTGATCGAGCCTTTCTCCAGGCTTTGCAGCATCGAGGTCTTGAAGGCCGCGGGCAGCCCCTCGGCCGCGAGCGCCCATGCCTGTTCCGGATCGGTCATCGACAGCGTCACGCCGGCGGCCTGCGCCGCCGCGATCGCCTCGGCGACGGCCGCGAGCGACGTCGCCTTCAGCAACGGCTCGTCGTAAAGCTGACCGTAGGTGAGGCCGGTGAGGCCGGTCAGCGCGCCGGTCGCGACGTTCACCAGCAGCTTGTCCCACATCGTGCCGACGATGTTGTCGCTGATCGTCGTCGCGAGGCCGGCGGTATCGAACGCGTCGGCGATCGCCCGGACACGCGGGGTGATTCGGCCGTCGAGTTCGCCGATGTAGGTGGCCTTGCCGATGACGCCGGATTCGATATGGCCCGGCCCGCGAAGCACGCCGCCGACGTAGGTCTTGCCCGCGAGTACGCGCTCGCGGCCGACGGCCTCGCTCAGGATGTCCTCGTGCCCGAGGCCGTTCTGCAGCGACAGCACGACGGTATCGGGCCCCACCAGCGATCGGGCGCCGCGGATGGCCGCGTCGGTGTGGAACGACTTGACCAGCACCACCACCAGGTCGGCCGCGCCGACTTCGGCGGCCTGCGTCGTCGCGTGGACGCGTACGTGCCGGGAGCCGCCGGCGTCGTCGACCCGCAGGCCGTCGCGACGCATCGCATCGACGTGCGCGGGCGAGCGGTCGATCAACCAGGTCTCGTGACCGCCTTCGGTGAGGGTGGCGCCGATCGCACAGCCCAGTGCGCCGGCACCCAGAATCGCAATTTTCAACGGTGTCTCCTTGACGTATGGCCTCACGATAGGAGCCGCCGCTCATATCGGCAATGCAATGGATACAATGGCGTCATTGCCCAGCACAATAATGCGACGATGCCCGCCGATCTGCCGGACCTGAAACTGCTTCAGCTATTCGATCTCCTGTACGACGTGCGCAGCGTCACGCGCGTCGCCGAGCAACTCGGCCAGAGCCAGCCGACCGTCAGCATCTGGCTCGGGCACTTGCGGGAGCACCTGCACGATCCGCTCTTCATCCGGACGCCCGGCGGCATGGCGCCGACACCGCAGGCCGACGCGCTGATCGGGCCATGCCGGGAAATTCTCGAATCGCTGCGACGTTTCACTGCGTGGGAGATCGCGTTCGATCCCGCGACCGCCCAGCGACGCTTTCGCATCTGCATGACCGACGCGAGCCACGTCACGCTGCTGCCGCGGCTACTGGCCCATGTCCGCGCGCAGGCGCCCGGCGTCCGGCTGGAAGCCGCACGGATCGACGGCAATACGGAGCGGGCGCTCGAATCCGGCGAAGCCGATCTCGCGATCGGCTATGTGCCATGGCTCGGTGGCGGTATTTATCAGCAGAAGCTTTATGACCAGGACTGGATTTGTCTGGTGAATCGGCATCACCCGAGGATTCGCGGCCGGCTCGGGGCCAGGCAGTATCGTTCGGAAGGGCATGTCGCCATCACGGCCGGCACCGGGGCGCAGCTCCTCGAACAGGCGCTGCGACAGGCGCGCATCGAGCGGGACGTGGTGCTGGAATTGCCGGGCTTTCTCGGTCTGGGGGCGATTGTCCAGACGACCGACCTGATCACGACGCTACCTCGTCATATCGGCGAGACGCTGGCCCAGGCCAGCGATTTGGCGGTTCATGCTTGCCCGATCCCGGTCGACGGGTTTGCGGTGCGGCAGCATTGGCATGCGCGCTATCACCACGAGGCCGGCAACCGGTGGCTGCGCGGTGTCGTGATTCGATTGTTCGGTGCTTCGCATTGACCAGTGGCGTCGGCGTTCGCGATGGAGGCCGGAGGTGTCGCGGCATTCGGGCGTTACCGATCCGGTCGCGCCCGCAAGTCGATCGGCTTTGAACAGGAACGGCAGCCGCGTTACGTCCGGTAGGCCGTTTCGGCACCGAACCGGTCGACCACGAATTCAGTAAAGCTACGAAGCTTCGGTGATTTTCGCCGCTCTTGCAGATAAAGCAGATTCATCGGTCGTTCGGGGCCGGCAAAGTCCGGCATGATCTCGATGAGGCGCGCCTCGCGAATGTCCTCGTCTATCAACATGGAAGGAAGCATCGCGATACCCAGCCCGCTCAATGCCGCTCGGCGCAACGCTTCCGCGCTGTCAATTTTCAGTCGGCCGTCCACGGCGATGCTCATCGGCCCATCCGGACCTTCCAGCATCCATTGAGGTTGCGCCGCGTGCCATTCCGAACGGGGCGGATACGCGTACGTCAGGCATTGATGCTCGCCCAGCGCGTGCGGCGTAGTCGGCGCTCCATGTTCGCGAACGTAAGCGGGCGACGCACACAGCACCAGCCGATATGGCGCCAGCGGGCGCGCCACCACATCCGGGTTGGCGAGCGCGCCGATGCGAATGGCTGCCTCGAAACCTTCGTCGAACAGATCGGCGAGCGAGTCGGTTGCGACGATATCGAGCTTGATCTCGGGGTAGCGCCGGTAATAGTCCGCGAGCGCGGGAATCAGGCACTCGTTCGTGAACACGACGGGCGCAGTCACGCGCAAACGCCCTCGTGGCTGCTTGAGGTGATCGAGCGCAAGCTGT
The DNA here is from genome assembly GCF_902833095.1 of Burkholderia sp. BCC1208. Classification (NCBI taxonomy): domain Bacteria; kingdom Pseudomonadati; phylum Pseudomonadota; class Betaproteobacteria; order Burkholderiales; family Burkholderiaceae; genus Burkholderia; species Burkholderia sp. BCC1208. The sequence goes on along the minus strand of NZ_CADFDY010000003.1, from coordinate 272,553 downwards.
TCCGTGTCGTCGACCAGACCGAGGACTTCGACGCATCGCTCGTAGTAAGCATGGCCGAACGCGCTGACTTTCTGCTTACGGGTCGTGCGGTGAAGGAGGACCGCGCCTAGCCGACTTTCCAACGCCTGAAGATAGTTGCCGACCATGGTCGGCGACAGATTGGACGCTTGCGCCGCCGCCGTCAGGCTGCCCGTTTCCACGATACGGACGAATACGGCCATCGCCTTGAGGAGATCCATTGCGCAATGGTACTGGATTCTGTTTCAAGGTGCGGCGCGTTTATCAGCCGCCGGTTTGGAAATAGATTGGGATATGCAAGCAAAAAAGGGAGGACAGAAATGCTGTATGAACTCGCGACGTTGTCGTGTCCGCTTCTGGACCAGGACAGGGTGTCCCGCCATGCGCATCGCTGGGTATCGGATGCCGACGCGCAAGGGCGGCTGCTGGGAGCATGGCGCACGGAAATTGGCGAGCTATCGCGGGTTGTCGTGCTGCGTGGCTTCGAGACGATGGATGAGTTGCAGCATGAACGCAATCGGGCATTGAGCGCCGAGCGACCTTTCGGGATTGAAAGCGCATCCGTTCGATTGACGATGGAAAGCCATGCGCTTTTTCCTTTTCTACCCGATGTCGAACCGGCGGCATTTGGCGACTTCTATGAGATTCGCCGCTACTGGCTGAAAGCCGGCGGTATTGCGCCGACCATTGCCGCGTGGGAACGGGCGGTGGGCCCGGCCAAAGCCTATACGTCGCATCTCGTTGGCAACCTGTACGCGCTCGATGGACCGCCGCGCATCACGCACATCTGGGGATTCTCGAGTCTGGAAGAACGTATGGCGCTGAGAAAGCGGCACTATGCGGAGGGGCTTTGGCCTCCGAAAGGCGGTCCGGAGCAGATCGAAAGGGCGACGTCGACGATCGGCTTGCCGGAGGCGTGGTCGCCGTTGCGTTGAATGCGGCGCCGCGGCTGCCGCGCAATCCGGCCCGCGGCGCCGCTCGGGTGATCGGCCACGTAACGACATTGAATCTGTTAATTGATTGACCGATTGTCGGCAGGGACGAAAGAGGGCCGCTTACCGGTACGTCCAGAGCCGGTGCAGCACGAACGTCGTCGGCGGGATAAGCAGCGCGATCGCGACGACACCCATCGCGCGCGACACATCCAGCACCTCCGCGGCGCGTGCGATGAGGATCGTTTCGACGAAACCGGCGAGCGTGACCGCGAGAAAGCGCATGGCATTGCGGGTGCGCACCGTCGACGAGAAGCTCCACAGCGTATTCGCCAGATACGAGAACGCGGTGGCGCAGCCGAATGCGACCGCATTCGCGGTCACCGGCGTCGCATCGAGCAGCGCGAACAGCGCCGCCGCGACCAGCGTGTGAATCGCGGTCGAGCAGAGTCCGGATACGCCGAAGCGCACGAGCCGCGTGCGCTCGGCCCGGAGCGGGCCGATCATGGCGCCTGCGCGTCAGCGCGCGCCGATGCGCGCCCGGACCGGCTGTGCGCGCCGGCGGGGCGGCTGGCGGCGTGCGTCGCGAGCGACCGGCAGTTCGATCACCTTGCCGTGCGCCTGGTAGCGGCGGCGGATCAGGTAGATGGGCCGTTGCTTCGATTCGTCGTAGATCCGCCCGACGTATTCGCCGACGACGCCGATCCCGATCAGCTCGATGCCGCCGATGAACAGCGTGACCGAGATCAGCGATGCGTAGCCGAGCACCGGATTGCCGAACAGCAGCGTGCGCAGGATGATGAAGGTGCCGTACAGGAACGCGAGCGCCGCGATACCGACGCCGATGTAGGTCCAGCTGCGCAGCGGCACGGTGCTGAAGCTGGTGATGCCTTCCAGCGCGAAATTCCAGAGCTTCCAGCCGGAGAATTTCGAGTGCCCGGCGCTGCGCGGATCGCGCTGGTATTCGACGATCACGGTCTTGTAGCCGACCCACGCGAACAGCCCTTTCATGAAGCGGTGCCGCTCGGGAAGGTTGCGCAGCGCGTTCACGACCTTGCGATCCATCAACCGGAAATCGCCGACGTTCTCCGGCAGCTTCACGTCCGACAGCAGGTTGTGAACGCGATAGTAGATCGCGGCGGCGGTGCGTTTCGCGAAGGAATCGCACGCGCGGTTGCTGCGCTTGGCCGCGACGACCTCCGCGCCGTCGCGCCAGTGCTCGATCAGCACCGGAATCAGGCTTGGCGGGTCCTGCAGGTCGGCGTCGAGCGGGATCACCGCGTCGCCGGCGGCTTCGTCGAGGCCGGCCGTCAGCGCGGCTTCCTTGCCGAAATTGCGGGTGAGATCGATGACGCGCACGCGCCGCTCGGCGGCGCCGATGCGGACCAGGCGTTCCAGCGTGTCGTCGCGGCTGCCGTCGTTCACGCAGACGATCTCGAAGCGGATCGCGTCGATCGCGGTCAACAACGGAATCACGACGTCGAAGAAGCGCTCGACGGCTTCGCCTTCGTTGTAGAACGGCACGACCAGCGAGACGAGCGGCGTGTAGATGGATTCCCGCATGATGATTCCCCTTGTGATGTCGCTTACCGGTGGACGCCGAACGTCAGGCGGCCGGTGCGGCGCATGTCGTGCGCCGGGCGGTGGTGCGGTCGGACCGCGTGCGCGAAGTCGGTCTCGGTCGAGGTGTCGCGCGCATCGGGCATCGACGGCACGTCGCGTCGTTCCTGGGCAATCCGGCCGACGAGCAGCGCGAGCGACGCGAGCGTCACGAGCGGCATGAACTGGAACGACAGGTGCGGTACGATCGCGAGACCCGCGAGCGGCATCGGCCACAGCAGCATCAGCCATTCGCGGTCGAAGTGGCGCCAGCCGTGCGTCCACGCATAGCGTGCATACCACGCGATCACGATGCCGTACCACGTCAGGTCGTAGTCGTACAGATAGGGGCTGACGAGCAGGCATGCACACGCAAGGGTCGCGGCGCGCAGCGCGTACGAGCAGGCGCCGCGCCACGCGTAGACGACGGCGATCGCGGCAGCCGCGGCCGACAGTAACTGAAGGCCGCGCGCGACGAGCGCGGGCCAGCCGGCCATCGTCGCGAGCGCGAACAAGGTCGGCATGCGCGCGAGCTTGGCGTGGCCGGTGCCGACGATCGTATAGACGTGGGCGATCAAGTGGACGAACGCGATCCATGGGCCCACGCCGAACGCGAGCGTCGCGAGCAAGGCGCTGCCGACGATCGTCGCGGCCCACGCAGCCAGCGCGCGCCATTGGCCGGCACACAGCAGCGCGAGCGGGAACAGCACTGCGAGCTGCGGCTTCATCGTCAGCAACCCGAAACAGATGCCGGCGAAGACGGGGCGGCGGTTCAGCGCGAGCAGACCGAGCGCGGCGAGCGTCGCGGTGAAGAGGCTCGTCTGCCCGACGATCACCGTGAGGAACGCGCCGGGGAACGCAAGTGCGCAAAACCACGCGGCGTCGCGCTGCACGGTCGCGCGGATCGCCGCCGCGAACAGCGCGATTCCGATGCCGAGCCACAGCACGATCGCCAGCGTGTACGGCAGCCAGCCGAGCGGCAGCACGAGCAGTAGCATCGTCGGCGGATAGAGCCACGGCAGCGTGCCGTCCGCGAGCGTCATCGTCGGGAGCGCGAGCTTCTGGACCGCGAACAACGTGGAGTAATGCCATGCGTCGGCGCCGTGCCCGTGCGCGGCGAGCCATGCGGCGCTCCAGACCGGCGAGAAGTCCTGCGACAGCGGCTCCAGCGCGCCGTCGTGCGACAGGTGCAGGCGGACCAGGTAAATGACGATGAACAGCACCTCCGTCAGCAGCACGGCGGCCGCATAGAGGCGCACGCGATCGCGATTGAGCCAGTGCGGATAGCGGCGCGGGCCGGCGATCGGGAGTTCCGGATGCACGTGGGCGGCCGGGTGTGCGTGGCGGGCGAACGACGGCGTTTTCATCGTGCGCTCCGGGATACGAACGCCGTGCGGCGCACGACGACGAACAGCACCGCGAGCAGCACGACCGGCCCGATTTGCGGCAGCTTCATCAGCCGGTTCAGCATTTCGAAGATCGGCAGCAGCCATGCCAGCACGACGATGCCCTGGTCGCCGGGCAGCCAACCTTCGTCGAGGCCGTGCGCGATCAGACAGAAGAGCGCGATGCCGAGCCACGTCAGTTCGTAGTTCCAAAGATACGGCGTCGTCAGCAGCGTGGCGACCGCCAGCACCGCGCCGCGCAGCCGCATGTCGCGCGTGCGGCGCCAGACGTCGACGGCCGCGGCGAGCGCGACGAGCGCGACCGCCGCCTGGGCGGCCAGCGCGGCCGCGACCGGCGCGCCTGCGAGCCGCAACGCGGCGAACGGCGTCGGCGACGCGAGCCAGTACGACGCGAGCATGAAATGCTGCGCGCGTACCGTCTCCAGTGCGTGACTCAACCCGTGCAGCGCGGCGGGGCCGGCCAGCGCGACGCCGGCCGCCGCGAACAGCGCCGCGCTGATCGCCGCCGCCGCGAAGGTGCGCCACGCACGCGTCGCGATCAGCACGAACGGGAACACGACGGCGAGTTGCGGCTTGATCGCGAGCAGCCCGATCAGCACGCCCGCCACGACCGGCCGCTTGCCGAGCAGATGCAGCGCGAGTGCGGCGAGGCCGGCGGTCAGGATGCTGTTCTGGCCGAACAGCGCGGACATGCACACCGCCGAATATGCGACGACGACGAGCGTCGCGGCGCGCGGCACGGGAAGATGCGCGCGCAGCCCCGACAACCGCGAGACGGCGAACGCATAGCATAAAAGACTGCCCGCGAAAAAGAGGAAGTAAGCGGGCAGGAAAGGCACGAGGGCAATCGGCGCGACGAACAGCAGCATCGTCGGCGGATAGAGCCAGGGAAGCGGCCGGTTTTGCAGATACGCACCGAAGTGCGCGAATTCGGCCTGCAGAAATGACGACGTGTCGTAGGCCGCCGCGGCGTGACCTTGCAACACGAGATGCGATGCGGTCCAGAAGACGGAGAAGTCGGTGCCGGGGCGGGCGGTGGCGTTCGACGTGAAGCCGTCGGTCACGACGCCCCAGACGATCAGCAGCGCAGCGAAGAGCATCAGCATGATGCAGCTGTACGGAATGATCCGGTCGGCCGTCAGCCATTGAGCACAGCGTATTGCGCGATCGCGCGTTCCACGATTGGCTGTGTACATGATGCCCCGTCTGTCGTTTGGCCGCGTGGTCTGTCGCAGCCGTTTGATGTTGTCGTGCCTGCGGATCGATCGCTCTGAGATAGCGTTGTCCGTGAATTCATTGTTGAAGAAAAAATCGCATGATGCAAACCGCGCACGGCCGGCCGGCATTGAATGTGTTCATCGGTTCGGGTGAAAACCGCCATTTCTGGTATGAGAAAACGCCGCCGCCGGCATTCGTGTATCTGGCCTGAAACATTCCGCGTTTTTTGTCGGCTGTGCAGGCCGCCGAACCGGCGACGCACGAGGCGCTCGCCATGTTCGGGAAAATCCCGAGAAAATTTTTTGGACCCTTTGTGCAGCGCGGCGACGGGGTTTCGTGCCGACCACATGCGCCCGAACCGCATATATCAAGGTTGAAACATTTCGGTGGCCGGACGTTTGGCGAGGGGGCGTGCGGATCGCCGGAACCCTTGCCGCGCCTCGATTTCGCCCGGGATGGTCCGCTCTTTGCGTAAGCGTTGGCACGGCAGTCGACGATGTGGTGACCGGGCGGTTCGGGCAACAAGCAGAGGAACCGGCTCGGCATCACTTGCGGAAAAAGATGGTCCGGAGCGCGTCGGGGAACACGCGGCTCCGCTCGATCGAGCGCGGGAACCGTCGTCGAACGACCAACGAGACCCGATCGCTTCCGGGCAATAAGAAATCGGCATGGCAGTACATGGGGAATAAAAATGAAAGACCACAGCACATCGCGGATCGCAAGCCGCGTTAAAGACACATTGCAGTTTTGCCGGGAGTTCGTCTCCCGTTCAACTGGATTCCATGCGTCGAGCGGCCGCCGTGCCGTTCCGGTCGATCGACCTGCCCGGTTCATCCGACTGGTCGAACCGTACACGCATCTCTCATGCTCCGTCTCGCCGATACCCGTTCGCACGGACCGGGGTGGTCCGCCCCGTTTCCGCGACTGATCGTCGGCTTCCGATTTCTAGCGTAGTGCCGGTGGTGCCCACCCCCCGACGTCTCGACCGACGAAGGGTATTTCATAGCAGTCCGAAAGGAGAGTGCTCATGTCAAGAATCATCGAAAAGATCGCGTGGTTCGTCCAGGATCAGGGCGGCGTGACGGCCATCGAATACGGCCTGATCGCCGCGCTGATCGCGATCGGCATCGTCGCCGCTCTGGCGACGGTCGGTACGGATCTGAAGACCGTGTTCAGCACGATCGCCGCGGATCTGGACTCGGCGGTAGCAGGCATCTGATGGACGGTACGACGAACGGTTCGCCCGAATCGTCCGAATCGTTCGTCGGCGCCACACGGCATCAACGACATTCCTCGACGTATCGATGCACGGTCGTCCGACCAGCCGGTGCGCGAGGGTTTTGAAAGTCACCACGCAAGGAGATCACCATGTCCAAGCTCATTCAACAAGCCGGCCGTTTCATTCGCGACGAAGACGGCGTGACCGCCATCGAATACGGCCTGATCGCCGCCCTCATCGCCATCGGCATCATCGCCGCGCTGTCGACCATCGGGAAGGATCTCAAGACCGTGTTCAGCACGATCGCGGCCGACCTCGATTCGGCGGTTGCAGGCATCTGATGCACCGTGCCGCGGGCGGCTCGGCTGGTGCAGCGTTCGGGCCGTCCCCGGCCATCCGTTCAACCGGAAACCGGAGACCATCATGCATGCCATCACGCGTGTCGCCCGTCGCTGGATCGCCGACGAACAGGGTGTGACGTCGATCGAATATGCATTGCTCGCGTCGATGTTCGCCATCGCGGTACTGGGCAGCGTCGTCACGCTGAAGGGCTCGCTCGTCGATACATACGAGATGATCGCCGCGGCCGTGACGGCTGCCGTGAGCACCGCCGTGACCACCGCGTTGTCCATGGTTTCCTGATCCACCGATTCGATACGCGAGGTTCGCCATGCTTCCCGTTGCGCCGCCTTATCCGGTTCCGTTGTGCGTGACGCTGCTCGCGGTCGCCGCGGCCGGCACGGACATCGCGAGCCGTCGCATTCCGAACCGTCTCGTGTTGCTCGGCCTGGCCGGCGCGCTGGTTGCGCAGTGCCTGTTGCACGGCGTACTGGCAGGCGTGCTCGGATGGCTTGCCGGCGCTGCAACCGGCTTCGGCCTGCTGCTGCCGTTCTACCTGTTGCGCGGGATGGCGGCCGGCGACGTGAAGCTGATGCTCGCGATCGGCGCATGGGTCGGCGCGGAAATGACGTTCTACATCGTGCTGGCCACGTTCCTGGCCGGCGGGATCGGCGCCGTCGTCTACGCGCTGCTGCGCGGGCGGACGCGCCGGATGTGGGCGAACGTGCGCACGCTGCTCGTGCGGCGCTCGCAAGCGGCGCGCGCCGAGGCCGACAACGGCCCCGTCGAGATCGTCTCGGTCGGCACGCTGCCGTACGGCGTGGCGATCGCGGTCGGCACGCTGGGCATGCTGTTCGCGTCGTGCGCATAGCGCGGCGGATCCGCAACGAAGACGCAACGAGGACGCAACGATCATGAACACGAACCACACCGAACCGAGACGCGACGCGCAGGTGGCACGCCTGCCCGACCCGCCGCCGTCGCGGGAGGTCCATACGAAGCTGGGCGCGCAGCTGCCGCCGGCGCCGCGCTCGCTCGCGGAAACCGGCTTGAGCATGGCGTTCGTCGGCGGCCTCGTGCTGAAGTCGACGCTGGTGCTCGGCCGTCCGTCGTACGGCGACCTGGTCGAGCGGCACTGCCTGCCGCTCGCGGTGCTCGACGACGTCTTTGCGTTCCTGGTGCGCGAGCATCTCGTCGAGCTGATCCATCGCGGCGCGACCGATCTCGACGTGACGTTCCGCCTGACCGATGCGGGCCGCGTGCTCGCGCTCGAGGAACGGGAGCGCAGCGGCTACAGCGGGCCCGCGCCGGTGACGCTCGACGCGTATCTCGCGAGCGTGGCCGCGCATTCGGTGCGCAAGCTGCACATCGGCCAGAGCGACGTATGGGCGGCGTTCGAAGGCATCGTGATCGACACGGCAGTGCTCGATGCGGCGGCCGCGGCACTGAACGCGGGCCGGCCGCTGCTGATCTACGGCCCGGCCGGCAGCGGCAAGACCTTTCTCGCCGAACGGCTCGGCGCGCTGATGCACGGCCGCGTGCCGGTCCCGCACGCGATCTGCGCGGCGGGCGAAGTGATCCAGGTCTACGACCCGCTCGTGCATGTCGACGCGCAGGCACCGAGCGTCGGCCAGTCGGTCGATCGCCGCTGGCGCCTGTGCCGGCGGCCGGTCGTGATGTCGGGCGGCGAGCTGACGCTCGACGAGCTCGACCTGCGTCGCGACGAAGCGGCCGGTTTCTACCAGGCGCCGCCGCACATGAAGGCGAACATGGGCATGTACGTCGTCGACGATCTCGGCCGCCAGCGCGTCGAGCCGCGCGACCTGCTCAATCGCTGGCTGCGTCCGCTCGATCGCGGCGACGATTTCATGACGCTCGAATCCGGCAACCGTTTCGTGCTGCCGTTCGACGTATGGCCGGTGTTCTCGAGCAACCTGGCGCCGGAGCAGTTCTGCGACGACGCGTTCATGCGCCGCCTCGGCTCGAAGCTGCACGTCGGCGCGATGTCGATCGACGACTACCGCGCGGTGTACGACGCGGCCTGCGCATCGCTCGGGCTCGTGTCGGCGAGCGACGCGTTCGACTTCCTGCTGCATCGGCTGCATCTGCCGACCGGCAAGGCGTTTCTCGCGTGCTTTCCGGCGGACCTGCTGCGCCTCGTGGCCGCCGGCGCGCGTTATCGCGGCGATCCGCCCGAGGTGACGCACGACGCGCTGTACGACGCGTGGGCGAGTTACTTCGGCGCGGCGCCTGAACGGGACGGCAGCCATCCGCCGCCGGTCGAGCGCGGAGGCCGTACGTTCGTCACCGGTTGAGCGGTTTCTTTCACGATTCGTCGAGGAGCATTGCCATGAAAAACAGTCGAGCGGTCATGATGCTGGTCGTCGCGATGATCGCGGGTCTTGCCGCGGTCGTATTCGCCTCCCACTGGCTGATGCAGACATCCACGAGCTCGGTCACGTCCGTCGCGGTGGCCAGCACCGACCTGAACCTGGGCGAGCCGCTCGGGCCGAACCAGATCCACATGGTGAGCTGGCCGTCGGGCAGCGTGCCGACCGGCGCGTTCACCGACACGAAGACGCTCGAAGGGCGTGTCGTGCGCACCAGCCTGTCGCGCGGCGAACCGGTGATCGAATCGAAGCTCGCGCCGGTCGGCACGAAGGGCGGGCTGTCCGCGGTGATCGCCGACGGCAGCCGCGCGATCACGGTGCGCGTGAACGACGTGGTCGGCGTCGCCGGCTTCGCCCTGCCGGGCAACTACGTCGACGTGATCGTCAACACGCAGGAACAGCAGGGCAAGACCGACGGGCAGAGCATCTCCAAGATCGTGCTCGAGCACATCCTCGTGCTCGCCGTCGCGCAGCAGGTCAGCCGCGACGACACGGCGCCGAAGGTGGTCAACGCGGTGACGCTGGAAGTCACGCCCGAGCAGGCCGAACGGCTCGACGTCGCACGCAGCGTCGGCACGCTGTCGCTCGTGCTGCGCAACCAGGTCGACCAGAAGACGCTGAACACGGACGGTGCGACCAAGCTGACGCTGCTCGGCAAGGAGCCCGTGCCCGAAGCGCCGCCGGCGCCCGTCCACGTGCGGCAGGTCCGCGTGCACGTCGCGTCGCACGCGGCGCCGGAAGCGCGGCGCGATTGCGTCGGCGTGCTGACCGGCGTGAAGGGCAGCGTCGAATGTTTCTGAAGCCAAACCAACCAGCCAGACCAACAGATCGGCCGCCGGCAACGCGCGGCGGCCTTGGAAGTCGATAACCGGCACGGCGCCGGTCTCTCGGGGGATCAGACGAAATGAAGATCAAACCGCAATGCACAGGTACCGGCCCGCTACGCACACGCGTCGCACGGGGCACGATGATGGCCGCGATCCTCTGTTCGGGATGGCTGACCGTGTATGGCGCACTCGCGCAGGAAGGCGTCGAATCGGCGGTGCTGACGAAGGGCGGCGCCAGCGCGCCGGCCGCGGTCGGCAAGGGGCCGATGCAGATGACGATCAGCATGGCGCCGGTGCCGGCCGCCGCGCCCGCGTCGGCGGGGCCGCTGCGCGGGCCGAACTGCGTCGGCGCCGTGCGCGAATCGAGCAGCGTCGCCGTGCCGCTCGGCAAGTCGCTGCTGGTGCCGATGCCCGAGCCGGTCCGCAACCGGACGATCGGCAATCCGGCCGTCGCACAGGCGACGATGGTGTCGCCGCAGACGCTGTACATCCTCGGGCTCTCGGTCGGCACGACCAACATGATCGTGCAGGGCAGGAGCGGCGCATGCCGCGTGATCGACGTCGCGGTCGGCGCGGACGCCGGCGGCCTGCAGGCGTCGCTGCTGCAACTGATGCCGAACGAACGCGACATCCATGTGTCGACCGCGGCCGGCACGATCGTGCTGGCCGGCACCGTGTCGAGCTCGCAGGCCGCGCAGCAGGCGGTGCAGATCGCCCATGCGTACGGCGACAGCGCGGGCGATGCCGCGGGCGGCGGCAAGCAGGGCGGCGGCGTGCTCAACATGCTGAACGTCACGTCGCCGCAGCAGGTGATGCTCGAGGTGAAGGTGGCCGAGGTGTCGAAGACGCTGATCAACCAGATGGGCAGCGCGTTCAACATCCAGGGCGGGTTCGGTTCGTGGAGCGGCGCGCTGGTCAGCAACCTGCTCGCGGGCGTCGCGAGCGGCGCGCTGTTCAACAAGGCGAACAACAAGCCGTTCAGCGTCGCGGCCGACGCGCAGAACACCGACAACCTCGTCAAGATCCTCGCGGAGCCGAACCTCGTGACGATCAGCGGCCAGGAAGCGACGTTCCTCGCGGGCGGCAAGATCTTCATCCCGATTCCGCAGAGCAGCGGCAACGGCACGTCGTCGATCACGCTGCAGGAAGAGGAATTCGGCGTCGCGCTGAAGTTCACGCCGACGGTGCTGGCCAACGGCCGGATCAGCCTGAAGGTCGCGCCGGAAGTGTCGGAGCTGTCGCAGACGGGCGTCACGCTGAGCGCGACCAACATCGGCGGCACGTCGATCCTGCCGCTGATCACGACGCGGCGCGCATCGACGACGGTGCAGATGAGCGACGGCGAATCGTTCGCGATCGGCGGGTTGATCAAGGACAACGCGACCGGCGCGCTGAAGGCGATCCCGGGCGTCGGCGAAGTGCCGGTGCTCGGCGCGCTGTTCCGCAGCACGTCGTTCCAGCAGGATCGCACCGAGCTGATCTTCCTGATCACGCCGCACCTGGTGAAGCCGCTGCAGACCGCGGACGTCGCGCTGCCGACCGACAGCTTCTCGAAGCCGAACGAAGCCGACGTGTATGCGACCGGCAACATGGAAGGCCGCGGCGGCGTCCGCAAGGCAGGCGCCCAGCCCATGCAACCCGCGAACGCCGCCGCTCCGCAGACACCGGCCCAGGCGCCGGCGCCCGCTCCGGCGCCGCGATCGGAAGCACCGGTCGCGCCGGCCGCGCTGCCGGCGCCGCGCGCGCCGCAAGACGCCGACGTGCAGCCGCCGGCGCCCGTCGGGCCGCCGAAGGCGCCGGTCGCGGCCGCCGCCCCGCAGTCCGACCCGGCCACCTCGGCGCGTGTCGCCCGCATCGAAGCCGCCGCCGCGCGCCTCGCGGCAGCCGGCCCCGATACGCCGGCCCAGCCGGCGGCGCGCTCGAAGCACCGGATCGCGGCGGCGCCCAAAGCGCAGATCGCGCGTGCGGGCGCGGAACCTCAGTCCACCGATCGTTGAAGCCATCCAAGGGGAAGCTCATGAAATCCGCCTACCTCGTATTCGTGCGCCGCGCGGCGCTCGCCGTCCCGCTCGCGTTCGCGCTTGCCGGCTGCATGTCGTCGACCCCGGTGTGGGACAGCCGCTTCGGCGACTCGGTCCGCACCGTGATGCAGGCCCAGATCATCGATCCGCACGCCGGCGAACATACGGCGTCGGCATCGGGCGTCGACGGCAGCGCCGCCGCGGCCGCGCTCGACAACTACGACAAGTCGTTCAAGCAGATCACGCCGCCCTCCAACGCGTTCGTGATCGGCATCGGCAAGGCCACCCAGTAACGACGGCATGCTCAGGGAGAACGCCATGAACAGCGCAGCCCGCTATCCGAAAGTCACGCGTCGCAGCCTGCATCGCCAGCGCGGTGCCGTCGCGATCATCGTCGGCCTCTCGCTGGCGGTGATGATCGGGTTCGTCGGGCTCGCGCTGGATCTCGGCAAGCTGTACGTCACGCGCAGCGAACTGCAGAACAGCGCCGATGCATGCGCGCTGTCGGCCGCTCGCGACCTGACTTCGGCCATCAGCCTGTCGGTGGCCGAGGCCGACGGCATCGCCGCCGGCCATCTGAATTTCGTGTTTTTCCAGAAAAAGTCGGTGCAGATGGCGACGAACGCGAACGTCACGTTCAGCGATTCGCTGACCAATCCGTTCCTGGCGAAGAACGCGGTCACGACGCCGGCGAACATCAAGTACGTGCAGTGCACCGCGACGCTGAGCAAGATCGCGCACTGGTTCATCGAAGTGCTGAACGTGCTGCCCGGCACCAAGCTCGCCAATGCGGCGGAGGTGTCGGCGAGCGCGATCGCCACGGTCGGCGGCGGGCAGACGACCTGCGCGATCCCGGTGTTCGTGTGCCGCACGGCGGGCTCGCCGTCGTACAAGGTCGGCGACTGGATCTCGTCGCCGTCCGGGTCGTCGTCGACCTACGGGCCCGGCAACTTCGGCTGGGCCGCGCTCGACGGCTCGACGAACGAAACGACGCTGGCGGGCGAGCTGTCGGGCAACACCTGCAACATCACGACCCCGCCGGACCTGAGCACCACCGGCCTGAAGTCGGCGTCGCAGCGGGCCTGGAACACGCGTTTCGGCATCTATACGAACGGCGCGAACGGCTCGAGCGGCCAGCCGGACTTCACCGGTTACGCGTATGTCGGGCCGAACTACGGGCCGCCCGGAACGGCTGGCATCAAGGGGGACGCGTACACGCAGTTCGTGACCGACCGCGCGAGCTTCAAGCCTTACCAGGGCGACGGCGCGCCGCCGTCGGGCAGCGGAATCGCCACCAACGGCACGGCGACGGCGAGCAACTACCAGACGGCCGGCGGCGATCGCCGCGTCGCGCTCGCGCCGGAAGGCGATTGCTCGACGCTGTCCGGGAACAGCGGCAAGGTGCACGTCACGCAATGGGATTGCGTGCTGATGCTCGATCCGCTCCCGTTCAGCGCCGGCAGCGGCGCCGTCGTGGCGCACCTCGAATACCTCGGCTCGTCGGTCTCCGCCAACAGCCCGTGCGCGACGCACGGCTTGCCGGGCAGCGGTAGTGCGTCGGGAACCCAGGTTCCGATGCTCGTTCAATAACGGAGAGACGATCATGAAGAAGCCGTCGTTTCGTCGTTCGCGCACCCGCGGCGCCGCCGCCGTCGAGTTCGCGCTCGTGCTGATGCCGATGATCCTGCTGGCGACCGGCGTGGCCGAATTCGGCCGGGCGATCTACCAGTACGAGACGCTGACCAAGGCGACCCGCGACGCGGCGCGCTACCTGTCGGTCTGGTTGCCGACCGACAGCGCGTATCCGGTGTCGCAGGCGCAGTGTCTCGTCGTCTACGGCAGCACGACGTGCGGCTCATCGGGCACCGAGCTGGTGCCCGGCCTCACGACGTCGATGGTCACGATCTGCGACGCACAGCACACGACCGGCTGCAGCGATGCGTCCGATCCGTCGCAGTTCGCGAACCTGCCGACCTATGACGCGGACAACAACAGTTCGTCGAGCGGCTCGGCGGCGGGCGCGATCAACGTCGTCGAAGTGAAGATCAGCGGCTACAAGTACCAGCCGATTCCCGCGTACCCGGCGCTGCCGTCGATCACCTTCGGCAACATCGTCACCGTGATGAGGCAAGTGTCATGAACGCGCGCCATGTTCCGCCGTCACGCCGGCGCGCCCAACGCGGCGCGGCGATCGTCGAATTCGCCCTCATCGCGTCGGTGCTGATCATGCTGCTGATCGGCATCTTCGAATTCGGCCGCGTGCTGTTCTACTGGAATACCGCGAGCGAGGCCGTGCGCCTCGGCGCACGCACGGCGGTGGTCTGCGACGTGAACGCCGCGGGCGTCGTGAAGCGCGTGAAATCGATGCTGCCGCTGCTGTCGGACAGCAACGTGTCGGTCAGCTATACGCCGACGAGTTGCGACGTCAACACATGCTCGTTCGTGACGGTGAGCGTCACGAACGTCACCGTCAAGACCATGATCCCGTTCGTGAACGTCACGGTCAGGATGCCGCCGTTCACGACGACGCTGCCGCGCGAAAGCCTGAGCTCCGCGACGGGCGGCTCCGCCTGCAACTGATCGAACACACGAGGCACACGACATGATCAATATCCTCGTAGCTTCCGACGATACCGCGCGGCTTTCGCAGATCGCGCGTCTCGTGGCCGACTGCGGACGCTATCGCACGACGCGCGCCAACGGCCGTCCGTCGCAGATCGAACATCGCACCGACGGGCTCGACGCGTTCGACGTCCTGCTGGTCGACGGCACGTCGCTCGAGCCGTCCGAGCTGTCGGCGATCGAGCGCATCTGCCGCGCGCACGCGAGCCTGACCTGCATCCTCGTGACGGCCGATGCATCGCCGCACGTGCTGCTCGACGCGATGCGCGCGGGCGCGCGCGACGTGCTGCAGTGGCCGCTCGATCTGCAGGCGCTCGGCAAAGCGCTCGAACGGGCGGCCGGGCAAAGCACGCGGCGCGATACCGACGACACGCGGATCGTGTCGTTCATGTCGTGCAAGGGCGGGGCCGGCACGAGCTTCGCGGCCAGCAACATCGCGTTCGAGATCGCCGAGGGCTTCAAGCGCCGCGTGCTGCTGATCGACGTGAACCAGCAGTTCGCCGACGCGGCGTTTCTCGTCAGCGACGAAACCCCGCCGTCGACGCTGCCGCAGCTGTGCGCGCAGATCGAGCGGCTCGACGGCGCGTTTCTCGACGCGAGCGTCGCGCACGTCACGGAAAATTTCCACGTGCTGGCGGGCGCCGGCGACCCGGTCAAGGCCGCCGAGATTCGCGAGGACGCGCTCGAATGGATTCTCGGCGTCGCCGCGCCGCGCTACGACTTCGTGATCTTCGACGTCGGCGTCGGCATCAACCCGCTGTCGATGGTCGCGCTCGATCGGAGCGACCAGATCCAGCTCGTGCTGCAGCCCGCGATGCCGCACGTGCGCGCCGGCCGCCGGCTGCTCGAGATCCTCGTGTCGCTTGGCTATTCGACGGACCAGTTGCGGCTGATCGTGAACCGCGCGACCCGCGCGAGCGAGCGGACCCGCACCGCGCTCGAGGAAGTGCTCGGCCTGCAGGCGGCCTGCACGATTCCCGACGACGCCGACACCGTGCTCGAAGCGATCAACCAGGGCCATCCGGTGTCGCGGCTCGCGCGCGGCTCGGCGGTCGTACGGGCGTTGCAGGGCTGCGCGAAGCAACTCGTCGACGGCGAGGTGCGCGCGGGACGCAGCGCGACGCACACCGAACCGTTGATGTCCCGGCTGTTCGGCCGCAAGGCCACGCCTAAGCTCAAGTCGATGTAATTCTTTCGGGGAATCATCATGTCATTGCGCGAACAGATGTCCTTGCAACGGGCCCAGCCGACGGCGGCTAGCGAACCGGCCGGCCCGGCGCATTCGTCGGTGCGCGACGCATACCAGAAGCTGCGCCGCGAAATCCACCTGGCCGTGCTCGAGCGCGTGGAGCTCGAGCGCCTGTCGCGGCTGCATCAGGACCAGGTCCGCATGGAAATCGGCGCGCTGATCGCGCGCATCCTCGACGAGGAGCGGATGCCCGCGAACGACATCGAGCGGAGACAGCTCGCGATCGACGTGTACGACGAGATGTTCGGCTTCGGCCCGCTCGAGGCGCTGCTGCGCGACCCCGGCATTTCCGACATCCTCGTGAACACCTACCGGCAGGTCTACGTCGAGCGCCGCGGGCAGCTCGAACTGACCGACGTGACGTTCTACGACGACGCGCACCTGATGAAGGTGATCGAGAAGATCGTGTCGCGCGTCGGGCGCCGTATCGACGAATCGAGCCCGATGGTCGACGCGCGGTTGCCGGACGGCTCGCGCGTGAACGCGATCGTCCCGCCGTCCGCGATCGACGGGCCGCTGATGTCGATCCGGCGCTTCGCGGTCAACCCGCTGAAGATGGACGACCTGGTGCGCTTTCACAGCCTGACGCCGCCGATGGCCGAGCTGCTCGACGCGCTGTCTCGCGCGAAGGTGAACGTGCTGGTGTCGGGCGGCACCGGCAGCGGCAAGACGACGCTGCTCAACATCCTGTCCGGCTTCATTCCGCGCAACGAGCGGATCGTGACGATCGAGGACGCCGCCGAGCTGCAACTGCAGCAGCCGCACGTGCTGCGGCTCGAAACACGGCCGCCCAACATTGAAGGCAAGGGCGAGATCACGCAGCGCACGCTGGTGCGCAACGCGCTGCGGATGCGCCCGGACCGGATCATTCTCGGCGAAGTGCGCGGCGCCGAAGCGCTCGACATGCTCAACGCGATGAACACGGGCCACGAGGGCTCGCTCGCGACGATCCACGCGAACACGCCGCGCGATGCGCTGACGCGGCTCGAGAACATGGTCAGCGTGTCCGGACTGACGCTGCCGCCAAAGACGATGCGCCAGCAGATCGCGTCGGCGATCTCGGTGGTCGTGCAGGCGGCGCGGCTCACGGACGGCAAGCGCAAGATCGTCAGCATCCAGGAACTGACCGGGATGGAAGGCGACATCATCAACATGCAGGAGATCTTCACGTTCAAGCGCACGGGCGTGGACCGCGACGGTGCGGTGCGCGGCCACTTCTGCGCGACCGGCGTGCGGCCGAAGTTCGTCGAGCGGCTGCAGGCGTTCGGCATCAACCTGCCGGATTCGCTGTACGACCCGTCCGTGCGTTACGAGACGGACTGACGCCAGGGCGCCGTGTGCTGCCGGGGAGGCATTCATGAATGCGATCTTTTACGGTTTTGTGATTCTCACCTTCGTCGCGGTCGTGCTGTCGATCGAAGGTGTCTATCAATGGTGGAACGCGCGACACGGCGCCGCCGCGCGCCGGATCGAATCGCGCATTCGCGCGATGTCGGCGGGCGGCAACGTCCAGCAGGAGCGGCTGTCGATCCTGAAGAAGCGCATGCTCGACCAGTCGAAGCCGTTCGACCGGCTGCTGCTGCGCCTGCCGCGCGTGCATGCGCTCGACCTCGTGATTCAGCAGTCGGGCCTCGACTGGACGCTGCCGAAGCTGATCACGCTCAGCGCGACGTTCGCGGCGCTCACGTGGTTCGCGGTGAGCTTCGCGCGGTTGCCGCAACTCGCCGCGGTGCCGATCGCGCTGTTCGCCGGGTGGGGGCCGATGATGTACGTGTTGCGCCGCCGCGCCCGGCGGATGCGCAAGCTCGAGCGGCAGTTGCCGGAGATCTGCGACATGATCGCGCGCGCGCTGCGTTCCGGTCATTCGTTCACGAGCACGCTCGGAATGGTCGGCGACGAGTTTTCCGAGCCGATGGGCGGCGAATTCCGCGTCACGTTCGACGAGGTCAACTACGGCGTGTCGCTGCACGATGCGCTGATGAACCTCGCGACGCGCGTGCCGGTGCAGGACCTGCGTTACTTCGTGATCGCGGTGCTGATCCAGCGCGAGACGGGCGGCAACCTGGCCGAGCTGCTCGACAGCATCGCGGGGCTGATCCGCGAGCGCTTCAAGCTGTTCGACAAGGTGCGCGTGCTGTCGGCGGAAGGGCGGCTGTCGGCGTGGATTCTCGGGCTCCTGCCGTTCGGCACCGCGGCGGTGATGGCGCTGCTGAACCGCGAATTCCTGTCGGTGCTCTGGGAGGATCCGGCCGGGATCCGGATGGTCGGCACGATGCTGGTATCGATGCTGTTCGGCCTGTTCTGGATCCGCCGAATCGTCCGCATTCGCGTCTGACGCGCGAGCCGAATAACGAACCGTTGCGAGGTTGTCATGCAAAACCTGAGCGTGGTCCAGGCCGTGATGCTGGGCGGCTTGTTCATCTTCGTGGCCGGCGGCGTGCTCGTCGCGATGCTGCTGTTCGCGCCGCGCGGCATCCAGCGCCGGCTCCAGCAGGCCGGCGGGGCCGCGGCGGGCGCCGTCGCCGGCCCGGGCGACGGCGACGACATGGCGTCGCGCTGGGTCGCGAAGCTGGTCGAGCTGTCCACCCCGATCTCGAAGCTGTCGGTACCGAAGGAGGGCTGGGAGAATTCGCCGCTGCGCATCCGGCTGATGAATGCCGGCTGGCGCAACCAGAGCGCGGCCGCGCTGTATTTCACCGCGAAGACGATGCTCGCGCTCGGCCTGCCGTGCGCGGCGCTGGCGATACTGATCACGACGCCGCTCGGCGACGAGCGTGCGCTGCTGTCGGTGATCCTCGTGGCGCTCGCCGGCATCGGCTACTACATCCCGAACGTCGTGCTGTCGCAGCGGGTCAAGGTGCGCCAGCAGAAGATCTTCGAGGATTTCCCGGACGCGCTCGACCTGCTGACGGTGTGCGTCGAAGCGGGGCTGGGGCTCGACGCGGCACTGATGAAGGTGAGCGAGGAGCTGCGGTTTCGCAGCGAGGTGGTCGCGACCGAACTCGACCTGCTGCTGCTCGAGATGCGCTCCGGCTTCACGAAGGAGACGGCGCTGCGCAATCTCGCGCTGCGCACCGGCGTGGAAGACATCGAATCGTTCTGCGCGATGCTGATCCAGGCCGACCGGTTCGGTACGAGCATCAGCGAATCGTTGCGCGTGCTGTCGGACATGCTGCGCACGCGGCGCCGGATGCGCGCGGAGGAGCGCGCGGCGAAGATCGCGCTGAAGCTGCTGTTTCCGCTGATCTTCTGCATCTTTCCCGCGCTGATGATGGTGCTGCTCGGCCCGGCGATGATTCACGTCTATCGCGTGCTGCTGCCGACGTTCGTCGGCGTCGCACAGTGAGCGGCGGGGCGACACGGCTTTACCTGCATCGATCACGATCTTGCGTGCCGGCCCCGGGCGATCCGGCGGCCGGCACGGCAACAGGCTTCATGGAGGCTTCCTCCCCAGGCGGCGCCGCGAGACAGGCCGACCATAGCGGCGTCAATGCATCCTGGACCCATGGTCGACCATGGAACAAGCCGTAGTCCACCGCCTTCACGGCTGCCCCCTACTGCTAACCGCTCGAAGCGGCGGCGTCCCGTATCGGGACGGCCGGCGCGCGGCGCATCACTAAAAACGACTGCCGGTATCGATCGCGCGCCGGATCGTCTACGTCACACCGTGCCTTTCTTCAGATCCTCGATGCACGGAATCCCGGCGCGCCGTTTCGGCCGCAGGAATTTCGGCACCGCCGGCGACTGGCCGACGCCGGCGTGGCTTTGGTCGACCTTGGGCTTCGACGCGATCGACTTGGCCTTGCGCGGCAGCCGGCAGCCGCCGGCCGGCAGGTCGCCGTACGGGTCCTCGTCGACGGCCGCAGTGGGGGCCGCCGACATCGCGGGGGCGGCCGAGGCGACCAGCATCGGGCCGAACGGCAGCGCATGCAGCCGTTCGCCGGTCAGGACGAACGCACCGTTGGCCACCGCCGGCGCGATCGGCGGCACGCCGGCGTCGCTCAACCCGGTCGGCTGAGCGTCCGACGGAACGAAGAAGACATCCACCGGCGGCGCCTCCTGCATGCGCACGGGCGAATAGTCGGCGAAACCGGCGTTGCGCACCGCGCCATGGTCGACGTCGATCGCGAAGCCCGGCTTGGTCGTCGAGAGGCCGAACAGCGCGCCGCCCTGGATCTGGGCTTCCGCACCCGTCGGGTTGACGATGCGGCCCGCATACACGCCTGCCGTCACGCGATGCACGCGCGGCTGCTGCGCTTCGATCGAGACTTCCGTCACGTACGCGACGACCGAGCCGGCCGTTTCGTGCATCGCGACGCCCCACGCGTGCCCGGCCGGCAGCGTGCGCGTGCCGTAGCCGGACTTGTCGACGGCCAGTGCGAGCGCCTGGCGATGCGGTGCGTGTTCGGGGCCGGCCAGCCGCGCCATCCGGTAGGCGACCGGGTCCTGCCGCGCCGAGTGCGCGAGTTCGTCGACCAGCGTTTCCATCACGAACGCCGTGTGCGTATGGCCGCCCGAACGCCACGACTGGACCGGCACGTCGGCGTCGGTCTGATGGACCGATACCTGCATCGGGAAGCCGTACGGGCTGTTCGCCACGCCTTCGGTCAGGCTGGGATCGGTGCCGCGCTTGAGCATCGTCGTGCGCTCGAGCGGCGAGCCCTTCAGCACCGACTGGCCGACGACGACGTGCTGCCAGTCGCGTACGGCGCCGCTGCCGTCGACGCCGATGTCGACGCGATGCAGCACCATCGGGCGGTAATAGCCGCCGCGCAGATCGTCCTCGCGCGTCCAGATCGTCTTGACCGGGCCGAGATGGCCGGCCGCGAGGTACGCGGAGGACACGTGGGCGGCTTCGACCACGTAGTCCGACGTGGGCGTCGAGCGCCGGCCATAGTCGCCGCCCGTCATCATCGTGAAGATCTGAACTTTCTCCGGGGCGACGCCGAGCGCCTTCGCGACCGCCGCGCGGTCGGTCGTCTGCAGCGACGAGCCGCCCCAGATCTTGATCCCGCACGCGCAGCTCGGTGGCCCGACGTCGACCGTGCAACTGAGCGGCTCCATCGCCGCATGCGCGAGATACGGAAATTCGTAGTCCTTCTGGATCCGCGTTGCCGCGGGCGGCGCGCTGCCCGCGTCGCCCGTGCGAACCACGGTCCCGGGCGTGCCGGCGAGCTGCTTGTACGCCTGCATCTGTTCGGCGGACGTGACGGTCGAGCCGGCATCCTTCCACGTGATCTTCAGCGCATCGCGGCCGAGCTTGGCCGGCCAGTAGCCGTTCGCGATCACGGCCACGCCGGTGCCGCCGCGATCGGTCGGGATCTCGACGACCTCGACCACGCCCTTGACGGCCCGGGCCGCCGCCGCGTCGTAGCTCGCGACCTTGCCGCCGAAGCGCGGGGGGCGCGCGACCACGGCCACCATCGTGTCCGGCAGGCGCCAGTCCATCCCGTACTTGAGCGTGCCGTCGAGCATCGCGCGCGCGTCGACGCGCGGGGTCGGCTTGCCGATGAGGCGGAACTGGTCCGGCGACTTCAACGGCACCCGCTGCGGTACCGGCATCGCCATCGCGTCCGGTGCGAGCTCGCCGTAGGTCGCGCGGTAGCTGCCGGACGTCACGACGCCATTCGCGGTCCGGCACGTGGCGGGATCGACGTTCCAGCGCCGTGCGGCCGCGGCGACGAGCATCGCGCGGGCGGACGCGCCGAGCTCGCGGTATTGCGCGAACGAGTGATTGACCGACGTCGAGCCGGCCGTCATCTGGATGCCCGTCACCGGATCCTTGTACGGCTCGCCGGCCGGCGCGAGCACGGTGCGCACGTTGCGCCAGTCGGCGTCGAGCTCGTCGGCCAGCGCTATCGGCAGCGCGGTGCTGACGCCCTGGCCGGATTCCGTCCGGTTGACGGCAACGGTCACGGTGTTGTCCGGCGCGATGATCAGGAATGCTTGTGGTGGTGAAGCCTGCACGGTTTTGCCCGCTTGCGCCGCGGCGCGCGTCGGCGCGATGCCGAGCGCGAGGCAGCCGCTCGCCGCCATCGTCAGCTTCAGGAAGCCGCGCCGGCCGAGCTTCGGAGAACGTGTTCCGGCGACCGGCGAAGCGTCGCGGTGGGGGGCGTCGGCGCTTGCCGGGCGCCCGAAAGTGCGGATACGCATGGTCACAGTCTCCCGGCAGGCTCAAGCGCGTGAGCCGCATCGTGAATCGCGGCGCGAATGCGCTGGTAGGTCGCGCAACGGCACAGGTTGCCGGCCATCGCGCGATCGATGTCGGCATCGGTCGGCGCCTTGTTGCCGCGCAGCAGGCCGGCCGCACTCATCATCTGGCCGCTCTGGCAGTAGCCGCATTGCGCGACGTCGTGCCGGATCCATGCGTCGAGGACGGCCTTGCCGACCGCATCGTCGGCGAGATGTTCGGATGTCGTGACGTGCGCGCTTCCGACCGCCGACAACGCAAGCGTGCAGCTTCGGGCCGGCCGGCCGTCGACATGAACGGTGCAGGCGCCGCAGTCGCCGGTGCCGCATCCGAACTTGGTGCCGGTCAGCCCGAGGTTGTCGCGCAGCACCCAGAGCACCGGTGTCGACGGATCGGCGTCGATCTCGGCCGGCCGGTTGTTGATGTTCAACGTCACCATCGTGAAGTTCTCCCTTGGACACCTCGTTATCGCCCGAGAAACAGGAAAGGCAATGCGGCGAATCTGAACCAATTAAAGCAGATTCGCTAAAAAGTCTGCACCGGGGAATTCGAGTTTTTTGCCTTTCTTAATGATTTTCCCGGTTTATTTAAAGAGAATCATTTTCATCTCGCGCGACCAATGGATTAATGTGAATGAAAGAATATTGAGTTTTGCCAAAAAAATACCCGTTCGATGGAAAACGTTTGCGACTCGGGCCTATATTTGACTCGCGATCGCGCCGGGAGACAGGCGGATCGGGCGGCAGGCACTAACGAATCGGTATGCGGGGCAACAGGAGCGCGGTTGTCCGACGGGATCGGGCGGCGTTTGATTGTGGGGCGGGAAGTCCCGTACGGGCAGGGTTTCGGCATGGATGCGTTGTTGGCCTGTATGGATGGATGTGCGATGAGCTGTGCTCGTCGAGGCAACGTTTACGGTGTCGTGAAAACAACTATTATTGATTAGTGGAAAATTTACCGGGTAATGAAGGGGGTTAAAAGTAAAATATGCCGATTCAATAATTCTCGTCGATTCGTTCTTGTTTGTTTTTAATCCAGCCAGCCGCTTCGGATTGGTGACGGGACGGTGTTTTTCCGGAAAACATCGAATAACGCATTCCGGTATTTATCTCAGGCCATTTTAATTCGCCGAGTGAATGCCCGGTGTCGTCGATTCTCTTATGGGAAGGTGTGATTATGCGTATGCGCATGGGCTCGAACAAAAAGCGCGCGGAAGCACGTCCGAAATTCCTCGTCCCGACCGGCATGCTGGTCGCGCTGGTCGGCGCCGGGATCGTCCCCGTCGACGCACTGGCTGCCTGCACCGGAACGACGACCGTCAGTTGTACCGGAGCCAGCACGTCCTATTCGAACGGCACGAACAATCTCAACCTGACCGTCCAGTCCGGCGCGACCGTTTCCGTGGTGCCGTTGATCGGCGGCACGGCGCTGTCGCTGACGGGCAGCGGCGTCACGCTGACCAACAACGGCACGATCGACCCCGCGTTGTCCGGGTTGAGCATCGTGTCGAACGGCACGGTGGTCGGCAATATCGCGTCGGCGAGCACCGTCAACGTCACGAACGCCAGCTCGGGCGTGATGATGGGGTCGACGAGCTCGCTGCTCAACGGGCCGGCGTTGACGGTATACAACGGCACCGGCGGCACGACGAACATCACGAATGCCGGCACGATCGGTACGACCGGCCTGCTCGGCTTCGGCGCGGGGCCCACCGCGCAGGTCGTGACCACGTCGGGCGGCGCGCAGGCCAACTTCACCAACGCGAGCGGCGGCACGATCAACGGTTCGGTGGTGCTCGCGCCCAGCGGGACGCCGGGCACGGGCAACACGTTCACCAACGCCGGCACCGTCACGGGCAACGTGTCGCTGGGCGCGGCCTTGGGCACGTCGAACACGTTCAATGCGCTGACCGGATCGTCGGTCGGGCTCGGCGTCGATGCCGGGCTGGGCGGCAACAACACGCTCAACCTGCAACTGAACACGGCCGCCGGCGGCGCGACGAACGGCGCCATTGCGGTCGATACGTACGGCAATTTCAACAACCTCGCCGTGCAGGGCGGCACGTGGGACATCACCGGCGCATCGACCGCGACGAACGCGTCGCTGACCGGCGGCACCGCGATCGTCCACGGCGCCGGTGCGTTGGGCACCGGCACGATCGTCGGCGGCGGCGGCACGCTCGAGGCCGGCGCGGCCGGCGTGAACCTGCTCAACAACGTGACGCTGACCGGCGGCCTGACGGTGGACGGCGCGACCGGGCTCGCGTTGTCGGGGGCGATCGCCGGCGGCGGCCCGCTGAACGTGAGCGGCACCGGCGCGCTGACGCTGAACGGCGCCAATTCGTTCACGGGAGGAACGAATCTGACGGGGGGCGGCGGGCTCATCGTCGGCACCGGCACGGCGCTCGGCACGGGCGCGCTGAACGTGAGCGGCGCGGGCGGCACGCTCGGCACCAGCGTCGGCGGCACGCTGCTCGGCAACGCGGTGAATCTCGATACCGGCGTGACGTTGGGCCTGAACGGTTCGGCCGACCTCGGTCTGGGCGGTACGATCGCAGGCACTGGCAGTCTCGCGCAAACCGGCACGGGGACGACGACGCTGTTGGGCGCGAACACGTTCTCGGGCGGCACGGCGCTGAGCGGCGGCGGGCTGATCGCCGGCAACGGCGCGGCATTGGGCACGGGGGCGCTGAACGTGGCCGGCACGGGCGGCACGCTCGCGACGAACGTCGGCGGAACGCTGCTCGGCAATGCGGTGAATCTCGACGCAGGGGCCACGCTGGGCCTGAACGGCGCGGCCGACCTGAGCCTCGGCGGCACGATCGCCGGTAACGGCGGCCTCGCGCAAAGCGGCACGGGCACGACGACGCTGCTCGGCGTGAACACGTTCTCGGGCGGCACCGCACTGAGCGGCGGCGGGTTGATCGCCGGCAATGGCGCGGCGCTCGGCACGGGCGCGTTGAACGTATCCGGCGCGGGCGGCACGCTCGCGACGAGCGTCGGCGGCACGCTGCTCGGCAACGCAGTCAACCTGGGCGCGGGCGCGACGCTGGGCCTGAACGGCGCGGCCGACCTGAGCCTGGGCGGTGCGATCGGCGGGAACGGCAGCCTGGCGCAATCCGGTGCCGGCACGACGACGCTGCTCGGCGCGAACACGTTTACGGGCGGCACGGCGCTGAGCGGAGGCGGACTGATCGCCGGCAACGGCGCGGCATTGGGCACGGGGGCGCTGAACGTGGTCGGCGCGGGCGGCACGCTCGCGACGAACGTCGGCGGCACCGTGCTCGGCAATGCGGTCAACCTGAGCGCGGGCGCCACGCTCGGCCTGAACGGCGCGGCCGATCTCGGCCTGAGCGGCGCGATCTCGGGCGCGGGCGCCCTGGCGCTCGGCGGCACCGGCGCCACGACGTTGTCCGGCGCGAACACGTTCACGGGCGGCGCGAGCCTGACGGGTGGCGGCAGCCTGATCGTCGGTGGCAACTCGGCGCTCGGCGTGGGCGGCGCATTGACCGTGAGCGGCCTCGGCGGTTCGCTGAGCACCGATCTGGCCGCCGGCGCAGCGCTCACGAACGGGATCGACCTGAACGGCGCGTCGCTGACGCTGAACGGCGCGAACGACCTCGGCCTGAGCGGCTCGATTGGCGGCACCGGCGGTCTCGTGCTGAGCGGCACGGGGACGACGACGCTGTCCGGCGCGAACACCTTCGGCGGCGGCACGACCCTGAGCGCCGGCACGCTGCTCGCCGGCAGCAATACGGCGCTGGGCAGCGGCGCGCTGAACGTCGCCGGCGCGGGCGGTGCGCTCGGCGCGAGCGTGAACGGCACGACGCTGGGCAACGCGGTGAACCTCGGCGCGGGCGCGACGCTCGCGTTGACCGGCGCGAACGATCTCGGCCTGAACGGCGTGATCGCCGGTACCGGCGGGCTCGCGCAAACCGGTTCGGGCATCACGACGTTGACCGGCGCGAACACGTTCTCGGGCGGTACGACGCTGAGCGGCGGCGGAATCCTCGCCGGCAACGGCGCGGCGCTGGGCACGGGTGCGCTGAGCGTGACCGGCGCGGGCGGCTCGCTCGGCACGACCGTCGGCGGCACGGTGCTCGGCAATGCGATCCAGCTCGGCGCGGGCGCGGCACTGACGGTTGGCGGTGCGAACGACCTCGGGCTGGGCGGGATCATTTCCGGCGCGGGCGGCCTGTCCGTGAGCGGTCCGGGGACGACGACGCTCACCGCGGCCGAGACGTTTACCGGCGGCACCACGATCGGCAGCGGCACGCTCGCGATCGGCGCGGGCGGCAGCCTCGCCGCGTCGAGCCCCGTCAACCTGACGGGCGCCGGTGCGCAGTTCAACATCACCGGTGCGACCACGCCGCAGTCGATCGGCACGCTGTCGGGTGTCGCGGGTTCGACGATCGATCTCGGTTCGAACAACCTGACGCTGGCAGGCAGCGGCAGCGGCGTCTTCGCCGGCAACATCGGCGGTGCGGGCGGGCTGACGCTTTCCGGCACCGGCACCGAAACGCTGACCGGCAACAACACCTATGCGGGCGGCACGGCGCTGACGGGCGGCAGCCTGGTCGTCGGCAGCGGCGCGGCGCTCGGCCTCGGCGCGCTCGACGTCAACGGCTCGGCTTCGCTCGGCGCGAGCGTGCCGGGCGTGACGCTCGGCAACGCGGTCAATCTCGGTGCCGGCGTCACGCTGGGGCTGAACGGCGCGAACGATCTCGGCCTGAGCGGCACGATCGCCGGCAACGGCAGCCTCGCGCAAACCGGCACCGGCACGACGACGCTGCTCGGTGCGAACACGTACACGGGCGGCACGACGTTGAGCGCCGGCGGGCTCATCGCCGGCAACGGCGCGGCGCTCGGCACCGGTGCGCTGAACGTGAGCGGCGCGGGCGGCACGCTCGCCACGAACGTCGCCGGTACCTTGCTCGGCAACGCGGTGAACCTCGGCGCCGGCGCGACGCTCGGCCTGAACGGCACGGCCGATCTGAGCCTGGGCGGCGTGATTGCCGGCGACGGCGGGCTTGCGCAAACCGGCAGCGGCACGACGACGCTGCTCGGTACGAACACGTACACGGGCGGCACGACGCTCGCCGGCGGCGGGCTCGTCGCGGGCAACGGCGCGGCGCTCGGCACGGGCGCGTTGAACGTTACCGGCGCGGGCGGCTCGCTCGGTACGAGCGTCGGCGGCACTGTGCTCGGCAATGCGGTGAATCTTGGCTCGGGCGCGACGTTGACGGTCGGCGGCGCAAACAACCTGGGCCTGGGCGGCGCGATTTCGGGCGGCGGCAACCTCGCGGTGAGCGGCCCGTCGATCACGACGCTCACGGGGGCGGGCAGCTACACCGGCAACACGACGATCGGCAACGGCAGCACGCTCGCGGTGGGCGCGGGCGGCAGCCTGTCCGGCGGCAGTTTGTTCGATCTGGCCGGCGCGGGCGCGACGCTCGACCTGAGCGCGGCCACGTCGCCGCAGACGACGGGCGGGCTGGTCGGCACGGCCGGCTCGGCGGTGAATCTCGGCGGCAATACGCTGACGCTCGGCGGCTCCGGTAACGGCACGTTCGGCGGCACGATCGGCGGCGCGGGCGGGCTGACGATGGCCGGCACCGGCACGGAGACGCTGACCGGCGCGAACACCTATATCGGCGGCACGACGATCAACAGCGGCACGCTGGCGCTCGGCGCGGGCGGCAGCCTGGCAGCAAGCGGCGCCGTGAATCTCGGCGGGGCCGGCGCGACGTTCGACCTGAGCGGCGCGGCGCTGCCGCAGGCGATCGGCACGCTGTCGGGTGTGACCGGTTCGACGGTGAACCTCGGCGGCAATGGCCTGATACTCGGTGGTGCAGGCAGCGGCACGTACGACGGCACGATCGCGGGGGCCGGTGGCAGCCTGACGCTGTCGGGTACGGGCACCGAAACGCTGAACGGGACCAACACGTACACGGGCGGCACGAACCTGACCGGCGGCGGCACGCTGCTTGCCGGCAACGGTGCGGCGCTCGGCACCGGCGCGCTGAACACGAGCGGCGCAGGCGGCACGCTGGCCGCGAGCGTCGCCGGCACGACGCTGAACAATGCCGTGAATCTCGGCACCGGTTCGGCGCTGACGCTCGGCGGCACGAACGATCTCGGCCTCGGCGGCGTCATCGCCGGCGGCGGTAGTCTCGCGCAGGTCGGCAGCGGCACGACCGCGCTCACCGGTGCGAACACCTACACGGGCGGCACGACGCTGAGTGCCGGCGGCCTGTCGGTCGGCAGCAACACGGCGCTCGGCACGGGCGCACTCAGCGTCACCGGCAGCGGCGGCGCGCTCAGCGCGAGC
Organism: Burkholderia sp. BCC1208; assembly: GCF_902833095.1. Classification (NCBI taxonomy): domain Bacteria; kingdom Pseudomonadati; phylum Pseudomonadota; class Betaproteobacteria; order Burkholderiales; family Burkholderiaceae; genus Burkholderia; species Burkholderia sp. BCC1208. The sequence goes on along the minus strand of NZ_CADFDY010000003.1, from coordinate 244,193 downwards.
ACGGCGAACCTGCTGCTGGCGAACGCCGTCGATCTGGGCGCCGGCTCAGCACTGAATCTCGGCGGCGCGTTCGACTTCGGCCTGAGCGGCATGATTTCCGGCGCGGGCGGCGTGGTGCAGTCCGGCTCGGGCACGACCACGCTCGGCGGCGCGAACACCTATGGCGGCGGGACGACGTTGAGCAGCGGCGGACTGAGCGTGGGCAGCAATACGGCGCTCGGTTCCGGCGCATTGAACGTGACCGGCAACGGCACGCTGAACGCGAGCGTGAGCGGCACGACGCTCGGCAACGCGGTCACGCTCGGCGCGGGCGCGACGCTCGGGCTGAACGGCGCGAACGATCTCGGCCTGAGCGGCACGATTTCCGGCAGCGGCGGCCTGGCGCAGACCGGTGCGGGCACCACGACGCTCACCGGCACGAACACCTACGGCGGCGGCACGACGTTGAGCGGCGGCGGGCTCATCGCCGGCAACGGCAGCGCACTGGGTTCCGGCGCGCTGAACGTGACGGGCGCGGGCGGCTCGCTCGGCACGAGCGTGGGCGGCACGACGCTCGGCAATACAGTCAATCTTGGCGCGGGATCGACGCTGACGGTTGGCGGTACGAACGATCTCGGGCTGGGCGGCGGGATCTCGGGCAGCGGCGGTCTGTCGGTCAGCGGCCCGTCGACGACGACGCTCACGGGAACCAACACCTACACCGGCAATACGACGATCGGCGGCGGCAGCACGCTGGCGGTCGGCGCGGGCGGCAGCCTGTCGTCGGGCAGCGCGCTCGATCTCGCCGGCACGGGCGCGACCCTCGACATCAGCGCGGCGACCGTGCCGCAAACGAGCGGGATGCTGTCCGGCGTGGCGGGCACGAACGTGAATCTCGGCGGCAACACGCTGACGCTGGCCGGCGCCGGCAACGGCAGCTATGCGGGGACGATCGGCGGCACCGGCGGGCTGACGATGGCCGGCACGGGGACGGAAACGCTGACCGGAACCAATACGTACACGGGGGCGACGACGATCGACAGCGGCACGCTGGCGATCGGCGCGGGCGGCAGCCTGTCCGCGAGCAGCCCGGTGAATCTCGCCGGCGCGGGCGCGACCTTCGACGTCAGCGGCGCGACCACGCCGCAGACGACGGGCACGCTGTCGGGCGTGGCCGGTTCGACGGTGAACCTCGGCGGCAACAACCTGACGCTCGGCGGGTCGGGCAGCGGCACGTATGACGGCACGATCGCGGGCGCGGGCGGCAGCCTCACGCTGTCGGGCACCGGTACCGAAACGCTGACCGGCAACAACACCTATACGGGCGGTACGAGTCTCACCGGCGGCGGCACGTTGATCGCGGGCAGCGGCTCGGCGCTCGGCACGGGTGCGCTGAACACGAGCGGCGCAGGCGGCACGCTCGGTACGAGCGTGGCCGGCACGACGCTGACCAACTCGATCAACCTGGGTTCGGGCTCGACGCTGACGGTCGGCGGCGCGAACAACCTGGGCCTCGGCGGCGCGATCTCGGGAAGCGGCAACCTCGCGGTGAACGGCCCGTCGACCACGACGCTCACCGGCGCGAGCACGTACACCGGCAACACGACGATCGGCGGCGGCAGCACGCTGGCGGTCGGTGCGGGCGGCAGCCTGTCGTCGGGCAGCGCGATCGATCTGGCCGGTGCAGGCTCGACGCTGGACGTGAGCGCGGCCACGTCGCCGCAGACGACCGGCACGTTGTCCGGCGCAGCGGGTTCCGCGGTGAATCTCGGCGGCAACACGCTGACGCTCGGCGGGTCGGGCAGCGGCACGTTCGGCGGGACGGTCGGCGGCACGGGCGGATTGACGCTGTCGGGCACCGGCACGGAAACCTTGACCGGGACCAACACGTACACCGGCGCGACGACGATCAACAGCGGCACGCTGGCGATCGGCGCGGGCGGCAGCCTGTCCGGCAGCAGCCCCGTCAATCTGGCCGGTGCGGGCGCAACGTTCGACGTCAGCGGCGCGACCACGCCGCAGACGACCGGTACGCTGTCGGGCGTCGCAGGTTCGACGGTGAACCTCGGCGGCAACAACCTGACGCTCGGTGGCACGGGCAACGGCACGTATGGCGGCACGATCGCGGGCGCGGGCGGCAGCCTCACGTTGTCGGGCACGGGTACCGAAACGCTGACCGGCAACAACACGTACACGGGCGGCACGACCCTGAGCGGCGGCGGCACGTTGATCGCGGGCAGCGGTTCGGCGCTCGGCACGGGTGCGCTGAACACGAGCGGCGCGGGCGGTACGCTGGCCGCGAGCACGCCCGGCACGACGCTCGGCAACGCGGTGAACCTCGGCAGCGGTTCGACGCTGACGGTCGGGGGTACGAACGATCTCGGCCTCGGCGGTGCGATCAGCGGCAGCGGCAACCTCGCGGTGAATGGTCCGTCGACGACGACGCTGTCGGGCGCGAACACCTACACCGGCAGCACGACGATCGGCGGCGGCAGCACGCTGGCGGTCGGCGCGGGCGGCAACCTGTCGTCGGGCAGCGCGATCGACCTGTCCGGCACCGGCGCCACGCTCGACCTGAGCGCGGCCACGTCGCCGCAGACGAGCGGCGCGCTGTCCGGCGGCACGGGCACGAACGTCAACCTGGGCGGCAATACGCTCACGCTCGGCGGCGCAGGCAGCGGCACGTACGGGGGCGTGATCGGCGGCACGGGCGGGTTGACGCTGTCGGGCACCGGCACCGAAACGTTGACCGGGACCAACACGTACACCGGCGCGACGACGATCAACAGCGGCACGCTGGCGATCGGCGGCAACGGCAGCCTGTCGTCGAGCAGCCCGGTCAGCCTCACGGCGTCCGGCGCGACGCTCGACCTCAGCGGCGCCGCGTCGCCGCAATCGACCGGCGCGATCTCGGGCGTGGCCGGCTCGACGGTGAACCTGGGCAACAACAACCTGACGCTCGGCGGGTCGGCCAGCGGCACCTACGCGGGCAACATCGCCGGCACGGGCGGCGTGACGATGTCGGGCACCGGCACCGAAACGCTGACGGGCAGCAATAGCTACACCGGCGCCACGACGATCAACAGCGGCACGCTGGCGATCGGCGCGGGCGGCAGCCTGTCGGGGACGACGCCGGTGAGCCTGACGGGTGCGGGCGCAACCTTCGACCTGAGCGGCGCGACCACGCCGCAGACGACGGGCACGCTGTCGGGCGTGGCCGGTTCGACGGTGAATCTCGGCGGCAACAACCTGGCGCTCGGCGGCACGGGCAGCGGCACGTACGACGGCACGATCGCGGGCGCGGGCGGCAGCCTCACGCTGGCGGGCACGGGTACCGAAACGTTGACGGGCAACAACACCTATACGGGCGGTACGAGCCTCACCGGCGGCGGCACGTTGATCGCGGGCAACGGTTCGGCACTGGGCACGGGTACGCTGAACACGAGCGGCGCGGGCGGCACGCTCGGCACCAGCGTGGCCGGCACGACGCTCGGCAACGCGGTGAATCTCGGTGCAGGTTCGACGCTGACGGTCGGCGGCGCGAACAACCTGGGCCTGGGTGGCGCGATCTCGGGCAGCGGCAATCTGGCGGTGAGTGGCCCGTCGACGACGACGCTCACCGGCGCGAGCACGTACACCGGCAGCACGACGATCGGCAACGGCAGCACGTTGGCCATCGGCGCGGGCGGCAGCCTGTCGTCGGGCAGCGCGGTCGATCTGGCCGGTGCGGGCTCGACGCTGGACGTGAGCGCGGCCACGTCGCCGCAGTCGACGGGAGCATTGGCGGGCGTCGCGGGTTCGACGGTGAACCTCGGCGGTAACGCGCTGACACTCGGCGGGTCGGGCAGCGGCACGTTCGGCGGTACGATCGCCGGCACGGGCGGCAGCCTGACGCTGGCGGGTACCGGTACCGAAACGTTGACCGGTCCGAACACGTACACGGGCGGCACGAACCTGGCGGGCGGCGGCACGCTGCTCGCCGGCAACGGTTCGGCGCTCGGCACAGGTGCGCTGAACACCAGCGGCGCAGGCGGCACGCTCGGCACGAGTGTGGCCGGCACGACGCTGACCAACGCGGTCAACCTGGGTTCGGGCTCGACGCTGACGGTCGGCGGCGCGAACAACCTGGGCCTCGGCGGCGCGATCTCGGGCAGCGGCAATCTGGCTGTGAACGGTCCGTCGACGACGACCCTCAGCGGCACCAGCTCGTACACGGGCAACACGACGATCGGCAACGGCAGCACGCTGGCGGTCGGCGCGGGCGGCAGCCTGTCGTCGGGTAGCGCGGTGGATCTGGCGGGCAGCGGTGCGACGCTCGACCTGAGTGCCGCGACGACGCCGCAGACCACCGGCGCGCTGTCCGGCGTATCGGGTTCGGCGGTGAATCTCGGCGGCAACACGCTGACGCTCGGCGGATCGGGCAGCGGCACGTTCGGCGGGACGGTCGGCGGCACGGGCGGATTGACGTTGTCGGGCACCGGTACTGAAACGCTGACGGGCAACAACACGTACACCGGCGCGACGACGATCAACAGCGGCACGCTGGCGATCGGCGCGGGAGGCAGCCTGTCCGGCAGCAGCCCGCTGAGCCTGACCGGTGCGGGCGCAACGTTCGACGTCAGCGGCGCGACGACGCCGCAAACGACGAACGCGCTGTCGGGCGTCGCGGGTTCGACGGTGAACCTCGGCGGCAACACGCTGACGCTTGGCGGGTCGGGCAGCGGCACGTACGGCGGCACCATCGCCGGCACGGGCGGCAGCCTCACGCTGGCCGGCACGGGCACCGAAACGCTGACCGGGCCGAACACGTACACGGGCGGCACGAACCTGACCGGCGGCGGCACGCTGGTCGCGGGCAGCAACACGGCGCTCGGCACCGGCACGCTGAACACCGGCGGCGCGGGCGGCACGCTGGCCGCGGGCACGCCGGGTACGACGCTCGCCAACGCGGTGAACCTCGGCACGGGATCGACGCTGACGGTGGGCGGTGCGAACGACCTCGGTCTGAGCGGCCCGATCTCCGGCAGCGGCGCGCTCGCGCTCGGCGGCCCGGCGACGACGACGCTTTCCGGCGCCAACACGTACACGGGCGGCACCAGCGTCACGGGCGGCGGCACGCTGGTCGCCGGCACGCCGACCGCACTCGGCAGCGGCACGCTGAGTGTCGGCGGCAACGGCGGCACGCTCGGGACCAGCGTGCCCGGCACGACGCTCGGCAACGCCGTGAATCTCGGCACGGGTTCGACGCTGACGGTGGGCGGCGCCAACAACCTCGGCCTGAGCGGCGCGATCTCGGGCGGCGGCAACCTGGCGGTGAGCGGTCCGTCGACGACGACCCTCAGCGGCGCGAACTCGTACACGGGCGGCACGACGATCGGCAACGGCAGCACGCTGGCGGTCGGCGGCAACGGCGGCCTGTCGGCCGGCAGCGCACTGACGCTGGCCGGCAACGGCGCGACGCTCGACGTCAGCGGCACGACGACGCCGCAGACGGCCAGCGCGCTGTCGGGCGCGGCCGGTTCGACCGTGAATCTCGGCGGCAACACGCTGACCGTGGCCGGCCCGGCGGGCGGTTCGTTCGGCGGCACGATCGCGGGCACCGGCGGCTTCGCGGTGCAGGGCGGCGGCACGCAGACGCTGACCGGCGCCAACACGTATACCGGCGGCACGACGATCGGCAGCGGCAGCACGCTCGCGCTCGCCGGCGCAGGCAGCCTCGCGTCGACGAGCCCGATGATTCTCGCGGGCAGCGGCGCGACGCTGAACCTGACGGCCGCGGCCGCACCGCAGTCGATCGGCACGCTGTCGGGTACGACGGGCTCGAACGTGAACCTCGGCGCGACGCCGCTGACGGTCAATACCGCGGGCACCAGCTCGTTCGCGGGCACGCTGTCGGGTACCGGCCCGCTGACGCTGGCCGGCACGGGCGCGCAGGTGTTGAGCGGCACGAACACGTTGTCCGGGCCGACGACCGTGACCGGCGGCACGCTCGCCGTGACCGGTTCGCTGGCCAGCTCGCCGGTGACCGTCGGTAGCGGCGCGACCGTCACCGGGACGGGCACGATCGGCGGCCTGGTCGTGTCGGGTGGCGGCACCGCATCGGTTCTCCAGCTCGGGCAGCCGCTGAAGGTCGCGGGCAACGCGACCTTCCAGCCGGGCTCGACGCTGCAGGTCGGCGCCACGCCGCAACAGAGCGGCGGCCTCGACGTGACCGGCTCCGCCACGCTCAACGGTGGGTCGGTCCAGGTCGTCGCGGCGGCCGGGCAATACCAGCCGGGCAAGCTCTACACCATCGTGAATGCCGGCGCGGGCGTGCAAGGGCAGTTCAGCGCGGTGAACTCGACGTATGCGTTCCTCACGCCGACGCTCACGTACGACCCGGCGCGGGTGCTGATGTCGCTGGCCCCGAACGGCACGCCGTTCGCGTCGGTTGCGACGACGCCCGACGGGCAAGCGGTGGCGGGCGCGGTCGGCACGCTCGGCGCAGGCAACCCGCTGTTCGATACGGTGCTGACCTCGGATGCGCCGACCGCCAACCGTGCGTTCACGCAACTGGCCGGCGACCTGTATCCGAGCACGCGCAGCGTGCTGCTGTCGGATAGCCGCTACGTGCGTGACGCGGTGCTCGATCGCGCGCGGCTCGGTTCGCAGCCGGGCGGGGCGCTGTGCGGATGCGAGGCGCCGGTGTCGGCGGACGATCACTCGGCGGCGCTCGACCGGCGCATGGCCGCGGAGAACGGCTGCACGCCGGCCAAGTCGTTCAAGCCCGCGGTGTGGGGCCGGCTGTACGGTTCGCATAGCCGGTTCGACGGCGACGGCGTCGCTTCGATCGATCGCAACCTGTACGGCTTCGTCGTCGGTACGGATGCGGAAGTCAGCAGCCACTGGCGCGTCGGTATCGCGGGCGGCGCGTCGCGCAGCCAGCTCAATACCGACCAGAACGAGTCGGCGAAGGTCAACGGCGAGACGATCGCGCTGTACGCCAGCGGCCGATACGACGCGTGGAACGTGCGCGGTGGCGTGTCGCAGTCGTGGTACCGCGTGCATAGCGAGCGCAATCCGTCGTTCGGCGGCTTCTCCGATCACGATACCGCGAGCTACGACGCGAACGCGACGCAGGTGTTCACGGAGATCGGCTACTCGACGGCCATTCGCAACGTCGAGCTCGAACCGTTCGTCGGGCTCGCGTTCGCGAGCCTGCACACCGGCGGCTTCAAGGAGAACGGCGGCGCGGCTGCGCTGCAGGGCGATTCCGACACGACGGGCCTCGGCTTCTCGACCGTCGGCGTGCGGGCCTCGACCGACCTCGCGGTCACGACGAAGGGCAAGGTCACGGCGTTCGGCACGGTCGGCTGGCGCCACGCGTTCGGCAATACGCAGCCGGCGTCGAGGCTGTCGTTCGCGAGCGGCGGATCGCCGTTCAGCGTGGTCGGCGTGCCGGTCGCGCGCGACGCCGCGGTGCTCGAGGTTGGTGTCGATGCGGCCGTCACGAAGAATCTGTCGCTCGGCCTGTCGTACAGCGGCCAGCTCGGCGGCAACATCGGCGATCACGCGCTGTACGGCAATCTGTTGTGGAAGTTCTAAAGGGAGGCGGGGGCCGCTCGCGATGGAGGGGGGCGTCGTGAGCGGTCGATCGTTGTTGGTCGTCGATCGATGGTTTGATAGTTCGATGATGGTTGGTTTTCAGATTCGCATTGAAGACGTTTCGTGATGCGAATCAATTTTCATGAAGTGCGCCGCTTGGTGTTTGGTATCCCGTTGCATCGGCCTGTTTGAACCTGTTTCAACGCTTTGCCGTATCGGGCAATCCGCGAACGATTCGCGCCGCCTTCGGGCGATGGGGTCCACGCGTCATCGCTCGAGCTGTTCCGCGGTTGTCCAACCGAAATGAGGTTATTCATGAAAACGAAAATGAACGCGAAATTGACAGGCATCGCCTTGTCGGTCGGGGTTTTGTTCAGCCTGGCCGCCACGGCGTCCCAGGCGGGGGTCGTGACTGCCGTGCCGGGAAGTCTCAGCAATACCGACGGCGTCATCATCGAAGGCGCATCGCCGGCGCCCGACGGGCTCATCGGCACCGTGACGGGATGGGGGAATGGGGCGGTGACGGTCGGCAGCCCGAATGCAGGCGGTATCTCGATCGGGATGGCCGGGTCGGGGACGGGAACCGCGGCGATCGATATCGGTAGCGGATTGCTCGAGCCGGTCGCGGGTGCGGCCGGCACGGTGACGGGGGCGTTGGGTGGCATCGGCGGGAGTGGCGGTGCGACGGGTGGTCTTGGCGGTGTCGTTGGCACGGTGACCGGTGCACTGGGCGGTCTTGGTGGAAGCGGTGGTGCGACGGGTGGTTTGGGTGGTGTCGTCGGGACGGTGGGCAACGCGGCCAGCGGTGCGGTCGGTGCTGTGACGGGTGCCTTGGGTGGTGTGGGCGGCGGCGGTGCGACTGGTGGTCTCGGTGGTGTCGTTGGCACGGTGACCGGTGCGCTGGGTGGTCTTGGTGGAAGCGGTGGTGCGACGGGTGGCTTGGGCGGTGTCGTCGGGACGGTGGCGAACACGGCAACTGGCGCGGTCGGTACGGTAACGGGTGCTTTGGGTGGTGTTGGCGATCCGACCGGTGGGCTTGGTGGCGTCGTTGGCACGGTAACCGGTGCACTGGGTGGCATCGGTGGCGGCAATCCGACGGGCGGCCTCGGTGGTGTTGTCGGGACGGTGGCGAACACGGCAACTGGCGCGGTCGGCGCTGTGACGGGTGCCTTGGGTGGTGTTGGCGATCCGACCGGGGGTCTCGGTGGTGTCGTTGGCACGGTAACCGGTGCACTGGGCGGCATCGGTGGCGGCGGGACCGGTGGTCTCGGCGGTGTTGTCGGCACGGTAGCGAATACGGCGACGGGTGCAGTCGGAACGTTGACTGGCACGCTGGGTGGCGTCGGCGGTGGGACCGGTGGTCTCGGCGGTGTTGTCGGCACGGTAGCGAATACGGCGACGGGTGCAGTCGGAACGTTGACTGGCGCGCTGGGTGGCGTCGGCGGTGGGACCGGTGGTCTCGGCGGCGTTGTCGGCGCGGTAGCGAATACGGCGACGGGCGCAGTCGGAACGCTGACTGGCGCGCTGGGCGGCGTTGGTGGCGGGACCGGTGGTCTCGGTGGCGTCGTTGGAACGGTGGGCAACGCGGCAAGCGGCGCAGTCGGTACGGTGACAGGTGCCTTGGGTGGTGTCGGCGATCCGACAGGCGGTCTTGGTGGTGTGGTCGGTACGGTAATCGGTGCACTGGGTGGCATCGGCGGTGGCAATCCGACTGGCGATCTCGGCGGTGTTGTCGGCACGGTAGCGAATACGGCCACGGGTGCAGTCGGAACCCTGACTGGCGCGCTGGGTGGCGTCGGCGGTGGGACCGGTGGTCTCGGTGGTGTTGTTGGAACGGTGGGCAACGCGGCAAGCGGTGCAGTCGGTACGGTGACGGGTGCCTTGGGTGGTGTCGGCGATCCGACTGGTGGGCTTGGTGGTGTGGTCGGTACGGTAACCGGTGCGCTGGGTGGCATCGGTGGCGGCGGGACCGGCGGCCTCGGCGGCGTTGTCGGCACGGTAGCGAATACGGCGACGGGTGCAGTCGGAACGCTGACTGGCGCGCTGGGCGGCGTGGGCGGTGGGACCGGTGGTCTCGGTGGTGTTGTTGGAACGGTGGGCAACGCGGCAAGCGGCGCGGTCGGTACGGTGACGGGTGCCTTGGGTGGTGTCGGCGATCCGACCGGCGGGCTTGGTGGCGTGGTTGGCACGGTAACCGGTGCACTGGGTGGCATCGGTGGCGGCGGGACCGGCGGCCTCGGCGGTGTTGTCGGCACGGTAGCGAACACGGCCACGGGTGCAGTCGGAACGTTGACTGGCGCGCTGGGCGGTGTTGGTGGCGGGACCGGTGGTCTCGGTGGCGTCGTTGGAGCGGTGGGCAACGCGGCAAGCGGCGCGGTCGGTACGGTGACAGGTGCCTTGGGTGGTGTCGGCGATCCGACTAGCGGGCTTGGTGGCGTGGTTGGTACGGTAACCGGTGCGCTGGGTGGCATCGGTGGTGGCGGGACCGGTGGTCTCGGCGGCGTCGTTGGCGCGGTCGGCAACACGGCAACGGGCGCAGTCGGAACGTTGACCGGCGCAGTGGGCGGTGCCGGCGGTGCGACCGGTGGTCTCGGCGGCATTGTGGGCACGGTCGGCAACACGGCAACCGGTGCAGTCGGAACGCTGACCGGCGCAGTGGGCGGTGCCGGCGGTGCGACCGGCGGCCTCGGTGACATCGTAGGCACGGTCGCCAATACCGGCACGGGCGTCGTCAACGCCGTCACCGGAGTCGCCGGCAACGGCGGCGCGCTGATCACGCCGATCACGAGCATCGTCGGCAATCTCGGCGGTTCGCTGCCGGTCGGCGCAGCGACTGGTGCGATTGGCGCAATGTCCGGCGCGGTAACCGGCATCGCCGGCACCGGCACGGCGGCAATCACGCCGATCGCATCGACCGTCACGTCGTTGATCGGATCCGCCACGGGCGGCGCCGGCAACGTCGTCGGCTCGGGAACCGGCGTCCTCTCCGGCGCAACCGGCGCGGCGGGCTCGCTCGCGACGGTCACCACAGGCCTGGCGGGCTCGCTCGCGCACACCGTAACCAGTACCACCGGCGCGGTCGCCGCGACCCTGCCGGCATTGAGTGTCGCGCTCAACGGCGGCACGGCGGCCGGCGCAGTCGGCGGTGTGACGAACGCCGCCGGGGCGCTCATCTCCGGTGGCGCGACGGTCGCCAACGCGGCGGTGCAATCGGTCGGTTCGGCCGTCGGTGCGGTGGCCGGCGTCGTTCCCGCGCTGGCGGTTTCGCTGAACGGCAATTCCGCGCAAGGCGGAGGCAGTTCGTCGGGCGGTCTGCTGGCACCCGTGACGTCGCTCGTCACTTCGCTCACCGTCCCGGTGATCAAGAAGTAGGCGACGTCGATATCGCGGCCGCCGCATGCTCCGGGCGACCGCGAATCATCACGCTACACGCGCGTCACCCACAACGCCGGCGGGACGACGAATCGTGTCGACTCGCGCGGCGTTGTCTCGGTGACGCGCCATTTTGCGTTTCGCGGAGCGGTGGCGTCGGATGCCGCTCTCTCGGACTTCCGATCTCTTCCTGCCCGCATCGGTTCGCCGCGCGTCGAAGGGGCGATGTACGTTTCCCGCCCTCGTCGAATGCGAAAACGCAAACCGCGCGACCGACGCCACGCCGTTCATTGCCGACGCATACGCCGCACGCGCAAACGCGTGCATGTCGAACCGTCAGTCCGGCGCCACCCCGGTCGATTCGCGCACGACGAGCTCGGGCGCGCCGATCGTATGCACGGCCGCGGACGGCTCGATCCCGTCGATCATGTCGAGCGTCAGCGCGATCGCCCGCGCGGCAATCTGCGCGGTCGGGAACCGTACGGTCGTCAGCGCGGGGCGGAACTGGTGGGCGAGCTGGATATCGGTCATGCCGACCACCGACAGATCGGCCGGTACGCGCAAGCCGAGATCGGCGGCGGCCTGCATCGCGCCGATCGCCATCAGGTCGTTGGTCGCGAACAGCGCGGTGAGGCCCGGCTTTTCCCGTAGCAGCGCGGCGGCCGCTTCGTAGCCGCCTTCGATCGAGTCGTGCGCCGACACGGTCGTCAGCGCATTCGCCGGATGGCCGCGCGCGGCGAGTTCGTCGGCGAAACCGCGCAGCCGCACCGACTGCGGTCCGCCCGAACCCTTGCCGACGAGCGCGCCGAACGCGCGATGCCGCAACCCGGACAGATGCGCGGCCGCCAGCGCGCCCGCCGCCGCGAAATCGACGGTCACGCACGGCAGCGTGCGCGACGCATGCACGTGTTCCCACATGCACAGCACGATCGATGCGCCGTGACGCGTGATGTCGGCGAGTTCGGCTTCGGCCAGATCGGTGTTCATCACGATCGCGCCGGCCGCGAGCGTGCCCGCGATCCGCTCGAGGTAGTTGCGCGTGATCGCCGGATCGTCGTCGGTATTCGACACGAGCAGGTAATGGCCGCGCTTGCGCGCCTCGCGTTCGGCGGCCAGCACGAACTCCGGGTAGAACGGGTTCGTGATGTTCGACAGCATCAGCGCGAGCGTCGACGTGCGGCCTTCCGCGAGCGCGCGTGCGGTCAGGTTCGGCCGATAGCCGAGCTCGCGGATCGCGGCCATCACGCGCTCGACGGTCGCCGGCTTCACCTTCTGCGGATTGCGCAGCACGTTCGAGACGGTCGCCGCCGTGACGTTCGCGCGTCGCGCGACTTGGGCGAGTGTCACCATGCGAGGGCTCCGTTCGGCCGGGCAGCGCCGCAAGAGAACAGTAAGGCGGGGGAGTGTCTGCTCATATTCTGGGAGTGTGTCCCACAAGTTGCACAGGGACAGCCGATACGCTAATTTCTCGACACATCAGAGGAAGGAGACGACATGGTACGGCGAACCGGGCGAATCGAACCACAGAAATTTAAGCGTTTAAATTTTCCGATCCGATGCGTGTGACCGGCCAGAGGAGAGCGCGATGACCGCCATTTCATTGAAGGATGTCTCCAAGCGCTACGGCGACCATGCGCCGGTGCTGCGCGACGTGAACCTCGAGATCGCGTCGCACGAATTCTGCGTGTTTCTGGGCCCGTCGGGCTGCGGGAAATCCACGCTGCTGAGAATGATCGCGGGGCTCGAGGACGTGACCGAAGGCGAACTGCGGATCGACGGCGCGCGGATGAACGACACGCCGCCCGCGGAGCGCGGCGTCGCGATGGTGTTCCAGAGCTATGCGCTGTTTCCGCACATGACCGTGTTCGACAACATCGGTTTCGGGCTGCGGATCGCCGGCACGCCGAAGGACGAAATCCGCCGCCGCGTGACCGAGGCCGCGCGCGTGCTGCAGCTCGACGCGCTGCTCGATCGCAAGCCGAAGGCGTTGTCGGGCGGGCAGCGGCAGCGCGTCGCGATCGGCCGCGCGATCGTGCGCGAGCCGCGCGTGTTCCTGTTCGACGAACCGCTGTCGAATCTCGATGCGACGCTGCGCGGCCAGACGCGAGTCGAAATCGCGCGGCTGCACGCGCGCTTCACGCAATCGAGTTCGGTCTACGTCACGCATGACCAGATCGAGGCGATGACGCTGGCCGACCGGATCGTGCTGCTGCACGCGGGCGACGACGTCGCGCGCTTCGGCAGCATCGCGCAGGCCGGTGCGCCGCTCGAGCTGTATCACCGGCCGGCCAACCGCTTCGTCGCGGGCTTCATCGGCTCGCCGCGGATGAATTTTCTGCCGGCGGTGGTCGACGCAGGCGATGCGCACGGCTGCCGGCTGACGCTGGAAGGGTCCGGCGAAATGCTCACGCTGCGCGATCGCCCGTTGCCGCGCCACGTCGGCCGCGGCGCGCGCGTGACGCTCGGGATCCGTCCCGAGCACCTGACGGTCGCGGCGTCCGGCGATGCCGGGTTGCCGTCGATCGTCCGCGACGTCGCGCTCGTCGAGCAGCTCGGCGAAGCCGCGTACGTGCATCTCGACCAGCCCGATGGTGTGCCGCTACTCGCGAAACTGCCGGGGCAGGCCGCATTGCGGCGCGGCGAGCGCCACGCGTTCCGCGTGCCGCCGTCGAGCTGTCACCTTTTCGACGAAGCCGGCATCGCATTGCCGGCCATCCACGCCGAAGCGGCGTTCGCGTAACGGCGCAATGCCGACCCGCCGCATGCGACGCGGCATTCAACACACCAATACCAGGAGACAACGATGAAACTTCGTGCGAGCCGACTGCTGCTTGCCCTGACGACTGCCGCGGCATGCGCCGCGGGCACGGCCGACGCGGGCACGCTGAAAGTGAACGTCGCCGCGCGCGGCAACCAGCGCGCGACGTGGCAGGCAGCGTTCGACCAGTTCCACAAGGCGAATCCGGATATCGATCTGAAGGTCAGCTACGTCGGCGAGGAGGCATACAAGGTGCAGATGTCCGGGTGGCTCGCGACCGATCCGCCCGACGTGCTGAGCTGGAACAACGGCGAACGGCTTGCGTATTTCGCGAAGCGCGGGCTGATCGAGGACCTGAGCGCGGACTGGCAGAAGAACGGCTGGAACGACACGTATGCGTCCGTCAAGCAGTCGTCGACCTACGGCGGCAAGCTTTACAGTTTGCCGCTCGGCTATGACGCGTACGGGTTGTTCTATCGCAAGGACCTGTTCGAGAAGGCCGGGATTCACGGCGAGCCGGCCGACTGGCCGCAGTTTCTCGACGCGTGCCGCAAGCTGAAGGCGGCCGGCATCGCGCCGATCGCGGTGGCCGCGCGCGATGCGTGGACGCTCGCTGCGTGGTTCGACTACCTCGACCTGCGGATCAACGGCTATGCGTTTCACCAGAAGCTGATGGCCGGCGACGTCGCGTATACCGATTCGCGCGTGCGTGCCGTGTACGCGGCGTGGAAGAAGCTGATCGACGACAAGTATTTCATCGACAACGCGCTGTCCTACGACGTCGATTCGTTGAGCCCGCTGATCGTCAACGGCCAGGCCGCGATGACGCTGATGGGCACGTGGTATTCGGCAGGACTGCTGAGCGCGACGCGCAACCCGATCAGCTTCTTCCGCTTTCCGGTGATCGACGCGTCGGTGCCGCTGGCGGAGGACGGCCCGGTCAATGTGCTGATCGTCCCCGCGAAGGCGCACAACAAGGCCGATGCGCGCCGCTTCCTCGCGTTCATGGGGCAACCGGCGGTCAGCGGCGAATTCGCGAAGGGAATGGGGCAACTGCCGTCGAACAACAAGGCGCCGGAGCCGCAGGACCCGATCTCGAAGATCGGCTTTCACACGCTCGCGACGACGCCGGGCGGGATCGCGCAGTTCTACGACCGCGACATGACGAAGGAAATGGCCGACGAGGGGATGAAGGCGATGCAGCAGTTCCTGTCCGATCCGACGCAGCTCGATGCGATCCTGCAGCGCCTCGAGCAGACCCGCAAGCGCATCTACCGGAAGTAATGCGCCGCGCGGCCGGGCCGGCGCTGCCGGTCCGGTGCTTCGTCGTCACCGTTACGTTCGTTTCATCGAAGGTCATCTCATGTCAACCAGCCTGTCCGAAAGTGTCGCGCGCCGCGATGCCGGCTTGCAGCGGCCTGCACGCGCGTCGCTCGCGCGGCGGCGCAACCGCGCGGCCCTGTGGTTCGTGCTGCCGGGTTTCGCGCTCTTCACCGTGTTCGTGCTGTATCCGATCGTCAGCAGCATCTGGCTGAGTTTTCATCACTGGGACGGGATGACGCCGATGACGTTCGCGGGGCTCGACAACTATCGCGAGCTGCTGCAGTCCGACACCTTCTACGTCGCGCTGAAGAACAACGTGCTGTGGCTCGTGCTGTTTCTCGCCGCGCCGCCGCTCGGCCTCGCGCTCGCGCTGTACCTGAACCAGAACGTGTTCGGCATCCGGCTCGTGAAGTCGCTGTTTTTCGCGCCGTTCGTGCTGCCGGGCGTCGTGGTCGGTCTCGTGTTCTCGTGGTTCTACGACCCGACGTTCGGGCTGCTGAAGCTGATCGTCGGGCACGGGATCCCGGTGCTCGGCGATCCGCGCTATGCGACCTACGGCGTGATCGCCGCCGCGCTGTGGCCGCAGATTCCGTTCTGCATGATTCTCTACCTGACCGGGCTGACCGGCATCAACGGCGAGATCGTCGAAGCGGCGCGGATGGAAGGCGCGCGCGGCTTCACGCTGCTGTGGCACGTGATCCTGCCGCAACTGCGGCCCGCGACGTTCATGGCGGTCGTGCTGACCGTGATCGGCGCGCTGCGCAGCTTCGACCTGATCTCGGTGATGACGGGCGGCGGCCCGTTCGACAGCTCGACCGTGCTCGCATATTTCATGGTCGACCAGGCGATCAAGTATTACCGCGAAGGCTATTCGGCCGCGATCGCGGTCGTGCTGTTCGCGATCATGCTCGTCTATATCGTGTGGCAGCTTCGCAAGCTGGTGCGCGTCGAGTCGTAAGGATAACCAACATGTATCCGATGCCCGTGTCCCGCTGGGGACGTCCCGCCCGTCTGCTGTACCGGCTATCGCTGCCGTGCGCGCTCGCGCTGTGGCTCGTGCCGCTGCTCGCGGTGCTCGTCACGTCGATCCGATCGACCGACGAGATCATGGCCGGTCATTACTGGGACTGGCCGAAGCAGTTCGCGCTCGTCGCCAACTACGGCGCCGCGCTCACGCAGACGCCGATGCTTCATTACTTCGCGAACAGCCTCCTGATCACGGTACCGTCGGTCGCCGCGTCGATCCTGCTCGCGTCGCTTGCCGGGCACGCGCTCGCGAACTACCGGTTCCGCGGCAATCTCGTGCTGCTCGGGCTGTTCGTCGCCGGCAATTTCGTGCCGATCCAGATTCTGATGATCCCGGTGCGCCAGATCATGCTCGGCGTCGGCCTCTACAACACCGTGTGGGCGCTCGTGCTGTTCCATACCGCGTTCCAGACCGGCTTCTGCACGCTGTTCCTGCGCAACTTCATCCGCGAGCTGCCGTTCGAGCTGATCGAGGCCGCGCGCGTCGAAGGCGCGTCCGAGTGGGCGATCTACTTGCGCGTGGTGCTGCCGCTCGTGCGGCCCGCGCTCGCGGCGCTCGCGATCCTCGTGTTCACGTTCGTATGGAACGACTACTTCTGGGCGCTGTGCCTCACGCAAGGCGACGACGCGGCGCCGATCACCGTCGGCGTCGCCGCGCTCAAAGGGCAGTGGACGACGGCCTGGAACATCGTGTCGGCCGGCTCGGTACTCGCCGCGCTGCCGTCGGTCGCGATGTTCTTCGCGATGCAGAAGCACTTCGTCGCGGGGCTCACGTTCGGCGCGACCAAGGGCTGACCGTCCCATCCTCTTTCTTCAGCAAGGAATCCACGATGCACCTCGGCGTTTGTTACTACCCCGAACACTGGCCGCGCGAACAATGGGATCGCGATGCACGGCGCATGGCCGAACTGGGCCTGACCCGCGTGCGGATCGCCGAATTCGCGTGGAGCCGGATGGAGCCGGAGCCCGGCCGCTACGACTGGGCGTGGCTCGACGAGGCGATCGACACGCTCGCGCGCCGGCAGTTGAAGATCGTGCTCGGCACGCCGACCGCCGCGCCGCCGAAGTGGCTCGTCGATCGTCATCCGGAGATCCTGCCGGTGGGCGCGGACGGCGCGGTGTGGCAGTTCGGCTCGCGTCGCCATTACGACATCGCGAGCCCGGTGTATCGCGAGCACTGCGTGCGCATCGCCGACGCGATGGCGCGGCGCTACGGCGCCCATCCGGCGGTGATCGCGTGGCAGACCGACAACGAGCTCGGCTGCCACAACACGCTGCCCAGCTACACGCGTGCGGCGCTCGAAGGCTTCCGCGCGTGGCTCGCCACGCGTTATGGCGACATCGGCGCGCTGAACCGCGCGTGGGGCAACGTGTTCTGGAGCATGGAGTATCGCGGCTTCGACGAGATCGAGCTGCCGCGTCATACGCCGACCGACGCGAATCCCGCGCACCTGCTCGACTTCCGGCGCTATCAGTCGGACGAGGTCGCGCGGTTTCATGCCGCGCAGGTCGACGCGATCCGTCCGCACGCGCCGGGCCGCGACGTGCTGCATAACTTCATGGGATTTTTCACCGAGTTCGATCACTACGCGTTCGCACGCGGCGGCCTCGACGTCGCCGCGTGGGACAGCTATCCGGTGCCGCGTACCGAAGTGCTGCCGCTCGATGAGGCGGACAAGCGACGCTGGGCCCGCACCGGGCATCCGGACGTGTCGGCGTTCTCGCACGATCTGTATCGCGGGGTCGGCAACGGCCGGATGTGGGTGATGGAGCAGCAGGCGGGGCCCGTCAACTGGGGGCCGTACAACCCGGTGCCGCATGCGGGCGCGGTGCGGCTGTGGACGTGGGAAGCGTTCGCGCATGGCGCGGAACTCGTGTCGTATTTCCGCTGGCGGCAGTATCCGCACGCGCAGGAGCAACTGCACTCGGGACTCAACGCGCCGGACGACCGGTTGTCGCCGGGCGGTCATGAAGTGGCGCGCGTCGCACGCGAGATCGCCGCGCTGGATCCCGCGCTCGTCGTCGGCGAGCGTGAGACGGCCCGCGTCGCGCTGCTGTTCGACTACGAGGCAGACTGGATGATCCGCATCCAGCCGCACGGCGCCGACTTCGACTATCAGCAGCACGCGTTCGACTGGTATCGCGCGCTGCGCGAGCTAGGGCTCGACGTCGATATCGTCGCGGCCGATGCCGACGTGTCGCGTTATGCGTTCGTCGTCGTGCCGACGCTGCCTGTCGTGACGGATCGCGTCGTCGAGCAGGCCGCGCGCGGAAACGCACATTGGTTGTTCGGGCCGCGCACGGGTTCGCGCACCGCGGAATTCGCGATCGCGCCGGGTCTCGCACCGGGCAAGCTGCGCGACGTGCTGCCGGTGCGGATCGGCCAGGTCGAATCGCTGCGGCCTTCGCTCGCGCCGCGTGTGTCGTTCGACGGTGTCGACGGCCATGCACTGAAATGGCGCGATCACATCGACATGGAATCGCCGGCCGACATAGACGTGCTGGCCGCCTGCGACGACGGTGTGCCGGCGCTCGTGCGGCGCGGTTACGTCACGATGGCGACGGCCTGTTTCGATCGGACGCTGTTGCGCGCGATCGTTGCCCGCTGCGCACGCGATGCCGGCCTGCCGATGCGTGCGCTGCCGGACGGTGTGCGGTTGCGTCGACGCGGGCGGGTAACGTTCGCGTTCAACTACGGTGACACGTCGTGCACGCTGCCCGCGCCGGACGGTGCGCGCTTCGTGCTCGGCGGCCGGGAACTCGGCGCGGTGGACGTGGCCGCCTGGGTCGAGCCGGACTGACGCGATGCAGTCGTTGCGGTCGCTGCGGTTGCATTTCGCGCGCCTGGCGGGGATCGCGTACTTCGTACCGCTGTCCGCGGCGGCGCTGATGCTCGGCGTCGCGATGTCGTTCACCGCGCCGTACCTGTCGCTGTTCGGCGTGGAGGCGGCGGGAATGTCGCCGCTGCTCGCGGGCGTGTTCATGACGCTGATCGCGGCGAGCGGGGTGGTCGCGAGCACGTGGGCCGGACGCTGGTCGGATCGCCGCGACCGGCACCGGCCGCTGCTCGTCGTGTCGCTCGCGGCGGCCGCGCTGGGCTTCGCGCTGCTGTGCGTATTGCGGACGCACGGGCCGGTGATCGCAGCCGGCACGATCCTGCTCGGCGCGGGCGCCGTGTCGCTGTCGCAGATCTTCTCGTTCGCGCGCGCGGTACTGCCCGTCGCCGACGATGCGCAGCGCGAACTCGCGTCGGCCGCGCTGCGCACGATGCTGTCGATCGCGTGGGTGTTCGGTCCCGCGCTCGGTGCGCTGATTCTCGCGCAGACGGGTTTTACCGGGCTCTTTCTAGCGGCTTCCGTGGGCTTCGTCGCATGCGCGGCGATCGTCGCGCGGATTCCGGAGCCGGTGCGGCGGCCCACGGCGGCGCATGTGCGCGCAGTCGATCGCGCCGCGGCGCCGCCGGACGAGGCGACGGCTGGCGTCGCCGCGCCTCGCGCGAGCGTGCTGCGGACCCTCGTCGCGCTCGCGCTGATAGGGCTGGCGGCGAACGCGACGATGATCGTGCTGCCGCTCTACATCGTGCGTGGACTCGGCGGCACGCCGACGAACGTATCGGCGGCGCTCGGGCTGGCCGCATTGCTCGAAATCCCGATGATGCTGTGGCTCGGCGTCCGGTCGACGCGGCTGGACAAGGCGCGCTGGCTGATGGCGTGCGCGCTCGTGCATGCGGCGTATTTCATCGGGCTCGCGGCGGTGTCGCGGGTCGATGCGATCCTGCCGCTGCAGTTGTTGAGCGCATGCGTGGTCGCGATCACGTCGTGCCTCGGGATGACGCGCGTGTGCGATTTGATGCCGTCGCGCCCCGGCACCGCCACCGCGATGTTCTTCAGCACGGCGCGCGTCGGCTCTATCGCGTCGGGCGTGCTGTCGGGCGCGTGCGTCGACCTGTTCGGCTATCGCGCGACATTCGCGGGCTGCTGTGGGCTCGCGCTCGTCGCGTTCGCGCTGCTCGCCCGGGATGCGCACGGCGGGCGGGGCGGAGCCGGCGGCACAAGCGGCACAAGCGGCACGGCGACGCCCGCGCGTCGCCGCTTCGACGCACCGCACTGACGCGCGCTGCGTCGCCGCTTCGACGCACCGCACTGACGCGCGCTGCGCCGGTGCGGTGACGCCGTCACGACGTGCCGCGTCAGCGCTGGCGATATGCGTCGAGCGACGACAGGGCGTGGCCGTGGAAGTCGAACAGCGTGTTGTTGTCCCACTGATCGCCCGCGCCGACCTTCCAGCCGACGCCCGGCGTCGGAATCCACTCCGGCTCCCACCAGAACACGCCCTTGCCGCGATGGCCCGGCACACCCTTCACGATATCGACGACCGCCGCGAGGAATTGCGCCTGCCCGGCCGGCGACGGCGGGAACGCGGTCGAGCCCGTGTTCGTCATCGCGTTCGGCTCGGAGTCGCCGTCGCTGGTGGTCCACGGATACGCGGTCTCGACGACGATCAGTTCCTTGTCGTAGCGCACCGCGAGATCGTTCGCGTTGTTGCGCAGGTCGTCGAGCGCGCCTTGCCACTGCGGGTAATACGACAGGCCGATCACGTCGAACGCGACCCCGCGTTGCGTCGCGCTGTCGAACCACCAGCGGCTTTTCGCGTTGTCGCCGCCGCTGTCGATGTGCAGCATCACCTTGATGCGCGGATCGACGGCCTTCACCGCATCGTGGCCCGCCTTCAGCAACTGAGCGAGGTTGTCCCACTGGTCGTAGCGGCCGAGCGGCCACAGCATGCCACCCGTGATCTCGTTGCCGATCTGCACCCACTCCGGCCGCACGCCGGCGCGCTGCAGTTGGCGCAGCACGTCGGTCGTATAGGCCGACAGCAGCGCGCACGTATCGGCGAGATTCTTGCCGGCCCACGCGTGCGGCGGGTATTGCTTGCCGGGGTCGGCCCACCAGTCGCTGTAGTGGAAATCGATCAGGATGCGCATCCCGAGCGCGGCCGCGCGCCTGGCGAGCGCAACGACATGGGCCGCATCGTTGTAGCCGGCCGCGGCGCTCTGATTCGCCGGGAAGAAATCCGGATTGCCCGGATCGTTCCATACCTTGATGCGGATCGAGTCGACGCCGTGCGCGTGCAGGATCTTCAGGCAGTCGCGCGGGTGCCCGCGGTCGAAGTACTGCGCGCCGTGCGCCTCGAGTTCCGGTAGCGTCGACACGTCGGCGCCCATCGCGAACGGGGCGCTGCCCGCGGCACGCGTGACGGCCTGCGCGAAGGCCGGCAGCGGGCCGGCCAGGTCGAGACAGGCAAGCGCCGCGGTCGAAACGCTCCATTTCAGCATCGATCGTCTGTTCATCGTCATCCTCCAGGTGAGGGATCCCGTCGGATGCGGGATCGCCGGCTTCAAAAAATTTTAAGCGCTTAAATTTGCGGCCCCGATACGAGGCCGGATCGAGCGTAGCGCAACCGCTGTCGCCTACGCAAAGGACGCATGCGTTGCCTACTATCTGGTGAGGTGGGGAGGCGCGCGCATTCCCGGCGTCCCGCCGTGCGCGCGAAACGGCCATTGGACGTACGTCAGGAATCCGGACGATGCCGCCCGATCGTGCAGGGCAGGCGCCCGTGACGTGTTACGACCGATCTCGATTCCGCGCGCGCGTCGCGCCGGTGATGACCGCGATGCCGAACAGGATGACGGCCACGATCTCGATGATGTACTGCGCGACGTGCAGCGTCATCAAGCCCCAGGCGACGCCGCCGATGAAAATGATCCATCCGACCAGGTAGATAAGCAGGGTCATCGCTTTCTCCTTGCAGTGTTGGGTTCATGGCGCCGCTTGCCGGTCGTGAAAAATTTACCGGGCGCGCGGTGCGCGCGATGAGGAGATGATCTCGCAGCACCGGAGCATATTGCGCGCCCGGCCTCGCGGTTCCCGACGGCATTTTTCGGCATGCGGCTTGCTAGCCGCTTCATTCGGATGCCGTGTCGTGCGCATGCAGCCCGAGCCGCGCCATCAGCCGCCCGGCGTCGAACGGCGCTTGCGTTTTCGTGTCGTTGTCGAAATAGCAGTACACGTCGCGCGTGGCCGCGCGCGGCGGTTGCAGCGCGGGTGCGGCGAGACGCGCATCGTCGGGCTGCCCGCCCTGGCTCCACGTTTCGATTCTGCGTGCCCATCGCTCGAGCGCCGCATCGGAGTATTCGCCTGAATACTTCGTTTCGGTGCCGTGCAGCCGCATGTAAACGAAACGCGCGCTCAGATCCTCGAACTGGGGCCACGCCTCGGTCGAATCCGACACGACGAGCGCGACCTTGTGGCGGCGCAGCAGCTTCACGAACGCCGGATCCACGAAGCTCTCGTGCCGCACTTCCACCGCGTGGCGCAACGCTCGCTTGCGGTCGATCTCCAGATACGTCGCCCGGACGTGCGAATCGTGCCGGCGGGCGAGCGCGAGTGCGGCTTCCGTATCGTGCGGCAGCAAGCTCAGGAAGTGCTCCATGTGCGCCGGGTCGAAACGCAGCGACGGCGGGAATTGCCACAGCAACGGCCCGAGCTTGTCCTTCAGCGCGAGCAGCCCCTGGGCGAAAAAATTCGCGCACGCGACCGTGGCTGCTTCGTCGCGAAAACGCAGTATGTGCGTCAGGTAGCGCGAGCCCTTGACGCTGAACACGAACCCCGGCGGTGTTTCGGCATACCAGCGCCGCCAGCTGTCCGGCGCTTGCAGGCTGTAGTGCGTGCCGTTGATTTCGATCGTCTGCATCCGGCCCGATGCATACCGCAGCTCGCCGGCCTGCTTCAGGTCGTCCGGGTAGAAGGTCCCCCGCCAGCCGGGGTAGCGCCAGCCTGAAATGCCGATGTGAATCCTGCCTGATGTGCGTGTCACGTCGATGCCCGGCTATGCCGGGTCCCTGATGAGGTTCGGGCGACGCGCAATATGCGTGCCGCCCCGTCACCGGTCCAATTCTTTTTTTAAAGACCGCGCCACGTTCGGCCGGTATGATCGCTGCGCTCGCGAACGGCGCGATCGGCCGGTGCGTACCGATCCACGCTTCACTGCCTTCGCCAGCACGGTAATCACGACACCACCGGACGGACCCCGACGATACGCGGTCCGTCGATCCGGCCGAACGGGCCAACCCAGCACGACGGAGTATCGAGACGATGTGGATGGAGACAGAGGCGGGGCGGCGCGCGACGGCGATCGCGGCTGGCGGAGCATTGTGCATGGCCGCCGCGGGCGGTGCGCACGCGCAGGCATCGGCGCCGGCCGCGGCGGCCGTGCTGCCGGCCATCGACGTGCGAGGGCCGACCGATGCTTCGGCCGTCGGGCTCGTCGGGCGGCGCACCGCCACCGGCACCAGGACCGACACGCCGATCGACGAGATTCCGCAAACGATCAACATCGTGACCGCGCAACAGATCGAGATGACCGGCGCGGCCGACCTGAACCAGGCGTTGCGCTACGTGCCGGGTTTCGCGACGTTCGGCGCCGACAGCCGCACCGACTGGTATGCGGCGCTGCGCGGCTTCACGCCGACGCTGTACGTCGACGGCCTGCCGGCGCCGGACACGGCCGTGATCGCGAACTGGCGCGTCGATCCGTACACGATCGATTCGATCGCGGTGCTGCGCGGGCCGACGTCGGTGCTGTACGGCGCGGGTGAGCCCGGCGCGATCGTCGACGCGCAGACGAAGCGCGCCGACGGCGCGCGCGTGCGTGAAGCCGGCGTGCAGATCGGCAACGATGCGCGCAAGCAAGCCATGCTCGATGTCGGCGACAGGCTCGATCCGGACGGCAAGTATGCGTACCGCTTCGTCGGCGTCGCGCGCGACGGCAACGCGGTGACCGGCCCGAACGGCGACCGGCGGGTCGCGCTCGCGCCGTCGTTCCGGTGGCGGCCGAACGCCGACACGTCGCTGACGTTTTCCGCGACGTACCTGCAGGACAGCGGCGACATCTCGTCGAACTTCCTGCCCGCTCAGGGCACGGTGCTGCCGAACCCGAACGGCCGCCTGTCGCAGGACATCTACATGGGCGACCCGTCGTTCAACGACTACCGCAAGAAGCAATGGTCGCTCGGCTACGCGCTGGAACACCGCGTGAACGCGATCTGGACGCTGCATCAGGACGTGCGCTGGTCGCACCTGTCGCTCGACGATGCGACGGTGTTCGGCAACGGCCTCGTGCCCCGCAGCACGACGAACATGATGCGTTTCGCGGGGCTGTTCCAGCTCAACTACAGCCGGCTCGACATCGACAATCATGCGCAGGCGCGCTTCGGCACGGGGCCGCTCGAACACACGCTGCTGTTCGGCCTGCAGTTCGACCGGCAGACGACGACCAACAGCGTGCAGCTTGCGCTCGCGCCGTCGCTCGACCTGTACCACCCCGTCTATCGGCCCGTGACGGCCGCGATCTTCTCCGGCCCGACGTCGCTCGGCCACGTCGACCAGTACACCGCGATGAACGGGTTCGGCGTGTATGCGCAGGACCAGATCCGCTGGCAGCGCTGGACGCTGACGCTCGGCGGCCGCGAGGACGTCGTGAACGCGCGCTTCGACGACCGGACCGCCGGCACGCATGCGCAGCAGGACGTCAGTGCGTTCTCCGGACGCGTCGGGCTTACCTATCGCGGCGACGCCGGGTTATCGCCGTACGTCAGCTATTCGACGTCGTTCGATCCGGTCATCGGCGTGCGGATGTTCGGCGGCGGCTTGCCGAAGCCGACCCGCGGCACGCAGACGGAAGCCGGGCTACGCTGGCAGCCGGCCGGCCGGAACCTGATGCTGAATGCGGCCGTGTATCAGATCGACCAGACCAACGTCGTGACGCCGACGCCGGTCAATCTCGACCCGAGCGCGACGACGTCGGTGCAGACCGGCAAGGTGCGCTCGCGCGGCATCGAGCTGAGTGCGGTCGGCAAGGTGACGCGCGAGGTGTCGATCGTCGCGTCGTATCTCTATCAGGACGTCAAGAACGTGCAGGCGAACGACGCGTCGCTGAACCACTGGCCGGTGTCCGTACCGCTGCCGCGGCAGATGGCGTCGATGTGGGCCGACTGGACCTGGCACACGGGCGCGCTGGCCGGTCTCGGCATCGGCGGCGGCGTGCGCTACCAGAGCGCATCGGCCGGCGCGCCGGACAATTCGCTGACGGTGCCGAGCGCGACGCTTTACGACCTCGCGATCCATTATGACCTGCCGCGCTGGCGCTTCGCGGTGAACGTCGCGAACCTGTTCGACCGGCGCTATGTGAGCGGCTGTCAGTCGTACGCCGTGTGCGTGTTCGGCAACGAGCGGACCGTGCTGGCCAGCGCGAAATACAACTGGTGAGCGCGTCGCATGCGGCCTACACGCGGCGTTGCGGCGCCCGGGTAACGGTGCGCGCGCCCGCATGGCCCTGGCGTCGCCATTCGGTCGGCGTGATGCCGAAACGTTCGCGGAACGCGGTGGCGAAATTGGCCGGCGTGGAAAAGCCGATTTCCTTCGCGATACTGGCGATGCTGAGCGACGTGGAATCCAGCAGATCCTGCGCGATCCGCAGCCGCTCGTAGCGCAGATATTCGAATACCGTCTGGCCGAGATTGTCGCGAAACGCG
Organism: Burkholderia sp. BCC1208; assembly: GCF_902833095.1. Taxonomy (NCBI): domain Bacteria; kingdom Pseudomonadati; phylum Pseudomonadota; class Betaproteobacteria; order Burkholderiales; family Burkholderiaceae; genus Burkholderia; species Burkholderia sp. BCC1208. The sequence goes on along the minus strand of NZ_CADFDY010000003.1, from coordinate 218,559 downwards.
CGCGACAAGCGCTTTTCGTGCGTGCCGACCGCACGCGCCAGTTCCTCCACCGTCGGCGGATCGTTGAGCGTGCGCGACAGGTGGCGGATGGCCGCGCGCACGATGATGTCGTCGTCGTTGCCGCCCGCGAACGGGCTTTCCGCCTGTTCCGTCCCGGCGGGCCGTTCGCGTTTCGCTCGCGAGAGCTGCACGCGAATCCGCGCGATCACCTCCGCCGGCTCGAACGGCTTCACCACATAGTCGACGCCGCCGATCTCGAGCCCCTCGAGCCGTTCGTGCAACGCGCCGGCCACGGTCAGGAAGATGATCGGGATCGCGCCCGTCAGCGGATCGGCGGCCAGCAGGCGGCATGCGGTGAAGCCGTCCATGCGCGGCATGCGCACGTCCATCAGGATCAGGTCGGGCATCAGCGCCTGCGCGCGCTGGCACGCTTGCTCGCCGTCGAATGCGATGCTGATCCGGCATCCCGTGCTGCGCAGGATGTCGGTCAGCAAACGGAGCTGGTCGGGTTGATCGTCGACGATCAGGATATGCGCGTCGCTCAATGCGGAGATCGATGAAGGCATCGTGCACCTGTTGTGAAAAGGCGGTTGGCTGCGTTTTCCGCGGGTGGCCTGCCCGGTGAGATGGAAACGTCGGAAGCCGCTCCGTGGCGATGCATCCGGCGCATCGCACGCTCGCATCGATTCCCGACAGGGTAGAACCGCGCGGCAGGCAACCGCTCGGCGCATCGCGCGGCGTTCGTCGTTTTGATCGCCGAGCCGGTCGGGACGCGACGCATTGCCGTGCTCGCGTGGAGAATGATCGCGACTGCCGGAATCGATGCGAGCGGAATTGTAGGAGCATATTGGAAATCCGGCCAGCCATGACCGCTTCATTCGCGCCATTCCATCTTCGTGATTATCGAAAATGTCGGTTTGCGACAGGGATGTGAAACGTCGAGGCGCGCAATTACTCGTGGTTTACGCGTATACCCAGTGAGAAGCCGCGTATCCGGCCGGCTTTCGGATTGTATTTTATGGAAAAACATTATTTGAATCCGCTTTGGCAAAGTATTTATCCGCCCGGTAAAAGATCTTGAATAACGGCGTCGAGCGGCAATCGTTTGCGGGGTGGGCTTATTTTACGTAACTCATTGAATATACGGAATTTTACAATCTATAAAGAATGCCCGCTTTAATAATTCAAGTTCGTGTCTCATAATTCGTCCGAACTTTGAGTAACGGGTGGAGCAGGTAAGCGGAAGCACCGCAAGCGGTGACGGACGTTGCCTGACCCGGGGCCGGCGCATCAATTGATGATTGTCCAGGCATGTGCTCGCTGCACGAAGTGAAACCCGGTCGCCGGGGATGAAATAAAAGAAGCGGAGTGAGCCGCGATCGGTGCGGCGACAAATCGGGGATGGTCATGACGACGGGTTGAATCTCCGGATTCAGTCGGGGAAAGACTCGTCCATGGAAATCGATACGTATTCCTAATGCAGTTGTCGAATTAACGGAACGGGACGTCAGGCCGACGGCATGCCCCGGGCGTTCGAACGCCCGGTCGAAACGGATGCTCGACGCGTGTCGTGTCGACATGGCTTGCCCGGCGCCGGAATCCGCTTCCGAAACGAAGTCGCAATCGAAGTCGAAGCTGTCAATAAAAGTAAGTAGTCCATATTCAAACCAGACGCTACACAACGGAGCAGAAGACCATGAAGAGGAAGCAGATTTCGGCGCTCGCCGCCGCGATGTTCACGGGGGCGGGTGTGCTGATCGCCGGCGCCGCGCACGCGGACAATTTCGTCGACCGAGGCAACCCGGACAACGCGCTGAACGGCCAGTGCATCGACGGCACCAACCCGCTGTGCGTGGCAACGAAGAACGGCAGCTTCGTCGCGGTCAGTACCACGAACGTGACGCAGGGCACCAATGCGAAGGCAGGCTCCAGCGGTATCGCGATCGGCGACCAGTCGAATGCGAGCAGCAACGGCGGCAGCAGCAGCGGCGGCGCGATCGCGATCGGGGTCGGTTCGCAGGCGCTGGCGAATTCGTCCACCGCGATCGGCACGGTGGCGGTCGCGCAGGGCAACACGGCGCTGGCGATCGGCCGCCAGTCGGCCGCGGTCGGCGATTTCTCGATGGCGCTCGGCAACGTCGCGGATGCGCACGGCACGAGCTCGATCGCGCTCGGCCATTCGGCGCTGGCCAGCGGCGACCGTTCGGTCGCGATCGGCGGCGCGAACCCGACGTCGAGCGACGGCGTATCGGCCGGCGCCTCGTACGACGCGGCCACGCAGACGCGTGCGGCCGGCACGCAGTCGGTGGCGATCGGCGCGGGCGCGCAGACGAACGACAACAACCAGGTGGCGATCGGCTCGGGCAGCGTCGGCGCGAACAACGGCGGCACGCCGGTGTTCGGCGGCACGGCCGCGCCGGTCGGCGGCGCGGTGTCGTTCGGCGCGCTCGGCAAGGAACGCCAGCTCAAGAACGTCGCGGCCGGCGCGGCCGATACGGACGCCGTCAACGTCCAGCAGTTGAAGAACGTGAACAGTACGCTGAGCACGGGCATCGGCAATGTCGACGCACGCGTGACGTCGGTCGGCAATGCGCTGTCGACCTCGATCTCGAACGTCGACGCACGCGTGACCAGCGTCGGCAACAGCCTCAGCACGAGCATCGTCACGGCGACGCAGAACGTCGTGAAATACACCGACGATTCGCATGCGGCGATCGCGCTCGACGGCGCCACCGGCACGACGATCGGCGGCGTGGCTGCCGGCGTCGCCGATACCGACGCCGTCAACGTCGGCCAGTTGAAGGGCAGCATCGCGCCGCTGCAGACGTCCGTTTCGACGGCGGCTTCGAACATCACGAACCTGCAGAACAGCGTGACCGGCATCAACGGCTCGCTGAGCACCGCGGCGTCGAACATCGTCAACCTGCAGGCGGCCGATACGCGCAACGTCAAGTACGACGGCGCGAGCGGCTTCGACTCGGTGACGTTCGCCGGCCCGAACGGCACGACGCTGCACAACGTCGCGGACGGCAAGGACCTGCACGACGCAGTCAACGTCGGCCAGTTGACGGGCGGCCTCGCATCGCTCAGCACGAGCGTGACGAACAACCTCAGCACGACGCTCGGCAACCTGAGCACGTCGATCACCAGCCAGATCGGCAACGCGACGAAGAACGCGGTGCAGTACGACGACGATGCACACGGCGGCGTCACGCTCGGCGGCACGGGCGCCGCGGCGCCGGTCGGCCTGCACAACGTCGCGGACGGTGTGGCGGCAGGCGATGCCGTGAACGTGGGCCAGCTCGGCAAGGCGACCGACACGCTCAACCAGTCGATCACGACCGTCGGCAACCAGGTGACGACGAATACCGGCAACATCGCGGCGCTTCAGCAGGATGCGCTGCAATGGAACCCGGACCTCGGCGCCTACGATGCGAGCCACGGCGGCCACGGTCCGCAACTCATCAGCAACGTCGCGGCCGGCAAGAGCGGAACGGACGCGGTCAACGTCGATCAGTTGACCGCGGCGATTCACGACGGGACGAGCCAGCTCGATGCGCTCGCCGTCAAATACGACGATGCAAGCAAGCAGCAGGTGTCGCTCGGCGCGGGCAACGGCGGCAGCCCGGTGCGCGTGACCAATGTCGCGGAAGGCAACGTGGCGGCCGGCAGCACCGATGCGGTGAACGGCGCGCAACTGCGCCGCGCGACCGACGGCGCCGCGGCTGCGCTCGGCGGCGGCGCGAGCGCGAACCCGGACGGCTCGATCGGCGCACCGAACTACAAGATCGGCGGCAGCGCGTTCAACAACGTCGGCGACGCATTGACGAACCTCGACGGCCGCGTCGGCAGCAACACGACGACGCTCGAGAATCACGAAACGCGCATCGGCAACGCCGAGACGAATATCGCGGGCAACACGGCCGCGATTGCCGGGCTGCAACAGGATGCGCTGCAATTCGACCCGGCGCTCGGCGCGTTCAACGCCGCGCGCGGCGGTGCGCCGACGAAGCTGACGAACGTGGCCGACGGCAACCTCGCCGCGGGCAGCACGGATGCGGTGAACGGCGGCCAGTTGTCGGGCGTGAAGACCGCGCTCGAACAGCAGATCACGCAGGTGTCGAACCAGGCCGGCGAAGCCGTGAAAAACGTCGTCAAGTACGACGTCGACCCGAGCGGCAACCGGCTGAATTCAGTGTCGCTCGTCGGCGGCGACGCAACGTCGGCGGTCGTGCTGAAGAACGTCGCGGCGGGCACCAGCGATACCGACGCGGTGAACGTGAAGCAGTTGAAGGACGTGCAGTCGAACCTGAATCAGCTCGGCGCGCTCGCGGTGCAGTACGACGACAGCTCGAAGAGCACGATCACGCTCGGCGGTGCGGGCGGCACGCGCATCACCAACGTGCAGGCCGGCACGCTCGGCGCGACCAGCACCGACGCGGTGAACGGTTCGCAGCTCTACGCGACCAATCAGCAGGTGTCGAAGAACACCACCGACATTTCGAACCTGCAAGGCAGCGTGACCAACATCGCGAACGGCAAGGCCGGCCTCGTGCAGCAGCAGGATCCGAACGGCGCGATCACGGTCGGCAAGGACTCCGGCGGCGCGAGCGTGAACTTCACCGGCACGGCGGGCGACCGCGTGCTGACCGGTGTCGCGGCGGGCGTGAGCGACAACGACGCGGTCAACGTGGGTCAGTTCAACAACGCGCTGAAGAACGTGGCGGCCAACGACAAGATCCGTGCGGCCGCAACCGATTCGAACACCACGTGGATCGCGCGTGCCGATGCCGGTGCAATCGGTTCGACGGCGACCGCGACCGGCAAGAACGCGGTGGCGGTCGGGCAGGGCTCCGTCGCCGATCGCGACAACTCGTTCTCGGTCGGCGCGAAGGGCAGCGAGCGCCAGATCACGAACGTCGCGGCCGGCACGGCGCCGACCGACGCGGTGAACGTGCAGCAGCTGAACGACAACCTCGCGACGGCGTCGACGCAGGCGAAGGGTTATACCGACCAGCGCATCGGACAGGTATACAACTCGTTCAACGACCTGAAGAAGGACATGTACGGCGGCGTGGCGTCGGCGATGGCGGTGGCAGGCTTGCCGCAGCCGACGGGGGCGGGGCGCTCGATGGTATCGGCGGCGACGTCGAACTATCACGGCCAGCAGGGCTTTGCGGCCGGCTACTCGTACGTGACGGAGAGCAACCGCTGGGTCGTCAAGGCATCGGTAACGGGCAACGCGCGGTCGGACTTCGGCGCGGTGGTCGGCGCGGGTTATCAGTTCTGATGCAGGTCGCGTCGCGTTGAGCGATGCGCAGGTGCCGGGCAATGCATGCAAAGCCCGGTATTCGCCGTAGATCGGTGGCCCGGCGTCCGAGTGTGGACGCCGGGCCTTCGTCGTTTGACGCACGCCGGTGCGATCGGTCGCACGACGCCGAATGCGAGCAGCGCGATCCGTTGCGAGCGTCGCTCGCCGCCCGAACGACCGCCTCACGCGGGCTGGGCGTCCTTTCGGCGGGTGCGTCCAATGCGAGTTGTGGAATGCGAGCCCGCGCTCGTATTCTGAAGTCACCGGGCGGCACGGCATGGGGCCTGCGCCCACCACCGCATCGGAGCACGCGACAATGACCGAAACGACACCCACGATGAAGCTCAACCACCTGAGCTTTCCGTCCGCCGACACACTGGCGACCGCCCGATTCTTCGAGCGATACCTCGGCTTCACGATCGCGGGAAGCTGGGAGAAATCGTGGATCCTCAAACGCCCGGGTTTCGACGTCGTGATCGATCACGTCGGCGACGGCGTGCCCGCGTGGCCCGCCAATTTCCACGTCGGCTTCGAACTGCCGAGCCTCGATGCCGTGCAAGCGCTGTTCGCGCGCTTCAAGCAAGAGGGCGTCGCGATGGAGACGGGCGTCTTCAACAACGGGCGCGGTTCGCGCTTCTTTTGCCGCGCGCCGGGCGGCGTGATGTTCGAACTGAACACGCGCGCGGATGCCGCGCCGGAATATCAGGGCACCTTCGACGATTGACGCGAGGCGGTTCGTGCCGTGCCGCGCTCAATCGCAATCGCAATCGCTACCGCCGGCTCGGGTGAGGGCGAGGGACTCGATGACCGCGCGGGTACGCGACGGTTTGGTGATCTCCGTCCATTGCAGATGCGCGTATGAGTAGCCGAAGGGCGAGGAGAGGCGATCCGTGCCGCGAACGCCACCGCGTCAATCGAGCGGCGGCACCGCGCCATCCCGCAACATCTTGACGAGCCGCGCGCGCCGCTTTTCTAGATCGGCGATCTGACGGTCGATCGCTTCGAGGCGGTCGCGCTGGACGTCGGTGTTCTGATCGCACGAACGCGCGCCCTCGATCAGCAGCATGCAGTCCGGAAAGCCGCGAATGTCGTCGAGGGTGAAACCGGTCGCGATCATGCGCTGAATCTGTTTGACCTGCGTCACCGCCTTGTCGGGGAACAGGCGATAGCCGTTGCCGGCGCGCACCGACGCGAGCAAGCCGTGCTCGTCGTAGTGCCGGATCGAGCGCACGCTCGCGCCGGTGAGCTGCGCGAGTTTGCGGACGGTCAGCAGCGGTGGCGGAGGCGGGTTTTTCATGAAAGGCAGGTTAGCACGATTCGCTTGACTCTCACATCAGTGTGAGGGTTGAGACTGTACGCCCGTTCATCCTTACAGGAAAAATCGTGAATATCCGAATGCTGATCCACTGGCTGATTGCCGCGATCTGGTGGGCGACGCCCTTCGCATGGGCGTACGACGCGGCGGCCGCGCCGCTGAGCTATACCGTCACGTCGACGGACGGCGTGAAGCTGGCCGTTCAGGAAAGCGGCGACCCCGACGGCGTACCGATCATCCTGATTCACGGCCTGCTCGGCAGCCGTCTGAACTGGGACGCGCAGGTCCGCAGCCCCGAACTGCGTGGATTCCGGATCATCACGTACGATCTGCGCGGCCACGGGCTGTCGGACAAGCCGTCCGGCGCGCAGCCGTATCGCGACGGAACCCGCTGGGGCGACGATCTCGCCGCCGTCATCGAAGGCGCGCATGCGCGCAAACCCGTCGTGGTCGGCTGGTCGCTCGGCGGCGTGGTGATCTCGAACTACCTCGCCAGGTACGGCGATCGCGCGATCGCGGGCGCTGTGTACGTCGACGGCGTGGTCGAGCTTGCGCCGGGCCAGATCGTCGATCATCCGGACGTGTACCGGGACATGAACGCGACGGATCTGAAAACGCATCTCGACGGCGAACGTACGTTCGTCGGTCTGTGCTTCAACCGTCGGCCGGATGCCGTCACGTTCGAGCGGTTGCTCGCCAACGCCGCGATGGCGTCGTGGGACATGCAAAAGGCCATCCCGACGATGTCGGTGTTCGCCGCCGCGGGGCTCGGCAACGCGCGCGTGCCGCTGCTCTTCGTCTACGGCGGCCGCGACGCGCTGGTCGATACGCATGCGACGCTGGCCCGCGCGGCCGAGCTGAATCCACGCATTGCCAGCAAGGTGTACGCGGAGTCGGGGCACGCGCCGTTCATCGAGGAAGCCGAGCGGTTCAATCGCGATCTGGCCGAGTTCGTCCGGTCGGCGTCCTCGCCATGAAGTCGTGTGCCGTGCGGGCCGGCGATGTCGGGCCGGCGTGACCGGGATTCCGGCCGTGTTTATGACGCACGCCGATTAATTTATCGCTTTATATCGCTTGGGATTGCCGGATCGGAGGAACAGAATTTCTGCTGCCGGAACCCGCCCACAGCGGCGCCGCGTTCGCTTGGCGCCGCGATGATCGCGAAGGCACCTGCCCGGTTCCCGGCTTCACGACGACCTTGCCGTGCATTCGGCAATAAACTAAGGAATCCGATGAGTTCGATCGATCTGAGCCCCGTCACGCCGGTTTCTTCCCCCATCCGCTCGGCCAGCGACGTCGCGCGCCTGATCAACACGGTGGGCAGTTCGGTCAGCCATGCACGGATGATCGTGCTGCTGGCGCTCGGCGGCGTGTTTCTCGACGCGTACGACCTGACGACGCTGTCGTACGGCATCGACGACGTGGCGCGCGAATTCGGGCTGACGCCCGCGCTGACCGGGCTGGTCGGGTCGGCGATCATGATCGGCACGATCTTCGGCAGCCTGATCGGCGGCTGGCTGACCGACCGGATCGGCCGCTATCAGGTGTTCATGGCCGACATGCTGTTCTTCGTGGTCGCGGCGATCGCGGCCGGGCTCGCGCCGAACGTCTGGGTGCTGATCGCCGCACGTTTCGTGATGGGGCTCGGCGTCGGCATCGACCTGCCCGTCGCGATGGCGTTCCTCGCGGAATTCTCGAAGTTCGACGGCCGCGGCAACAAGGCGTCGCGGCTCGCGGCATGGTGCCCGATGTGGTACGTCGCGTCGTCGGTCTGCTTCCTGCTGATCTTCGGCCTGTATTTCCTGCTGCCGGCCGAGCATGCGGGATGGCTGTGGCGCGCATCGCTGATTTTCGGCGCGGTGCCGGCGCTCGTCATCATCCTGTTCCGCAACCGCTTCATGAACGAATCGCCGCTGTGGGCCGCGAATCAGGGCGATCTGGCCAATGCCGCGCGCATCCTGCGCGAGTCGTACGGCATTCACGCGCACGAAGCGGAGGACGCGCGACGCGAGCCGAGCCCGCCGCCCGTGCGGATTCGCGTGCTGTTTCAGCGCCCGTATCTGGGGCGCACGATCGTCGCCAGCGTGATGAACCTGTGCATCCCGTTCGAGTACACGGCGATTGCGTTCTTCCTGCCGTCGATTCTGTCGCAATTTCTGGGTGCGGGCGTGTTCGAGACGATCGCGGCATCGCTGGCGCTGAACGTGCTGTTCGCGTTCACCGGCGGCTTGCTGGGCATGCGTCTCGCGTATCGCTATCCGTCGCGCCACGTCGCGATCGCGGGTTTCGCGTTGCAGACGGTCGCGCTCGTCGCGCTGGCGCTCGCGGGACATCCGCATGGCGCACTGGCGGTGGGCGTCGTGCTGCTGATGCTCGGCACGTGGCTGTTCGCGGAAGGGTTCGGGCCGGGGGCGCAGATGATGATCTATCCGACGCTGTCGTATCCCGCCGCGATCCGCGGCACCGGCGTCGGCTTCGGACGGTCGCTGTGCGGCATCGGCCAGGCGCTGGCGCTGTTCGTGCTGCCGATCCTGCAAGCCCGACTCGGCACCGACATGTTCTGGGTCGTCGCGGTCAGTGCGGTCACGCCGATCGTGTTTCTGCTGATCGTGCGTCACGAACCGACGGCGCACGACATCGACGACGAAAGCGTCGCGTAAGCGCTGACGGGCGCTGACGGGGACGCTCGCCTTCCCCGGAAAACACGAACGGCTTCGTCGAACCGCACGAAGCCGTTTGTCCTGAAGCCGGCCGGAGTCGCATATGCGGACCGGCCGGCTTCGATATTGCCCGACGTTTTCGTTACGCGCCGACCGCTTCCCGCTCGGCCTCGCGCTTGACCTGTTCGATATCGCGAAACCGCGCGGCCGGATGCTCGTCGGGCAATCGCGCCGAGCCGCCGAAGAGCTTTTCGCGCAGCGTGCCCGGCGCATACGCGCTCGGATACACGCCGCGGCGCTGAAGCTCGGGCACGAGATGGCGGACGACATCCTCGAAGGTTTCATGCGCGACCGCATACGCGAGATTGAAACCGTCCACGTCGGTCGCGGCCACCCATTCCTGCAGGATGTCCGCGACGGTCGCCGCCGACCCCACGAATACCGGGCCCATCCCGCCGATGCCGCCCCAGGCCGCCAGCGCCTCGATCGTCCACGCGGTGTCGCCGCCCGACAGGTGCTCGACCGCCGACACGATGGCATTCGTTTCGACGCGCCTGACGGGATCGGTCGCCGCGTACTGGCCGAAGTCGATACCGGTCCAGCCCGACATGAACACCAGCGAGCCGTCGTACGACACGTAGCGGCGATACTCGTCGAACTTGGCCTGCGCCCGCTCGTCGGTCTCGTCGACGATCACCGTGACGAGGTTGTAGATCAGCACCTTGGCCGGGTCGCGTCCGGCGGCAGCGGCCTGCGCGCGTACGTCGGCCACGTAGCGCGCAAGCTGGTCGCGGGTGGGCGCGGCGACGAACACGCACTCGGCGTGCTGCGCGGCGAACGCCTTGCCGGGGCCCGACGCGCCGGCCTGGAACAGCACCGGCGTGCGCTGCGGCGACGGCTCGCACAGGTGATAGCCGGGCACGTCGAAGAAGCGGCCCTGGTGACCGATCTCGTGCACTTTCTCGGGATGCGTGAACACGCGGCCGTCGCGATCGCGCACCACCGCACCATCCTCCCAGCTTCCCTCGAACAGCTTGTACAGCACCTCGACGTACTCGGCCGCGACCGCATAGCGGTCGTCGTGCGTGCGCAGCCCGTGATCGCCGACGTTCTTCGCGCCGCTCTCCAGGTACGACGTGACGATGTTCCACGCGAGCCGGCCCTTCGTGTGATGGTCGGCGGTCGACAGCCGGCGTGCGAACGTGTAAGGGTGCTCGAACGTCGTCGACGCGGTGATGCCGATGCCGAGATGCTCGGTCGCCATCGCGATCGGCGCGGCCAGTTGCAGCGGATCGTTGACCGGGATCTGCGCGGCCTGGTGCAGCGCGTGATAGTTGCTGCCCTTGTACACGTCGTAGTAGCCGATCACGTCCGCGATGAAGATCGCATCGAAGATCCCGCGCTCGAGCACGCGGGCGAGGTCGGTCCAGTAGTCGAGATCCTTGTACTGCCACGAGCGGTCGCGCGGATGCGCCCACAGGCCGGGCGACTGGTGGCCCACGCAGTTCATCTCGAACGCGTTGAAGCGGATGGTCTTGCTCATTGCGCGGCTCCCGTTTGCGTGCCGGTGCCCGCATCGGCGCCCGAACCGTTGCCCACGCGCCAGACGAACGGCGGCGTGCGGCCGTTGATGATCCAGTCTCCGACGATGCGCGCCTTGTAGACGAGCGGATTGTGCGACGACACCGTGCGCGCGTTGCGCCAGTGGCGATCGAGCGCGGTCGTGCTGCGGGTCGCGGACGCGCCGAGCGCGTCGAACAGGCGCGTCGCCGCGCGCAGCACGAGTTCGGACACGACGAGCTGGCTCTGCGCGGATTCGATTTCGGCCGCGACGTTCGCGGCCTGCTCGGCCGCCTCGTCGCCGCCGAAGCGCGCTTCGTACGCCTGCTGAAGCGGTTGCGCGGCGCGCAGCGCGAGCGCGTCGGCCGCGTATGCCCATGACGCGATCTCGCCGATCACCTGCTGCAGCTGTGCGTCGTCGCCCGCGCGCCGTGCATTGCCGTGGCTGTACACGCGCGTGCGGTTGCGCACGAGTTCGCCCGCGTCGCGCACGATCGCATGGCCGATACCGGCCAGCGTCGCGACGTGGAACAACTGGTAGAACGCGGTCTGGTACTTGAAGCGGCGCGCGAAATCGATCACGTTGTCCGCGTCGACCGTCGCATTCTCGAAACGTGTCGTGCCGCTGCCGGTGGTCGTCTGGCCGAAACCGTCCCAGTCGTCCTCGCGGATCACGCCGGGCTGCGCGGTCGCAACCGCGACGATCACGTCGCTGCCGTCGTGCGCGCGCTGCGCGAACACGTCGATCCAGTCGGCGAACAGGCTGCCGGTGCTGTAGAACTTCCGGCCGTTCAGCACGAGCCGGCCGTGCTGCTCCGACACCTTCGTGGCGGTCTGGCCGAGCGGTACGTCGCCGGCTTCCGACCACGCGTTGCCGACGAGCTGGCCGCTCGCGAAGCGGTCGAGCCAGGTCGTGCGTTGCGGCCCGTCCGGCGCGTTCAACCAATCCTCGACGAACGCGAAATGTCCGCGCAACGCCTGCGGCAAATTGGAATCGGCGGCGGCCAGCTCGGTCAGCAGCCGGAACAACTGCGGCAGCGATGCGCCGGCGCCGCCGGCGTTGACCGGCAGTCGTATCGCGCCGAAGCCAGCGGATTTCAGCCAGCCGATCGCCTCGTGCGGCAGTTCGCGGCGGCGTTCGCGCTCGGCGGTGCCGGTGGCGATGCGCTCGAAGATCGGCCGGAACCGGCTCGCGAGCGCATCGTAGTCGGTACCGGTGGAAAGGTCGAAGGCTGCGTGCGACGAAGTCATGCGGTATTCCTCGAAAGACGGGCCGTGTGCGCCGGGAGCCCAGTATAGGAAGCGCGGCGCGGGCGTTCCAATAACGGATTCTCGGATCGTTATCGTCGCTGCGTATTACCGGGACTGCGACTTCGACCGCGACCGGAACCGCGACCGCGACCGCGACCGCGACCGAGTGGGGCCGCATCGACGTTCTCGCGTCCGTTTCGACGCCAAGACACCGGTTCGCCTGCGTCAGGCTCGACATCGTTTGTTATCCAAAGGAATATCGTTTCAAGAATCGCTCGGTTTTCCGGCCCGCGCGGCGCTGCTAGATTGAATGCTTTCGCCATTCGACAGGAGAACCCGATGTCAGACACGAGCGCGACGATTCAGGAGCGGCCGGCCGACGTGCCATCGCAGGCGGCGAACGTGATCGCCGACGATGCGCAAGCGCTTGCGGTCGCGCATGCGCTGGCGCAACGCCTGGCGCAAGGGGCGGCCGAACGCGATCGCGAGCGCCGCCTGCCACGCGAGGAAATCGAATGGTTTTCGCAGTCCGGGCTGTGGGCGATCACGGTGCCGAAGGCATACGGCGGCGCGGGCGTATCGCATGTGACGCTCACCGAGGTGATCAAGATCGTCGCCGCGGCCGATGCGTCGCTCGGGCAGCTTCCGCAGAATCATTTCGGGCTCGTCGACGTGATCGCGCTCGTCGGCAACGACGCGCAGAAGCGTCATTTCTTCGCCGAAGTGCTGAGCGGCAAGCGATTCGGCAACGGGTTCTCGGAGAAGGGCACGAAGCACGTGCTCGACCTGAAGACGCGCGTGCGCCGCGACGGCGACGACTATGTCGTCGACGGCACGAAGTTCTACTCGACCGGTGCACTGTTCGCGCATTACGTGCCGGTGCTCGGGCTCGACGACGCACGCCAGGCATGGCTCGCGTACGTGCCGCAACCGACGCCGGGGTTGACCGTGATCGACGACTGGTCGGGATTCGGGCAGCGCACGACCGCGAGCGGGACGGTCGTGCTCGACGCGGTGCGCATTCCGGCGTCGCACGTGCTGCCGGCGCAGCGCGTATCGGACGTGCCGACGCTCAACGGTCCGCTGTCGCAGATCATCCAGGCGGCGATCGACGCGGGCATCGCGAAGGCGGCCATCGACGATACGCTGACATTCGTGCGAACCCGCTCGCGGCCATGGGTCGACAGCGGCGTCGAACGGGCGGCGGACGATCCGCTGACGATTCGCGAAATCGGCCGCCTGCACGTCCAGCTGCACGCGGCCGACGCGTTGCTCGAGCGTGCGGCGCGCACGCTCGACGAGATCGCGGCAAAGGGCGACGTGACCGATGACGATGTCGCGCGGGCATCCGTCGCGGTCGGTGAAGCGAAGGTGTTGACGACCGAGGTCGCGCTGCTCGCGGGCGAGAAGCTGTTCGAGCTGGCCGGCACGCAATCGACGCTCGCCGAGCACAACCTCGACCGGCATTGGCGCAATGCGCGCACGCATACGCTGCACGATCCGGTGCGCTGGAAATATCACCTCGTCGGCAACTACTACCTGAACGGCGCGCGCCCGGCGCGCCATGCGTGGAATTGAACGTCAGCGGCCGGACGCCGGCAGCGCGCGGGTCGACGGCCGCGCGATGCCGTCGAGCGTCAAACCTGACCGACGCCGCCGTCAACCATCATGTCCGCGCCTGTCATGTACACGCTTTGATCGGATGCAAGGAACACGGCCGCGTTCGCCATCTCCTCGGGCTGCGCGAGCCGGCCGAGGGGGACCATGTTCAGGTACATGTCGACCAAGGATTGACGCTCCTGCGCATTCGTCACCTGTGAGTCGAGCATCGGCGTGTCGGTGACGCCCGGGCTCAGCGTGTTGACCCGAATGCCGCGATTCTTGAACTCGGCGGCCCAGGTGCGTGCATACGAACGCAAGGCCGCTTTCGTCGCTGCGTAGGTGGTGTGACCCGGAATACCCATCACGTGCATGGCCGACGAAACCAGAATGATCGATCCGCCATTCGTCATGAGCGGCAGGAGCTTCTGCACCAGGAAGACGGGGCCACGGGCGTTGAGGTCGAACGTCTTGTCGAAATGTTCCGGGGTCAGGGTATCGATCGACGCCTGTTCGACCAACGCCGCATTCGACACGACGATGTCGACCGCGCCCGTGTCGGCCCTGACCGCCGACGCAACGCGTTCGAGATCGTCGAGATTCGTCGCGTCGGCCTGGATGGCCGTGACATTGCGTCCGATCCGTTCGGCGGCCGCGTCGAGTTGAGCCTGCCGGCGCCCGAAAATGAATACGTGCGCACCTTCGGCGACATAGCGCTGCGCGATCGCGAGACCGATACCGGTTGTGCCGCCGCTGATGACGGCGACCTTGCCTGCGAGAGAAGTCATTGGAATCTTCCGTGTATTCGTGGTTGACGGAAGAAAGCGTAACTGCCTGCGCCGCGAATGATAATCGGGCGAATCTTCATAAGCGCTATTCCTTGTTAGAATCGCTCGCACTTCAATGTGAGCGATCCGAGCGCGGAAACGAGCGGTTTCGCCAGGGGCTGCAATGGATCGATTGGACGAACTCGGCGCCTTCATCGCCGTCGTCGACGCAGGCGGGTTCTCGGCCGCGGCGCGTAGAACCGGCCACTCGCAGTCGGCCATCAGCAAGGCGGTCGGCTCGCTCGAGAAACGTCTCGGCGTCATGCTGCTGAACCGCAGCACACGGAGTGTCACGCTGACGGATCAGGGGCAGCGCTATTACGATCGCATGAAGCCGCTCGTCGACGAGTTCGACGAAGCCGACGGCGAGATGACGAGCAGCACGCTCAATGTCACGGGCCTGGTCAGGATAGCGACGCCTTCGACCTTCGGCCGCCTGCACGTACTTCCGCTTATTCCGGACTTGCTGTCATCGAATCCCGGGCTTCAGGTCGATCTCGTTCTCTCGGACTTCGTGCGAGACATGGTGGAAGATCGCATCGATCTCGCCATTCGAGTCGGTCGAGTCGACGATGCCGACGCTGTCGTCAAACGCGTGGCAAGCACTCGCCTTGTTTGCGTCGGCTCCCGAGACTATTTCGAGCACCATGGCACCCCGAAGGCGCCTGACGAACTGGTCGATCACAATTGCCTTCTGTACGGGGGCCTTTCGGAATCGGCCGCCAGTTGGCCGTTCGTCGGCCCCGCCGGCGATTTCAGCGTGACCGTTCGCGGCAACTTGTCGTCGAACAGCGTCGAAACGATTCGGGCGGGCGTGCTGGCGGGTGTCGGAATTGGCCTCTTCACTGAGGCTTCGCTTACCGACGAACTCGGGCATCCCGGCATCATCACGGTTCTCGACGAATTTTTGAAAGAAGTGAGGGACATCAGCCTCGTGTGGCCGAAACGCCGGTATGTGCCGGCACGCGTCCGCATGGTGACCGACTTCTTTTCCGCCGCTCTTGCCCAGCGCGATTAGGCAACCACGGGGATCGTCACCGTATCGGCATCGAGACGCGAACCGAAGGAACGACAACCGGGACCGCGCATCGCTGACGCCGATCCGGTGGGGCAACCGGTCGTTCGTCATGCGTAAGACCCGCCGCCACGACGGCCCGGATGCCGTGGCGGAGCCGGCAGTCGCCCGGGGCGACGTCGACGCCGCCTGACGCGCGACGATGCGGCTCGCGCGTCCTGTGCGCCTCCTATGCCTGAACCCCCACCCGATACCGGGTGGTTTGCCGATAGACGGCGCCCGGATGAAGGATCGCATCGTCGCGCAGGCCGTCCATGTTGACCTGATCCGGAAAGCCGCCCGCCTCGACGCACAGCGCCGCGTGTCGCGCGCATGGCGTGCCGCCGCTCACGCGCACGCCGTCGAGATAGTTGCCCGTATAGAGCTGCAGTCCGCGCTGATCGGTCGACACGATCAATTCGCGGCCGCTCTCCGGATCGTAGACCCGTGCGACGGGCCGGACCTCGCGCGCGCCGTTGCCCACGACGAAGCAGTGATCGAAGCCGCGTGCGCGCGCCAGTTGCGCATGCGGCCAGTCGAGGCGTGCACCGAGCGGCGCGCTTTGCCGGAAATCGAACGCCGTGCCCGTCACGTCGGCCGTGCCGGTCGGGATCAGCGCGTCGTCCACTTCGAGGAACGCGTCGGCGTCGATGTGCAGCAGATGGCCGCGCACGTCGCTGCCCGCGCGCCCGTTCAGGTTGAAGTAGCTGTGATTCGTCAGGTTCAGCGGCGTCGGCGCATCGGTCCAGCCCGTATAGTCGATCGTCAGCGTGCCGTCGTCGTCGAGCGTGTAGCGAACCTGCACGCTCACGTTGCCGGGGAATCCCGCGTCGCCTTCCGGCGAATTGAGCCGCAGCGTCAGCCCGCCGCTATCGTCGAGCACGTCCCACCGCGCGCGATGAAAACCGTTCGCGCCGCCGTGCAGCAGGTTGCCGTTCTCGTTGCGGTCGAGCAGGTAGTCCACGCCGTCGAGCGTGAAGCGTGCGCCGGCGATCCGGTTCGCCCATCGGCCGATCGTCGCGCCCAGGTAGACCCCGGATTCGAGGTACTCGGCGGGCGTGTCGTGCGCGAGCACGATATCGGCAAAGCGTCCCGTGCGGTCGGGTGCGAGCCACGACACGACGGTCGCGCCGAGGTCGCTGACGACGACACGCATCCCGTGCGCATTGCGCAGCGTATAGCGCCGCACGGGCTCGCCGTCGGGCAACGTGCCCCACGGCTCGGCATGCACGCGTGCCACGCCGGGCGTCAGGTATGAGGAATCGGTATCGATATGCATGAGTGGATGTCGGGTGGGCGGCGCTCGTCAGTGCGTGGCGGCCGCGCGTTCCTGATATTCGCGCGGCGTGCAGCCGAGTTCACGCCTGAACACCGCGTACATGTACTGAATCGACGTGAACCCGCACCGGATCGCGACTTCGGCGCTCGATGCCTGCCGGCCGGCGAGCAGCGCCTGCGCGGCTTCGAGTTTGTGGCGCAGGATCTCCTGGTGCACGGTGCGTTGCAGTTCGCGCCGGAAGTGCTCCTCGAGCAGCGAGCGCGATACGCCGACATAGTCGGCGACCTGTTCGGTCTTGATTCCCTGGCACGCGTACTGCCGGATGAAATGCCGGGCACGCATCACGTGCGGGCTCGCGAGCGGCTGGTGGCGCGTCGATTCGAGCACGTTGATGCCGACCGGCGGCACGAGAATGCGCTGCCCGGGAAAGCGCGCGCCGCGCAGCATCCGGTGCAGCAAGTGCGCGGCGGTGCGGCCCATTTCCTCGGTGCCCTGGATCACCGACGACAACGGAATGCGCGTCAGCGTGCGCGTGAGCGGATCGTTGTCGATACCGATGATCGCGACCTGCTCCGGCACCGCGATGCCGGCGATCAGGCACGCCTGCAGCAGGTGGCGCGCGCGGGCATCGGTCACCGCGATCACGCCGACCGGCTTCGGCAGCGCATGCAGCCAGCCGACCAGTTGTTCGATCGCGTGATTCCAGCCCGACGCGCTCGTCGACAGCCCGCGGTAGATCGGGGCGTCGAGCCCGTCCGCGCGCGCGAGCCGGTCGAACGCCAGTTCGCGCTGCTGCGCCCAGCGGTTCTCCTGCGCGACCGGCAGGCTGTACATCGCGAAATGCGCGAGGCCCGCCCCGATCAGATGCGTATAGGCGAGCGACACGAGCTTGGAGTTGTCCGTCGCAATATATGGGACGCCGTCCGGGTATTGCGTCGGATCCTCGTACGACGATCCGATCGCGACGATCGGCAGCGGCGAACCGGCGAGCGCGTCGGCGACGGCGGGGTCGTCGAAGTCCGCGATGATGCCGTCGCCGTCGAAACGCTCGATCCCGGTGAGCCGGCAGCGGAAGTCGTCTTCGAGGAAGAGGTCCCACACGACGCGCGTCGTGTGCAGGTACTGGCCGATGCCGCTGATGATCTCGCGGTCGTAGACCTTGTTCGCGTTGAACAGCAGCGCGATGCGGTGCGGTGTCTGGGCGGAAGGGGCGCGTGTCATGTCGGTGTCGGGTGAGCGCGTCGGGGGCGCCGTGCCGTTGTCTCCGGGGCGCGCTCGCGGAGGCGGCGCGGTGGTCTGGTGTACGGCGATTGTAGGACGGAACGTGCGCCGCGCGAGCGCGGCTGGCAAGAAACATCAAGCGCGCTGCGCAATTTCGCAATTGCCGGCCGGCAGGCGTGCGGGCACGATCCAGCCAACCGAACTCGGCCGCGTGCGTCGTCGCGACGTGCGTTGCGCTGCAACAAGAACCTGCACGGAGACGCCATGTCGTATTTCGAACACATTCCCGCGATTCGCTACGAAGGTCCGCAGTCGGACAACCCGCTCGCCTATCACCATTACGACCCCGAGAAGCGCGTGCTGGGCAAGACGCTCGCCGAGCATCTGCGGATCGCGGTCTGCTACTGGCACACGTTCGTATGGCCCGGCCACGACATGTTCGGGCAGGGCGCGTTTCAGCGGCCGTGGCAGCAGCCGGGCGACGCGCTCGAACGCGCGCGGATGAAGGCCGACGCCGCATTCGAGTTCTTCACGAAGCTCGGCACGCCGTTCTATACGTTCCATGACACCGACGTCTCGCCGGAAGGCGACAGCCTGCGCGAATACGCGGCCAATTTCGCGCGGATGGTCGACTATCTCGGCGAGCGCCAGCAGGCAAGCGGCGTGCGGCTCCTGTGGGGCACCGCGAACCTGTTCTCGCACCCGCGCTTCGCGGCCGGCGCCGCGACGAACCCGAACCCCGACGTGTTCGCATGGGCCGCCACCCAGGTGTGCCATGCGCTCGACGCGACCCACCGGCTCGGCGGCGAGAACTACGTGCTGTGGGGCGGACGGGAAGGCTACGAGACGCTGCTCAATACCGACCTGAAGCGCGAGCGCGACCAGTTCGCACGCTTCCTGTCGATGGTCGTCGAGCACAAGCACCGGATCGGCTTCAAGGGCGCGCTGCTGATCGAGCCGAAGCCGCAGGAGCCGACCAAGCATCAGTACGACTACGACGTGGCAACGGTGCACGGCTTCCTCGTGCAGTACGGACTGCAGAACGAGATCCGCGTGAACATCGAGGCGAATCACGCGACGCTCGCGGGCCATTCGTTTCATCACGAGATCGCGAATGCATTCGCGCTCGGCGTGTTCGGCAGCGTCGACGCGAACCGCGGCGATGCGCAGAACGGCTGGGACACCGACCAGTTCCCGAACAGCGTCGAGGAACTGACGCTCGCGTTCTATGAAATCCTGCGCCACGGCGGCTTCACGACCGGCGGGATGAACTTCGACGCGAAGGTGCGGCGCCAGAGCATCGATCCGGAAGACCTGTTCTACGGTCACGTCGGCGCGATCGACATACTCGCGCTCGCGCTCGAACGCGCGGCGGTGCTGGTCGAGAACGACCGGCTCGACGCGCTGCGCCGGCAACGCTACGCGCAGTGGGACGATGCATTCGGCCGCAAGATCCTGTCGGGCGGCTATACGCTGGAGTCGCTCGCGGCCGACGCGCTCGCGCGGGGCGTGAACCCGCGGCATGCAAGCGGTGCGCAGGAGCGGCTCGAGAATATCGTGAATCAGGCGATCTACGGGCTGCGCTGACGCCATGTACATCGGACTCGATCTCGGCACGTCGGGCGTGAAGGCGGTGCTGCTCGACCGCGATGGCGCGGTGCGCGCGAGCGCGAGCCGCCCGCTCGCGGTGAGCCGGCCGCAGCCGCGCTGGTCGGAGCAGGCCCCGCGCGACTGGTGGGACGCCGCATGCGGCGCGCTTGCCGCACTCGTGTCGGACGCGCGCACGGCCGGCATCGACCCGCGCGACATCGATGCGCTCGGCCTGACCGGACAGATGCACGGCGCAACGCTGCTCGATGCCGACGGCGACGTGCTGCGCCCCGCGATCTTGTGGAACGACGGACGCGCGGACGCGGAGTGCGAGGAACTCGAACGGCTCGCGCCCGCGCTGCGCACGGTGGCCGGCAACATCGCGATGCCGGGCTTCACGGCGCCCAAGCTGCTGTGGGTGCGTCGTCACGAGCCCGACGTGTTCGCGCGCATCGCCCGCGTATTGCTGCCGAAGGATTATCTGCGCTACCGACTGACCGGCGCGTTCGCGACCGATCCGTCGGACGCCGCCGGCACGCTGTGGCTCGACGTCGCGAAGCGCGACTACGACGACACGCTGCTCGCCGCCTGTGGGCTGTCGCGCACGCAGATGCCGGCCGTATTCGAGGGCAACCGCATCACCGGCACGCTGCTTCCGGCGGTCGCACGAGAGCTCGGCCTGCGCGAGATCCCGGTGGTCGCCGGCGGCGGCGACAACGCGGCCGGCGCGGTGGGCGTCGGCATCGTGCGGCCCGGCGACGCGCTGCTGTCGCTCGGCACGTCGGGCGTGTATTTCGCGGTGTCGGACGGGTTTCGCGCGAATCCCGAATCGGCGGTACACAGCTTCTGTCATGCGCTGCCGGATACGTGGCACCTGATGTCCGTGATGCTGAACGCGGCCGGCTGCGTCGACTTCACCGCGCAACTGGCCGGTTACGACGGCGTCGCGGCGCTGCTCGACGATGCCGAGACGAACGCACGCGCGAGCCACCCGTGGTTCCTGCCGTACCTGAGCGGCGAGCGCACGCCGCACAACGACGTGAACGCGAAGGGCGTGTTCTATGGGCTCGAGCCCGACACGCGGCGCGCGGATCTCGCGAACGCGACGCTCGAAGGCGTCGGCTTCGCGCTGCTCGACGGCATCGACGCGCTGCATGCGGCCGGGCTCGCGCCCGACAGCATCACGGTGATCGGCGGCGGCTCGCGCAGCGCGTACTGGACGCAGATGCTCGCGGACCTGAGCGGCCGTGCGCTGACGCTGCGCGCGGGCGGCGAAGTGGGGCCGGCGCTCGGCGCCGCGCGCCTTGCCCGTCTCGCGCTTGAACCGGGTGCGACGCTCGCCGACGTGTGTCCGCAACCGCCGGTCGTCGCGGTGCGCGAGCCCGATCCCGCGCGGCACGCGTGGTATCGCGACGTGCGGCGGCCGACGTTTCGCGCGCTGTATCGTGCGCTCGAACCGGTGTTTGCGACGGGCGCGCGACGCACGTTGCAGTGACTCGATGCGGGCGGTGCCATCCGGCGGCCGCCCGCGGTTCGTGAGTGGTTCAATAACAAGGAGTGGAGACATGAAATCCGTGACGCGTCGTACCGTATTGAGTTCGCTTGCCGGCGCCGCCGCGCTGGCGATCCTCGCGCTGGGCACGCCGCTCGCCCACGCGAGCAAGGACAAGCCCGAGATCGGCTTCTGTATCGACGACCTGCGCGTCGAGCGCTGGTCGCGCGATCGCGACTATTTCGTCGCGGCCGCGACGAAGCTCGGCGCGAAGGTGTCGGTGCAGTCGGCCGATGCGAGCGAGGAGCGGCAGATTTCCCAGATCGAGAACCTGATCTCGCGCGGCGTCGACGTGATCGTGATCGTGCCGTTCAACTCGAAGACGCTCGGCAACGTCGTCGCCGAAGCGCGCAAGGCCGGCATCAAGGTCGTGTCGTACGATCGCCTGATCCTCGACGCGGACGTCGACGCGTATATCTCGTTCGACAACGAGAAGGTCGGCGAGCTGCAGGCGCAGGGCGTGTTCGACGCGAAGCCGAAGGGCAATTATTTCCTGCTCGGCGGCGCGCCGACCGACAACAACGCGAAGATGCTGCGCGAAGGACAACTGAAGGTGCTGAAGCCGGCGATCGACCGCGGCGACATCAAGGTGGTCGGCCAGCAGTGGGTGCCCGAATGGAGCGCGTCGACCGCGCTGCGGATCGTCGAGGACGCACTGACCGCGAACAACAACAAGATCGACGCGATCGTCGCGTCGAACGACGGCACGGCCGGCGGCGCGATCCAGGCGCTCGCCGCGCAGCATCTGGCCGGCAAGGTGCCGGTGTCCGGGCAGGATGCGGATCTGGCCGCGGTCAAGCGCGTGATCGCCGGCACGCAGACGATGACCGTCTACAAGCCGCTGAAGCTGATCGCGAGCGAAGCCGCGAAGCTCGCGGTCGATCTCGCGAAGGGCACGAAGCCCGCGTTCAACGCGCAATACGACAACGGCAAGAAGAAGGTCGATACGGTGCTGCTGCAGCCGACGCTGTTGACCAAGCGTAACGTCGACGTCGTCGTGAAGGACGGCTTCTATACCCAGGCCCAGCTGGCGAGCCAGTAACGGCGCGACGCGCGGGCGGCGCTTCACCGGCGCACCCGCGCGCATCCTGCGAGGCATGAACGAATGACGGAACCCCTGCTGACGATGCGTGGCATCGTCAAGGCATTCGACGGCGTGAAGGCGCTCGACGGTATCGACCTGACCGTACGGCCCGGAGAATGCGTCGGGCTGTGCGGCGAGAACGGCGCGGGCAAGTCGACGCTGATGAAGGTGCTGTCGGGCGTGTACCCGCACGGCACGTGGGACGGCGAGATCCGCTGGGAAGGCGCGCCGCTCACGGCATCGGGCGTGCGCGACACCGAGCGCGCGGGCATCGCGATCATCCATCAGGAGCTGATGCTCGTGCCCGAGCTGTCGGTGGCCGAGAACATCTTCCTCGGCAACGAGATCACGCTGCCGGGCGGGCGCATGCACTTCGCGGCGATGGTCCAGCGCGCCGAGGAGCTGCTGCACGAATTGCGGATCGACACGATCAACGTCGCGCAGCCGGTGATGAACTACGGCGGCGGCCACCAGCAGTTGATCGAGATCGCGAAGGCGCTGAACAAGCAAGCGAAGCTGCTCATCCTCGACGAACCGTCGTCGTCGCTGAGCGCGTCGGAGACGCGCATCCTGCTCGACATCGTGCGCGACCTGAAGCGCCGCGGCGTCGCCTGCGTCTACATCTCGCACAAGCTCGACGAGGTGGCGGCCGTGTGCGACACGGTTACGGTGATCCGCGACGGCCGCCATGTCGCGACCGAGCCGATGGCCGCGCTGACCACCGACCGGATCATCGCGATGATGGTCGGCCGCGAGATTCGCGACCTGTATCCGCGCGAGCCGCACGAGATCGGCGACGTCGTGCTCGACGTGCGCCACGTGACGTGCCGCGACGTGACGAACGCGCGCCGCAAGCGCGTCGACGACGTGTCGTTCAGCGTACGGCGCGGCGAGATTCTCGGCGTCGCCGGGCTCGTCGGCGCGGGGCGCACCGAGTTGATGCAGGCGATCTTCGGCGCGTATCCGGGCGCGTGCACGGCAACCGTGACGATGAACGGCCGGCCGCTGTCGATCCGCTCGCCGGCCGACGCGATTCGCGCCGGGATCGCGATGGTGCCGGAGGACCGCAAGCGCCACGGCATCGTGCCGCAGCTCGGCGTGGGCCACAACATCACGCTGGCGGTGCTGCGGCGCTTCTCGGCGCGCGGGCGGATCGACGCGGCCGCCGAACTCGATACGATCCGCACCGAGATGCAGCGGCTGTCGGTGCGCGCCGCGCATCCGTTTCTGTCGATCGCGAGCCTGTCGGGCGGCAACCAGCAGAAGGCGGTGCTCGCCAAGATGCTGCTGACCGAGCCGCAGGTGCTGATCCTCGACGAACCGACGCGCGGCGTCGACGTGGGCGCGAAGGCCGAGATCTATCGGCTGATCTTCGCGCTGGCCAAGCGCGGCGTCGCACTGATCGTCGTGTCGTCGGAACTGCCGGAGGTGCTCGGCCTGGCCGATCGCGTGCTGGTGATCGGTGAAGGCGAGCTACGCGGCGATTTCATCAACCAGGGCCTCACGCAAGAACAGATTCTCGGCGCCGCGCTGAAGCCCGCGCGGCTGCCCGCCGAACCCACCGCAGCGAGTGCGACATGAATTCCGAACTTTCTTCCTCGACCCCGGCGACGCCGGATGCGAACGCGCGTCGTCCCGACGGCCGCGCGCCGCGGCTGCCGTTGCGCCATGTCTTCACGCGCTACAAGGTGCTCGCGCTGCTGTTCGCGGTGGTCGCGATCTGGGCGTTCTTCTCGGTGCTCACGGACGGCGCGTTCGTCACGCCGCGCAACGTATCGAACCTGTTGCGGCAGATGTCGATCACCGGCATGCTCGCGTGCGGCATGGTGTTCGTCATCATCGCGGGCGAGATCGACCTGTCGGTCGGCTCGCTGCTCGGGCTGCTCGGCGGCGTCGCCGCGATTCTCGACGTCAACCGCCACTGGCCGGTCGCGGCGACGGTTCCGGCCGTGCTCGTGCTCGGCGTGGTGATCGGGCTCTTCAACGGCTGGTGGTCGACCTATCGGCGCGTGCCGTCGTTCATCGTCGGGCTCGGCGGAATGCTCGCGTTTCGCGGCATCCTGCTCGGCGTGACGGGCGGCTCGACGATCGCACCCGTGTCGGACGGCTTCGTGTTCATCGGGCAGGGCTATCTGCCGCGTGTGGCCGGGGACGCCCTCGCGGTGCTGCTGTTCGTGGTCGCGACGCTGCTGGTGGTGCGGCAGCGCGGCACGCGGCGGCGCTACCGGCTCGCGGTCGCTCCGTTGTGGCAGGACGTCGCGAAGATCGTGGGCGCCGGGGCGGTGCTGTTCGCCTTCGTCGCGACGCTCGACCGTTACGGCGGTATTCCGGTGCCCGTGCTGCTGCTGCTCGTGCTGCTCGGCGTGTTCTCGTGGATCGCCACGCAGACGGTGTTCGGCAGGCGTATCTATGCGGTGGGTTCGAACCTGGAGGCGACGCGGCTGTCGGGCGTGGATACCGACCGCGTGAAGCTCGTGATCTTCGCGCTGATGGGGCTGATGTGCGCGTTTGCCGGCCTCGTCAATACGGCGCGGCTCGCGGCTGGGTCGCCGTCCGCCGGCTCGATGGGCGAACTCGACGCGATCGCCGCGTGCTTCATCGGCGGCACGTCGATGCGCGGCGGGTCGGGCACGGTCTACGGCGCGCTGATCGGCGCGCTCGTGATGGCGAGCCTCGACAACGGAATGTCGATGCTGGACGTCGATGCGTACTGGCAGATGATCGTCAAGGGCGCGGTGCTGGTGCTGGCGGTGTGGATCGACGTGGTGTCGCGATCGAACCGGCGGTGACGGGCCGGTCGGTCGCCAGTCGAAAAAGAGGAAGACCATGGAACCAGACACGATGCGCTTGCCGGATGTTTCCGTGCTCGGGGCGGCCCGGCCGCTCGCGATGCCGGATGCCGGCTCCATGCTCGACCTCGGTGACCCGCGCGACCGGCAGGTGATCGCGGATGCACTGCGCGCGCTGCTGCGCGAGCGTTCCGAAGCGCTTGCATTCGCGATGCGCATGGCCGACCAGTGCGGCCGGCCCCGGCCCGATGCGGCCGATTTCGCGCTGACCGACATCATTCGTCTCGCGCGCATCGTCGAGCGGATCGAGCGGGACGGCGCGGCGAAGCGCGCTGCCGTCCCCGCGAACGCACGCTGAAAGGCAATGGGGCCGATGCGCGGACTGCAGGCCGAAAGCGCCACGCATGCCGTACGGTCGACGTTGAACGCGGCGAACCGGATCGCACGCCGATCGGGCGACGACGCTTGCCCACGTCGCGAGCCGACGGGACCGTTGCTTACAACACGTAATTGACCCAGCCGATCCCGACGCGCACCATGCGCGGTCGCCGCCGCTTCCCACCACTGTCACCGTTCACGTTTAGGATCGCATGGCGTGTTGCCGTGGCGGCCGGAAGCTGGGCAGGCGAAGCGGGGACGCTTCGGAGGATGCCCGATCGACAGCCCTCCGGATCGCCGATCGCCGTGCCGGCATTCCCGGCGTGCGGCACGCTTTCGATGAAGTTCGAACCCAGGGCCGCGCGCGGGCGTGGCCGCAACGACGAAGGGAGACGCATGAGCGGCAGGCAAGGGACGAAGGACAAGGCGATGCGCGAAGCGCTGGCGCATCGCACGGGCGACGCTTCGCAAGCGGAATGGACGTCGGACGACGCGATGTCGCGGCGCACGTTTCTCCACAGTCTGGGCGCGCTGGCGGTGCTCGCCTGCGGCGAGACGTTCGGCGGCGCAAGCACCGCACTCGCCGCCGTATCGACGGGCTCGTCGCCGGCCTTCGTCCATCCGGGCCTGCTGCATACGCAGGCGGATTTCGATCGCGTCGCGCAAAAGATGATGACGCACGCGCAGCCGTGGTTCGACGGCTGGTCGGTGCTGATCGCGAACAGCCACGCGAACTCGTCGTGGAAGCCGCGGCCGCAGGTCGAAATCGATCGCGGCGGCAAGGGGTCGCAAAACTATGGAATCCTGTACAACGACGTCGCCGCCGCCTATGCGTGCGCGCTGCGCTGGAAAGTGACCGGCGACAGGGCGTATGCGGACACGGCGGTGCGGATCATGAACGAATGGGCGTCGACGCTGCAGCGCCTGGGCGGCGATTCGAACGTCGATCTCGCGGCCGGCCTGTACGGCTACGAGTTCGCGAATGCCGGCGAAATCATGCGCGGCTATCCGAACTGGGCCGCGGCGGATTTCGCCGCGTTCCAGAAGATGATGCGCACCGTGTTCTACCCGATCAACACCGATTTCCTGCATCGCCACAACAATACCGAGATCACGCACTACTGGGCGAACTGGGATCTGTGCAATATCGCGTCGATTCTCGCGATCGGCGTGCTGTGCGACGACCGCGCGCTGTTCGACGAGGCGATCGACTATTTCCGGTCGGGGCC
The DNA here is from genome assembly GCF_902833095.1 of Burkholderia sp. BCC1208. Classification (NCBI taxonomy): domain Bacteria; kingdom Pseudomonadati; phylum Pseudomonadota; class Betaproteobacteria; order Burkholderiales; family Burkholderiaceae; genus Burkholderia; species Burkholderia sp. BCC1208. Next base: position 191,860 of record NZ_CADFDY010000003.1, on the reverse strand, counting down.
CGGCAACGGCGCGATACCGCAGGCGGTGTATTACCTTCATCCCGGCCATCTCGGCCAGTGGCAGGAGAGCGGCCGCGACCAGGGGCACAACACGCTCGGCATCGCGCTGGCGGGCGCGATCTGCGAGATGGCCTGGAACCAGGGCGTCGACCTGTACGGATACGACAACAACCGCTTTCTCGCCGGCGCGGAATACGTCGCGAAAGCCAACCTGCGCCAATCGCCCGACGGTCCGTTCTTCGACGTGCCCTACGTCACCTACGCGAACGTGAACGTCACGCAAACGCAGTTCGCGACCGGCGGACAGGGCGGCGTTCGGCCGTGCTGGGCGCTCGTGTACAACCATTACGTGAACCGCAAGGGGCTCGCGGCGCCGTGGTCGAAACGTTTCGCGCTCGCGGCGCAGCCCGAGGGCGGGGGCGGCAACTACGGGCCCAACAGCGGTGGTTACGACCAGCTCGGCTACGGCACGCTGATGCACACGCGCGATCCGGCCGGGGCCGCGCCGGCGCCGAGCGGCCTGACCGCGCATGCGAGCACCGGGCGCGCGGTGTTGTCGTGGTGGGGCGTCGCGAACGCCACGCACTACACGGTCAAGCGCGGCGCGGCATCGGGCGGCCCGTACGCCACCGTGGCGACCGGCATCGTCGATCCGCTGACGTGGACGGACAGCCCGGCCGCGGGTACCTGGTATTACGTGGTGAGCGCGACGACGCCGACGGGCGAAACGGCGAATTCTGCGCCAGCGCGCGTGGTGACCGGCCAGCAGTTGCAGATCTGGCTGCCGTTCGACGAGTCGCGTGGCGCCACCGCCGCCGATCGCAGCGGCAACGGGCATGCCGGTACGCTGGTCGGTGCGGCGGCATTCGCGCCGGGGCGCAACGGCAATGCGCTGTCGCTCGACGGTGCCGGCAGCCATGTCGCGCTTGCGGCGGGCGTGCTGGCCGACGTGTCGGATTTCACGGTTGCCGCGTGGGTGTGCGCGCGCACCGTGCGGAAATGGTCGCGGGTGTTCGACTTCGGCACCGGCACCGGGCGCTACATGATGCTCACGCCGCTGGCCGACACCGGTGTGCTGCGCTTCGCGATCACGGTCAACGGGCCGCACGGCGAACGGCGCATCGATGCGAAGGCGCCGCTGCGGGCCGCGCAGTGGACACACGTTGCCGTCACGCTGGCGGGTACGACGGCGACGCTCTACGTCGACGGTGCAGCCGTCGGCAGCGCGACCGACGCGTTTCTCGCGCCCTGGCGACTCGGTTCGACCGCGAACAACTGGATCGGGCGTTCGCAGTTTGCGGCCGATCCGGCCTTCGACGGCCTCGTGAGCGATTTCCGCGTGTACCAGGGGGCGCTGACGGCGGCGCAAGTCGCCGCGCTTGCGCGGTAGGGGCGCCCCACACGCCAGGATTGGCCGAGATGGCCGGCGCCGGATTTCCGGCGGCGGGCGTTTTTGATTCCCGTTCGTTTTTTCGGTCGGACACCTTTAAGCCTGATCATGCCCTGCCTTGTGTCCCGAACGGATTACATACTTGCCTTCGACGACAGCCGCGCGAGATCGACCGTCTGGTGGGACGAGCGGATCACCCTCATGACGATCCACACGACGAGGTAAGCCGAGCCGCAGATCATGAAGAGGATGTTGTAGCCCGCGCCGATGTGCCCGAGCGCCTTGAAGTGATCGAGAACGGCGCCCACTAGCAGCGGGAAGAGCGTTGCGCCGAGCGCACCCGCCAGTCCGCCGATACCCACCACCGAACCGACGGCTGCCTTGGGAAACATGTCCGAAGCCGTGGTGAACAGATTGGCCGACCATTCCTGGTGCGCGGTCGTCGGGATCGGTCGCCGATTCCGAAATGCAAGCGGCGAGCGTGATGGCAGCGGCGCGCGCCGTCGCCGTTCCCATCCGGTCGGGCCAGCCGTCGGCGCGATGGATGGCGGTCGTGACGGCTTCGCATGACATGCAATACGCTATTCTGTCGTCCTCGACCGCCAGCCCGATCCGATGAAGCGCCCGTCGTTTTCCACCCAACTCGTCATGCTCTGGGCACTCGTCGCGGCGCTGTACGCGACGCTGGTCGCGGTCGTCTGGGTCATGGCGAGTTCCGCCGAGAGCCAGCAGGTGGCCAGCGCGAAGGCCGCCGGCGCGTCGGCATGCGAAGCGGTCGCGTCGCGTTACAGCGCGTCTTCCGCGTCGGCGGGCGCCGCGCCCGGGCCGGAGCTGATGCACGCGATCCTCGATATCGTGCTCTCCCGTGCGCCGGACATGGAGGGCGGGTTCTGGATGCCCGGCGCCGCCCCTGCGGCGAGCGGCTTTCTCGCGTATTCCTTTCCCACTTATCAGGGCAGCGGCGCCAAACACGACGTTCCGGAAGCGGAAACGCCGCTGATCCTCCGCACGCTGCGTGCCTCGGCCGCGACGCATGCCGCGACGGCGAACGTCGTCGAAGGCGCGCAGGATGCCGTGATCGCGGCGGCCTGCCCGGTACGCGGCGGCTCGGGTCTGTACGTGTGGATGCTGACGCGTGCGCGCCCGCCGCTGGGCCGGCACGGGGAACTGCTGGCAACGGGCCTCGCGGCCGTGCTCGCCGTGATTCTGGCGATCGCGGCGGCGCTGGCCGTGGCGCTGCGCCGATGGAAGCGCAATCTCGCACGGATCGAGAGGGGGCTGGGGCCCGACGGTCGCGAGCATCACCTGCCGTACGTCGGCGAACCCGATCTCGACCGCGTCATCGATGCGTTCAACGAGCGGGCGCGGCGCGCGGACCTGTTGCAACAGCAGGCCGACGAACTGCGCACGCGCCTCGCGCAGGCCGAGCGCTTCGGCATGCTGGGCAAGCTTGCCGCGCAGGTTGCGCACGAGATTCGCAATCCGATGGGCGCGATGCGGCTGAAGGCGGAAAACGCGCTGGCCGGTGACGGCCGGCGGCAGCAGGACGCGTTGCGCGTGATCCTCGCGCAGATCGAGCGCATCGACGCGCAATTGTCGAGCCTGCTCGCGCTGACGCAGCCGGTGCGCCCGCATGCGACACGTGTCGACGTCGACGCGTGGCTCGCGCAGGTCGTCGATGCGCACCGCGAGCTGGCGCAGCGGCAAGCGATCGATCTGACGCTGTCGCTCGCGGGGCAGGGCGAACGGCTCGCGTGGCCGTCGGATTTTCCCGCTTTCGATCCCGACCAGATGCGGCGGGCGCTCGACAATCTGCTGCTCAACGCGCTGCACCACGCGGGCGACGGCGGCGCGGTCACGCTCGCCGCCGAGCGGCGCGCGTTCGCCGGGCGCGACTGGCTGCGCATCATCGTGTCGGACAGCGGCCCCGGCGTGCCGGCCGCGCAGCGCGAGCGGATTTTCGAGCCGTTCGTGACGGGCCGCGCGGATGGCACGGGTCTCGGTCTTGCCGTCGTCCGCGAAGTGGCGGCGGCGCACGGCGGGCACGCGCGCCTCGATGGAGGCGCCGCATTCGTGATTGAAATTCCATGGCAAACATCCTCATAGTCGACGACGACGCGGCCTTTCGCGACGGCCTCGCCGAAACGCTCGCCGATCTCGGTCATCGCGTCGTCGAGGCCGCAACCGGCCGGGCCGCGCTCAGCGTGCTGCGCGACGGCGGTGGCAACGGTATCGAATGCATCTTTCTGGATTTCCGCCTGCCGGATCTGGACGGATTGGCCGTGCTGGCGCAACTGCGCGACGATGCCACCCTGGCCGCGATTCCGGTCGTCATGCTGACGGCCCATGCGACCAGCGACAACACGATCGAAGCGATGCGGCTCGGCGCATTCGATCACCTGACGAAGCCGATCGGGCGTCGCGACATCGCGCAACTGCTCGAACGCATCGTGTCGGCGAATCAGCCGCCGGCGCCGGCGCCATCCGACGGCGGTTTCGCGGGCGAACCTGCCGCGGACCGACCGCGCTTGCTGGGCGTGAGCGCGGCGATGCGCGACGTGCAAAAGCAGATCGGCCGGGCCGCGATGAGCGATGCGACCGTGCTCCTGACCGGCGAGACGGGTACGGGCAAGGAGGTGGCGGCCCGCGTGCTGCATGCGGCATCGGCGCGGCATGCGGGGCCGTTCGTCGCCGTCAACTGCGCGGCCATCCCGGCCGATCTGCTCGAAAGCGAGTTGTTCGGGCATCGTCGCGGCGCGTTCACCGGGGCGCATGCCGATCGCGCGGGGCGGCTCGTCGAGGCCGACGGCGGGATGCTTTTTCTCGACGAGATCGGCGACATGCCCGCCGCGATGCAGGCGAAGCTGTTGCGCGCGCTGCAGGAGCGTCAGGTGATGCCGCTCGGCGCGGATCGCCCGACCGCGATAGACATTCGCGTCGTGGCCGCGACACACCGCGACCTCGCCGCGGCGGTCGCGAACGGCACGTTCCGCGAAGATCTCTTCTATCGGCTGAACGTCATTCCGCTGCACCTGCCGCCGCTCGCGGAGCGTGTGGCCGACATCCTTCCGCTGGCCGCGCATTTCCTCGGCAGCGCGGCGGGCATGCGCCCGCTGCACCTGACGAACGACGCACAACGCGCGCTGCTCGATCACCGCTGGCCGGGCAACGTTCGGGAACTGCGCAACGTGATGGAGCGGGCGGCCGCGCTCGCCCCCGGGCCGGCCGTCAGCGCGGCCGATCTCGGCCTGGCCGCCGTGCCGGCGCGCCAGCCGGGCGCCGATGCGGTGCCGGCGCACCTGCTCGACATGCCGCTGCCCGATGCGTTGGCGACGGTCGAGCGCGCGGCGATCATGCATGCGCTCGAGCGCGCGAACGGCAATCGCGCGGAAGCCGCGAGGCAGCTCGGGATCGGCCGCCAGTCGCTCTATGCACGCATGGCGAATCTCGGGATCGAGCGCGACGACTAGTCGCGCCGTTTCGACTGTCGGGAATGCCGACATCCGGCGAAGCGACGTGTCGGGAAATCCGACATGTTTGGCGCGCGTCGTCGTTCGGCGCATGACCACGCGGGGCGTCACGGGTTGGCACGGGTATTGCGGATATCGATGCATCGCAATCCGTCGCCGGAGCCCGTCATGAAGTCGTACCTGCCTGTCGTTCGATCGCGGCCGCGGTGCCGTGGCGCCGTGCGCCGGTCGTATCGCATGCTCTGCGCCGCCGCACTCGTTGCCGTCGCAACGGTCGGCCTGGCGCAGGTGCCGCCGGCGCCGCGCGCGGAAGACCCGCCCGGCGCCGTGCCGCCTCCGTCTCCTGCTCCTCCTCGGCCTCGCACGCTCGTGCCTGCCGGGCCCGGAAACGACACCGCATCGGATGCGCTGGTTTCCGGCACGCTGTCGCGCCTGACGATCAATCCGGAAGGCACCGTCGACGGCTTCGTGCTCGCCGACGGCACGCTCGTCCGACTGCCGCCGCATCTCGGTTCGCAACTGACAGCGCTCGTGCGGTCGGGCCAGCGTGTCACGGTAGCCGGCGAACGACGCGTCGACGATGAAATCCGCGCACGCATCGTCCGCAACGACGACACCGGTGCATCGCTGTCCGATCAGCCGCCCGCGCCCGTCGCGCCCGTGCCGCCCATGCTGCGCGGCGTCCACCTCGCCCGCCTGAGCGTGTCCGGCGTCGTGCGCCGCGTGACGCGCGCGCCGCGCGGCGAGCCGGACGGCGTAATGCTCGACAGCGGTGCAATCGTCAAGCTGACCGTTCCGGCCGCCCAGCAATTCGGCGCGCTGCTCGTCCCCGGCGAGCGCGTGGCCGCGGTCGGTTACGGCACGCGCAACGCATACGGTGAAGCGTTGCAGGCGACGGCGTTCGGCGCACCGGGCCATGTCGTGAATCTCTATGACGATGTCGCGCGCTGATCGCGCGACGCTGTTCCCCAATCCATCGAAAGGAGTCCTGCCATGCACTGGATCGATCCCGCCTGCCTGCCCGAAACGCGCGGCCGCGTCACGCAGTTCCTGCTCAATCCGCACGGAGAAATAGACGGCCTGATCCTGAACGGCGACCTGCAGGTTCACGTGCCGCCGCATCTGGGCCGCGAACTGGTGCGCCGTGTGGCGGTCGGCGACCGCATTCGCGTGCGGGGCGTCAAGCCGCGTCGAGCGGCGATGATCGCGGCCGTGCAACTGACCGGGCGCGACGGCGTCGACATCGTCGACGACGGGCCTGCGCACGCTGCACCGCCGAAGCCGACGCACGCCACTCGAAAACCGATGGAATCGAGCGGCGAAGTCGCGTTTGCGCTGCACGGCCCGAAAGGCGAGTTGAACGGCGCGTTGCTGACGAGCGGCGTCGCGTTGCGGGTACCGCCGCATGCGGCTGAAGCCCTGCACGATTATCTGCGTCCCGGTGTCCATGTGCAGGCGTGGGGCCACGGCATCGTCACGCCGCACGGCACGATGCTCGACGTGAGCGAGATCGCAGAGCTCGTCGATGCGGATATCGAATGATCGTGCGACGGTGAGACGACATGAGAGCGGCACGCGCGCTCGAAGCGCTCAACTTCTTCCTGGCCGACGTGCAGGCCGGCATCGGCCCGTTCATCGGCGTCATTCTGCTGTCGCGCGGCTGGGGTGCCGATGCGATCGGCTCGGTCATGACGCTGGCCGGGCTCGCCGCGATGGCCGCGACGCCGTTGGCCGGCGCGCTCGTCGATGCGGTGCGCGCGAAGCAGGCGTTGATCGTCGTGGCGACCGCGGTGACGGCGCTTGCGTCGCTGGCGTTGATCTTCGTCCACAGCTATCCGGCGGTGGCGGCGTCGCAGATCCTGGCGGCGGTCAGCGGCGCGGTGCTGGCGCCGGCCGCCGCGGGCGTGACGCTCGGCATAGTGCGCCGGCAGGGGTTCGATCGGCAGTTCGGGCGCAACCAGATGGCGAACCATGCCGGCAACGTCGCCGGTGCGGCGCTCGCTGGGTGGCTCGGCTGGCATGTCGGATTCGACGCGGTGTTCGCGCTCGTCGGCGTGTTTACGGTCCTCGCGATCGTGAGCACCCTGGCGATTCCCGGGCACGCGATTGATCATGCGTCCGCACGTGGTCTCGATCCTGCCGGCGCTACGCCGGGAACGGACGCGACGCATCCCGATGCGTTCGACACGGCGTCGACGTCGCGCGTCGGCGGCCTGCGCACGCTCGCCGAAAACCGGCCGCTGGTTCTGCTCGGCGCGTCGCTCGCGCTGTTTCATCTCGGCAACGCCGCGATGCTGCCGCTCTACGGGATGGGCGTCGTCGTCACGCATCGCAGCAACCCGAGCGCGTTCACTGCACAGACCATCGTTATCGCGCAGTGCGTGATGATTGCGGCGGCGTGGCTCGCGCCCCGACTGATTCGCACGCACGGTTACTGGCGGGTGCTGCTGTGCTCGTACCTCGTGCTGCCGGTGCGCGGGCTGGTCGCCGCGACGTGGATGAGCGAAGCGGGCGTGTGGCCGGTGCAGGTGCTCGACGGTATCGGCGCCGGCCTGCAAAGCGTGGTCGTGCCCGCGCTCGTGGTTCGCCTGCTGCATGGCTCCGGCCGCGTGAATGCCGGGCAGGGCGCCGTCGCGACCGCGCAGGGCATCGGCGCGGCGCTCAGTCCGGTGCTGGGCGGCGTGCTCGCGCAGCACTTCGGCTATCCGGCCGCGTTCGTCGTGCTGGGCGCCGTGTCGACGGGCTCGCTCGCGCTGTGGCTCGGCCACGCGCGATCGCTGAGCAGCGTGTGCGGCAAGCCCGCCGATCTATCGGCGACATCGTCGTGACAGCGATGTCGATTCCCATGCCTCCGTCCCTTTGCTCATGAACCCTGTTTCGCTTGCCTGGCTGATTTCCGCGCTCGCCACCGCGGGCGTCATCACGCGTCCGTTCGGTTGGCCCGAGGCCACGTGGGCGGTGAGCGGCGCGCTGCTATTGGTCGGGTTGAACCTGCTGCCCGCTGCCCAGGCGCTGGACGCCGTCGCGAAAGGCGGCGACGTGTACCTCTTTCTGACGGGCATGATGCTGCTGTCCGAGGCGGCCCGTCGCGAGGGGCTGTTCGACTGGGTCGCGACGCACGTCGTCAATCTCGCGCAGGGCTCGCCGCGGCGGTTGTTCGCGCTGATCTACCTGGTCGGTGTCGTCACCACGGTGTTCCTGTCGAACGATGCGACCGCCGTCGTGCTGACGCCCGCGGTCCTTGCCGCCGCGCGCCGCGCGAAGGCCGATCCGATGCCGCTGCTGTACAGTTGTGCGCTCGTCGCGAATGCCGCGAGTTTCGTGCTGCCGATTTCGAATCCGGCGAACCTGGTGCTGTATGGCGCGCGCATGCCGTCGCTCGGCCCATGGCTCGTGCACTTCGCGGCGCCGTCCGTCGCGTCGATCGCGTGCACGTTCGTCATGCTGCGGATCGTGCAGCGACGTGCGCTTTCCGGCGGTTGCGAGTCGGGGCTGCCGGTGCAACCGCTGACGCGCGGCGGGCGCATCGCGCTGGCGGGCATCGCGGCAACGGCCGTCGCGCTGATGGTGGTGTCGGTCCTGGATCGCCCGCTTGGATTGCCGACCGCACTGGCGGGCGTCGTCACGGTCGCGTGCGTGGCGATGCGGGATCGCGCGGCGTGCGTGCCGATCGTTCGCGCGATTTCATGGAGCGTGCTGCCGCTTGTCGCGGGGTTGTTCGTCGTTGTCGAGACGCTCGACCGGACCGGCGCGGTGCACGTACTGGCGGGGCTGCTGCACGCGCTGATGCAAAGCGGCGAGCACGTCGCCGCCGCGGCGGCGGGCGTCGCGGTCGCGCTGGTGTCGAACGGGGTCAACAACTTGCCCGCCGGGCTGATCGCGAGCTCGACGATCCAGGCCGCGCACAGCCCGCGAACGGTGGTCGATGCGATCCTGATCGGCGTGGACCTCGGCCCGAACCTGTCGGTCACCGGATCGCTCGCGACGATTCTGTGGCTGAGGGCGATCCGGCGCGAAGGGCTGCAGGTCGGTTTCCGCGCATTCCTCGCGGTCGGTGCGTGCGTGATGCCGCCGGCGTTGCTGCTCGCGCTGGGCGCGCGATTCGTGGTCGGCGGCTGACGCGCGATGCGTCAGCCGTCCCGGCCGGCCTAGAACGAGTACGCGAGCGACGCGAACAGGCTGCGCGGCGCGCCCGGCGTGACCCACAGGCTGTTGTACGAGCTGACGTAGGTGGTGCGATTGAACAGGTTGTTCAGCACCACCGACGCACGCAGGTGCTTGTTGACCTGAAGGTAGCCGTTGAGCTGGACGGTCGCGTAGGCCGGCAGCTCGAAGCCGTCCTGCGTGTTGGCCGTGTTGCCGGCCCGGCGCCCGACGTAGATCAGGCCCGCGCCGGCGCCGGCCTTGTCCGCGAACGGCAGCGTGGTCTCGTACATGAGCAGCGCGCTGCCGCTCAGCCGCGGTACGTCGACGAGACGTGAACCGGGCGCCAGCACGGTATCGCGCGTGACCTCGGCGTCGACGTACGCGAAATTGGCGATGCCGCGCAAGCCGTGGCCGAGGTCGCCGCTCCACTCGAATTCGACGCCCCGGCTGCGCACTTCGCCGGCCGCGCGCGAGAAGCCGGCGTTCGCCGGGTCGGCGGTGAGCACGTTGCGCTTGGTGACGTAGAACGCCGAGACGGTCGTGAGCCAGCGCGCGCCTGCCCATTTCGCCCCGGCTTCGTAGCCGCGGCCCTTTTCGGGATCGAACGCGCGGCCGCCGACGTCGGCGCCGTTGTTCGGCCGGAACGAATACGCGGTGTTCGCATACAGCGACAACGCGGGGCTCATTTCATACACGACGCCGACACGCGGGCTCACCGCGGTCTGCAACTGGCTCGTCGTCACGCCCTTCAGGCGGTTGTCGATCGACTGGTGGAAGCGATCCCAGCGCAGCCCGGCAAGGATTTTCCAGTGCGGCCCGAACGCGAGCGTGTCCTGTGCGTAGACGCCTTGACCGTCGTCGCGCTCGAGCAGGTTGGTCGCGGTGCGCGGTGTCGGCGCGGGCTGGCCGTAGACCGGATCGAAGATGTCGATCGCATACGGCGCCGCGGCGGTCGGCGTGGAACGCGTGACGAACTGGTCGTAGTTGAAGCGGTACGCATCGACGCCCATCACGAGCGTATGGCCGATGCCGCCCGTGCGGAACGTGCCGGTCGTCTCGAGGCGGCCTTGCAGGTCGTTCGAGTGAAACGCGACTTGCCGGTAGCGGCGCCACAGCGTGCGGCCGTCCGGCTGCAACGCGAAGGCTTCGGACGAACGCCCCGACAGGTCGGTGTTGCGTTGCGCGACGCCGGCGTTGATCGACCAGCGCGAATCGATGCGATGCTCGAGCGTGAACTGGTGGCCCGTGTTGCGCACGTCGTAGTCGCCGTCGCGCGGCTCGCCGAGAAAGCGCGACGCGGGGATCACGCCGAGCTGCCCGTTGACCGCCAGCACGCCGCGATCGAGCGGCGCGCGCTGACGCGCACTCTCGAACTCGTAGTGGAGCGTCGTGTCGGCGCCGATGTCCCAGGTGAACGACGGCGAGAACAGGTAGCGTTTGCTCGACACCGTGTCGCGAAAGCTGCCGTTGTTCTCGTTCATCGCGACGAAGCGGTACGCCAGCGATTTCGTGACGGGGCCGGTCGAATCGAGCGTCTGGCGCAATGCGCCGTAGCTGCCGGCCGACACGCCGATGGTGTTCGCGCGTGCGAACTGCGGCTGCTTCGTCGTATAGCTGATGATCCCGCCCGGATCGCCGCGGCCATACAGCGCGGACGCCGGCCCCTTGAGCACTTCCATGCGCTCGAGGTTGACGGTGTCGCGCGGCACGCTCATGCCGCGATTCCACGAAAAGCCGTTGACCAGATAGTCGGTGCCGGACGTGTTGCCGTCGCCGGCGAAGCCGCGCACAGCGTAGTTGTCCCATAGGCCGCCGAAGTTGTTCTGGCGCGAGACACCCGCGACCCAGTCGTAAAGATCGTCGCCGCGCGTGGCGGCCACGGTCTGGATCAGCTTCGTATCGACGCTGCTGACCGCGAACGGAATCTCCATCACGTCCGCCTCGCCGCGCGTCGCGCTCGTCGATTCGCGCATGCGAAACGGCGCCGTCGCGCGTTGCGCCGATACCTCGATGGTGGGCAGCGACGTTTCCTGCGCGTCGGCGGCGCCCATGCCCGCCGTGCCGACCACGATGGCCATCGGTGCGGCCGCCCAGTTGCTCCTGCTCATACGCCTCCTGTTGGTGTGTTTCGCGTTCGGGCACGGCGGGCGGCCTCGCGCCGACATCTGTGTTCCAAACAGTACATTTGCGCGGCAATTTAATGCAAATGAGAGGCATTTGCAATCGTAATTTTCAGAACGGACGCGCAACGCGAAACGGCGCGGCACGCGGCCGCGAAGGAGGGGAAGAGAGGGACGGAAACCGGGCTGGCGTCACATGACGACGCGCTCGCCGACGCGTGCCGGCGCCGGTGCGCGATCAGTCGGGATCGGCTTTCAGCCCGCCGTCGATCCAGCGCGCCTCGGACGCGCGAAGATGCGCGCGGATGGCCGTCTGCGCCGCGATCGGGTCGCCGGCCTGCAGCGCGAGGAGCACGTCCTCGTGCTCGCGCACGGCGGCGGTCCAGGTCTGAGGATTCTCCGCGTGGCCGCGCATGGCCGTCGCGATCGGGTCGTGACGGCTGTCGAACAGCTCGCCGACGAAGCGGGTGAGCACCGAATTGCCGGCGGCTTCCGCGATCAGCATGTGGAACTGCCGGTCGGCTTCGACCGGGGATTTGCCGGCCTCCGCGAGCCGCTTCATGCGCTGAACGGTGCGGCGCAGGCGCTCGAGCATCGCGGCCGTCATCCGCGCGGCGGCCAGTGCGGCGACGCTGCCTTCGACGGCCGCGCGGGCCTGCATCAATTCCGACGGGCTGTCGCCGAGCGTGACCATCGTGCCGACATCGTCGGCCGCCGTGTCGCGGACATAGACGCCGGAGCCCATCCGGATTTCGATCTGGCCGCCAATTTCCAGCGCGATCAGCGCCTCGCGAAGCGACGGGCGCGATACGCCGAGCGTCAGCGCCAGCTCGCGTTCCGGCGGCAGCCGCTCGCCGATCGCGAATTCGCCCTGACGAATCAACGCGACGATCTGGGCCGCGACCGATTGGTAAAGCCGCTTGGGTTCTGTCGATTTCATTCGATGCAATGGGGTCAATGCGCTTTCGGCGCAAGCGCGTGTCGCGGAGTCTATCACGCACGCTGCTTCGCCCTTTGCGGCGGCCCGTTCATCCCGATGTGCGGGTTTTCACCATTGGTAAGATCAGATGTGAATAGTTAAATTGGCTTGACCAAAATTGGTTTGATTGCTGTAATTCGTCTAAATTGGACTGACCAGAGCCTGCCGAGGTCGATCCACCCCAAGGAGACGCAATGGCAATGCCTCGCAATCTGCCCGGTCAGGCCGCTCAGGACGAAGCGGACCGGGAGATCCTGCGCCTGGAAGGGATTCGCAAATGCTTCCCGGGCGTCGTCGCGCTCGACCGGATTCGCCTCGATCTGCGCCGCGGCGAGGTGCATGCGGTGTGCGGCGAAAACGGCGCGGGCAAATCCACGCTGATGAAGATCATCAGCGGTCAGTACCTGCCCGACGAGGGGGTGATTCGCTATCGCGGCGCGCCGGTGCGATTTCGTTCGGCATCCGAAGCGCAGGCGGCGGGCATCGCGATCATTCACCAGGAACTCAATCTCGTCCCGCACCTGAGCGTGGCGGAGAACCTGTTTCTCGCACGCGAGCCGCGGCGCGGGCCGTTCGTCGATACGAGGCGCATGAATACGGATGCGGCGCGCTGCATCGCGCGAATCGGCCTGAATGTCGCGCCCACGACGAAGGTCGGCGTGCTGTCCATCGCGCAGCAGCAAATGGTCGAGATCGCGAAGGCGCTGTCGCTCGATGCGCGCGTGCTGATCATGGACGAACCCACGTCGTCGCTGACCGAAACGGAAACGGTGCAGCTCTTTCGCATCATCGAGGAACTGCGCGCCGACGGCGTGGCGATTCTGTATATCTCGCACCGGCTCGACGAAATGGCGCAGATCGTCGATCGCGTGACGGTGTTGCGCGACGGGCGCCACATCTCGACGGACGATTTCGCCGACGTGAGCATCGACGACATCGTCGCGCGCATGGTCGGGCGGACGCTCGACGACGCCTATCCGTCACGGCAATCGGTGCCGACGGACGACGTGCTGCTCGACGTGCGGGAACTGCGCCGCGACGGTGTGTTCGGGCCGGTGTCGTTCGCGCTGCGCCGCGGCGAGATCCTGGGTTTCGCGGGATTGATGGGCGCCGGGCGCACCGAGATCGCACGCGCGATCTTCGGCGCGGACCGCCCCGACGGCGGCACGATCGCGCTGCACGGCCGGCCCGTGACGATCCGCTCGCCGCGCGAGGCGATCCGGCACGGCATCGCGTATCTGTCGGAGGACCGCAAGAAAGAAGGGCTCGCGCTGCCGATGCCCGTCGCGGCGAACCTCACGCTCGCGAACGTGCGCGGTATCTCGTCGCGCCTCGGTTTCCTGCGCTTCGACGCCGAGCTGGACGTGGCGCGCCGCTACGTGCAGGACCTCGCGATTCGCACGCCGTCCGTGCATCAGCGCGTGCGCAATCTGTCCGGCGGCAACCAGCAGAAGGTCGTCATCGGCAAATGGCTCTACCGCGGTTCGAAGATCCTGTTCTTCGACGAGCCGACGCGCGGGATCGACGTCGGCGCGAAATTCGCGATCTACGGGCTGATGGACCGGCTCGCCGCCGACGGCGTCGGCGTGGTGCTGATCAGTTCGGAACTGCCGGAGCTGCTTGGCATGACCGATCGGATCGCCGTTTTTCACGAAGGTCGATTGACCGCGTTTCTCGACACCAAACACACCAGTCAGGAGGAGATCATGCACTACGCGTCGGGGCGTTCCCATGCTTGAAATGACATCCGATCGAAGCCAGGCCGACGAACGGGCGGCGCGACAGCGGCGGCGCGACCTGATCCAGAAGTTCGCGGCGCTGGGCAGCCTGGTCGTGCTCGTGTTCGCGTTTTCGATTTCGAGCGCGGCGTTCTTCTCGGTCGACAACCTGATGACCGTCGGCCTGCAGGTCACGTCCATCGCCTATCTGGGCGTGGCCGCGACCTGCGTGATCATCACGGGCGGCATCGACCTGTCGGTCGGCTCGGTGCTCGCGCTGGCCGGCGTGTGCGCGGCGCTGCTGGTCAAGGCCGGCGTGCCGGTGCCGGCGGCCATGGCGGCCGGCATCCTGGTCGGCGCGCTGTGCGGGTTCGTCAACGGCATTTGCGTGACGCGCATGGGCCTGCCGCCCTTCATCGCGACGCTCGGCATGATGCTCGTCGCGCGCGGCATCGCGCTCCAGATCACGGGCGCCCGGCCGGTATCGGATCTCGGCGACGCGTTCGGCGCACTCGGCAACGGTGCGCTGCTGCGGATCTCGCGCATCGGCGCGGACGGGTTCCCCGACACGACCTTTCCCGGCATTCCGTATCCGGTCGTGATCATGGTCGTGCTGTTCGTCGTGGTGTCCGTCCTGCTGTCTCGAACGTCGCTCGGCCGTCATATCTACGCGGTCGGGTCGAACGCGGAGGCGGCCCGGCTCTCGGGCGTGAACGTGCAGGGCGTGAAGCTGTTCACCTATGTGCTGTCCGGCGCGCTCGCGGGCGTGACCGGCTGCGTGCTGATGTCGCGGCTCGTCACGGGGCAGCCGAACGAGGGCGTCATGTACGAGCTCGACGCCATCGCCAGTTCGGTCATCGGCGGCACGTCGCTGATGGGCGGCGTCGGCACGATTTCCGGCACGGCGATCGGCGCGTTCGTGATCGGCGTGCTGCGCAACGGCCTGAACATGAACGGCGTGTCGAGCTTCATTCAGCAGATCATCATCGGCGTCGTGATCCTGGGCACGGTCTGGATCGACCAGTTGCGCAGTCGCCGGCCCTGACCGGCAGCAAGCAGTCCCTACCAACGAGAAGCGGAGCGAGACATGAACAAACCCATCCTGCTGGCGGCATCGGCGTGCGTATTCGCGGCGTGCAACAGCGGCGCGTATGCGGCGGGCGGCGAGATCGCCGTGATCGTCAAGACGGTCAATTCGAACTATTGGCAGAACGTGCAGAAAGGCGCGAAGGCGGCGCTCGACGGGGCCAAGGGCTACACGATGACGTTCCAGGGGCCGGCGGCCGAGTCCGACATCAGCGGACAGGTGAACATGGTCGACAACGCGGTCACGCGCCATGTGGCGGGCATCGTGCTCGCGCCGTCCGACCCCGATGCGCTGGTACCCGCGATCAAGAAGGCGTGGGAAGCGCATATTCCCGTCGTGCTGATCGATTCGGCCATCGCGGATGCCGGCAAGCCGTATTACCAGGCGTTCCTGTCGACCGACAACGAGAAGGCGGGCGCGCTGTGCGCGAAGGCGCTGATCGACCGCGTCGGGCAGTCCGGCAAGATCGCGATCATGTCGTACGTGCCGGGCGCCGGGTCCGAGGTCAGCCGCGTCGGCGGGTTCCGCAAGTATATCGAGAGCCATTCGAAGCTGCAGGTCGTTGGTCCGTACTACTCGCAATCGCAAATGGCGACCGCGCTGAACCAGACGACCGACGTGCTGTCGGCGAATCCGGACCTGAAGGGCATCTTCGGCGCGAACGAGCCGACCGCGGTCGGGATGGGCCGCGCACTGAAGCAGTCGGGCAAGGCGGGCAAGGTGGTGGCGATCGGGTTCGACGGCAACGAGGACCTGCAGGGCTTCGTGCGCGACGGCACCGTGCAGGCGATCGCGGTGCAGGGCTCGTGGCAAATGGGGAACCAGGGCGTGCGCACGGCGCTCGACGTCATCGAGCGCAAGCCCGCGCCGAAGCTGATCGATACCGGCGTCGTGATGGTCGACAAGCAGAACCTCGATTCGCAGGCGGCGAAGAATGTCCTGTACTGACCGGCCGTGCCGCTTTCCCGCATCGAGTCACGACGCATGAATGCAAACGATACGCGCATGTTGCCGCGCAGCGGGCTGACGGTGTCCGCGCTCGGTCTCGGCTGCTCGCAGCTCGGCGGCCTTTATCGTCCGATGTCGGCCGCCGACGCCGCCGCGCTCGTCGACGCCGCGTGGGCGGCCGGCCTGCGCTACTTCGACACCGCGCCTTATTACGGTTACACGCTGTCCGAGCGGCGCACGGGGGCGGGGCTCGCCCCGCGCGAGCGCGGCGCCTTCACGCTCAGCACGAAAGTCGGGCGGCTGATGCGCGCCGACGCGAGCGTGCGGCCAGGCGACGACGGCTGGGCCGAGCCGTTGCCGTTCCGGCCGGTCTACGACTACAGCTACGACGGCATCATGCGTTCGCACGACGACAGCCGGCAACGGCTCGGGCTCGCGCGGATCGACCTGCTGTATGTGCACGACATCGGCGCGATGACGCACGGCGATCGTCACGCGCACTACTGGGAGCAGTTGACCCGCGGCGGCGGGTTTCGCGCGCTGGACGCGCTGCGCGCGGGCGGCGAGATCGGCGGGTTCGGTCTTGGCGTGAACGAATGGGAAGTCGCGGCCGATGCGCTGAACGAAGCGGCGCTCGACGCCGTGCTGCTGGCCGGCCGCTACACGCTGCTCGAACAGACGGCGCTGGAACCGCTGCTCGATGCGTGCGCCCGTGAAGGGACGGGTATCGTGATCGGCGGCGTGTTCAATTCCGGCGTGCTTGCCGGCAACGGCAAGTTCAACTATGCGGATGCGAGCGCCGACGTGATCGACAAGGCCACGCGGCTCGGCGCGCTGTGCAACCGCTTCGACGTGCCGCTTCCCGCCGCTGCATTGCAGTTTCCGTTCGGCCATCCGGCCGTCGTGTCGTGCGTGGTCGGGGCGCGCAGCGTGGCTCAGCTTAAGCAGAACATCGAATGGTTCGAGCGCCCCGCGCCGGCCGAACTGTGGGATGCGCTGCGCGACGAAGGTCTGATCGACGCGCGCGCGCCGGTTCCGGGGGCACGCGCATGACCGCACGCATCGACGCCCATCAGCATTACTGGCGAATCGGCGCGCGGGCCGGCTGCTGGCCGCCGGCCGAACTCGACGCGATTCACCGCGATTTCGGCCCCGCCGATCTGGCGCCGCTGCTCGATGCCGCGCGCATCGATACCACCGTCCTCGTGCAATCGCTGCCGAGCGAAGCCGACACGCGCTTTCTGCTCGATCTCGCGGCCGCCACGCCGAGCGTCGGCGCCGTGGTCGGCTGGGTCGACATGAAGGCCGACGACGCGCCGGCGCGGATCGCGGCGTTTGCATCCGCGCCGAAGGCGCGCGGCTTGCGACCGATGCTGCAGGATCTGCCCGACGACGCATGGATCGACGATCCGCGGCTGGATCGCGCAGTCGCCGCGATGCTCGAGCATGGGCTCGGTTTCGATGCGCTGGTGATGCCGCGCCATCTCGATGCGCTGCATGCGTTCGCGCGACG
This sequence comes from Burkholderia sp. BCC1208, assembly GCF_902833095.1. Classification (NCBI taxonomy): domain Bacteria; kingdom Pseudomonadati; phylum Pseudomonadota; class Betaproteobacteria; order Burkholderiales; family Burkholderiaceae; genus Burkholderia; species Burkholderia sp. BCC1208. Next base: position 174,489 of record NZ_CADFDY010000003.1, on the reverse strand, counting down.
CCATCCGGATCTGCCGATCGTGATCGACCACGGCGCCAAGCCATTCGTCGAGCGCGGCGAGTTGCAGCCGTGGCTGTCGTCGATGCGCCGGCTCGCGAGCCTGCCGAACCTGCATTGCAAGCTGTCCGGCCTCTGGACGGAGGCCGGGTCGTCGGCCGGCCCGGATGCCGTGCGGGCGCGCACGCGGCCGTATGTCCACGCGCTGGCCGAGCTGTTCGGGCCGACGCGCCTGATGTGGGGCAGCGACTGGCCGGTGCTGCGGCTGGCGTCGGCATGCGGCGGCTACGGCGAATGGCTGGCTGCGTGCGAGGACGATTGCACGCGGTTGCTTGGCTCGGCTTCACTGGCCGATCTTTTCGGCGGCAACGCGCGCCGCTTTTACCGGATCGACACCGCACGCCACGACGAATGAACCAGAACGAAAGGAACCCGACATGCTCAGCGTGATTTGCGAATCCCCCGGCGTGCTGCGCGTGCAGCATCGCGAACTGCCCGTGCGCGGCAGCGGCGAAGTATTGTTGCGCGTGCAACGTGTCGGCATCTGCGGCACCGATTTGCACATCTTCACCGGCAACCAGCCATACCTCGACTATCCGCGCGTGATGGGTCACGAGCTTTCCGCGGTGGTCGTCGAGGCGGAACCCGAGTCGGGGCTCGACGTCGGGGACGCTGTGTACGTGATGCCGTATCTGTCGTGCGGGCATTGCATCGCATGCCGTCACGGCAACACGAACTGCTGCGTCAACATCAAGGTGCTCGGCGTGCATCGCGACGGTGCGCTGGCCGAATACCTCAGCGTGCCCGCCCAGTTCGTCCACAAGGCCGACGGCATTTCGCTCGACCAGGCGGCGATGCTGGAATTTCTTGCGATCGGCGCGCATGCGGTGCGGCGCGCCGACGTCCGTGCCGGACAGCGGGCGCTGGTCGTCGGCGCCGGGCCGATCGGCATGGCCGCGATGATCTTCGCGAAGCTGCGCGGCGCCGACGTCACGTGCCTCGACACGCGGGCCGATCGGCTGGCGTTTTGCCGCGAGCACCTGGCGGTCGATGCGGCGGTGGAAGTGGGGGAAGACGACGCGGCGCGTCTCGCGTCGTTGACCGACGGCGAGTATTTCGATGCGGTATTCGACGCGACGGGCAACCTCGATGCGATGAATCGCGGTTTCGAATTCGTCGCGCACGGCGGCAAATACACGTTGATCTCGATCGTGCGCGGGCACGTTGCGTTTTCGGATCCCGAATTCCACAAGCGGGAAACCACGCTGCTCGCAAGCCGCAATGCCACCGCCGAGGATTTCGCGACGGTGCTCGACGCGATGCGTTCAGGGCGTATTCCGGACCGTGCGCTGAACACGCACCGGATGCGGCTCGACGAGGTGCCGGACGCGCTTCCGCGTCTGCTGGAAGCGGGGCAGACCGTCGTGAAGGCGCTCGTCGAATGTTGATCCGTCGAATCCGGCACGTGGAGCGCATGCGATGACGCCGCCGATCCTGCAATTCGGCACGAGCCGCTTCCTGCTGGCGCATGTCGACCTGTTCGTCTCCCAGGCGCTGGACGACGGCAACGCGATGGGCGGCATCGGCATCGTGCAGACGACCGGCAATCCGGCCAGCCGCGCCCGCATCGACGCGCTGCGCGCGACCGGTCGCTATCCGGTGCGGATTCGCGGGCGCGACCGCGGCGGCATCGTCGACGAAGTCGTCGAATGCCGCGCCGTGCATCGCGCATGGGACGCCGAGCGCGACTGGGCGGAGATACGCCGCGCCGCGATCGAGACGGTCCGCGTGATCGTATCGAACACCGGCGACGCAGGCTATCGCACCGATCCGCGCGACGCGGCGGACCTGCCGGACCGGCCGCAGCAGACCCCGCGCGGCTTTCCGGCGAAGCTGCTCGTGCTGCTGCATGCGCGCTGGCAGGTGCGTCCCGACGATGGCATCTCCATCCTGCCTTGCGAGCTGGTGACGAACAACGGCGACACGCTGCGCGACATCGTGCTGGACCTCGCGCGCCGGTGGCGGCTGCCCGACGCGTTCGCCGACTATCTGCGCCACCGCTGCGTGTGGGTCAACTCGCTCGTCGACCGCATCGTGTCCGAGCCGCTGCATCCGGTCGGCGCGATCGCGGAGCCCTACGCGCTATGGGCGATCGAACGGCGTGCCGGCATGGCGTTGCCGTGCCGGCACGCGCAGATCGTCGTCACCGACGATTTGCGCAGCCATGAGCGCCTGAAGCTGTTCTTCCTCAATCTCGGGCACAGCTGGCTCGCGGAGCAGTGGCTCGCGGCGGGGCGCGACGCATCGGAAACGGTGCTGGACGCGATGAACGATGCGCGGCTGCGCGACGGTCTCGAGGCGGTGTGGCGCGATGAAGTCGCGCCGGTATTCGTGGCGCTGGGCCTGCGCGAAACGGCCGAACACTATGTCGACAGCGTGCGCGAGCGCTTTCTCAATCCGTTTCTCGCGCATCGCATCGCCGATATCGCGGTCAATCATCGCGAGAAGGTGGCGCGGCGAATGGAGCCGTTGCTCGCGCTCGCGGATTCGCTGGCGCTGCCGGCCGAACAGCCTCGGTTGCGGCAACTCGTCGCCCGCCATGGCATGGCGGCCGGCGATCCGGCGGCCGGCGACCCGGCCGGCGACCCGGCAGGCGTCGCAACGACAGGGAGAACTGCATCGTGAAGCAACCGGCAATCGTGATCCTTCACGGCGACGACAACGTCGCCGTCGCACTCGACGCGCTGGCGCCGGACGTGCCGATCGACGTGCACGGCGCGCCGTTGCGGCCGGCGGCCGCGGTGCCGGCCGGCCACAAGGTCGCCACGGCGCCGATCGCGCGCGGCGACGCGATCGTCAAATGCGGGCAGCCGATCGGCATCGCGCTGCGCGACATCGCCGCGGGCGAGCACGTGCACGTGCACAACGTCGGGATGCCCGAGCGTCATGCGCACGACGACGGGCCTGCCGGCGATGCGCACGAGGTTCCGGCGGATCGCGGCGACACCTTCGACGGATTCGTGCGGCCCGACGGCAGCGTGGGCACCCGCAACTACGTCGGCGTGATCGCGAGCGTCAACTGTTCGGCGAGCGTCTGTCATGCGATCGCCGATGCGTACCGGCACGGCGCGCTCGATGCGTTCGGTCATGTCGACGGCGTCGTCGCGATCACCCATCAGAGCGGCTGCGGCATGTCGGCGACCGGCGACGGCATCGAACTGCTGCGCCGCACGCTCGTCGGTTATGCACGCAACCCGAACTTCGCCGGCGTGCTGCTCGTGGGTCTCGGTTGCGAGGTCAATCAGGTCGGCGCGCTCGCGGAACGGCTCGACGCGGCCGCGCCGGGCACCGTGCGCACGCTGGTCATCCAGGACGAAGGCGGGGTGCGCGACACCGTTGCCCGAGGCGTGTCGATCGTGCGCGCGTTGCTGGAGGTGGCCGACGGCGCGCGTCGCAGCGCGGTGCCGGCATCGCGGCTGACGGTCGGCCTGCAATGCGGCGGGTCCGACGGCTATTCGGGCATCACGGCGAATCCGGCGCTCGGCGCGGCCGTCGATCTGCTGGTCCGCAACGGCGGCACGGCGATTCTGTCCGAGACGCCCGAGATCTACGGCGCGGAGCATCTGCTGATCGCGCGGGCGGCCTCGCGCGACGTCGCCGAGCGTCTGCTCGGCCGGTTGCAATGGTGGGAGCGCTACGTCGCCGATCACGGCGGCGAAATGAACAACAACCCGTCCCCCGGCAACCTTGCCGGCGGCATCACGACGATTCTCGAGAAGTCGCTCGGCGCGGTGTCGAAGGGCGGGCGCTCGCCGCTTCGCGCGGTCTACGACTATGCGGAGCCGGTGCGGCAAGCCGGGCTCGTGTTCATGGATACGCCCGGCTACGACCCGGTGTCGGCGACCGGGCAGATCGCCGGCGGCGCGAATCTCGTGTGCTTCACGACGGGCCGCGGTTCGGTGTTCGGCTCGAAGCCGGTGCCGACGATCAAGATCGCGACGACGACCGGCCTGTTCGAGCGGATGCAATCGGACATGGATTTCGACAGCGGCGGGATCGTCGCCGGTTCGCTCACGGTCGACGAAGCGGGCGCGCGGCTGTTTCGGCTGATGCTCGACGTCGCCTCCGGACGACGATCGCGCAGCGAGGACAACGGTATCGGCGAACGCGAGTTCGTACCGTGGCTGCGCGGCGCGATCATGTGACGCGCCGCGCACGCTCCTCGCGCGATCAGGCCGCGAAGGAGCACCCGTGACGGAAACCGGCACGAGCCGGCAGGCGATCGTTGTCGGCTACGCCGCCGACAGCGTGATCGACACGCCCGTCGCGGTGTAGGCCGGCGTGGCCTTGAACCCGTCGACCGTCACCGTCGAGAACTTCGCGGCAGCCGCCGCGCCGTCGATTAGCGCGATGGTGTCGCCGGCCTTCGGCGCGTAGCCGTTCACGAATTTCACGTGCAGCGTGCCGCCCGCGACGGTGAGCGGGCCGCCCACGCGCAGCCGTCCGCCGCCGTTGCCGTCGATGTCGAGTTCGAGCGTCGTGTTGTCGAGCTGCGTGTAGCGGGTGGCGATCGTCACCGGCGCGGCGGCCGCGATTCGCACGCTGCCGCCCGGTCCGACGTACACGTCCCCTTTGCCGAACGCCGTCGTCGACGCGGCTGCCAGCGTGCCGCCGCTCACCTGCGTGCCGCCCGTGTAGCCGTTGTTGCCCGCCAGCGTCAGCGTGCCGCTGCCCTGCAGCGTCAGCTTGCCGGCGCCAGCGACGTCGTTGCGCCACAGGTCGGCGGCATTGAGCCCGCCCTGCGATGCATCCATCGACACGATCACGTTGCCGTTGAACGCGCCGTAGCCGTCGGCCGCCGCGAACAGGTTCAGGCGACCCCAGCCTTCCGCGTCGTCCATGACCGGATAGCCGGACGGCAGTTCGGTTGTTTTCAGCACGACGCGCCGCTGGTCGGCGCTCAGGTACGGAAAGCGCGTCTGCAGCAGAATCTCCGAGCCCTTCGGCACGACCGGCGGTGCGTTCGTCGATTCGATCGCGCCAAAGCCGAACGTCATGCGGCGCAGGAACGCGCTCTTGTTCGTCGTGTAGTCCGCGAACCGGTCGGTGGCCGTCGTGCCGGCGTGCGCGAATGCGGAGAAGGTCGTGGCGCTGGTGCCCGTCAGTTGTTGCAACGTCTGATGGGCTTGCGTGTAGGCGGCCTGCGCGTCGCCGGCGTACGCGGTCAGGTTCGCCGCGCTGACGGCCAGCGCGAGCATGCGCCCGCCGATCACGTCGAGCGGCGAATGCATGCCGGCCAGGATCCGGTTCTCGCCGAGCTCGAGGCCGCGGCTGACCATTTCCTGGAAGCGTTCCGGCACGAGCCACGCCATCGTCGTCGCATCGCGCATCGCTTCGGCCGTGTGGCCGCTGATGAAGCCGCCGTCGGTCGCGGGCGTCGCGCTTTCGGCCGGCACCAGCGTCGGCGCGACGATCACGCTCGTGCTCCAGCGGTACGGACGCGCGTATTTGAAGAAGCGCTTCGAAGGTTCGGTCGACGCGTTGTTGCCCATTTCGTTGAGCAGGTCGACGACCTTCCCGAAACTGGCGTTGCCGCTGCTGCCGACGCCGACGTTGTTGCCGGAGTCGTTGTACAGCACGGTCGTGGCATCGGCGGGCACGCTGGTGATGCTGGTCGTCTGCTGGGCCGCGGTGCGCCACGCGGCGGTGAGCGGACCCATGCCGTCGGTCACGCTGTATCCCTTGCCGCGCCGGTCGTCGTAGTACGCGGCATCGGCCTGCTGCGGCGTACGGGCGGTCGTCGCGTCGATCACGTACTGCACGTTGGCCGACAGCACCGCATCGTTCAGGATCGTGCCGCACGGCACGCCGCTGTTCGGCAGTCCGGAGCAGGTCGACGGCGAGATGGCCGGGAACGCGCCGTTCGCCGGCGCGCTCACGCCCGCGTCGACCAGCATCGTCGACGGTTGCCAGAGATCGAGGAAACGGCTCAACACGCGCACCGCGGCGTTGGTCGACAGCGTCGCATAGCGCGCATCGCCGCGCTGGTTGGTCGCGACGTTGTCGACGAAAGCGGGCGCGCTCGGGATCGGCGCGCTGTCGACGAAGCCGGGGTCGGCGGGGGGCGCCGGAACGGCCGCGGCGATCGTGGCGGTCGACGCGACGTCGTCGCCGCCGCCGCAGGCGGCCAATACGATCGCACTCGACAATGCCGCGACGTGCAGCGGGAAACGGCTTCGTGACGCAAACATGCAAGACTCCATCCTGATGGTCGAAGAGGGAGGATTGTGGTGAGCGATCGTTACGCGGTCGTTACGGAATTGTTGCGCGTCGTACGCGGCGGGTGTGAATTCCCACTATCTGGTTAATTTCGGGTGCTGAACATGGCGGACGCCGATTCGATGCGCGTGTCGCGGATATGCGGCTGCGCGTCGAGTCGCTACGCCTTCGCCGTGCCGGTGTCCAGCCGGAACAGCGATACGGCCTCGGCAAGCCGGTTCCCCTGTTCCTCGAGCGACTTCGATGCGGCGGCGGCCTGCTCGACGAGTGCGGCATTCTGCTGGGTGACTTCGTCCATTTGCGTAATCGCCAGATTGACCTGCTCGATGCCGCGGCTCTGCTCGTTCGACGCGGCGGCGATTTCGCCCATGATGTCGGTCACGCGCGAGATCGCGTGCGTGACTTGGCTCATCGTATCGCCCGCGTTGTTCGCGATATGCGAGCCGTCCTGGATTTTCCGGACCGATTGCGAGATCAGCTCGCGGATTTCCTTCGCGGCGCTCGACGAGCGCTGCGCAAGACTTCTGACTTCGCTGGCCACCACCGCGAAGCCGCGGCCCTGCTCGCCGGCGCGGGCGGCCTCCACGGCCGCGTTGAGCGCGAGGATGTTGGTCTGGAACGCGATCCCTTCGATGATTCCGGTGATCTCGGCGATCTTGGCAGAGCTCGCGCTGATGTCCGTCATCGTGTCGACCATCAGGCCGACCGCCGTGCTGCCACGCTGGGCGACTTCCGATGCGTTGTCGGCCAGGCCGCTTGCCTGCTGCGCGTTGTCGGCGTTCAGACGCACGGTGGATGTCAGTTGCTCGATGCTCGAGGCGGTTTCCTGCAGCGATGCGGCTTGCTGTTCCGTGCGGGAGGAGAGGTCCTGGTTGCCGGACGCGATTTCGCCGGCGCCCGTCGCGACGTTGCCGGATGCGGTACGGACTTCCGAGATCAGGCGGATCAGGTTCGCCTGCATGTCGCGCATGGAAGCCAGTACGCTGCCGGCCGGCGCGGCGCCGGTCGTGGATTCGGCGCCGAGATCGCCGGCGGCGATATGGCGGGCGATCTCGCTGAGCGCGGCAGGCTCCGTGCCCAGCGAGCGCAGCAGGCCGCGGATGATGAAGAGGCCCGAGATCGCGGCGGCCGCCGCCGCGGCGATGCAGATCACGATCAGCATCAGTCGCCGCGAGGTATATCGGTCTTCCGATTCCTTCACCAGTTGGGCGGCCCGCGAGCGCGAGTACGTCGCATATGCCTCGGTGGCCGCGACGAGCTGGGCCAGCAGCGGTCGGCACTGTTCGTTGATCATCGTGATCGCCTGATCGCGCCGGTTGTTCGCCGCCGCTTCGACGATCGCGCGCGCCACGGGGCCGTACTGCGCCTCGACCGCCGCGATTTGCCGAACCAGTTCACGAGACTTGTCGGACGCGCCGCTCCCCTCGCGGACCGCATTCGTCAGCTCGCCCAGCAGCGTGCCGACTTCGCGGTCGGCCTGCAGTGCCGCTTCCTTCTCGAGGTCCGCATCGCGCGGTCCCGCCGCCAGGACCTGGTTGCGGGCGGCGATCGCACGCCGGTCGACCGCGACGCGAACCTTGTCCACGAGGGTCGCGCGGGCGTTGGTGCCGTTGACATAGTTATCGAATGCCGCGTTCGCGTTGGCGAGCGATACGATGCCGACGAGAGAGACGACCACAACCATGCACGTAAGAAGTCCGAAAGCCATGATCAGCTTCGTGCGAACCGTTAGCCGTCGATCGTTCATGGGGAAAGTCCAGTATCAAATAGCTTTCCTTATTATCGGTACGGTGAGTGAACAATTTAGGACGGTTGCCGAGCGCAATCGTTTGCGCGTGACCTGCCATCGAAAAAAAATTTCGACAGCGATCCGAGCTCGTCACGTCGAGGGGGCGAAGGGCTCCGTTTGCGCCCGACAGACCCGCTTCTGCCTTCGCGCTTCGCGCGGCGTGGTGCGTCGCGGTTGATACGCGACAAGAGGCGCCGGAGCAGGCGAACGGCACGTGAAGCGGGTTCGATCGCACGCGACGTTGCGCGGGTGCTTCACGGACCGATCGTCGACGAGGCTACCGCCACCGAGCAATGCGCGGCGGTTCGCACGCCCCGTCTGCCGCCTTCACGCAGCAAGCAGCCCGCGCGCGGCCAGATTCGCATACAGCGCGCGCACGCCGAAGGTCCACGGCGCGATCTCCGTGCAAAGCCGCACGGTGTTGACGAGTGCGCCGAGCGCGGGCGTGGAGATGGTGACGCGGTCGCCGAGGTGATGCGTGAATCCGCCGCCGGGCGCGTCGCGATCCTGGATCGGCGAGAACATCGTGCCGAGGAACAGCATGAAGCCGTCCGGATACTGGTGATGCGCGCCGCAGGTCTGCGCGACGAGGTCGGCCGGGTCGCGGCTGATCTCGCGCATGTGGCTGATGCCGTCGAGGACGAAGCCGTCGTCCGCGCCTTCGACGCGCAGCGACACGCTGGCCTGCCGTACGCCGTCCAGCGTGAAGCCGTCGTCGAACAGCCGCACGAACGGGCCGATCGCGCACGAACCGTTGTTGTCCTTGCATTTGCCGAGCAGCAGCGCCGAACGGCCTTCGATGTCGCGCAGGTTCACGTCGTTGCCGAGCGTCGCGCCCACCGGCCTGCCGTCGCTGGCGACCGCCAGCACGATCTCCGGCTCCGGGTTGTTCCACACCGACACGGGCAGCAGCCCCACGTCCGCGCCGAAGCCGACCGCGGACATCGGCTGCGACTTGGAGAACACCTCGGCATCCGGGCCGATGCCCACTTCCATGTATTGCGACCATGCACCGCGGCGCTCGAGTTCCGCCTTCAGGCGCAGTGCGGCTTCCGAGCCCGGCACGATCTTCGACAGATCGGTGCCGATGGTCGCGGCGATGGTGTCGCGTACCTCCCTCGCTTTGGCCGGATCGCCGCCGGCCTGTTCCTCGATCACGCGCTCGATCAGGCTGACCGCGAAGGTGACGCCGCACGCCTTGATGGCCTGCACGTCGCACGGCGCGAGCAGGCGCGTGGCGCCGGGCGTGCCGTCCAGCGTCGCCTGCAACAACGGCTCGACGCGGCCGAGCGATTCGCCGGGAGCCGTGCGCGCGAGCGCGACTGCATCGGGGCGGTCGAACAGGTCCGCGGTGGTCGGCACGGTGCGCGTGATGTCGAACACTTCGCCGCCACGCACGGCGACGACGCTCGGCCCCGCGTGGGCGCCGTCGTGCCGCCAGACGCGGCCGATCAGCAGCGCGTGGGCGAGGTCGTGCGGCAGGCAATCGGAAACGGAAGGAGTACGCATGGTCAGCTCGGCAAGAGTCGGGGGCGGGGCAGTCAGTGCGAATGGCGCGGGTTGCCGCGCTGCTCGATGACCTTCAGGTACAGCGTGGCCGGTTCGAGGCAGCCGCCGGTGGACAACTGGCCGACGAACCGGCGATAGAGTTCCTGCCAGGGCGTTTGCGCCTCCGGCACGGTGAAGCTCGCGGTCTCGCGACGGCGCGCGAGTTCGTCCGCGTCGACGAGCACGTCGACGCTGCGGCGATTCAGGTCCACACGCACGCGGTCGTTCGTGCGCAGCAAGGCGAGGCCGCCTCCCACCGCGGCTTCCGGCGACATGTTCAGGATCGACGGGCTGGCCGACGTGCCGCTCTGGCGTCCGTCGCCCATGCACGGCAACGACGTGATGCCGCGCTTCACCAGCTCGGCGGGCGGCGCCATGTTCACGACTTCCGAACTGCCCGGGTAGCCGACCGTGCCGCAACCGCGGATCACGAGGATGCAGCGCTCGTCGATGTTCAGCGCGGGATCGTCGATACGCGCGTGGTAGTCCTCGGGGCCGTCGAACACGATCGCGCGCGCCTCGAACGTATTCTCCGCGCCCGGCTCGGCCAGGTAGGTCCGGCGGAAGGCGTCGCCCACCACCGACATCTTCATGATGGCGCTGTCGAAGAAGTTGCCCGACAGCACCATGAAGCCGGCCCCGTGCTTGAGCGGCGCGTCGGGCGTACGGATCACATCGCGGTCGGCATCCTGCGCGGTGTCGGCGATCTCGCCGATCGCGCGGCCGGATACGGTCAGGCAGTCGCGCCGTAGCAGGCCGGCCGCGTCGAGCTGGCGCAGCACGGCGGGCACGCCGCCGGCGCGATGGAAGCTCTCCCCGAGGTATTCGCCGGCCGGCATGCAGTTCACGAGCAGCGGCACGGCTTCGCCGAAGCGCTGCCAGTCGTCCAGACTCAGCTCGACGCCCATGTGGCGCGCGATGGCGATCAGATGCGGCGGGCAGTTGGTCGAGGCGCCGAGCGCCGACGCGACGACGATCGCATTCTCGAACGCCGCGCGCGTCATGATCGTCGACGGGCGCAGGTCGTCGCGAACGAGTTCGACCGCGCGCTTGCCGGTAGCGTAAGCGATCTGGCCGCGCTCGCGATAGGCGGCGGGGATGCTCGCGCACCCGGGCAGTGACATGCCCAGCGCCTCGGCGAGGCTGTTCATCGACAGCGCCGTGCCCATGGTATTGCAGTGGCCGATCGACGGCGACGAAGCCGTGGTCAGCTGCATGAAGCCTTCGTAGTCGATCTCGCCGGCGGCGAGCAGGTTGCGGGCATGCCAGATCACCGTGCCGGAGCCGACCCGCTTGCCCTCGTGCCAGCCGTCGAGCATCGGGCCGCCCGACAGCACGATCGCGGGCATGTCGACGGTCGCGGCCGCCATCAGGCAGGCCGGCGTGGTCTTGTCGCAGCCGGTCGTCAGCACCACACCGTCCAGCGGAAAACCGTGCAGCACTTCCACCAGCCCGAGGTAGGCGAGATTGCGGTCGAGCGCGGCCGTGGGCCGGCGGCTCTGCTCGGCCAGCGGGTGCACGGGGAACTCCATCGGAATGCCGCCCGCGTCGCGAATGCCCGCCTTGGTGCGCTCGGCCAGCTCGATGTGGTGGCGGTTGCACGGCGCCAGGTCGCTGCCCGTCTGCGCGATGCCGATGACGGGGCGGCCCGACTGCAGCTCCTCGCGCGTCAACCCGTAGTTCATGAAGCGCTCGACATAGAGCGCGGTCATGTCCGCGTGCGCGGGATCGTCGAACCATTCCTGGCTGCGCAAGCGGCGAGGGATTTGTGACATGGCAGGCTGTCTCCGAAGGGCCTTCTTGATTGTGCGTGCCGGATAGTTACCGGTAACATCGATTGGATGTTAGCACGGGTTTTTTGCGTTGCGGAAGGGATTTGTGCGCGCGTGGCGGAGGTGAGGGCAGGGGGCCGGAGCAACGCCGCGCACGTCGCGCGCCGGCACGTGGGCGGCCGTCGACCCGTCAGGCGCTTTCCCGCGCGACGATCGTGTAGTCGATACGGATGCTGTGCGACTCGGTCCGCTCGCCGCCGTCGCGCGCTTGCAGCGCCGCCAGCAACGCTTCGCCCGTGCGTAGCCCGATGCCGTACGCGTCCACCGACACGGTCGTGATGGTCGGGTGGCAGCACGCCGCCACTTCGAAGTTCCCGAAGCCGGCCACGGCCATATCGGCGGGTACGGCAAGCCCGCGCCGGTGACATTCCATGATCGCGCCGAATGCCGACATGTCGCTCACGCACATCACCGCATCGGTATCCGGCCATTGCTCCAGCAGCGCCGCCATCGCGGGCCCGCCGTGGCTCATCGTGATCGGCGATTCGCCCAGCCGCACGACGCGCGGTTCGCCCAGCCCCAGCGCCTTGATCTCTGCCTGGTAACCCTTGAGTCGGTCGAGGCCGCGGCGATCCAGTTCGCTGGCGCCGACCAGAAAGCCGATGCGTCGGTAACCGCGCTCGGCCAGGTGGCGCACCATCGCACGGGCGGCGCGCACGTTCGAGAAGCCGACGGCGGTGTCGATGGGGCGCGTGGGCAGATCCCACATCTCGACCACGGGAATCGCCGAGCGCTCCAGCACCTTGCGCGTCGCATCGGTGTGCTGCGCACCCGTCAGCGCGATGCAGCGCGGCTGGTGTCGCAGCATCGAGCGCACTAGCCGTTCTTCACGTTCCAGGTCGTAGTCGGTGTCGCCGAGCAGCAGCTGGAGGCCATGCGGTTCGAGCGCATCGGTCAGGCCGCGCACGGTGTCCGAGAAGTTGGAACTCGACAATGACGGCACCAGCACCGCGACGAATTCCGACCGCCCGGACGACAGCGCACCGGCGGCCGCGTCGGCCACGTAGCCGAGCTGGTCGATGGCCTCGCAGACCCGTGCGCGCGTCTCGGCGGCCACGCTGTGGCCCGCGAGCACGCGCGACACCGTCATCTTCGATACGCCGGCCAGGCGCGCTACGTCGGACATGCGGGGCGGCCCGGCGGGCCGGACGGCGGTGGGACTGGGCATCGGAATCGCGATCGGGAGAAAGCCGGAAAGGCTACATCATACCGGTGCGGCATATCGTGCAGGCCGGCCGCGATGCGCTCGTCGAAGCGACGCCCGTACTAGGGAAACCACGCGTTCGGCGGGACTTGTACGCGCCTGTCGCTGCATGCTACCTTGGCGTTTGTTACCGGTATCAAAGCACTGCTCGCTCCCGTCGCCTCGTCGGCTTTTTTTTGCCACCGGATGTTATCGGTAACATCGATGCGTCAAGCGCACTCGCCGGTACGAAGAAGACCTAAACGAACAGGAGACAGACCGATGCCATCCATTACGCAGGCCGCTGCCGCACCGGCCGCGGCCGACTCGTCCGAGGACGCCCTTTATCGCAAGGTCATGCGGCGCATCCTGCCCTTGCTGCTGCTGTGCTACGTCGTGGCCTATCTGGATCGCGTCAACGTGGGTTTCGCCAAGCTGCAGATGCTCGACGACCTGAGCCTGAGCGACAGCGTCTATGCGCTCGGCGCCAGCATCTTCTTCTGGGGCTATTTCCTGTTCGAGATGCCGAGCAACCTGTTGCTGCATCGTTACGGCGCACGCTTCTGGATCGCGCGGATCATGATCACGTGGGGCATCGTGTCGTCGTCGATGGCCTTCATCGTGCCGCTCGCGCAGTTCTTCCACGTGCAGACGACCACGATGTTCTACACGCTGCGCTTCCTGCTGGGGCTGTGCGAAGCCGGGTTTTTCCCGGGCGTCATCCTGTACCTGAACTACTGGTTCCCGGCGCGCCGCCAGAGCGTGGCGATGTCGGGTTTCCTGGTGGCGATCCCGCTGAGCCTGACGCTGGGCAGCGTGCTGTCCGGCTGGCTGATGGAGCAGACGCATGGCCTGTCGGGCATGAGCGGCTGGCAATGGATGCTGCTGCTCGAAGGGCTGCCGTCGATCGTGGTGGCGTTCATCGTGCTGGCGTGCCTCGGCGACGGCCCGCGGTCGGCGAAGTGGCTGTCCGCCGACGAAAAGGCGGTGCTGTCGCGCAACCTCGAATCCGAGGCCGCGCACAAGTCGCACAGCGTCGGCGCCGCGCTGCGCAGCCCGCGCGTCTGGTTGCTCACCTTCATCCTGCTCACGTTCAATACCGGCTTCTACGGGCTGGCCTTCTGGCTGCCGTCGATCATCCGCGCGTCGGGCGTGCGGAGCCCGCTGCATATCGGTTTGCTGACGGCCATTCCGTACCTGACGGCCATCTTCGCGATGGTGTGGAACGCATCGCACTCGCGCAGGACCGGCGAACGCCGCCTGCACGCGGCGATTCCCGCGCTGATCGGCGGCGTCTTCCTGATTCTGAGCGCGGCGTTCGCCCACAACGTGGCGCTGTCGATCGTGTTCCTGACCGTCGCCACGTGCGGCATCCTCGCGCTGATGCCGATCTACTGGACCTTCCCCGGACAGATCCTGTCCGGCACGGCCGCGGCGGCCGGCATCGCGCTGATCAACTCGGTGGGCAACCTGTCCGGCTTCACGGGCTCGATGATCACAGGCGTCGCTAAGCAAATGACCGGCGACATCAACAACGGCACCTATGCGCTCGGCGCCTGCCTGCTGATCAGTTGCGTGCTGATCGCATTGATTCCGCGGGACATCCTGCAGCCGCCGGCGGGGCGGTAGGGCGTTCGCGCGATGTCACGTCCAGCCGGGGCCGGGACATCGCGCCGCCCCGGCGCCGGATGCATCACGTCATGTGGATTGATCTCGTGTGAATTCGCTCGACCATCACGGACGGAATGCCGGATGCCTCCAACCGGCGACGCCCTGCGCGCGACTCAGTTTTCTCGTGGGCGACCGTCATGCGTCTTCCAGGGCGAAGCGTACTTTGTCCCCGAGCGTGCGCAACCGCTCGACCGGTTCGTTCGAGTACACGAATCGGACGTACTGCTCGCCGTGTGCGACGCCCCATCCGGTCATGGCCGTCGCACATACGCCACGGCGCAGCAACCGCTCCGACATCTGCGATCCGGTCAGGCCGAAATCGGACACCCGCAGCAGCATCGACCAGCCGCCCGCCGGCATGCCGAACGGAAGACCTGACAGTTCGGCGGCGACCGTATCCCGGCGCCTCTCGAGTTCGCTCACGTAGCCAGGCAGATCGGATGCAGAATGTTCGAGCGCAACCGCCGCGGCCTCCTGGGCAATGCCGACCGGCACCACGACATTGGCGAGCGACACGGCCACAAGATCGGGAATCAGCCATTCCGGCGCGACGATCCAGCCGACGCGCCAGCCAATCATGCGCAGCTCTTTCGACGCGGCGCCGACCGTGACCGTACGCTCGGCCATGCCGGGCAGGCCGGCGGGATGGATGACCGTGCGTCCATCGAAGAGCAGCCGTTCCATCGCGCTGTCGAGGATCAGCAGCAGATCGTTCTGCACACACAGGCTCGCGATCAGTTGCCAGTCGGACGCATCGAAGAACCCGCCCGAAGGCATCGACGGAGACATCAGCAGCATGGCCCGTGTTTGCGGACCGATCGCTGCCCGCAGCGCGGTCTGATCCAGCTTCCACTCGCCGCCCGGCGCGAAGGCGAACGGTACTTGCCTGGGCACGCCGCCCGCAAGGCGGACGCGGTTCAGCAGGCCTGCGTACGTCGGATCGGTGACGATGACTTCGTCGCCGGTCTCGACGGTGGCGAGCAGCGTGTTCAGAATGCCGGAGAGTCCGCCCGCCGACACCACCACCTGGTCGGCCGTGAAGCATTGCCCCGAAAGCCCCGACACGTGGGCGGCAGCGCTCGCGCGTAGCCGATCCTGGCCGACGAATGGCAAATAGGAGTTGGCCGCGTCTCGCTGGATTGCCTCGCGGGTGAAGGCGAGCGCCTCGGAAGTGGGTGGGATGTCGGTATCGAGATTCTCGAGTCGCAAAAGGT
The DNA here is from genome assembly GCF_902833095.1 of Burkholderia sp. BCC1208. Classification (NCBI taxonomy): domain Bacteria; kingdom Pseudomonadati; phylum Pseudomonadota; class Betaproteobacteria; order Burkholderiales; family Burkholderiaceae; genus Burkholderia; species Burkholderia sp. BCC1208. The sequence continues at coordinate 158,976 of NZ_CADFDY010000003.1, read as the reverse complement.
CGACGTCGGCATGATCGGCGATCGAACCCATGCGATCGACGCCGATGCCGGCAATGTGCTGCAGGCGTGCAGGACGGTGGTGGCGCATCGAGCCTCCGATTTTGTTACAATTTAATAGATAATATATGCATGGTGGTCGGCATGAACTTTGAAGTCAAGGAGGATCGCTCGCTGGCCGATCGGATCGCCGTCGCGCTGGGGGACCGCATCATCTCGGGCGTCATCGCGCCGGGGGAGTGGCTGCGTCAGGACCACATCGCGGCGGAGTTCGGGGCGAGTCATGTGCCGGTACGCGAGGCGTTCAGACGCCTGGAAGCGCAGGGGCTGGCCGTGGTGGAACCGCGGCGAGGCGTGCGGGCGGCGCCGCTCGAGCCGGCGGACGTGCTTGAAATGGCAAAGATGCGTGCTGCTTTCGAGGGGCTGGCGCTGCGCGAGGCGATTTCCGCTCTCGACGCACGTGCGCTGGAGGAACTCGATGCGATCCTCGATCAGGAGGCGGCGGCGCATGGTATAGCCGTGCTGGGTACGCTGAACCTGAGATTTCATCGCGCACTGACCGCGCGGTGCGGGATGCCGCGGCTCGTCGACGCGATTGGCGACATGCATCGCGCAAGCGCACGGCATTTGTACGCGACGTGGCAGCAACTTGACTGGCACGATCGCTCGAACGACGAGCATCGGAACATCGTCCGGGCGATACGTGATGGGGATGTGGACGCAGCGTGTGCGGCCTTGTCCTCGCATATTCTGGCTGCGGGGGACGCACTGGCTCAGGCGTTGCGCAGGCGGTAGAGGGATGCAGGTCGAGACGGGGGCGTCAAGCGGTCCCAAAGGCCGGTTTTGGGAATGGCTGGCGTCTTCTGCGGGTTGGTTATAGCTGAACGCGTGGGGCGGCATTCGGCTAGTTCCAGTCGTTCGCAGCCGCTTCAGACTGGCACTGGAACGTCAGCTGCACCGCACTAAGCGGCCACCAACGTCGTGCCAGTCCAAGTGCAATGACGATCCTGCGGGCTTATAATCTTCCGACAACAAATCGGGGGCTCTACGTGGCATACACCGTAGACGGAGCATTCGCGGAGTTTTACGACGAGATCAATCTTTCAGGCGACTTCCGCGCGTTAGCGTCGGCGCGCCGGGATCACATTTTCAATCTACTCGGTAATCGATTCCACTTGATCGATGCTTTCGCTGGCGGCTCAATCCCCAAATACACAGCGCTTCATGGCCGTGCTGACATGGACATCTTTGTCGTCCTCCACTATGGGAAGCACTGCGCCGGCCGTCTTCCCTCGCAAGTATTACTTGATATCCGAACCGCGCTATCGGGCAAGGAGCGCGTTAGGCGCAACGGACAAGCGGTGACGCTTCGCTACACTGCTTTTCCTGACGTCGACGTCGTTCCCGTGTATTTCACAAGTCACGATGGTCAGCGATATGAAGATGCGCAGTATCTGAACGTGCCCGACATGAACACGGAGACATGGATCCGCTCGATGCCGAAGCTACATACGGCACGCGTCGAGCAAGCTGCGGCTGCATATGGTAAATATTTTCGGCGCGCCATAAAGATGATGAAGTACTGGAATTGGAAGCACGGAGATATATTGCGAAGCTTCCACATTGAGGCGCTTGCGGTGCTGTTTCTCGGAATAGGCGATTGCAGCAGCCTGCCGCTCGCCCTTCACAGATTTTTTGATGCAGTACATGGCAGTGTTTTGACAGCCGTGCATTACGACGGGGCGCGCATCGACGATTACCTAACGGCGCAAGATCGGATTGGACTCTCCGACAGACTTCGTAGCGCGTGCACCCACGCAAACTCGGCGTGGCTGAATGGTTTTCTCGGCAACCACGAGTTTGCAATAGCCGAATGGCGAGCGATTTTCGGAGATCCCTATCCTTCTTATGGCTAACAATCAGCGTCACGACCCTATTCGCGCTACGTACTATCGCCCCGTCGAAATCGGCGAAGCCTTCGGTGAGTGGCTGTTCTGGATCACAACTGGGCTGTCGGCGACCCTGATTCTCGTTGACCGAGCCACCCACGCGCAGTTGTACGATAGGCTGCAAATGGGTCTGGTCATTGCAGCGGTTCTGGCGTTTATCATCGGCACCGCAGTCAGACTCTATCTTCAACCCCGTGCATTAGCCGCAAGATCCGCTGACTTGATATCTCAGAGCTTTGGAGTAGCGTTGTCGCATGAGACGACTGTCGGATACTACAATAATCAAATGCCGGCTGGCCACAGAAGGTTGGCGGCAATGGCGCTAGAAAACGCGTTCTTTAGCAAGGAAATCTCTAAATCAATGCTCAGGTTTGAACGGTTCCGCGCCGGAGTTGCGCTCCTGATATTTATTTTTTTGATGAGAGAGGACGATCTTGCATTTGGGGCGATTGCTGCTGCTACCGTGTTTGGTGAGCAAGTCATAGTGCGTTATCTACGACTAGAATGGTTTCGCAGTCGCTGCGAATCAATTTATAAACAGCTTCACGACTTGTTTCTCCACAATCCAACAGATCCGACTTTCACCGCCGAGACGATTGGTGGCCTGAACTCATACGAGTCTGGAAAGGCCATGGCGGGAGTAACACTTTCTGACCGAATTTTCAAAAAACGCAATGCCGACCTGTCGACACAGTGGGATGTCATTAAGCAGACACTGAGGCTCTAACTGGAGCAGTTGACACTTGTACATACTCGGGTGTTACCGCATCGTGTGGCCCCTCGTGCGCCGATGCGGCGAGTCGATCGTTGAGTGACGACGAAACCGAGATTTTCGGCACCCCACAGCAAATACATTCTCGCGATATTACCCGAGAACTTGTTCCATGCGGTGCCACCGGAATTGCCAAAAATGCCAGCACTCCCCTAAGTTTGGAGCGAAGATTTACATGAACTCTTATGAAAAACTGATTGGAATAGCCAGTCGTTCCACTTGGTGTATGTCTGCATTATCGGCGGTACGCGAGATGCAGCTGGATTCGTGGTGCATCGGTGGAGGAGCGATTCGCAATCTGGTGTGGGATTCACTCCACGGATATGAGACTCCAACATACCTACCAGATGTCGATGTGGCGTATTTCGACTCGTCCGATCTGTCTTCAACTCGCGACGCGGAGATTCAACAGCGACTCGCCGCAAGGTGTCCTGAGATTCCCTGGGAAGTCACCAACCAAGCGGCTGTTCATCTATGGTTTGAGAGTGTATTCGGCCACCCGGTGCCACCATTGACTTCCTTGGCAGAAGCTATCGCATCGTGGCCGGAGTACGCGACGGCAGTCGGATTATCCCTTCTCCAGGATGGGACAATTGATGTTTGCGCGCCGCACGGCGTCGACGATCTTTTTTCTATGGTTATACGACGCAACCCGACGCGCGTCAGCATCGAGACATACCGTAGACGGATCGAGCAAAAAAATACTGCGACCGCTGGCCCCGCGTTACGGTTGTCAGCTAGCCACGATGAGCAAGCCACGCCACCGCCCGAATGTCGGACATTGTCAAGAAGCCGTTGTACCGTCGGTGTAAAGACGGTTGCCCGTTTGAGTCCGTGAGCAGCCACTGAGCGCGCGTTCGCTCGACAGACCGCTTCGGGTCGGAAGTCGCCGGTCGGCCGCACCGGGTGCCGACCGGCGACTTCCGGCCAAGAGACGACACTCGGCCAAGTGAATCGGCGGACCTGACGACGGAAAGCTTCATCCGGCGAACGGAACGTGCCTTGCTGGGTGTTTGGCATTTGACTCGCCAGCAGGAATATCGATGATTTACGGAACCTTTCCACCTTGGCTGCATACGCTATCGGTCACATCGATCATTTTGGGTGCGGCCTGTGCCGTTGCAATCGTCGTTGACGAAGCTCGACACCCTCAGAAGATGTGGATCATGAACGTCGTCTGGCCCCTGACGGCGTTGTTCGGGACGGTCTTGTGGGTTGCCGCCTACTACGTGTGGGGACGGAATGTCACTGACGCGGGACACGAGGTCGACGAGCAGCCGTTCGTCGCGATGGTGATGAAAGGCACGAGTCACTGCGGCGCGGGCTGTACGCTCGGAGACATCGTTGTCGAGTGGTCGGCTTTTGCCTTCCCCGCCTTGGCAGTCTGGTTCGGGTGGCACACGGTGTTTGATGAAAAAACGTTTGCTGTCTGGATCCCCGATTTCATCGTCGCCTTTCTGTTCGGCATCGTTTTTCAGTACTTCACTATCAAACCGATGCGGGGGCTCTCGGCACGCGCAGGTTTGATTGCGGCCGTCAGAGCGGATATCGCGTCGATTACCGCGTGGCAGGTCGGCATGTACGGCGTTATGGCCATCATCCAGTTCCTGTGGTTCAAGCCGGCTTACGGCGGTATCGCGAAAGTTGCGAGCCCCGAATTCTGGTTCGCCATGCAGCTCGCGATGCTTGCAGGATTCGCCACCAGCTATCCCGTCAACTGGTGGCTGATCAATTCGGGTATGAAGGAAAAAATGTAAGGGTCCTGACCGCAAGCACAGCGAAGGTGGCTTGTCGCGTGACATCTTCATTTCGACCGAAGGCTCACGACACCCTACGCCGCATCCCCCGCACCTGCAGCCAGATGGCGGATATCAGGAAATAAAGCGCACCCACTCCCGCATAGCCTGCGATCTTCACGATCGCCGGCGGCATTGGCGCGTGGCTTTGCAAAATGAAGAACAACCCAGCCAACGCCGATTGCGCACCGCTCAGTATCATCACCCACTGGGCGCCGGCATGCTTCCAGCGCCGGACGGCGGTGCCGAGCTGCAGCGCGCCGGAGAGAATCGCCCAGACGCCGAACACCGCGAGTACCGCGTGCGTGCCCGCATTCAACGCCGGAAATACCGCCAGTGTCGTGACGGCGCTGATCGCGACGTTGATCGCCTGCGTGCGGTTTGCCGCCGTCCCGCCGCTGCGGGACAGGTCGACGAAATTGGCGAGTGCATCCCAGGCCGGATAAACGACCAGCAGGACCGCCGCGCCGGCCGCGCTTTGCCGGCCGACGGAAAACGCCAGTGCGACCCAGATCAGCGAGAATATCGCCCTGGAAAAGTAGTACCGCTTCAGCCATGGTTCGTCGGCAAGGGCACGGAATTCGGGGTAACGATCAACCATTTGCACTCCTTCTTACATCGAATCGTCGTTGCGGCCGGTGCGCAAGGTGTCCGCCATGCGGATGCCGATGTGGCGCCGACCGAATCTCCAGTGCGCCGAGTATCGCAATCGTCCAGGCCTCCCGCTATCGGTCAGATGTCCGATGGCGAAGTCCGCCGGCCGTCTGCGCCGATGCGGGCCAACCTCGCGCCGGCGTGGCCACGGTGAGCCGCCACGCGCATGCTCGTGCATGACACGACGCCGTCGCGTATGATCGTTTTCCCGTCCTCGCGAATGTCTCTGCCCACCCGATGTCCGACGCCGAAGCCCGTCACGCCCCGCTGCGCATATTCGACGCCGTACGCGCGCTGGCCTTCATCGGCGATCTCAGCATGGGGCAGCCGACCGACCATTCGCCGCGCACCGGCTGGCTGGCGTCACGGCTCGCGCACGCGGCACGATTCGATGCATCGGTGTGCGACACGGCGCGCGAGGTGGCGCTGTTGCGCTGGTCGGGCTGCACGGCGAACGCGGCGGGTTTCGCGCAGGTATTCGGCGACGACGTCGCGATCCGCGCCGCGATGCTCGAGAGCCGGTCCGGCATCGCCGAAGCGATCGGCGGCGCGGGCGTCGCGATGATCCCGCTCGCGCAGATTCATTGCGAAGTCTCGGGCGAGGTTGCACGAATACTCGGTCTGCCCCACGCGACGGAAACCGCGCTGCGGCATATTTTCGAAAGCTGGGACGGCAACGGGCTGCCCGCACGGCTCGCGCGGGAAGAGGTGCCGGCCGCCGTGTCGATCGTCGCGCTTGCGGGCGATCTCGACGTGTTCAGCCGCACGTACGGCGTCGAGCGGGCCCTCGAATTGATCGGGCAACGGGCGGGGGCACGCTATCCGGCCGTGCTCGTCGACACGGCTGCGCGCGACGCAACGCGCTGGCTGGCGGCGCTCGAGCACATGACGTCCGCCGAACTGGACGCCGCATTGGCCACGCCGGACATGCAGGGCGCGACGTCCGCTGAATTGATTGCGGACGTCATCGATCTGAAACTGCCGTGGATGACGGGTTTTTCGCGTGCGGTCGCCGCGACGGCGGCCGCCTGTTACGGCCGTCTCTCGTCGGACGAGGCAGCGCGCGAACGCGTGTACCGCGCGGGGCTGATCCATGGCATCGGCAGGGCCGCGGTGCCGAACGACGTGTGGAATCTGCCGGCGCGGCTGCCTGCGAGCGCATGGGAAAAGGTGCGGCTCGTGCCGTACTGGACCGAACGCGCCGGCAGGCAGACCGGCGCGCTCGGCGAAGCCGCGGTGCTTGCTTCGTATGCCTACGAACGGCAGGACGGCTCGGGCTATTTTCGCGGCGTGCGTGACGCGGCGCTGACGCTGGAAGCGCGCGTGCTGGCGGCGTCGCTGGCATGGGTCGCGTTGCGCTCGGCGCGCCCGTGGCGCGCGGCGCTGAGCGATGCGGCCGCCGCCGGCCAGTTGCAGGAAGAAGCGGCGCGCGGCCGGCTATGCGGCGAAGTGGTGGCCGCGCTCGTGACGAATGGGGCGCCCGCGCTTCGGCGCACCGTCACGCGTCCGTCGCCCGCTGGCCCGCGCCTGTCCGCGCGGGAAATCGACGTCCTGCGGGCGATTTCCCGCGGCGCGAGCAACAAGCAGGTCGCGCAGGCGCTCGCGATGAGTCCGAGCACGGTGCGAACCCATGTCGAAAAGGCGTTTCGCAAGCTCGAATGTTCGACACGCGCCGCGGCGACCCTCAAGGCGTCGGCGCTGGGGCTGCTCTGACGCGATCCGAGACGCGGATTCGCGTTCGCGCGGCTGGTGCACCGGCTGCGCCGGGCGCCGATGATCGTGGCACGCGCGGCACGCGACGATCAACCTGGGTGCCGCCATCCCGTCGCCTGCCGCCGGACCATTCACGCACCCGACGGCCCGACGCGAACCAGCGGGGCACGCTCGGCCCACGGTGCGGCGCGTTCGAGCTGGGCGGCGAGCGAGAACAACAGCGACTCCGCGCCGAAGGCCCCCGCGAAATGGCTGCCGATCGGCAAGCCTTGCTCGTCCCAGTAAAGCGGCACCGACATCGCCGGCTGGCCGGTCGCGTTGAACCACGCGGTGAACGGCGAAAACCGGTGCGACCGATCGATGACGTCGCTCAACGATTGCGCGGCGTCCACCGTCGCGAGTGCGGCCGGCGGCAGCGGCGGCATCGCGAGCGTCGGCGTCAGCAACACGTCGTAGCGTTCCATCAGCCGGCCGAACGTCCTGCCCAACGCATGGATCCAGTCGACCGCGCCCGCGTATTCGGCGCCGCTCACGTTGCCTTTTTCGCGCAGGATGATGCGGGTGCGCGCCTCGATTTCGTCGTCGCGCACCGGCGCGCGTCGCTGGGTGCCGATCGTGTCGAGCAGCGCGCGCGTTTGCGCGCCGATGATCGTGAACACGTGGCCATAGAAAGCGGCCGAATCGACGGGACTGCCGAGCGGCTCGACGTCGTGTCCGAGCGAGCGCAGCAACGCGACGGTATGTTCCAGTGCAGCCCGGCATGCCGGATGAAGCGGCCAGGGCGGCGCTTGCTCGATCACGGCGATTCTCAGCGGCCGGGGATCGTGCTGCGTGGCCGCGAGAAACGTGTCGGCCTGATGCGGCGCCGCATACGGCGCACCGGTATCGGCGCCGGCGGTCAGGTCGAGCAGGGCGGCGCTGTCGCGAACCGAGCGCGTGATCGCGTGGTTGATGCCCATGCCGGCCCATCCCTCGCCGATCATCGGGCCATTCGGCGTTCGGCCGCGCGTCGGCTTCAATCCGAACACGCCGCAGCAGGACGCGGGTACCCGCAGCGAGCCGCCGCCGTCGTTGCCGTGCGCGAACGGGAGCACGCGAGCGGCGACGAGCGCCGCCGCCGCGCCGCTCGATCCGCCGGCGCTCACCTGCGGATTCCAGGGGTTGCGCGTGATGCCGAAGCGTGCCGACGACGTGCAATACGACGTGCCCAGCTCCGGCGACAGCGACGTGCCCGCGATCGGTATGCCCGCGCGCCGCAGGCGGGCCACGAGTTCGCCGTCGAAGTCGGGCCGGTAGTCGCCGAACAGGAACGATCCGTTCGACATCCGCGCACCGCGCACCGGCATGAACAGGTCCTTGATCAGCGTCGGGACGCCGGCGAGCACGCTTTCGTGCCCGGTGACGGACGACGCGGCCTGTCTTGCCGTGTCGTCGAGGCGTTCCGCCACGGCATTCAGCGTGGGGTCGAGCGCGTCGAGACTGGCGAGCACGGCGTCCAGCAATTCGGTCGGTTTCACTTCTTTGGCTCGAACGAGCGCCGCGAGCGCGATGCCGTCGTGCGTGGCGATGAGCGTCTGAAAGTCTTTCATGGGTTTATCGTTCAGGAACAGGAAAACATGAATGGGTCATTCGTCGTCGCGGCGGCGACACGCCGGTAACGACCACGACAACGCCGCGACGGCCGTGCCTGCCGCAATCGCGAACACCGCCGCGCGTAGCCCGCCGAATGCGTGCGCGCAGCCCAGCACGACGAGCGGGCTGACGAACTGACCCAGATAGAGCGCGGCCGTGAAACCGCCCAGGCCGCGGCCGCGCATCGCGAGCGACAGCGTGCGCATCAGCGGCAGGATGGCGTTGGGCACCAGCATGCCGCCGCCGAAGCCGTGAATCACGACCGCCACGACGATGGCCGGCACCGTATGCGCGCGGGCCAGCAGCGTCAGGCCCGCCGCGAGCAGCGCAAGGAGCACGACGTTGACGAAGCGGCGGCCGATCGCGTCGCGCAACCATGGCCACGCGATCGAACCGGCCAGCGTCGACAGCAGGCCGACGCCCGCTACCGCGCCGATCATCGTCGACGATCGCTGGCCGATGTCGACCATCAACTGAGGCATCTGCACCGGCACCACGAACGAGCTGATCATGCCGATGCAGATCAGCACGTAGCCGACCGCGAGCGTCCGCCCGAGCGTTCCATGGGCCGGCGGCGTGCCGTGGTCGGCCGGCTGCGCGGGCTGACCCTCGCGCAGCGGTTCCCACAGCACGGTCGCAATCGCCGGCAGCAGCAGGATCGGCAACAGATAGAGATAGAACGGATAGCGCCACGCGTGCTCGCCGGCCGCGCCGCCGAGCACGAAAAACACCGTGCCGACGATACCGATCGTGACGACCTGCCGGTTCACGTAGCGCACCCGTTGCTCGCCATGCCAGTAATCGCCGATCAGCGTCGTGCAGCACGTCATCACGCACGCTTCGGCCGCGCCGAGCGCGAACCGGCAGACGAGGATCGCGGTGAGGCTGTCGAGCCACGCCGGCGCGGCGCCGACCAGCCCGTACACGAGCGTCGCGAGCAACAGCAGCATCTTGCGTCCGACGCGATCGGCCAGCCAGCCGGCGAGCGGCGCGCACAGCGCGATCGCGAGGGCGGGGCCCGTCGCGACGAGCGGAACGAGCGCGGCCAGCCGCGGGTCGGCCGGCACGAATTCGGCCGCGAGTTTTGGCAGGACCGGCGCGATCATGACCGCGCCCATCACCGTGAGACTGCTGCCGAGCAGCAGCACGGCACCCTGGCTTGCGCCGGCCTGTCGGGCGGCACGCGTACAGGGCGGCGCGGATTGCGTTGAAGAAAGCGGATTCATCGACAGCTCCCGAATCGGAACATCAGAACGACAGCGCGGCACGTAGCGCGATCTGGTAACCCTGCGCGCGGTTTTGCGCGCCGAATTCCTTGTAGGCATGCAGCCAGACGGCGGGCTTGCCGGGCTCGACGTAGCTGATCGCCGGGCCGAGCGCGTTCACGCGCGCGCGGTTGCCGTCGATGGTCGGGCCGTGGTCGTTGCTCAACTGCCGCTCGAGGTAGCCGCCCAGGCCCACCGTGAACGCGCCGACGTGCTGGCCGAGCGCGAATTCCTGGCGGAATCCGGTGCCGCTGCGATAGTTCGTTGCATGGTTCGTCGTGTTCTGATCGATCTCGATGCTGGTCGAGATTTCGAAGCCGCCGTCGGTGATGTAGGTCGCGCCGACGATCGGCGAGAAGGTCCAGTGATTGACGCCGGGATTGAAGAGACGGGTGGCGCGATACGCGCCCGTCGGCGCTTGCACCTGCAGGGCGACGTTGACGTACAGATTCGGCGATGTCCACGCGAGGATCAGCGGCTGGAAGTCCGCATCGCCGATGTTGGTCGGATCGGCGGACATCGCGAGCGTGCCCGCGGGCGTCGGCACGTTCACGTGTCCGTTCAGGTTCAGGAACGGCACGACCGCGCCGAAGCCGACGTTCGCGCCGAACAGTTTCGCGTTCGTCATCCGGATATACGCGACGCTCCACGACGCGACCGTCAGCGAGAAGTCGGCGTTGCCGCCGTTGCGGATCGTGCGGGTCGAGTAGTACGCGAAGCGCGTGGCGAGCGTGCCGTTCGGCGTGGGCGGCGGCATGATGCCCGCGCCGAAATCGAATACGCCGAACGGCGTGATCGGGCCGTCGCTTTCGAGCGCCCGGGCGTTCTGGCATGCGAGCGTGGCCGCCAATGCGCCGATCGCGACGGCGGTGGTGCGTGTGCGGCAGCGCCGCACGCCGTGCGGACGTCTGAGGATTTCCATCGTGCCGTTCCCCGTACAGTTGAAATGTGTACGGAGTCTAGGAACGTCAAAATCCGGGGCGTTATCCGCTTTTGGTAATTATCGTGACGGGCGTTTGAGCGTGTCGGACGGCAGTTCCCCGAACAGTTCCCGGTAGTGCGACGCGAACCGGCTCAGGTGCCAGAAACCCCAGCGGCACGCGACGTCGCTGACCGATGCGCTTGCGGGAGAATGCTCGCGCAGCTCGCGGCGCACCGCGTTCAGCCGCAGCACGCGCAGGTACCACGCGGGGTGCGTGCCGAGGATTTCCTCGAAGCAATACTGCAGTTTGCGCCGGCTCGCACCGACTTCGCGACACACGTCGAGCACCGTCAGCGCCACACCGGGCCGCGACGCGACGAGTTCGCGCACGCGATCGACGACGCGGCGACGCGCGGACGGATCGAGCCGGACGGGGCGGCCGGCCGCCTCCATCGCGTGCACGAGTTCGACCAGAATGGCGTCGTGCAGCGTCTTGCGCGTTTGCGGCCGCGCGAGCGGGCGCTCCGGCGTATCGGCCGCCCCGAAGCCGGCCATCAGCAACGCTGTCAGCGCGTCGTGGCGCGCGGCGGGCACCCGCAGGATGCTGGTTTCGCTCGACGATACGCCGTCGCCATCATTGTCCCGATCGCCGAGCCACGCCAACCGGTGCAGCGTGTCGCTGGGCACCGTCAACAGCACGACGTCCTGATGGTCGGGCGTGCGCAACTCCGGCAGCGACGTGCCGCCGGAGACGAGCAACGCCTTGTCGCGCAGCGGCGCGCCGCCGCAGAAGCCGGCGCCGGCGGTTTCCAGCGGGATGCTGAACGACGTCTTGCCGGCGCACTGGTCGCCGCGCTTGAGCAGCGCGCGGTTCACGCGTTCGCGCAGCAATTGCATGCCGTCGAAGCGGATTTCGTGCAGCGTTCCATGGAACGGCCCCGGCGACAGCTGATCGAGCCGGATCGACCAGCCGTGCGTGCATTCCGCGTGGGTATCGACGTCCTCGCTGGAGAAGCGCCGGATCAACGGCAGCGCGTCGGGCGCGGTGTCGGCGAGGCCTGCGGCGAGCGGCTGCGGAGCGGAATGCATGGCGAGCGGGGCGATGGAGGAGGCGTCCGCCGACAATGCGCACACAAATTCCGGTTGGCAATGCGTTTTTACCCGGGGCCGGGGCCGTGGCTGCGGTCGCGCCGCGGATGGCGCGGCGGGCACGCGCGATTCGGCATGACGTCAGCACCGACCGCTTCGTCGCGCCCGAATCCGTAAGGCATGCCGGCGGGAGCGGCACGCCCGACGGGAAATCGAACGCGCGGCGACACCGGTTCAGTCGAGCCCGCCTTGGCACAGATACTTGATCGACAGATAATCGTCGAGGCCGTAGCGCGAGCCCTCGCGACCATAGCCCGATTCCTTCACGCCGCCGAACGGCGCGGCCTCGCTCGCGAGCGCGCCTTCGTTGATCCCGACGATCCCCGTTTCGAGCCGCGCCGACACGCGCGCGATGCGCCGCACGTCCTGCGTGTAGAAATAGGCGGCGAGTCCGAACGGCGTGTCGTTCGCGGCGTCGACGGCGTCGTCCTCGGACTCGAAGCGAAACAGCGCGGCGACCGGGCCGAAGGTTTCCTCGCAGGTGAGCCGCATGTCGGCGGTGGCGTCGGCGAGCACCGTCGGCGCGTAATAGTTCGGCCCGAGTTCGGTCAGGCGCTGGCCGCCCGTCAGCACGCGTGCGCCGCGTTCGACGGCATCGCCGACGTGGCGCGCGATCTTGTCGACCGCACGCGCGTTGATCATCGGGCCGATCTGCGCGGCCGGGTCGGTCGCCGGCGCGACCTTCAGCGCGGCGACGCGCGCCGCGAGCTTCGCGGCGAATGCGTCGTAGACGCCGGCCTGCACGTACACGCGATTCGGCGACACGCACGTTTGCCCGCCGTTGCGGAACTTGGCGGCCATCAGCCCGTCGACCGCGGCATCGAGCTCGGCGTCGTCGAACACGATGAACGGCGCATTGCCGCCGAGCTCCAGCGACAGCTTCTTCAACGTCGCCGCGGATTCGCGCGCGAGCAGCTTGCCGACGGGCGTCGAGCCGGTGAACGTGATCTTGCGCACGCGGCCGTCGGCGAGCCAGTCGGCGGCGGCGTCGATGCCGCGTTCGCGCGACGCGGCGATCAGGTTCAGCACGCCGGGCGGCACGCCGGCTTCCTGCGCGAGAAACGCGAGCGCGAGCGCGGTCAGCGGCGTGTCCTCCGCCGGCTTCGCGACGACCGTGCAGCCGGCCGCGAGCGCGGGAGCGATCTTGCGCGCGATCATCGCGAGCGGAAAATTCCACGGCGTGATCGCGGCGACGACGCCGATCGGTTCCTTCACCGCACTCAGCCGCTTGCCGCGCTGCTGCTGCGGGATCAGGTCGCCGTACGTGCGCGTCGCTTCCTCCGCGAACCACAGCACGTACGACGCACCGTACGCGACTTCGCCGCGCGCTTCGGCAAGCGGCTTGCCCTGTTCGCGCGACATCAGCTTCGCCAGATCGTCGGTGTGGGCGATGATCGCCGCATGCCATGCACGCAGGATCGCGGCCCGTTCGCGCGCGGGCGTCGCGCGCCATGCGGGCAGCGCGCGTGCCGCGGTGTCGGTTGCCGCGCGTGCGTCGGCGGCGCCGCTGTCGGGTGCGTGGGCAACGGTCTCGAGCGTGGCCGGATCGGTGACGGCGAAGCGGCGGCCGTCGAGCGCATCGCGCCAGGCGCCGTCGATCAGATTGGCGGTGCGAACGAGTTCGGTTCGGGACAGCGTAAGCGGCATGACAGGTCCTTGAATGAAGCGGTTCGGCGACGACGGCGGCGCGGCGCGGGCGCGACTCCGCCCACGCGGACAGCCGGCTGCCGCGTGACGGAGCGACGCACGCCGAGTATCAGTGGCGTTCGCCGAACAGCGATTCGAGCGGGTAGTGCCGTTTGACGAACGGCGACTTGATGATCACGTAACTGAAATACTTCTCGATGCCGATGTTCTGCTCGAGCAGCCCTTCGACGATCGTCTGGTAATGGCTCACGCTGCGCGTGATGAACTTCAGCAGGTAGTCGTAGCCGCCGCTCGCGAGGTGGCATTCGACGATCTCGTCGACGTTGCGGATCGCCGCGACGAAACGCTCGAAATCCTCGCGCCGGTGGTCGGCCAGCGTGACCTCCGTAAACACGACCTGCACGTCGCCGAGTTTCTCGAGCTGGATGTGCGCGCCGTAGCCGCCGATGTAGCCGGCCTTCTCGAGCCGCTTCACGCGGATCAGGCATGGACTGGGCGACAGCCCGACCGCATCGGCCAGCTCGACGTTGGTCATGCGGCCGCGCTTTTGCAACTGGGAGAGGATGCGCAGGTCGATGCGATCCAGCTTGCTGTCCGTCATGTTCACGTGAAAGGGCAAAAATGGAATGTCCGGTTACTTTAGAGTCGAACGATGGCGGCCACAAGCCCGGCTTTCCCTTGGCCTGTCAGGCCGGCTGCGCGTGCGCGGCGTCGAGCGCACGCTGCACGCCCGGGTCGGCCAGCACGTCGTCGAGCGTCTTGCGCAAGCGTTCGAACAGCAGGTCGAACTCGCCCGCGGTGAAACTCAGGGCCGGCGCGAAGCCGAGCACGCCGTCGCCGAACGCGCGAAACACCACGCCGTTCGCGTACGCGGCGGCCGCGATCCTGTCCGGCACGTTCAGCGCCGCGTCGAAGCGCGTCTTGCGGGTCTTGTCGGTCACCAGTTCGAGTGCGCCGAGCAGGCCGACCGAACGTGCGTCGCCGACGAGCGGATGCGCGCGCAGTGCGTCGAGCCCCGCGGCGAAGCGCGGCGCCATCGCCTGGCCGTTCGCGAGCAACCCGCCTTCGTGATAGAGCTTCAGCACCTCGAGGCCGATCGCCGCGCTGACCGGGTGCGCGGAATACGTATAGCCGTGGCCGACCACGGGCGCATCGGCGTGCTGGCCCGCGATCCCTTCGTAGATCTCGTCGGACATCAGCACCGCGCCCATCGGCGCATAGCCGGCGGTCAGGCCTTTCGCGACGGTCATCAGGTCCGGATCGACCTGCTCGGCCTCGCATGCGAACAGCGGGCCCGTGCGGCCGAAGCCGGTGATCACCTCGTCGGCGACGAACAGGATGCCGAGGCGCCGGCACGCGTCGCGCATCGCCTTCAGCCAGCCGGCCGGCGGCACGATCACGCCGCCGGAACCCTGCACCGGTTCGCAGAAGAAGGCGGCGACGTTGTCCGCGCCGAGTTCGGCGACCTTCGCTTCGAGCGCGGCGACCGACGCGGCGATCAGCGCCTGCGGATCGTCGCCGAGCGGATGGCGGTACGGGTAGGGCGACGGAATATGGTGCTGGTCCGCGCGCGGCAGGTCGAAATGACGGTGGAACGCCGGCAGCGCGGTGAGGCCGGCGCCGATCGACGACGAGCCGTGATAGCCGCGTTCGAGCGCGATCATCTGCTTTTTCGACGGGCGGCCGGTGGCGTTGAAATAGTGCGTGATGAAACGCACCGCCGAGTCGACCGCGTCCGAGCCGCCGAGCGTGAAGTACACGCGGTTCAGCGACGGCGGGGCGAGCGCGGCGAGCCGTTCGGCGAGTTCGATCGCCGGCTGCGAGCCGAAATGGAAATAACCGGTCGCGTAAGGCAGCTTCGCCATCTGGTCGGCGGCGGCTTTCACGATGCTGTCGCGGCCGTAGCCGACGTTCACGCACCACAGGCCCGAGAACGCGTCGAGTAGCGTGTGGCCCGCGGCGTCGCGCAGGAACACGCCGTCCGCGGATTCCAGCACGGTGACGCCGCGCGCCTCGTGCGCACGGTAATTGACGACGGGGTGGATCAGGTGTTGACGATCGGCTTCGATCAGCGCGGCTTGGTTCATGGGAGGGCGGGACTCTCGTCAGGTGTCAGCGGTGAGTTCATGCTACCGGGCGAGACATTCGCATGCGTCTTCAATTTGCGGTCCGAAACGTATGCGCGCGGCGTTTGTGCGGGGCGCTTCGGCATTTTCTGCTGCGTGTCCGGCGGGCCGGGCATACACGTCAGTAGCCGCGTGCGCGATCGACGACGCCGATCATCGGCTGGCCCGCGCGATGGCGAGCGAGGTTCGCGAGCACCGCGTCGACCGCGGTGTCGGGCCGCGTCGCGCTGGCGATGTGCGGCGTGATGCGAATGCGCGGATGCGTCCAGAACGGATGTCCGGCCGGCAGCGGTTCGGGATCCGTCACGTCGAGGATCGCGCTGTCGATGCGGCCGCTCGCGAGCGCGGCGAGCAGCGCCGCCGAATCGAGCTGCGGGCCGCGCCCGACCTGCACGAGCGACGCGCCGGCCGGCAGCGCGTCGAACACGCGCGCGCCGAGCAGGCCGCGCGTGCCGTCGGTCAGTGGCAGCAGGCAGATCAGGATGTCGGTGCGGGCGAGGAACGCGTCGAGCGCCGCGTCGCCTGCATGGCAGTCGACGCCGTCGAGCGTGCGCGGCGTGCGGCTCCAGCCGGCGCACGGGAAACCGAAGCGCCGCAGCGTGTCGAGCACCGCCTGGCCGAGCGTGCCGAGCCCGAGCACGCCGACGCGCCGCGACGCGGCCGCGCGCACGGGCCGCTCGCGCCACGTCCGGTCACGCTGCTGGGCCGCATAGTCGAACAGGTCGCGATGGATCGTCAGCACGGCCTGCGTCACGTATTCGACCATCCCTTCGACGATGCCCGGCTCGATCATCCGCACGACCGGGATGTGCGCGGGCACGCGCGACAGGTCGAACTGGTCGATGCCGGCGCCGACCGAGAACACGACTTCGAGATTCGGCAGCAGCGCGACCGGATCGTCCGGCGGCTGCCACGCGGCGAGATAGCGGACGGCTTCGGCGTCGCCGAGGTCTGGCCAGATCCGGAACGGCAGATCGGGCGCCTGTTGCGCGAAGCGCGCCGCCCACTGCGCGCCGCGCACCGGGTCGGCCTTGTAGAGAAAGCTCATCGTGCGTGCCGCTCAGCCGAGCGCCTGGTTCACGATCGCGAACGCGCGCAGCGTCGGGTCGCGCTCAGGCGCCGTGCCGCGCGCCATCGCGACGACGGTGTCGACGCGCGGCAGCCCGAGCCCCTGCAGCCAGTCGGACAGCCCGCTGTCGCCGGGCACGTCCAGCCGCACGAACATGCCCTCGTGCAGCGCGAGCCAGTGGCTGATCAGCGCTTGCGCGCGCAGCGCATCCGGCGCGATCACGGGGCCGATCACGTGGCCGCGGCCGAACCGGCGGAACAGCGCGAAGCCGAGCAGCTCGCCGTCGCGGTCGAGCGCGATCCCGTTCGCAACGTCAAGCAACGCTTCGATCACCGCACCGCGTTCGTAACCGGCCGCGCGCGACGCGAGCGCGGCGAGGCGCGGCCCGTCGTTGGTGCCGAGCGGGCGCAGGCGCTCGCCGGGCGGCAGCGAGATCAGCGGCGGCTGGAAGGCGGCGCCCTGGTGCTGATCGATGGTGCCGATCGCCTCGAAGCCGAACTTCACGTAGAGCGGTTCGCCGGACGGCGTCGCATGCAGGAAGATCGTGCGCGCCCCGAGGCTGTCGACGACGCGCGCGAGCAGCTCGCGCCCGATGCCGCGGCCCTGACGCTCGGGAGACACGATGACCATGCCGAGCGACGCGTGCGATTCGCCGAAGCGCCAGCCGAACGCGGTACCGACGACGCCGCTTTCGTCTTCGGCGACGAAGCCGCTGCCGAGCCGGAAGACGAAGCGCCAGTCGTCGAGCCGGTGCGGCCACTTGACCGCTTCCGACAGTCGATGGGCGGCGGGCAGGTCGGTTTCGGCGAACGTGCGATAGATGAGCGTGCGGGATGGGTTGAGGTCGGACACGCCGGACTCCGGATGGGTGGGAATGACCCGTTCACTCTGCCAGCGCGGTGGCGGCACGGATAGGACGATTCGCCTGTTTTCCGGCTGCGGCCGGCGCCCGCGGGACCCATGCAAACCCGCACGATCGGCACGAACGAACGCACCGACCGTGCCGGCGCGGCCGGTCGATCCGGCAACGCCTGCTGTGCGAATGCCACTACGATGAATGTACGGCGACGCCGCCTGCCGCCAGGCCGCGCCGGCAGGCGAGCCCGTCGCAGTGGCGCGGTGTTCGTCGGCCGGACCCGCCGCGCCACACCCGATCGCGCCGCAGATCGTGCTGCATGTGCCGCGCAACACGCGGCGATTCTGCGCTTTGAGCCGCGTCGAACGATGTGCGAACGACTTTTTGCCCTGATTCAATTTCAACCAACCCAGCCCGTCCCCGGCCCTGCCGGGGCTTCACACCGACAGGACGTCACCATGATCCAGTTTGAACCGAAGTTCATCACCTTCGACTGCTACGGCACGCTGACCCGTTTCCGGATGGCCGAGATGGCGCGCGAAGTCTATGCGGACCGGCTGTCGCCGGTCGCGATGGAGGAATTCGTGCGTGCGTTCGCCGCCTATCGGCTCGACGAGGTGCTCGGCGCATGGAAGCCGTACCGCGACGTCGTCGTCAACGCGATCCGCCGCACCTGCGCGCGGGTCGGCACGGCGTTCGACGAAGCCGAGGCCGAGCGCTTCTATCTGGCGGTGCCGACGTGGGGCCCGCACCCCGACGTGCCGGCCGGGTTGTCGCGGCTGGCTTCGAAGTACAAGCTCGTGATCCTGTCGAACGCAATGGACGACCAGATCATGAGCAACGTCGACAAGCTCGGCGCACCGTTTCATGCCGTCTTCACCGCGCAGCAGGCGCAATCGTACAAGCCGCGGATGCAGGGCTTCGAATACATGTTCGGCAAGCTCGGCTGCAAGCCGGAGGACGTGCTGCACGTGTCATCGAGCCTGCGCTACGACCTGATGACGGCCGAGGATCTCGGGATCAAGCACAAGGCATTCGTGAACCGCGGCCACGAGCCGGGCACGCCGTTCTACAACTATTACGAAGTGTCGGACATCGGCCATCTCGCGACGCAGCTCGGGCTGTAAGCGGCGCGTTTCTCCGGGGCGACGTCGCGCACGCCGTGCCGCCGCCGGTCGCGATCCCGGGGAAAACCCGCGCAAGCGGCAGGCTGCCGACGTCGCCACGTCGCCACGTCGCCACGTCGCCGCGTCGCGCAAGCCCTGCGCGCATTCGCGCCGCACGGTCGGGATGAACGCGTCGATGCCGGCGAACAATCCTCTGAACTTTCGCGCGTGCGTCGGCATGCGGGCGGCACCCGCCGGCGATTCCTGGCGCATGCAGCGAATCATGCTGCGCAGGCTACCCAAAACGGTCGATTCGTATCGTGAGGGTGCCTCGAATCGCGACAACCGGCATTTTGGCGATGCTTAAATGAATTGCATGTGCACGACGTCGCGCCCGCCACCAGCAAGCGGGCACGGCGAGATTGAACAACCACGCTGGACCCTTGGACCCACTTTCCACAGTCAGGAGCAGTTCGGATGAGCGACGATATCGACAATGGCGGCAAGGGCGGCTTCACGCGCCGCGACATGATGCGGGTCATGGCGGCGAGCGGCATGATGGCCGCCGGGGGCGGCGGGCTGCTGATGCATGCGCAGTCGGCATTCGCCGCGCCCGCGCCGAAGCGCGGCGGCAAGATCCGGGTCGCGAACGAATCCAGCTCGACAGCCGATACGCTGGATCCGGCCAAGGGCTCGACGGGTGCGGACTACATCCGCTTCTTCATGTTCTACAGCGGCCTCACGCAGCTCGACGCGAGCCTGACGCCGCAGATGAACCTCGCCGAGTCGCTGCAGACGGCAGATGCGAAGACGTGGATCATCAAGCTGCGCAAGGGCGTCACGTTCCACGACGGCAAGCCCGTCGGCCCGGCCGACGTGGTGTTTTCGCTGCTGCGTCACAAGAACGCGGCCACCGCGTCGAAGGTCAAGCCACTTGCCGACCAGTTCGCCGACGTGAAGGCGAGTGGCCCCGACGAAGTCACGTTGACGCTCGCCAGCGCGAACGCCGATCTGCCGGTCATCCTCGCGACGCCGCAGCTCGTGATCGTCAAGGATGGCACGACCGACTTCGCGACCGGCATCGGCTGCGGCCCGTACAAGCTCAAGTCGTTCAAGCCGGGCGTGTCGACCGTCGGCGTGCGCAACGACAGCTACTTCAAGCCGGGCATGCCGTATCTCGACGAGATCGAGCTGATCGGCATCAGCGACAGCGCCGCACGCCTGAACGCGCTGCTGTCGGGCGACGTGCACCTGATCAACGCGATCGACCCGCGTTCGACGCAGCGGGTCGCGTCGGCGTCCGGCTATGCGCTGAAGGAAACGAAGTCGGGGCTCTATACCGACCTGATCGCGCGCAGCGACAATCCGATCGTCTCGAATCCCGATTTCGTCGAAGGGATGAAGTACCTGTTCGATCGCGAGCAGATCCGCTCGGCGGTGTTCCGCGGCTACTCGGTGATCGGCAACGACCAGCCGATTCCGCCGGGGCATCGCTACTTCAACGCGTCGCTGCCGCAGCGGCCGCACGATCCGGACAAGGCGAAGTTCCTGTTGCAGAAGGCGGGGGCGCTCGGCGCCTCGCTGCCGCCGATCTATGCGACGTCCGACGCAAACGGGTCGATCGAAATGGCCGTGCTGCTGCAGCAGGCCGGCCAGAAGATCGGGCTGAACCTGCAGGTCAACCGCGCGTCGCCCGACGGCTACTGGTCGAACCACTGGATGAAGCACCCGCTCACCTTCGGCAACATCAACCCGCGCTCGAGCGCCGACGTGCTGTTCACGCAGTTCTTCAAGTCGGATGCGCCGTGGAACGAGTCGGGCTGGAAGAACGCGAAGTTCGACCAGTTGCTGCTCGCCGCGCGTTCGGAAACCGACGACGCGAAGCGCAAGCAGATGTACGGCGACATGCAGGTGATCGTGTCGCAGCAGGGCCGGGTCGGGATTCCGGCGTTCATCAGCTTCCTCGACGGATACGACAAGCGGCTCGCGGGCCTCGGTTCGATCCCGACCGGCGGGATGATGGGCTTCATGTTCGCCGAACACGTGTGGTGGAACGCATGACGTCGTTGCTGGCCGCCGTCGCGCGGCCGGTGCGGATCGCCGCGCCGGCCACGCGCGGTTTTTTGGGGAGTGCCGCTCCATGAACCGGATTCTCATCGGGCTGATCGGCCGGCGCATCGCAGTGACCGCGCTGACGCTGCTGATCGTGTCCGCGATCATCTTCACGATCACGAACCTGCTGCCCGGCGACGCCGCGCAAGCCGCGCTCGGTCAGTCGGCGACGCCGGAAACGGTCGCCGCGCTGCGCCAGCAGTTCGGCCTCGACTTGCCGGCGCACGTGCGTTACGTGCACTGGCTCGCCGGGCTGCTGCACGGCGATTTCGGCCGCTCGCTGTCCGGCGACATGCCGGTGTCGGAAATGATCGGAGGACGCCTGCCGAAGTCGCTCATGCTTGCGGCGATCACGACTGCCGTGTCGGTACCGATCGCGCTGCTGCTCGGGATCCTCGCGGCGGTCAAGCGCGAGTCGGCGATCGACCGCGCGATCAGTCTCGGCACGCTGTCGCTCGTCGCGACGCCGGAATTCCTGATCGCGACGGTCGCCGTGCTCGTGTTCGCGGTGAAGCTGCGCTGGCTGTCCGCGCTGTCGTACGGCGGCCCGATCGACAGCCTGCACGATTTCCTGCGGGCATATGCGATGCCGGTGCTGACGCTGTGCGCGGTCGTGATCGCGCAGATGGCGCGGATGACGCGCGCCGCGGTGATCGAGCAGTTGAGCGCGTCGTATGTCGAGATGGCCGTGCTCAAGGGCGCGAGCCCCGCACGCGTCGTGCTGCGCCATGCGCTGCCGAACGCGATCGGCCCGATCGCCAATGCGATCGCGTTGAGCCTGTCGTATCTGCTCGGCGGCGTGATCGTCGTCGAGACGATCTTCAACTATCCGGGTCTGGCGAGCCTGATGGTCGACGCCGTCAGCAACCGCGATTTCCCGTTGGTCCAGGCGTGCACGCTGATCTTCTGCGTCGCTTACCTGACGCTCGTGCTGTTCGCCGACCTGTGCTCGATCGTGTCGAATCCGCGACTGCGGACCTGAGCGCCCCCGTCCACCTTCCGAGATGCCGCCCATGCACCCGACCGACCCCGTTCATCGCAGCAGCGCGCTGCCGCCGTCAGGCGAACCGCGCTCGCCGTGGGGAGGCGCGACGCCGCCCGCCGCGCCGTCCCCCGACCAGCCGCGCAAGCGCCGCGGGGCACGCCTCGGACTGACCACCGGCGGCCGCGTCGGCCTGTCGATGGTCGGCCTGATGCTGTTCGTTGCGGTGTTCGCGCCGCTGCTCGCGCCGCACGACGTCGGCGCGATCGTCACGCCGGACGTGTTCGCGCCGTTCGGCGCGAAGCTGCCGTTCGGTTCCGACTTTCTCGGCCGCGACATGCTGAGCCGGATCCTGTACGGCACGCGGCTGACCGTGCTGCTCGCGCTGGCCGCGGTGCTGCTCGCCGCGGTGACCGGCACGACGCTCGGGCTGCTCGCGACCGTGTCGGGCCGCGCGGTCGACGAGACGATGAGCCGGCTGCTCGACGCACTCACGTCGATCCCGTCGAAGATGTTCGCGCTGATGTTCGTCGCCGCGTTCGGCTCGTCGCTGCCGCTGCTGGTCCTCACCGCCGCGGTCAGCTACATGCCCGGCTCGTACCGGATCGCGCGCGCGCTGGCGGTCAACATCAGCACGCTCGAATTCGTGCAGGTGGCGAAGGCGCGCGGCGAAAGCGCGCTGTACATCGCGTGCGTCGAGATGCTGCCGAACATGATCCACCCGATGCTGGCGGACACCGGGCTGCGCTTCACGTTCGTCGTGCTGCTGCTGAGCGGCCTGAGCTTTCTCGGGCTCGGCGTGCAGCCGCCGTATGCGGACCTCGGCTCGCTCGTGCGCGAGAACATCGCGAGCCTCGGCGACGGCTCGGCCGTCGCGATCATGCCCGCGGTCGCGATCGCGATCCTGACGGTGGGCGTCAACCTGATGATCGACGGTCTGCCGCATCGCGGCCGCCGCAAGGGCGCGGCCGGCGCCGCCGGAGGACGCTGATGCGACACGAATCGAACCCGCTCGTCGAAGTGCGCGGGCTGCGCGTGGTCGGCGGCCGGCCGGGCGGCGAGGAAACGACGATCGTCCACGGCGTCGACTTCGAGATCGGGCGCGGCGAGGTGCTCGCGCTGATCGGCGAATCGGGCTCCGGCAAGACGACGATCGCGCTGTCGCTGATGGGCCATGCGCGCACCGGATGCCGGATCGCCGGCGGCTCGGTGAAGCTCGACGGCACCGACGTGTGCACGCTGTCCGCGCAAGCGCTGACCGCGCTGCGCGGCCGCAAGGTCGCGTATATCGCGCAGAGCGCGGCCGCCGCCTTCAACCCGTCGCGCACGATTCTCGACCAGGTGATCGAGAGCGCGCTGATCCACAAGACGATGACGAAGCGCGACGCGCAAGCGAAGGCGATCGAGCTGTTTCGCGCGCTCGCGCTGCCGGAGCCGGAGACGATCGGCAAGCGCTATCCGCACCAGGTATCCGGCGGTCAGCTGCAGCGGCTGATGGCCGCGATGGCGCTGATCACCGATCCGGAGCTGGTGATCCTCGACGAGCCGACCACCGCGCTCGACGTGACCACGCAGATCGACGTGCTGCAGGCGTTCAAGAGCGTGATCCGGCGCTACGGGATGAGTGCGGTGTACGTATCGCACGACCTGGCCGTGGTCGCGCAGATGGCCGACCGGATCGTCGTGCTGAGCGACGGCGTGATCCGCGAGGCGGGCGACACCGAACAGATCCTCCATGCGCCGACGCACCCGTACACGCAGAGCCTGATCGCGGCGGTCACGCCGAACGATGCCGAACGCGACGCGCGAGCGGAACAACCGGCCGCGCCGGCGCCGCTGCTCGACGTGCGCGGCGCGATCGCGGGCTACGGCGGCCGCACCGCGAACGGCTGGCCCGCGAAGGTGATCCTGCATGAAGTCGACCTGCGCATCGGGCGCGGGCAGACGGTCGGCGTGATCGGCGAATCGGGCTCCGGCAAGACGACGCTCGCAAAGGTGATCGCGGGCCTCGTGCCGGCGACCGGCGGCGAGATCCTGCTCGACGGCGAGCCGCTCGCGCGCGATATCGGCAAGCGCACCAAGGAGCAGCATCGCCGCGTGCAGATCGTGTTCCAGAACGCCGATACCGCGCTCAACCCGGTGCATACCGTCGAGCGCACGCTCGCGCGACCGCTCGCGTTCTACCACGGGATCAAGGGCGCGCGTGCACGCCAGCGCGTCGCGGAACTGCTCGAACTCGTGCGGCTGCCGCCGGCGGTGGCCGCGCGGCGTACCGGCGAGCTGTCGGGCGGGCAGAAGCAGCGCGTGAACCTCGCGCGCGCGCTCGCGGCCGAGCCCGACCTGATCCTGTGCGACGAGGTCACGTCGGCGCTCGACACGGTCGTCGGCGCCGCGATCATCGAGTTGCTGCGCGACCTGCAGGCGAAGCTCGGCGTGTCGTACGTGTTCATCACGCACGACATCGCGAAGGTGCGCGCGATCAGCGACGACATCGTCGTGCTGTATGCGGGCCGCCGCGTGGAGACGGGCAGCCGCGACGCGCTGTGCGCGCCGCCTTATCACCCGTATTCGCACCTGCTGGTGTCGTCCGCGCCGGAACTGCGCGTGGGCTGGCTCGACGATGCGGCCGAGCGCTGTCACCGTCCGCTGGTGCCGATCGCCGCGGGCGCGGACGATGCCGGGCTGTGTCCGTTCCTGTCGCGCTGCGCGATGCGGGTGGACGGACTGTGCAACCGGACGGCGCCCGTGCTGCGCACGCTCGACAACGGCGCGCAGGTGCTGTGCCATCGCAGCGAGGAAGATCTCGTGCGCTTCCAGGCGGAGCCGGTGCCGGCCGGTGTCACGCCGGTGCAGCTGTAGTGCGCGGGCGCGAACCGTTCCTCGCGCGGTGCGGTGGACGGTGCACCGCATAGTCTGCTGAGACGGTCGCGCAAAACGGCAATTTGTGCGCGTGTCGTGCGCGAATACGCGGCAACCGCGGTTTGTGACGATGATTAAATGATTCCCATTGAACGGTCGCCGATCGTCATTGCCGGCATGCAAATGAAGGATCCAATGAAACTGGAATCGTACTGGCTGGATACCCGCCCCGCGTTTCGCGCCGGCAGCGTTGGCCCCGTCGAAGGGCGCGCCGACGTGGTCGTGATCGGCGGCGGCTTCACCGGCTTGTCGGCGGCGCTCGCGCTCGCGCAGCGCGGCGTATCGGTGGTCGTGCTCGAAGCCGCGCAGGTCGCCGGCGAAGCGTCGGGTCGCAACGGCGGCCAGTGCAATACCGGCGTGGCGCAGGACTACGCGTCGCTCGCCGCCCGTATCGGCGCCGAGCCCGCGAAGCAGTTCTATCGCGCGTACGAAAGCGCGGTGAAGAGCGTCGAGACGATCGTGACCGAACACACGATCGACTGCGACTTCCGGCGCGCGGGCAAGCTGAAGCTCGCCGCGAAACCGCAGCACTTCGCGGGGCTCGCGAAGACCTTCGACGCGTTGCGACGCGACGTCGATCCGGATATCGAACTGATCGAGCCGTCGCGGATCCGCGATGAAATCGCGTCCGACGGTTTTTACGGCGGACTTCTGCAGCGCAACGGCGCGCAGATGCACATGGGCAAGTTCGGCGTCGGGCTCGCGCAAGCGGCCGTGCGTGCCGGCGCGCGCGTCTACGAGCACGCGGCCGTCACGCAGATCGAGCGGCTCGACGGCGAGCGCCACACGGTCACGTGCACGCGCGGCACGCTCGTCGCCGACCGCGTGCTGGTCGCGACCGGCGCCTCGCAGCACGGGCCGTTCGCGTGGTTCCGGCGACGCATCGCGCCGGTCGGCAGCTTCATCGTCGTGACCGAGCCGCTGCCCGACGCGCAGTTGAACCGATTGTTTCCGCATCGCCGCGCGTATGTGACGTCGCGCCAGATCGGCAACTACTTCCGCGTGACGCCCGACAACCGGCTGCTGTTCGGCGGCCGCGCGCGTTTCGCGATGTCGAGCCCGCGCTCCGATGCAAAGAGCGGCGACGTCCTGCGCGCCGGCATGGCCGGCTATTTCCCCGAACTGGCCGGGGTGCGGCTCGACTACTGCTGGGGCGGTCTGGTCGACATCACCGCCGACCGGCTGCCGCGCGCGGGCCAGCACGACGGGCTCTATTACTCGATGGGCTACAGCGGCCACGGCGTGCAGATGTCGGTGCACATGGGCCGCGTGATGGCGGACGTGCTGTACGGCGCGGCCGCGTCGAACCCGTGGCGCGAACTCGACTGGCCGGCGATACCCGGCCATTTCGGGCACGCGTGGTTCCTGCCGCTCGTCGGCGCGTATTACCGGATGCAGGATTTCCTGCATTGAAGCGAGCGCCGGGAGAATTCGATATGACAGTGCAATTCGTTGGCTCGCCGCGTGTCGCGCGGCCCGTCTCGCCGGCGATCGGCGACGTGCTGCGCACGATCGACGCGTCGTTCGCGCAGCCGCTGAACCTCGATACGCTCGCGGCGGTGGCCGGGTTGAGCGTGTCGCGTTTCACCGCGCGTTTTCGCAGCGAAACCGGGCTGTCGCCGCACCGGTATCTGTGTCTCGTGCGGGTACGGCGGGCGCAGGACCTGTTGCGCGCCGGTCTCGCGCCGTCGGTCGTCGCGACCGACGTCGGCTTCTTCGATCAGAGCCATCTGTGCCGGCATTTCCGGCGTGTGCTCGGGATCACGCCGCGCGATTACGTGGTCGCCCGAACGGGCGGCGCATCGGTGCGAACGCCGTCGACGCGCCTGCGCGCCGAACGCCGCGATGCGTCGTGTCATGCGGCATAAGCGCACGCATGGACGTCATGCCCCGCTGAGGATTTTCCGGCAGAAGAGCCGGCGAACGACGATTTCCGATATCGCGTGACGACGTTGAAGCAGTCCGTCGCGCACTGCACAGGAGTAGAAATGACCGCAGTTTTCGTGTTGCACCGGGCCGACGGCGCACCGTCTTCCACCGCATTCAGCAAGCAGGCGTTCGGCGCGAGCGATCCGTTCGCGTCGCATCGCGAGATCGCATGGGAAGGCCCCGACGCGATGGCCGCCGGACGTATCGGTTTCGTGGGCGAGCTGGACGTGCCGAGCTTTCCGCACATCGAAACGCTCGTCGTCGTCGAAGGCGAGCTGACGCTCGAAGCGGTTGGGGCCGCACCGTTGGTCGTCGGCCCGGGGCAAGGCGCCGTCATCGGCTGCGGCACCGCACTGCGCGTCGCCGCGCAATCGCCGGTGCTACTGATGTTCTGCGCGGCAGCGTGCGCGAAACCGACGAAGCAGGGCCTCTTTGCGCTGCGCGCCGACGCGGATTTCAAACCGTCCGCGACGCTGCCGGCCGAGGTACTGCTCGGCCCCGCGCCGCAATGCCGCAGCGACAACGTGTTCACCGACGACGGCGCCGGGTACTGCGCGGGCACGTGGGATTCGACGCCGTATCACCGGATCGTGCGGCCGCATCGCGCCAACGAGTTCATGTTCCTGCTGGACGGCGGCGTGCGGTTCGCGGCGCCCGACGGCAGCGTGCTGTCGCTCGGTGCCGGCGATGCGCTGTTCGTGCCGCGCGGCGCGTCGATCGGATGGGAAAGCAGCGAACGCGTGGCGAAGTTCTACGTCATGCAGACCGTCGATACCACCGTGGAGCGAGACTGAACATGTCCCCTCCGCTGCGCCATATCGAAACCTTGTCCACGCCGCCGGCCGCGGCCGACGTCGTCGTGATCGGCGGCGGCATCATCGGCGTCTTCACCGCCTACTATCTGGCGCGCCGCGGCATCTCGGTCGCGCTCGTCGAGAAGGGGCGCATCGGCGCCGAACAGTCGAGCCGCAACTGGGGCTGGTGCCGGCAGCAGAACCGCGACGCGCGCGAGTTGCCGATGGCGAGCAAGAGCATCGATCTGTGGGAACGATTCGCCGCCGAATCCGGGGAAGACACGGGCTTTCATCGCTGCGGGCTGCTGTATCTCAGCAACGACGAGGCCGAACTGTCCCGCTGGGCCAACTGGGGCGAATTCGCGAAGACCGCGGGCGTGACCACGTACATGCTCGACAGCAAGCAGGCCGCCGAGCGCGGGCGCGCGACCGGCCGGCAGTGGAAGGGCGGCGTGTTCTCGCCGACCGACGGCACGGCCGATCCGGCGAAGGCCGCGCCGGCCGTGGCCGCCGCGCTGATGAAGCTGGGCGGCAGCGTCCACCAGCACTGCGCGGCGCGCGGCATCGAGCTCGAGGCCGGCCGCGTCGCCGGCGTCGTCACGGAGGCGGGCGTCATCAAGACCCGGACGGTCGTGATGGCCGGCGGCGCATGGGCGTCGTCGTTCTGCCGCCAGCTCGGCATCCGGTTTCCGCAGGCGTCGATCCGTCAGTCGATCCTGAGCGTGTCGCCGGTCGAGCATCCGCTGCCGGATGCGATGTATACGTCCGGCGTGTCCGTGACGCGCCGCAGCGACGGACGCTACGCGTTGGCGATCAGCGGCCGCGCGCGGGTGGACCTGACGCCGCAGTTCCTGCGCTTCGCGCCGCAATTCGTGCCGATGTTCGCGAAGCGCTGGCGCAATCTGCTGCCGGGCGGCCTCGAAGGCGTGCGTGGCGGCCATGAAACGTTGAAGCGCTGGCGCCTCGATGCGCCGACGCCGATGGAAGCGGTACGCATTCTCGATCCGAAGCCCGACATGCCGACGGTTGCCGAAACGTACCGCCGCGCGGCCGAACTGTTGCCGGAACTGCGCGACGCGACGATCACGCACGCATGGGCCGGGTTCGTCGACAGCACGCCGGACGGCGTGCCGGGCATCGGCGAAGTGCCGGGCGTGCCGGGGCTGATCCTCGCGGCGGGGTTTTCGGGGCACGGCTTCGGGATCGGGCCGGGCGCCGGGCACCTGATCGCCGATCTCGCGTCCGCGGCGCAACCGTTCGTCGACCCGGCGCCGTACCGGCCCGGCCGGTTCAGCGAGTCGGCATGGGGCAAGGTCGCGGATTTCTAGTGCAAGGCCGTCGCGCGGACGCGGCGCGCCGACCTCAACCCGTGGAAAGGTTTCGACTGGCCCGCGATTCCGGGCCGCTTCGGCAAACCCTGGTTCCTGCCGTTCGTCGGCGCCTGGTATCGACTCAAGGACCCGCTGCAATGAATTCACCTGTTGTTCGCCTAATGCAAGCCGGCCGGCTCGATCGCTTTTTCATCGACGGCGACTGGGTCATGCCGGACGGTCGCGACCGGTTCTCGGTCGTCAGTCCGTCCACCGAAGACACGCTGTGCGAGATCCCGCTCGGCAGCGCGCGCGACGCCGACCGCGCGGTGCGGGCCGCGCGCCACGCGTTCGAACGCTGGTCCGCGACGTCACCGCAGGAACGCGCTGCATTGCTCGACCGCGTGCATGCGCTGATGCTGGAGCGCGCCGAGCTGTTCTCGACCGCGCTCGCGCTGGAAATGGGCGCGCCGATCGGCTACGCACGCGGCGCGCACGTGCCGCTCGCGGCCGAACATATTCGCGTCGCGCGCGATAACCTCGCGCGCTACCCATTCGTCGAGCGGCGCGGGACGACCGCGGTCGTGCGCGAGCCGATCGGCGTGTGCGCACTGATCACGCCGTGGAACTGGCCGATCTATCAGATCACCGCGAAGGTCGGGCCGGCGCTCGCGGCCGGCTGTACGGTGGTGCTGAAGCCGAGCGAACTGTCGCCGCTCAGCGCGCTGCTGTTCGCGGAAGTCGTCGCCGACGCGGGCGTGCCCGCCGGCGTATTCAATCTCGTGAGCGGCAGCGGCGAAACGGTGGGCGCCGCGCTTTCGGCGCATCCGGAAGTCGACATGGTGTCGATCACCGGCTCGACGCGGGCCGGCGTGCTGGTGGCGCAGGCGGCGGCGCCGACCGTCAAGCGCGTCGCGCAGGAACTGGGGGGCAAGTCGCCGAACGTCGTGTTGCCGGATGCGGACCTGTCGCGCGCGGTCCCGCCGGGCGTGGCCGCCGCGTTCCGGAACATGGGGCAATCGTGCAGCGCGCCGACCCGCATGATCGTGCCGCGCGACGCGCTCGGCGCGGTCGAGGCACTGGCCGTCGCGGCGATGCAAACGCTCGTTGTCGGCGATCCGTTCGACGAGGCCACGACGCATGGGCCGCTCGCCAATCGCGCGCAGTTCGGTCGGGTCGCGCGGATGATCGACGCGGGCATCGACGAACGCGCGAAGCTGATCGCCGGCGGCCCCGGCCGGCCCGCGGGGCTCGACAAGGGCTTCTATGCGCGGCCGACGATTTTCTCCGATGTGCGCACCGACATGGCGATCGCGCAGCAGGAGATCTTCGGTCCGGTACTCGCGATCCTGCCTTACGACACCGTCGACGAAGCGGTCGCCATCGCGAACGACACGGTCTACGGGCTCGGCGCGCACGTGCAGGGCACCGACAAGGAACGCGCACGCGCGGTGGCCGCGCGCATCCGGGCAGGACAGGTGCATCTGAACTACCCTGCATGGGATCCTCAGGCGCCGTTCGGCGGGTACAAGCAGTCGGGCAACGGCCGCGAATACGGGGTCGAGGGGATGGAGGAGTACATGGAGGTCAAGTCCATCCTGGGTTTTTATGATTGATGCGGCCGTTGCGCGCGACGCAGCAGTCGCGATTTGAACCGGTTTGCTTAGCAAGGGTGCCGAGAGTGGAAAACGCCATCATCCCCGACGCGTCGCTGGACGCGCATCACGCGCACTGGGCGACACTGCGCCGCGACCTGCACGCGCATCCCGAGTTGCGATTCGAGGAACACCGGACGGCCGACGTCGTCGCCCGCGAGCTCGAAGCGCTCGGCTACGCGGTGTCGCGCGGGCTGGGCGGCACGGGCGTCGTCGCGAGCCTGCCCGGCGCGGATCCGCGCCGCGGCATCGTGCTGCGCGCCGATCTGGACGCATTGCCGATCCACGAAGCGAACGACTTCGCGCACGCATCGTGCACGCACGGGATCATGCATGCGTGCGGCCATGACGGCCATACCGTGATGTTGCTCGGCGCCGCACGCGTACTGAAGGCGCTGCCGCAGTTGCCCGGCGCCGTCCATTTCGTGTTTCAGCCGGGCGAGGAGGGCGGCGCGGGCGCGCGCAGGATGATCGACGACGGGCTGTTCGAGCAATACCCGACGGAAGCGGTATTCGGCATGCACAACTGGCCCGGTCTGCCGGCCGGGCATTTCGGGTTGCGTACGGGCCCGATCATGGCCGCGGGCTGCCGCTTCAGGATCACGGTGACGGGCAAGGGCGCGCATGCGGCACAGCCGCATCTGGGCATCGATCCGGTGCCGCTCGCGTGCTCGATGGTGCTGCAGTGTCAGACCATCGCCGCACGGCACAAGGACCCCGTCGACCCGGCCGTCATTTCCGTCTGCATGTTCCATGCGGGCACGACGGACAACGTGATTCCCGACACAGCCGAGCTGCGCGGCACGATCCGCACGCTGTCGTCGGCATTGCAGCAGAAGCTGCAGCGCGACGTCCGGCTCGCGTGCGAGGGGCTCGCGGGGGCCTATGGCGCGCAGGTCGACGTGGAGTTTTTTCAGTACTACCCGGCGACGGTCAACACGCCGGCCGAGACGGCGCTGTGCGAAGCGGTGATTCGCGACACGTTCGGCGACGCGCGCGTTGAGCGCGACGTGCCGCCGAACATGACGTCCGAAGACTTCGGCTTCATGCTGGAGGAGCGGCCGGGCGCTTACGTGCTGATCGGCAATGCGCAGGACGGCGCGAGCGCGCCGGCACTGCACCACCCGAAATACGACTTCAACGACGACATCATTCCGGCCGGCGTCCGGTATTGGGTCGCGCTGGCGCAGCGTTACTTCACGCGATCGCCGTGATGGGTCGGGGCGGTGTTGAAACCGGTCGACGTCGGGTTGATCGGGCGTCGGGTCCGGGAAAGGCGTTCTTCCGGGTGGTCGGGTACCCATGCCAGCCGGGGAGAGCCGTGCAATTCGTCGCCGCTTCGACGTGATCGCCGCGTATTTTTCAGCGTGCCGTGTCGCACGAAAACACTATTTGGAAGGATTCCTTGATGAAACAGGAACATGAAGTGAAGGCGCACGGCGCGACGTCGGCGCTTCGCTACCGGGGATTCACCGCGGCGGACGTCACCGCTGCCCATGCCCTTACCACGGCGCTTCGCTGGCCGTTCAGGGTGGAAGACTGGCAGTTCTCCGCCGACACGTCGACCGCGTTCGCGGCCGAGGAAGACGGCGTGGTCATCGGCACGGCGATGTGCTGGAAGTTCGGTGCGGATCGCGCGGCGATCGGGCATGTGATCGTCTCCGACGCGCATCAGGGCCGGGGAATCGGCCGCAAACTGATGGAGACGCTCCTCGACGAACTGGGGCCGCGCATCACGTTTCTGCACGCGACGCCGGCCGGTCGGCCGCTCTACGAGAAACTGGGATTCAGCGTGTGCGGATCGCTGGGCCAATATCAGGGCAATGTCGATCGGCCCGCCGCGGTTGCCGTGCCCGACGGCGAGCGGCTGCGTGCCGGTTCGCCGGCGGACTGGCCGCGCCTGATCGAACTCGACGCACGGGCTTCCGGCCTCGAGCGCGAAGCGCTGTTGTCCGCGTTGCTGAAGCGGGGCGAAAGCGTCGTGCTCGAACGCGACGGCGAGGTCGTCGGGTTTTCGGTGCTGCGGCGCTTCGGTCGCGGATACGTGATCGGTCCGGTGGTCGCGCCGCGTTCGGGCGACGATGCGCGTGCGAAGGCGCTGATCGGCTATTGGCTGACGAAACGAGACGGCGAATTCGTTCGTATCGACGTGCCTTCCGGGAGCAGTCTGCCGGCGTGGCTGAGCGAGCAGGGATTGAAACAGGTGGATACCTGTTCGAAGATGGTTCGCAACGCGCCGGCCGCGGCACACGAGGGCCCGGCCGACCCGGCCTTCGGACTGTACGCGTTGATCAGTCAGGCCATGCTGTAAACCCCGGCCGCGCACGGCGGCCGGTTCTTCCAGGGCGGCTGCCCGCCCAGCCACCGTCGGCATGAACGCGCGCCATCGCGCTCAGCGCACAAGCGCGGCCGCGAAGTCGCGATACGTCCGCAGCGGGCGGCCGAGGATCGCGGTCAGCCGCTCGACGTCGCCGGCCTCCGGCACCATGCCGTCGCTGACGTAGCGTTCGGCCATCAGCCGCATTTCGTAGGCCATCCATTTCGGCATGAACTGAGCCAGATTGCTTTCGAACGGCGTCGGATCGTCGCCGCCATACGCAACCGGGCGGCCGAGCGTTTCCGACCAGATCGACGCCAGTTGCGCGCCCGTCAACGTGTCGGGACCGACCAGGTTGAGGGTGTCGACCGGCAGCTTGCCGGGCGCGTCGTGGCGGCGGATCAATTCGATCGCCGCGACTTCCGCGATGTCGCGCACGTCGACCATCGCGGCGCCCTTGCCGCCGATCGGCACCGGATAGACGCCGTGCCCGACGATCACGTCCTTGACCATCGATTCGTTGTCCATGAAATATGCGGCGCGCAGGATCGTCGCGCTGAAGCCCATCTGCTCGATCATCCGCTCCGCGCCGAATTTCACCGCGAGGTGCGGCACGTTCACGAAGCGGTCGGCGTGGAGAACCGACAGATAGACGACGCGCTCGATGCCCGACTCGCGGGCCAGATTCAGCGCAATCAGCGCTTGCGTGAATTCGTCGCCCGCCACGGCGTTGAGCAGGAACAGCGTGCGGACGCCGGAGAATGCCGCCCGCAGCGCGTCGACGTCGAGCATGTCGCCCTGCGCGACGGTCACGCCCGCCGGAAAGTCGGCCTTGGCCGGATCGCGCACCAGCACGCGCACGTCGGCGCCGCGATCGACGAGTTGACGGACGACCTGGCGGCCCACACGGCCGGTGGCGCCGGTAACGAGAATGGTCATGATGTTCACTCCTGAAGTAACGGTTGGGTTGACTGCCTGCGTAAGTTAAGTGATCCACACACGATCCGGAAGATGTGATAAATAGACGTGTCGTCTCACTGGTGGAACACATGGACCTGCTTGCTCTCGCCGATTTCAACCTCGTCGCCCGCCATGGCAGCTTCGGGGAAGCCGCGCGGGTCGCGGATCGCCCAAAGGCGACGCTGTCGCGCCGCGTGGCGGAACTGGAGAACAGTCTGTCGTTGCGTCTGTTCGAACGCGGGTCGCGCGGCGTGAAGCTCACGCAGGAAGGACGCGCGCTCTACGAGCGGACGGGTGCTTTGCTCGCGGAGCTTGCCGACAGCGCGTCGGCGATCGCATCGGGGAGCGAGCGGCCGCGCGGCCGGCTGCGCATCAGCGCGCCGATGCTCTTTTCCCAGTTCGCGATGGGGAAGCTGGTGGCGACGTTCGCGCTGAAATACCCGGACGTCCGGCTGGAGGTGACGACCGAAGACCGGCCCGTCGACATGATCGAGGAAGGGTACGACCTCGTGATACGCGTGAACCCGGACCCGGACGAGAGCCTGATCGGGCGCGTGATCCTGCGCGACCGGCTGGTCGTCGTCGCGACGCCCGCGCTGGCGCGGCCTAGCGGCGACGCACCCGCACCGGCCGTGGTTCGCGGCGCGATCGGCACCCGCGCCGTATGGGAAATCGCGGGCCCGGCCGGGACGGCGCGCATACCGGTCGAACCCGTGGCGCGGCTGTCGTCGCTGGTCATGGTGCGCGATACGGTCCGCCTCGGCCTGGGCGTCGCGCGCCTGCCGGTATCGCTCGTGAGCCGCGACCTGGCCGCCGGCACGCTCGTCAGTTGGGGCGACGTGCCGGGGCCCGATATCGCCCTGTGGGCGCTGTATCCGTCCAGACGATTATTGAGCGCGCGCGTTTCCGCGTTTCTCGATCATCTGAAGGACGCGTTTCCATCGGGAAAGCCGGAAGAACTGGCTGCGTATATCGAACCCGGGCAGTGAAACGGCCGCGGTCGAGACAGCGCACGCGCGTCGCGGCCGCGATGTGCCGAGGGGGATGCCGTCGCAATCGGCAGGGGTGATTCCGCCTTCCATCCCGATTCGAACCGGGGCCTTCACGCCGGCTGTGCGACCGGCTCCGTCCGCGCGCAACACACGCGGTTCCTGCCTTCGCGCTTGGCGCGGTAGAGCGCCATGTCCGCCTGATGCGCGAGCGCGTGCACGGAAGCATGCCGCGCGCGCCGACCGGTTGCACAGCCGATGCTGACGGTGAAGGCCGGAACGGTTTCGGCAAACCCGTCGAGCCGGTTGCGTTCCACCTCGCGGCGAATCGCGTCGGCCACCTGCGCGGCGCCGTCTTCGTCCGTATCGGGCAACACCGCGACGAATTCCTCGCCGCCGTAGCGCGCGGCGAGGTCGCCGCGCCGCCGCGTATGCGCGCGGATGCATTCGGCGAGAAAGCGCAGCGCGGTGTCGCCCAGCGCGTGCCCGTGCCGGTCGTTGTACTGCTTGAAGTGATCGGCGTCGATGAACAGCACCGACAGGCTCCCGTCGCTGCCGCGTTGCAGCCGCTCCCATTCGTCGGCCAGCGCGGTATCGAGCGCGCGACGATTGTGCAGTCCGGTCAACGGATCGGTACGCGTGAGATCGGTCAGCAGCGTCTGCTTGCGGAAGTTGTCCCGCAATGCGAAGGCAAGCAGCCAGACCACCGCGCAGAACGATACGCCGATCACGGATGCCGACACGCCGACCGTCCACGACAGGCGCCGGATGCCGGCCAGCACGTCGCTTTCGGCCGGCGCGACGACCGCGATCAGCGGCGTGCCCGGTATCCGCTGGTACGTATACAACCGCACGGTGCCGTCGAGGCTCGAGCGCGCGGGATAGAAGCCCGATTCGCTGTTCACCATCCGCTTGAAGGATTTCGACAGACGCAGGCGGCTCATCTGGCCTTCGTTCAACGAAGGGTTTCTCGCGAGGATCGTGCCGTCCGCGCGCACGATCGCGCTGACCCCGTTCGGCCCGACGTCGAGACGGGACAGGAGCTGCTCGAAGTAAGCGAGATCGACGGCGACGACCGCGATCCCGTCGAACGCATGATCCGGCCGCTCGATGCGCCGCGACAGCGCGATGGATTCCTTGCCGTCGCGCGAGCGGGCGCGATAGGGCTGGGATACGTAGAGCCCGACGTTGTCCGCATCGCGATGAACCTTGAAGTAGTCGCGATCGCCGAAGTCCCACCGGTGGGTCGAGCTGCAGCACCCGTCGATCAGCCGGCCGTGCCGGTCGGTCACGCCCATGCCGGTCACGTATTGCGCCGCGGTGCGCTCGAACAGCAGGTCGTGCCGTAACCCGGCGTCCATGCGCTGCACGCCCGGCTTGCCGAGATCGGCCGCCAGCGCGACCAGCGCGGTGTTCGACGTTTCGACCGTCCTCGCGATCTGGCTCGCCAGTACGGCCGCGACGTTGCGCGACGTCTCATGTGCGTGCACGACGACTTCGCTGCGCGCGGCCCACAGCGTCACCGCGCTGATTCCGAGCGCCGCGAGCGACATCAGCGTGCCCAGCGCGCCGACGACGAACGGATTGCGTCCGGCCCAGTCGGCGATTTTCTCGATCGAAGTGAATGCGGGCATGCTCGCGCTCGTTGTGAGATGCCAGCTGCGATTGCGCCAGCGCGGATTCCAATCCCGGTTAACGGCACGGTTCAGGAAAAATCGAGGCCGGCATGGCCGCCCGTCGGCCACATCGGCATCGCGTGACGGCGCAAACGTGTGCGGTCACCCAGGCATGCGGCAATACGCCCGAACGCCATCCGGACACATGCGGCTCATGTTGATTGATAACCATCCTGCATCAATCGTTCCGAAAATCGCACTTATCGTTTGATCGATACCGCGCCAACATGCCGGAAAACGACAATCGACCAGCCCCTCCCGCGTATTTCAGGTTTTCAGGAGACACCCCGATGCACCCCTCGTCCCGCCTTCCGGCCGAACGTTCGAAGGCCGCCGCGATCTTTCGCGTCACGGCCGGCAATTTTCTCGAGCAGTTCGACTTTTTCCTGTTCGGCTTCTACGCCACGCAGATCGCCAACGTCTTCTTCCCCGCGCAAAGCGAGTTCGCGTCGTTGATGATGACCTTCGCCGTGTTCGGCGCCGGCTTCCTGATGCGGCCGCTGGGCGCGATCGTGCTGGGCGCGTACATCGACGAGGTCGGCCGACGCAAGGGCCTGATCGTCACGCTGACGATCATGGCGAGCGGCACCATCCTGATCGCGTTCGTGCCGGGCTACGCGACGATCGGGCTGCTCGCGCCCGTGCTCGTGCTGACCGGCCGGCTGCTGCAGGGCTTCTCCGCGGGCGCCGAACTGGGCGGCGTATCGGTCTATCTCGCCGAGCTGGCGACGCCCGGCCGCAAGGGCTTCTTCACGAGCTGGCAATCGGCCAGCCAGCAGGTGGCGATCGTCATCGCGGCGGGCCTCGGCTTCGCGCTCAATCAGTGGTTGAGCGCGTCGCAGATCGCCGCCTGGGGATGGCGCGTGCCGTTCTTCGTCGGCTGCATGATCGTGCCGTTCATCTTCATGCTGCGCCGCAACCTGGAGGAAACCCATGAATTCAAGGCCCGCAAGCATCGTCCGGGCATGAAGGAAGTGTTCGGTACGCTGGTCCAGAACTGGGGCGTCGTGGTCGCCGGCATGATGCTGGTCGCGATGACCACGACGAGCTTCTATCTGATCACCGTCTACGCACCGACCTTCGGCAAGACGGTGCTGCATCTGAGCACCGCCGACAGCCTGCTCGTGACGCTTTGCGTCGGCGTGTCGAACTTCGTGTGGCTGCCGATCGGCGGTGCGCTCTCCGACCGGATCGGCCGCCGGCCGCTGCTGGTCGGCATGACGATGCTCACCGTCGTGACCGCCTACCCGGCGCTGACGTTCCTCGCTCACGCGCCGTCGTTCGTCAACATGCTGCTCGTCCTGCTCTGGCTCTCGTTCATGTACGGGATCTATAACGGTGCGATGATCGTCGCGCTCACGGAAGTGATGCCCGTGCAGGTGCGCGTCGCGGGCTTCTCGCTCGCGTACAGCCTCGCGACGGCCGTGTTCGGCGGCTTCACGCCGGTCATCTCGACCGGGCTCATTCACATGACGGGCGACAAGGCCGCACCGGGCTACTGGATGAGCTTCGCCGCGATGTGCGCGTTGCTTGCGACGTTCGCGCTCTATCGCCGCCGTGCAGCGACGTTGACGCCGGCGCATTGAGGTCCGGCCCCTCCGGCATGCCAACCCACATCCACGAATCCGCACGACCACGACCATGAGAAATCCGTTCCTGACATTCTGCGCGACCGCGCTCGTCGCCACCGCGGCGTTGGCGGCCAACGTACAGGCCGCCGAACTGCACGTGATGAGCTCGGGCGGCTTCACCGCCGCCTACAAGGTGCTCGGCCCCCGGTTCGCGTCCACGACGGGCAATACGCTCGCTACTGCGCTCGGCCCGTCGATGGGCAAATCGCTCGAAGCAATTCCGAACCGGCTCGCGCGCGGCGAGCCCGCCGACGCCGTGATCATGGTCGGCTACGCGCTGGACGATCTGATCAAGCAAGGCAAGGTCGCTCCCGAATCTCGCGTCGAGCTGGCCGACTCGCGCATCGGCATGGTCGTGCGCGACGGCGCGGCAAAGCCCGACATCAGCACCGCCGAGGGCCTCAAGCAGGTGCTGCTGCACGCGAAATCGATCGCCTATTCGGACAGCGCGAGCGGCGTGTATATCGAACGCGCGCTGTTCAAGAAGCTCGGGATCGAGGAGCAGGTGAAGTCGAAGGCGAAGATGATCCCGCGGATTCCGGTGGCGTCGGTCGTCGCGAACGGCGACTACGAAATCGGCTTCCAGCAGGTCAGCGAGCTGCTGCCCGTCAAGGGGGCGAGCTTCGTCGGCAAGATTCCCGAATCGCTGCAGTCCGTCACGCGCTTCGCCGCCGGCATCCCGGTCGGCGCGCAGCATCCGCGGGAAGCGAAGGCGCTGCTCGACTTTCTTGCGTCGCCCGACGTGCAGGCCGACGTGAAATCGACCGGCCTGGATCCGGTTTCCGCACATTGAGCCCGATCGACGGGAAGGCGCGTATCAGACCGTCTTTCCGTCGCCGTCGCCGCCTGCCGCGGCACGCGCTTCATCGGCCCCGGCCGACGCGAGCCGCTGCGCGAGGCGCGTGCGATCGCATGCACCTTCCCACGCCGACACGAAGATCACCGCGCACGCATTGCTGATCACGCTGGTCAGCGCGCGCGCTTCCGACATGAAGCGATCGATGCCGACCAGCAGCGCGACCCCGGCGACGGGCAGGTCGGGCATGACGGCGAGCGTCGCGATCAGCGCGACGAGCCCGCTGCCGGACACGCCGGCCGCCCCCTTGGACGTGAGCAGCATGATCGCGAGCATCGTCGCGATCTGCGGCGCGGAAAGCGGGACGTCGCATGCCTGCGCGATGAACAACGCCGCGAGCGTCAGATAGATCGCGGTACCGTCCAGATTGAACGAATAGCCGGCCGGCAGCACGAGCCCCACCACGCCTTTGTCGCAGCCGAGCGCTTCCAGCTTGACGATCAGGCGCGGCAGGACCGGCTCCGTGGACGAGGTCGCGAGGACGATGAGCAACTCTTCGCGCAGGTAACGCAAGAGCCGCCACAGCGCGAAGCCGTGCAGCCGCGCGAGCGGTGCGAGCACCAGCGCGACGAACAGCGCGCAGGCCACGTAGAAGGACATCATCAGCTTCGCAAGCGAACCGACCGAGCCGATGCCGAAGCGGCCCACCGTGAACGCCATCGCGCCGAACGCGCCGAGCGGCGCCAGTCGCATGATCATCGCGAGGATGCGAAAGACGACCTGGGCGATGCCGTCGATCAGCGCAAGAACGGGGCGGGCGGTGCGCGGATGCGCATTCAGCGAGAAGCCGAACAACAGCGACAGCAGCAGCACCGGCAACACTTCGCCGCTGGCGAACGCGCCGAGCATCGTATCCGGAATCACGCCGAGCGCGAACGCCACCAGGCTGCGCGGCTCC
Organism: Burkholderia sp. BCC1208; assembly: GCF_902833095.1. Lineage (NCBI taxonomy): Bacteria > Pseudomonadati > Pseudomonadota > Betaproteobacteria > Burkholderiales > Burkholderiaceae > Burkholderia > Burkholderia sp. BCC1208. Next base: position 119,295 of record NZ_CADFDY010000003.1, on the reverse strand, counting down.
GCATGCTTCGCGTACGGCGCCAGGATGCTCGCATCCAGATGATGGACGTCGATGTGCATGCCGGCGCCCGGTTGCAGCCCGTACGCGGTGACGAGCCCGAGCGCGAGCGCGGCGGCCGTCAACAGATAGAAGAGCGCGAGCGCCCGCACGATCGTGCGGCCGATGGCCCGCCCGTTCGACAACGACGTGATGCCCGACACGATCGTGCAAAAGACGATCGGGGCGATGGTCATCTTCACGAGCCCGACGAACGCGTCGCTGAGCGGCTTGAGCATCGAGCCCGCCGCCGGCCACACGTGACCGATGGCGATGCCGAGCATCATCGCGAGCAGGACCTGCACGTAAAGCGATTTGAGCAGCCGGGTCCACCTCACGATGCAATCTTCCTTCGTTTGCGTTCCGGCGTCGTCATGCCGATGTGCCGCTGCCGACGGCGTCGCCGCGCTTCGCGTCGACGATCATCCGGTGAAACGCCTCGGCGGCCGGCGTCAGCGAGCGCCCGCGCCGCTTGACGATGCCCACGCGCCGTTTCACGGCCGGCTCGACGAGCGGCACGCTCGTGAGGACCGGGTGGTCATGCCCCGGCATCGCCATCGATGGCACCGCGGCGACGCCGAGCCCCGCCTCGATCAGCCCGAGCAGGGTCGTGACGTGGCGCGCCTCGCAGACGCTCGGCTTACGCGGCGCGACGGCGGCCAATGCCTGGTCGAGCAGCAGGCGGTTACCGGAAGTCTTGTCCACCGATACGTAATCGTGTTCGTAAAGTTCGTTCCAGGTCACGCGCTTCTTGCGCGCGAGCGGATGGTCGCGGCGGCACGCGGCGACGAACCGTTCCTGGAGCAGCACCTTGAATTCGATCTCCGCCTCCTGGCTGCCGATAAAGCTCACGCCGAAATCCGCCTCGCCGCTGATCACGGCGCCGAGCACCTCGTTGGCGCCGGCGTCGAGCAGCTTCACCCTGATGCGCGGAAAGCGCTGATGATAGCGGGCGATGATGGGGGGCAGGAAGTAGTAGGCGACCGACGGCACGCAGGCGATCGTCACGTGGCCCAGGCGGCTCGACGACACGTCGCGGATGCCGAGCAGCGCGGCGTCGAGATCGTCGAGCAGTTGTTCGGCGCTCTGCGCGAACACGCGGCCGACGGTGGTGAGTGCGACGCGGCGCGTGGTGCGTTCGAACAGCCGCACGCCGAGTGCGTCCTCGAGCTTGTCGATCCGGCGGCTCAACGCGGGCTGGGAGAGGCTGACCGCTTCGGCGGCCTTGCGGAAACTGCCCGTTTCCACGACCGCGCGAAACGCCTGCAAGTCGGTCAAATCGAAATTGATGCCCACCGGTCACTCTCCGCCACTCAGATGCGCAGCATTTTGCATGATTCGGTCCGCGCCATGCGTGTCGCGTCGTCCATGCGGCGGCGTTGGCGCGGCGCGGTGTGCTGCCCAGCCGAGGCCACGCCGCGAATCGATCGTCCCGGCGCGCTTCCTGTTGTACCGTATCGCTTTTGCCCGGGCAACGATTCAGCGCCGGCGTTAGCCCCGGCCAGCCGGGCGAGCCGCTCTCTTCAACGGACTCCAGCATGCGCATTCCGCCGCTCAAGGCCATCATTGCGTTCGAAAGCGTCGCCCGGACCAAAAGCGTCAACCGTGCGGCGCAAGAGCTCGGCCTGACCGCGTCCGCGGTGAGCCATCAGCTCAGCAACCTCGAATCGCAGATCGGTCAGCCGCTGTTTCAGCGTTCGGGGCGCGGCCTCGTCCTCACGCCGACCGGCGAACGCTACCTGGCCGACGTCACCGGCTCGCTGGCCGACCTGAGCCGCGCGACCGAGCGCGCGTCGAGCCGCACCGAAGTGGACATCCTGCGCGTGCATTCGAGCCCGAGCTTCGGGCTGATGTGGCTGCTGCCGCGGCTGTCGTCGTTTCAGGAGGCGAACGGCGATATCCAGCTGAACCTCGCGTGCTCTTACGAAAACGTGTCGTTCTCGAACGGCTTTTACGATATCGATGTCCGGCACGGCTACGGCAACTGGGACAACCTCGAGGTCCGGACCGTGCGCGGCGAATTCATCGCGCCGCTCGCGTCGCCGCGCTATCTCGAACGGCATCCGGTGAACGCGCCGGAAGACCTGCTCGCGCATCGGCTGATCTATTCCGAAACGCCGCTGGTCCAGTGGAAGCAGTGGTTCGGCCGGACCGGCGTGCCGCTCGCGGCCCAGAAGACCTTCGATTTTTCGTTCGACCGTTCGTACATGTCGCTCGAAACCGCCGCATTGGGCCTCGGCATCGCGCTCGAAAGCCTGATGCTCGCGTCGGTGAAGATCCGCGAAGGGCTGCTGGTGCCGGTCTTCGACGCGGCCCATGCGGTCGAAGTCGGCGCGCATCATCTCGTTTACCCGCGGCAGAACGCGGAGCTGCCGCGCGTGAAGCGCTTCCTGGCATGGATCGAACGGGAAGTGGCGGCGCACGCGCGGCCGGCTTGAACGCGGCGCCCGACGGCGCTCGCGATATTGCGCTGCAGCACCGGCCGCGCGCCGTCACCTGAAATTTTCTCAACGATGTCTGAGCGTTTCCGCGTTGATGCGGGTGTCCGCCGAGCCGACACTCTGCACACACATCAACACAGGAGACGAACCATGTTGCTCGACGACAAGGCCATCATCGTGACCGGCGCCGCATCGCCGCGCGGTATCGGCAAGGCCACGGCCCGCGCGCTGGCCGCGCAGGGCGCACGCGTGGCGATCCTCGACCTGCGCCGCGAAGACGCGCAAGCGGCCGCCGCCGAACTCGGCCCGGATCATCTCGGCTTCGCGTGCGACGTGACCGACCGCGACGCGTGCGTGGCGGCAGCCCGCGCGGTGCTGGAGCACTTTGGCCGTATCGACGGCCTCGTGAACAACGCCGGCATCACGCAGCCCGTGCGCACGCTGGATATCTCGGCGCGCGACTTCGATGCGATCGTCGACGTGAACCTGCGCGGCACGCTCTACATGTCGCAGGCGGTGTTGCCCGCGATGAAGGCGCAGCGCAGCGGCAGCATCGTCTGCATGTCGTCGGTATCCGCGCAACGCGGCGGCGGCATTTTCGGCGGCCCGCACTACAGCGCCGCCAAGGCCGGCGTGCTCGGCCTCGCGAAGGCGATGGCACGCGAATTCGGCGCCGAGCGCATCCGCGTCAATTCGATCACGCCGGGCCTGATCCAGACCGACATCACCGGCGACAAGCTGACGCCCGACATGCGCGAGGACATCATCAAGGGCATTCCGCTCGGCCGGCTCGGCGATGCCGCCGACGTCGCCAATGCGTGCCTGTTCCTGCTGAGCGACCTGTCGAGCTATCTGACGGGCGTCACGCTCGACGTCAATGGCGGGATGCTGATTCACTGAGAACGGCGCCGCCCGATGCGCGGCGCCGACCATCATGCACCCGGGACGACCCGGGGCCATGGCAGGAGACAAAGATGAGAGCAAAGTACCCCGCACCGCCGGTCCAGGGCGAGACGCTGCAACGGGACGATGCGCCGACGTTCGAGGCGGCCACCTACGCGAAGGTTGCCCGACGGCTGATCCCGTTCCTGATGTTGTGCTATCTCGGCGCGTATCTCGACCGTGTCAACGTCGGCTTCGCGAAACTGCAGATGCTCAACGACCTGCGCTTCAGCGAGACGGTCTACGGCATGGGCGCAGGCATCTTCTTCCTCGGCTATTTTCTGTTCGAGGTGCCGAGCAACCTGATCCTGCATCGCGTCGGCGCGCGTCGCTGGCTCGCGCGCATCATGCTGACGTGGGCGGCGATCTCGGCGAGCTTCGTGTTCGTCAAGTCGCCCACCGCGTTCTACGTGCTGCGGTTTCTGCTCGGCGTCGCCGAAGCAGGCTTCGCGCCGGGCGTGATCCTGTACCTCACGTACTGGTTCCCGTCGGCGCGGCGCGCGAAGGCGCTGTCGCTGTTCTTCATGGCGATTCCGCTCGCCGGGATCATCGGCGGGCCGCTGTCGGGCGCGATCATGCATTCCCTGCACGGCGCGATGTCGATGGCGGGCTGGAAGTGGCTGTTTCTGCTCGAGGCGCTGCCTTCGTTCGTGCTGGGTTTCGCGATCCTGCTGTATCTCGACGATGGCATCGCCGGCGCGAAATGGCTGACCGACGCCGAAAAATCCCTCCTGGCGCGCAACGTGTCGGCCGATGCCGAGCACACCACCGCCCACCTGTCGATCCGTACGTTCGTCGCGGACCGACGCCTGTGGCTGATGGCGGCGATCTACTTCTGCGTGGTGCTCGGCCAGTACGGCCTCACGTTCTGGCTGCCGACGATCATTCGCAAGGCCGGCGTTGCCGATCCGCTGTGGGTCGGCCTGTTCACCGCGATTCCGTATGCCTGTGCGATCGTCGCGCTGCCGCTGATCGGCATCAGCGCGGATCGTCGCCGCGAGCGCCGCCTTCATCTCGCGGTGCCGATGCTGGTCGCGGCGGCGGGCTTCGCCACGTTGCCGATGCTCGGCAGCGTCGGCGCGTCGATCGTGTGCCTGAGCATCGCGTCCGCCGGCATCCTCGCGTCGTCGTCGCAGTTCTGGTCGCTGCCGACCGCATTGCTGGGCGGGGTGTCGGCGGCGGCGGGCATCGCCGCGGTCAATTGCTTCGCGAACCTCGCCGGTTTCTTCTCGCCGGCGATTGTCGGCTGGCTGAACGACCTGACCGGCAAGTCCACCGCGGGACTCGTGTTCATCTCCGTCGCGATCGCGGTCGGTGCGCTGTTGGTGTTCCTCGTTCCGCGATCCGTCAACCGCTGATTCGATTTGTATTCCTTCCGATCCGATAATGGAGCTATCGATGGACAACGAAACCATCCATGAAGCGGCCACGCTCGCCGAGCGCGCGTACCGCATCCGTAGAAACGCCGTGCTGATGGGCGAAGTGCAGGGGCAGGGCTATGTCGGCCAGGCGCTCGACATCGCCGACGTGCTGGCCGTCGCGTATTTCGGCGCGATGCGCTATCGCGCCGACGATCCCGAATGGGAAGGGCGCGACCGCTTCCTGCTGTCCAACGGGCACTATGCGATCGCGCTGTACGCGGCGCTGTTCGAAGCCGGCATCCTGCCGGCCGCGGAACTCGAGACCTATGGCAGCGACGACAGCCGTTTGCCGATGTCCGGCATGGCGAGCTATACGCCCGGCATGGAAATGTCCGGCGGCTCGCTCGGGCAGGGCCTGACGATCGCGGTCGGCCGTTGTCTCGGCCTGAAGCGCAAGGGCTCGGATGCGTTCGTCTACACGCTGTTCTCGGACGGCGAGCTGGACGAAGGAGCCATCTGGGAAGGGCTGATGTCGGCCGCGCACTGGCGGCTCGACAACCTGATCGCGATCGTCGACGTGAACAACCAGCAGGCCGACGGCCCGTCGACCCAGGTCATGGCGTTCGAGCCGCTGGTCGACAAGCTCGAGGCGTTCGGCTGGTACGTGCAACGCGTGGACGGCAACGACATCGACGCGGTGAAGCGTGCGTTCGACCAGGCGCGCCGGCATGGCGCGCCGCAGCCGCGCATCATCGTCTGCGACACGAAGATGGGGTGCGGCGTGCCGTTCCTCGAGGCACGCGAGAAGAGCCATTTCATCCGCGTCGATGCGCACGAGTGGCAACTCGCGCTCGACGCACTCGAAGCAGGGAGACAGGCATGAGCACCGTCGACAACAAGCCGCGTCTGAAGACGTCGGCGATGATCGCGTCCATCGCGGCGGAAGGGCAGGCGACCCGCGCTGCGCCGTTCGGCCATGCGCTGACCGAACTCGCCCGCACGAACGACAACGTGATCGGGATGACGGCCGATCTCGGCAAGTACACCGACCTGCACATCTTCGCGAAGGCCTTCCCCGAACGTTACTACCAGATGGGCATGGCCGAGCAACTACTGATGGGGGCCGCCGCCGGGTTCGCGCACGAAGGCGCGCAGCCGTTCGTCACCACCTATGCGGTGTTTGCGACGCGCCGGGCGTACGACTTCATTCATCAGGCGATTGCCGAGGACAATCTCGACGTGAAGCTGGTGTGCGCATTGCCGGGGCTCACGACCGGCTACGGGCCGAGCCACCAGGCCGCCGAGGATCTGGCGCTGATGCGCGCGATGCCGAACATGACCGTGATCGATCCGTGCGACGCGCTGGACATCGAACAGATGGTGCCGGCCATCGCCGCGCACAAGGGGCCGGTGTACGCCCGCCTGCTGCGTGGCAACGTGCCGGCCGTGCTCGACGAATACGATTACCGTTTCGAACTCGGCAAGGCCAAGCTGCTGCGCGACGGCAACGACGTGCTGCTGATCTCGTCCGGGATCATGACGATGCGCGCGCTCGAGGTAGCGAAGGCGCTTCAGGGCGATCGCGTCGATGTCGCCGTGCTGCACGTACCGACGATCAAGCCGCTCGATACGGCGACCATCGTCCGCGAGGCCGCGCGCAGGGGGCGCATGGTCATCGTCGCCGAGAACCATACGGTGATCGGCGGCCTCGGCGAAGCGGTCGCGACCGCGTTGCTCGGCGCCGGCGTCGCGGTCCCGTTCCGGCAGATCGCACTGCCGGATGCATACCTCGCCGCGGGCGCGCTGCCGACGTTGCACGAGCGGTACGGGATCTCGGCTGGCGCGATGGGCGCGAACATCAAGTCTTGGCTCGGATGATCGGGCGATCGTTCGACACCCGCGTGTCGATGCGAAACGAGATCTCGCCGGTCGGCGATGCGAAGCGGTCGGGGTTCGGCCGCGGCGGGGCGCACGCCGGCATCGGCGACCATCGGACCGTCAAATGCCGGTGCCTGGCGGTTTGAGCGTCGGTGAGTGACCCGGCTACCCGCGCACGGTAACCCCGCGGCAAACCTGTTCGCCGGCGTGGCAGCCGGGCCGTCGCCGATGGCAAGCGCAACGTGCGTCAGGCTTGTCGTCGTGCGCGCGGTACCTTGTCCAAATCGCGGCTCGGCCCGGCTCGATTTCGTCTCACATACCGGTCCGACACGACCGACCGTCGCTGGATCCATGCGAGCCCGAGTTCGAGCGCCTGGTCGCATGCTTCGCGGGTATCGGCGAAGTCGCCGTCGACGCCGAGCGCCCGGCTTTCACCGTCGCGATCCATGAGGATCGCCGTCGCCGAATAGCGGCCCGTCTCCGTGTCGGTCACCACGGCCCGGACCGTATATCCGCCATGTTCGATCGTCCTGTTGATCTGCATCGGATGCCTCCTGCATGGAAATACGACATGTGCGACGACTCGCTTGCGCGGTGCCGGTACTTCACGCCGCGACCGTAAGCGCGGGTGCCCGCACCCGGCGGTCGAAGCGGCGCAAGCGACGCGGACCGCGCCGGGTCGATGAAACGCGCCCGGCGCGTCCGTTTACCCCGCCATCACCTCGATCCGCCGCGGTTTCGCTTCCTCGCGCCGCGGGATGCTCAGTTTCAACACGCCGTCGCGCAGTTGCGCGTCGATGCGCGACACGTCGAAATCCGGGCTGAGCGTGAATGCGCGCGAGAAGTGCGGATGCTGCACTTCGCCGTGCTGCAGGCGCAATCCCGCTGGCGTCGGAACGACGGCCTCCGCTTCGATGGCAAGGCTGCCGTCGTGCACGCGGACGTCGAGCTTCTCGCGCGGCACGCCCGGCAGGTCCGCGTACAACGTGATGCCGTGCGCATCCTCGACGATGTCGACGGCCGGCGCAATACGCGTGCGCGGCGTGTCGTGCTGAGCCGCTTCACGGTTCGTCACGGCCGTTCGAGTGTCGGCCGCACGGGTCGTCAGTTCGGTCGTATTGGTGTCACTCATGATGTCCTCCGTCATGCGTTCGTGACGTCGTGCTGCTTACTGGACCGCAATCGCGCGCGGCTTCGATGCTTCCGACTTGCCGATGCTGATCGTCAGGCAGCCGTTCGTATAGCGGGCCTCGATCTTGTCGGGGTCCGCATGTTGCGGCAGTTCGATCACGCGGCGGAATGCGCCCATGAAACGTTCGTTCGCGTAGACGCGCCGCTCGTCGTCGGTCGTGCCATCGTCCGGCGGTGTGCGCTCGCCGCTGATCGACAGTAGCCGGCGATCGACGGAGATGTCGATCCTGGCGGGGTCGAGACCCGGCGCGAAGGCGACGATCTCCACCGTGTCGTCGGTACTGCCGATATTGACCGGTGGAAACGCACCGGGCCGCGGGGCGCGCAGACTGGCCGGCAAGCCCGTGAACATACCGGCCATCTGCCGTTGCAGGCGGTCGAATTCCGCCAGCAGATCGGAGGGGAAGAAGATATCGCTCATGACTCGCTCCTGTTGTGCCCCCTGCGGGGGACGTACCGGACCACGCGCTCCAGTTCGTCCATCCGCGAGAGGGTCGCTGACTAACAAATCGAAACACGCAGCGCGTAAGCCGCGACTGCCTTGAGCGATACCTAAAATAGGATACGCCGCGTGAATTTCAAGGGGGGCGACGGCTCACCGGTCGTTCCCCGATTCCGGCGGGCAAGTGGCGGGTCGCGGCCGCGCCGTGAGGGCCGCCGCCTGATCGCCCGATGTCGGCATGCGGTGCACGTCAGCCGTCCGACCGGGCGCCGCCTATAATCGCTATCAACCTTTCCGGCAAATCGCGGTTACCAAGGTGAGGAGGGTGTCCAAATGGAAGACTGCCGTCGCATCCGTTCGCGCTGGGTCCTCGCCAGCTCGATCGCCGGTCTGACCATGCTGGCGTGCCCGGTACCCGCGCACGCCGAGGACGATCCTTCGAGCCCGCCGGGCGGGCTCAAATCATCTGAGCGAACGCTCAACGCCTATGCGGTGTATGGCGACGGGCGCGCGACCGAGGGTGGCGATATGCATTGGCGTGCGTACGAAGTCGGCTTCGGCGACGTCTTGAACGATTACCTGTCGGTCTACCTTGCATACTTGAACGAAGGGCATCCGGCGGATCATCATCGCGACGGCTTCGCTGCCCTGGGTTCGTTTCGTTGGCCGGTCGGCAGTCGTCTGGCGCTCGAATTTTCGGCGGGCCCGTATTTCAGCATGGACACGACACATGTCGACGACCGGGCACGCAATGAAAAGCGCTGGGGTGTGCGTGCGTCGGCGGCGGTGCGGTATTACGTCGTGCCCAAGCGCTTCTTCCTCAAGGTGCAGTACAACCACGTCCAGATGATTGGCGGATTCAATTCCGACGCCGTGCTCTTCGGCATCGGCTCGGATTTCGGCGGCGATCCTCGCCCGGCGTTTTCGGACGGCAAGACGCAGGTCAGCGTCTGGGCCGGGACGTCGCAGACGAACCGTCCTCAAGTGCCGATCGAAAAGGGATACATGGTCGAAGTCAAGCGGCCGCTCGGCAATGCGTGGGCTTATTCGGCGAGCTTCGTCTACGAAGGCAACAATGGCGTTGCCGGCCGACGAGGCGTGGCCGCGCAATTCTGGTACGTCGCGCCGATCAAGAGCAAATGGACGCTGTCGGCAGGCGTCGGTCCGTATCTCTCGCGGGATCGGGACGAGACCTCGGGCAAGACGCGACTCAATGCGTTGCTCAGCGCGCAAGTAACCTATCAGGTCACGAACGATTGGGCGGCAAGCTTGCGCTTCAATCGCGTCGCAACCGGCAACGACAAGGACCAGGACATGTTCATGGTCGGCGTGGCGCGCAATTTCTAGGCACTCGTTCTGGTGCGCCGGGTCATTCTGTCGAGCGCGCTGACTATTCGAACTGGCTCGCGAGCACGCTCGACTTTTTCCGTCGGCTTCCGCTGGGGCCAGCTTTTACGCGTCGTTCAACCAGGGCATTTCCACGGGCGACACGACCAGTTGCCGGAATTCGCGTTTCAAATCGAAGATGAACCCGACCAGGATCATGGAGTCGGCGTAAGGAATCGGAAAGACATGCGGATTTTCCGGAGTGCGCAGGGGACGATCGGGAGTGTCCGCCGTTGCCGCGGCGTTCTCGCGAACGCTTTCCAGTTCATCGGCCATGGCCGCGCCACTGACTTGCAGCACACGGCTGCGCAGGTCGCTGAAGGGCTCGATGCGCGCAGCGTCTTCGTGGTATTCGGGCACTTCGTATACGAACCAGGACATTTTCGTCTCCCATGAGAAGGGGCGCTATTCTAACGCTACGCGAGAATCCACCGAAAAATCGGGGCCGCCCACTTCTCCAAGCACATCCACGAGCCCTGCGAGGTCATCGCATCCCGAGCGGATCGCAGCAATGTCACACTTCGGATAACACCTGGTGCGCCGCGCGAACAACCGCATCTACCGTAATGTCAAACTTGTCGTACACGTCTTTGATTTTCCCGGACTCGCCGAAACTGTGCATTCCGACGAACCGGCCTTCCGGACCGATGTACCGCTCCCATCCCAGTTCGACCGCCGCCTCGACCGCGACTCTCGCGGGAGAGGTGCCCAGCACGGCCCGTTGGTAATCGCGTGGCTGCTCCTCGAAGAGCAGGCGGCACGGCATCGATACAACGGCCGTCGGCACGCCTTCGTGCTGCAGGACGTCGCGTGCCTGGACGGCGAGGTCGACCTCCGAACCTGTCGCGAGCAGCGTGAGTTGGCGCGGTCCGCCATCGGCCTCCCGCAAAATATAGGCACCCCGTGCCGACTTGTTTTCGTTTCCAGGCTCGTTGCGCAGGAGCGGGACCGGCTGTCGTGACAATGCGAGGAGGGCAGCCCTGCGGGGCTGTTCGAGAATCAGTTCCCAGCACTCTGCCGTTTCGACTGGATCGGCCGGCCGATAGACGGCGAGTTGGGGAATGGCCCGAAGGGCGGCAAGATGTTCAACGGGTTGATGAGTCGGGCCATCTTCGCCGAGACCGATGGAATCGTGCGTCATCACGAAGATGGATCGCACCCGCATCATCGCGCTTAACCGGATCGCCGGTCGACAGTAGTCCGAAAAACAAAGGAAGGTGCCACCGTACGGAATGAGGCCTCCATGAAGGGCAATGCCGTTCATGGCCGCGGCCATGCCGTGTTCGCGGACGCCGTAGTGAAGGTATGAACCTTTGAACCGGCCAGGCTCGATTGCGATTTGATTTTTTGTCTTCGTATTGTTGGACACCGTAAGGTCCGCCGAGCCGCCGAGCAATTCCGGAATCACGTCGAAGAGACGGTCAAGCACTTCGCCGCTGGCCTTGCGGGTGGCCATTTCACGACCACTGGCAATAAAAGCCTGCCGTGCCGCGGCAATGGCCTGCTTCCAGTCATCGGGAAGCTTGCCCGCATTGCGCCGCTCGAATTCGGTACGCAGCGCCTGCGGTGCCCGGCGGACACGCTCTTCCCACGCGAGTCTTGCGTCGCGGCCGCGCGCCCCGACCTCCCGCCATGCTTTCAGCAGGTCATCCGGGATTTCGAACGGCGGTGAATGCCAGTCGAGGGTCTGTCGTGCGCCCGCGATTTCATCCTCGCCCGGCGCGTCGCTATGGGCTTTCTCGGTTCCAGCCTTCGTCGGAAAGCCGAAACCGATGATCGTCCTGCATGCGATCAAGGTCGGTCTGTCATTCGTTGTCCGAGCGGTCTCGATAGCACGCCGTATCGCATCCGTATCGTGGCCGTCGATTTCCAGGACGTGCCATCCAGCCGAGTGAAAGCGCTCGATTTCGTTGTCCGAGACAGCGAGCTTGGTGGCCCCGTCGATGGAAATCGAATTGTTGTCCCAGAACGCGATCAGTCTGCCCAACCGGAGGTGGCCGGCCAACGAAATGGCCTCGTGGCTGATGCCCTCCATCAGGCAACCGTCACCGAGAAATACGTATGTGTAGTGATCGACGAGATCATCGCCGAAGTTCGCATTCATCACGCGTTCGGCCAACGCCATGCCGACGGAGTCCGCGATGCCTTGTCCGAGGGGACCGGTAGTCAGTTCGATGCCATCGGCATGCGAGTACTCCGGATGACCGGGTGTCTTGCTGCCGACTTGCCGGAACCGCTTGAGCTCGTCCAGGGTCATGTCGGAATAGCCGGTGAGATAGAGGAGGCTGTAGAGGAGCATCGACGCGTGGCCGTTGGAAAGTACCAACCGGTCTCGATCGATCCAGTGGGGGTCCGATGCATCGAATTGGATGAACTCCTTGAACAGGACGGTCGCGACGTCAGCCAATCCCATTGGCGCACCGGGATGACCGCTGTTGGCTTTCTGGACTGCATCCATCGTGAGGAAGCAGATACAGTTCGCCAGCGCGCGAAGATGTGGGTCTCGTGGGGACGGCACCGATTTCGCAGTCGTGCCGGAATTTGTGGTGGGATCGCTCATCGGTTCTCCTATGTTGGCGAGGAAAGATGAGGCTACGGTGCAATATGCATACCTTGTCGGCGGTGGCGAGGTTATGGGGTGTAAAGATTCGACCCTTTTAAATTAACAAATACTATTTATGTAATGTGCGAATCGTGTTCCGACGCGAGTGACTCGACGAGAGCCCGACCGGGTTCGGTCTCGTACATGGCACCCGACCCGCCACCGCGTTTAGTACGGTGCGCGCGGCATGCCCATCCGCATTGAAATCGTGTATCGATGGCGCGCAACGTTGGTCGCGCGCTTACTGGTCTCGTCCAAATCCACGTCAACCTATATGCGTGCCACGCTCCTCCGCGAGCAGACGACGATAATGAGGCAGTGCGCCGAACAGCAGCCACGCAGCGAGAGCGGACGCGATCGTACAGATGATCCCGATCGAGCCACCGACCATCTTCGGATTGCCGAACACACGGTCGGTGAAGACTGCGATCAGCGTAGGTCCGAGCCCAAAACCGATCAACTGCGCGAAGAACGAGTAGAGCGCCCCGACGGTGCCGCGCATGCGGCTGGGCGCGACGAGTTGCAGAGCCGCGGCCATGCACCCCGTCGGCAGCGTAAAGAAAAACACGGTGCCGCCGGCTGCGACCAGCGTACCCGTTGCATCAGGCACAAACGGGATACTCGCGCAGCACAGCAACATCGGGATCATCGCGAACGCTGCCGCGCGCAACGGTGCGTCCTCATAGCCGCGCTGTTCGAAGCGGCGCACCACCCAGGGGCCCGACAGTGCCCCCGCAATTCCGCAGCAGACCACCAGCGCGCCGAAACGAAATCCGACCAGCGCAGCGGGCATGCCGTGCGAACGGATCAGGTAGGTCGGCATCCACGCGGGCATGCCCAGCACGACAATGGCGAGCATGCCGACGCCGAGCAATATGCGTGCGTAGAACCCGCGCCGAGCCCAAAGAAATGCGGCGGATTCGCGGGTCGAGAACTGGCGGTCGTCCGCGCTACCGCTGACGACCTTGCTGCGCATGGGCTCGCGCACGGTCAGCCACACGAGCAACGCAAACAGCATGCCTGGAAGCCCGATCAACACGAATGCCAGTTGCCAGGTCTCGAATCCGGCGAGCGCTGGTAATTGCTGGCGAACGTTGCGGGTGAACGAGATGACGAGGCCGCCGGCGACGAGAGAGAGTCCACCGCCAAGCATCGGGCCGAGAATGAACACGCTCATCGCGCGCGGCATCTGCTTCGCCGAAAAGCAGTCGGCAATCAGCGACAACGCGATCGGGAACACGCATGCTTCACTAGCCCCGACGCCAAAGCGCGCCAGGAACAGGCCCTGGAACGTCGTGGCCTTGCCGCACAGCGCCGTAAAAATGCACCATAGGCAAATGCCGACCAGCAGGATGTTGCGCCGGTTGGTTACGTCGACGAGTCGACCGAATAGCGGTGATGCGATCAGGTACGCGGAAATGAATGCGACCCCTTGCACGAGGCTGAGTTGCGTGTCGGAGATACCAAGCGAATGCCGGATCGGATCGACGAGCAGATTGAGAAGCTGGCGGTCGATGTACGCAAGCGAATATGCCAGCGTGACGATGACCAGGATGTACCACGACCGAAGACTGTCGTGGACCACTCTTGGCGACGATTGTCCCGTTGGTGCTTCATCCACGCCGTCGATGGGTGGTACGTCATTCATGGCATTCCTCATCTTATCTCCAATGCGGTCGATGGATTCATGTGAAGGGTTGGTGTCGAGCCGATAGGCTGAATGCGCGCCCGTCGGGTCATTCGCATCCGTGCAATCTTGATTTCGGTGCGGCGCATCGGCGGTTCCACCGGCACATCGCATTTAATCGAACAATTGTTAGTTAGTTTGGCGTGCCCCAAAGTGATTCGCCATGAGTGTTATCCACTAAGCACGGTTGCCACGACACCTGAGCTGCCACGCGAACTTCGCACGTAGCGTCGTCGGGCTTGTTGTTGCTTGGCAAGCTCGTCCCAATCCTCCTGAAACAGGCATTCGCATAGGGGTTTGACCGGATGGAGCGCACGCATTCTTGTAATCAAGCTATCGTTAGTTAGATAAATGCGCGGACCTCGAACAGGCCGAATCAGCTCGGATATCGCCATGTATTTTGAAGTACGGAATGCGAAACGTTTCTGGTGGCGTGCGAAGCCGATGGCACCCCAGGTCGAAGCCGGAAAGATGGCGCGCGGACATCTGGGTGCTGATGTCGCGAGGGTACGCATGACGCTTTGAGATGACGCGATGCGCTGCAGCTCATTTCGGGCTCGGGTGTTGCGTTTCAAATTGGAGGAGCACGATGACTGACGATGAATCACGCGATTCGAAGCGTTTGCCCATAGGCTTCGAATCCCTCGAACCGTTTCTCGATCGCTGGAATGCGCCGACGTCGCACGCGCGCTGGATCAATCGGGCGGCCACGCCGTACGCGGAGATTGTGGCGTTTTACGAAGCGATGTCCGCGCGGAGGCGACTGTCCATCTCGAGCAGTTTCCGCTCGACGACATGCCAATGCCGGAGCAGAACCTGTTTCGCTTGCTGCTCGCGATGTGCCACGCCGCGATCGCAGTCGAGATGCACGAGACGTCGGGCATCAGGCATGCGCCGCCGGTTCACGCATTGACGATCACTACCGGCTTTCAGCCGCACGGTTGAGCGCGCCACGTCGATTTGATTCGAATCCCGCACCCAAACCCTTTTAAGGAGCTGGCATGAATCACCCTGGCGAACTCAAACCGAGCTTGACCGAATCCGTCGGCCTGTCGACGAAGCCGATGCCGACCACGCTGTACACGGATCCGGAACAATACGAAATCGAACGCGAACGAATCTTCCGCCGTGCGTGGCTGATGGTGGGCCGTGTCGAGCGGATCCCGAAGCCGGGCGATTTCTTCGTGAAGGATCTTGCGGTTGCGAAGGCGTCCGTGATCGTCGCGCGTTCGGAGGACGGCAACGTCCGCGCGTTTCACAACGTGTGTGCGCATCGCGCGAACATCGTGGAGCACCGCCCGAGCGGTAACGCCAAGCGTTTCGTCTGCCGTTATCACAGCTGGGGATACGGCAACGCGGGCGAGTTGGCGAACGTGCCCGACGAAGCCGGTTTCTTCCATCTCGACCGGAAGAAATGCGGGCTCACACCCGTCGCACTCGACGTGTGGGACGGCTGGATCTTCATCAACATGGCGCCCGCGCCGGAGGTGAGCCTCGCCGAGTTTCTCGGTCCGATGGCGGAAGCGCTGTCTGGCATCGACTATCCGAACGCCGACAACACGATCGTGCTGCGCGGCGAATTCAAGGCGAACTGGAAGGCGGTGGCCGAGAACTTCAGCGAGGTGTATCACATCGCGTCGATCCACCCGAAGACGTTCGCGCCCATCTACACCGGCAGGGAGAATCCGTTCGGGCGGCCCCTGAGCGCGAACCTGCGCGGCGCCCATCGCTCGTTCTCGCTTTGGCTGAACCAGAACGTCGCGGTGCCGGAGAAGGCGAAGGTAGCGCGCTGGCTGTTTTCGGCGGGCGAAACGGTGACCGGCACGCGCAACGTCGCGCAGGCCAATCCGCTCACGGAGCATCGCGGCGTGAACCCCGATCGGCATCCGAACTGGTCGCAGGACGTGAACTGGTTCTTTCCCAACTGGCATCTGCAGGTCTCGGCGAACCAGTTCTGGACACATGAATTCTGGCCGACGTCGGTGAATACGACGATCTGGGAGGCGCGCTTCTACAACAAGAAACCGAAGAGCGTGCGCGAGCGCCTGCAGCTCGAGCATTTCACGTCGCACATCTCCGACGGCATGCTCGAGGATCTCGGCAACATCGAATCGATGCAGACCGGCATGGAGACGGGCGCCAAACCGTTCGTTTATTTCAACGAGAGCGAGCTCCTGTGCCGACACGGGCTCGAGCAGGTCGTCCGGTGGTCGTCGGCGTCGACCGTGAAGGACGCGATCGCGTAGTGGAGAAGTCCGCGATCGGACGCTGCCGAAATGGTGGCGACGATCACGGACGTATCGATCGGGTGGGGCCGCGCAGCGTCGTTCCTCCGGTGCCCCCCCACACGTTAGCCGAAATCGTTCGACGCCCGTTTCGACGGGCGGTGAGATCGGCACGTCGCGCAGATGCCCGAGCTTGCCGGGCGCCTGCCGCAATCAAGCGGTATCGAACAACCGCGCGCTCGGGACGCTGTCCGCCTTCGCATCCTCGACCAGCATCGCGGCGGCCTTCTCGCCGATCATGATCGTCGCCGCATTGGTCGCACCGGAGATCGGCAACGGCATCACGGACGCGTCGGCGATGCGCAGCCCCTGCACGCCGCGCACGCGCAGCCGCGCATCGACCACCGCCATCGGATCGCTGTCGGGCCCCATACGCGCGGTGCCGTTGTGGTGATAGACGGTGCCGCCGCGCTGGCGCGCGAACGCGAGGATCTCGTCGTCGGTCCGGACGTCCTTGCCGGGGAACATCTCGTCGACGTAGTACGGCGCGAACGGCCTGGCCTGTAGCACGGCGCGCGCCATCTTGACGACGGCCACCATCGCACGCTGGTCCGATTCGTCGGTCAGGTAGTTCGGCTGCACCTCGGGTAGCACGTCGATGTTTGGGGAGCGCGCCTTGACCCAGCCGCGGCTGTCGGGCCGCTGCTTGTGGCCGCCCAGCGTCATGCCCGGGTAGCGATCGAGCAGGCCGGGCAGACCTTCCTGATAGCTGCCGGGCGTGAACGATACCTGCAGGTCGGGGCGCGCCAACGACGGCTCCGAGCGGAAGAAAAAGCGCATCGGCACCGGGCCCATGCTCAGGATGCTCGGCCGGCCGAGGAAGTAGCGCGCGATCTCGCGGGCCAGCGGCAGGCCGCGCCCGCGCTCGTTGAGGGTGGGGACGTCCTTGACCTTGACGGCCACGCGCAGGTTGAAGTGATCGACCAGGTTCGCGCCGACGCCGGGCAGATCGATCTGCGTCTGCACGCCGATGGTGCGCAGATGCGCATCGTCGCCGATGCCGGAGATCTGCAGCAGGCGTGGCGTGTTCAGCGCGCCCGCCGAGACGATCACCTCGCGACTGGCGCGCACCTCGCGCTCCGGGGCGCCGATGCCACCCGCCCGGTATCGCACGCCGGTCGCGCGCCGGCCGTCCAGCAGCACGCTGGTGGCGGGGCTGTCGGTCCGTAGCGCCACGCGTCCGCTTCTGATGGCCGGATGCAAGTACGCCCGTGCGGCGCTCCAGCGTCGCGGCAAGCGGCCGCGCGTGTCGATCATGAAATGCCACGGCCCGACGCCGTCCTGCGCTTCGGCGTTCGAGTCGGCCACGTACGGATAGCCGAAGCTCTTGACCGCTTCGACGAACAGCTCGCACAGCAGCGCCGGCATGATCGGGTCGGTGACGATCAGCGGCCCGCTGCGGCCGCGGTAGCGGTCGTCACCGGGCCCGATACGCGTCTCGGCCTTCTTGAAGTAGGGCAACACGTCGTCGTAGGACCAGCCCGGATTGCCGAGCGCGGCCCAGCCGTCGAAGTCGGCATGTTGCCCGCGGTTGTAGACCATGCCGTTGATCGAACCCGATCCGCCCACGACCTTGCCCTGCGTCAGTTCGATCGTGCGCCCAGCAGTGCCAGCGATCGGCTCGCTGCGAAAGCGCCACACGAGCCGGTCGTTGAAGAGGTTCTTGATGTAGCCGGCCGGAATGTGGATGAACGGGTTGGTATCGGGCGGGCCGGCTTCCAGCACGCACACGGTATGGCCGGCTTCGGCGAGCCGCGCGGCCACGACGCTGCCGCCGCTGCCGGCGCCGACGACCACGTAGTCGAAGGTTTCGCTCATGGGTCAGGCATCCAGATTGAAATTGATGGTCTTCAGTTCGGTGAACGCCTCGATCGTCGACCAGCCGCCTTCGCGGCCGACGCCCGAGCGCTTGATGCCGCCGAACGGCGCGTTCGGAATGCTGGCGAAGCCGTTGACGCCGATCGCGCCGCTCTTGACCGCGCGAGCGACGCGAAAGGCACGGCTGACGTCCGTCGTATATACGCAGCCGGCCAGGCCGTATTCGCTGCCGTTCGCGATGCGTATCGCTTCTTCTTCCGTATCGAAAGGAATCACAGACAGCACGGGGCCGAAGATTTCCTCTTGCGCAATCCGCATGTCGTTGCGCACGTTTGCAAAGAGCGCCGGCTCTACCCAGTTGCCGATGCCGAGCGCGCCGCCCGGCACACCGCCGCCCGCCAGCAGCGTCGCGCCTTGCGCACGGCCGGTTTCGACGTATTCGAGCACGCGCGACTGGTGACGCCGGGAGATCATCGGCGCGGACGTGGTGATGGCGTCGAACGGATCGCCGAACCGCACCTTCGCGAGTTGCGCCTGCGCGTGATGCAGAAACTCGTCCATGATTGACCGATGCACGATCGCGCGCGACGGCGTGGTGCAGACCTGCCCCGACAGGAAGGTGGAACACAGCCCCATGAGCGCCTGCGCCGTGGCCGGCACGCTGCGCGTGTCGGGAAAGACCAGCGCCGCACTCTTGCCGCCGAGTTCCAGCGACAGGCGCTTCATAGTCGGCGCGCTCGCTACCGTAATGCGTTCGCCGACGAGCGGGCTGCCGGTGAATGTCACCTTGTCGATCCCGGGATGGGACGTGAGCGCGGTGCCCGTTTCGGTGGCGCCGGTCACGAGGTTGAAGACGCCGGGCGGCAGATCGCTGTCGGCCAGGATCTGCGCGAGCCGGCTCACGGCGAGGTTGGTGAGTTCCGACGGCTTCACGACGACGGTACAGCCGCAGGCCAGCGCCGGCGCCACCTTCATCGCGAACGTCATCACGGGGCCGTTGTACGGCAGGATCGCCGCGACGACGCCGACCGGGTCGCGAAACGTCATGTACTGCATGTTCGACGCGGCGGAGAAGATCGGCAGCGTGTCGCCGTTGATCTTGTCGATCCAGCCGAGGAAATGGTCGAAGATGTCGGCGGCGGCTTTTGCCGACACGCGCGAGTTGCGGCTGAACGTGTACGGAATGCCGTTGTCGAGCGTCTGCAATCGGGCGATTTCGTCCTCGGCCGCATAGAGCCGCTCGACGATGGGTTGCAGCAGGCGCTTGCGTTCCTGCGCGCGCATGCGCGGCCACGGGCCTTCGTCGAACGCCTTGCGTGCCGCTGCCACCGCGAGCGCGACACCGCGCGTGCCGGCCTCGGCGAAGCTCGTCATGACTTCGTTCGTGCAGGGATTGATCTGGTCGAAACGCGCATCGGGCCAGTCGAGCCATTGGCCGTCGATGAACAGGCGGCCGGGGTTGACGTTCAGCGCATCGAGCCGGGAAACGAGACTGAGCATGGATTCGTGCAAGTAAGGGGTTTACTTCGGTACGCCGGTGAACACGTAGTTGCCGTCGGCGTCCTGGCTGACCAGCCCGAACGACGGCGAGCAGAAATGCGTGCAGGTAAACAGCGTGGCGCTTCCACCGAGGCGCGACAGCAGCGTATGCCGCGTGGTCGCCGATTGCGCGTGGTCGTAGTCCAGCACCAGCGCCATCTCGGGCCGCGCGATCTGGACCGGGTGATGCATCGCGTCGCCGGCGATGATGAACCGCTCGGTACCCGCATCGATCGCGACGGCGATATGACCGATCGTGTGCCCAGGCGTGGCGAACACCGAGATGCCGTCGCCGAGATCGGTATCGCGATCGATGAAGTTCGCGAGCCCCGCGTCGACGACGGGCTGCACCGATTCGTGAAACGAAATGTTCTGCGCGTCGTACATCGCGTCGTTCGCGTCGCCCTGTTGCGCGAACGCGTATTCCGCCTTGCCGAAGTGGTAATTCGCGTTGGGAAAGGTGGGCAGCCAGCGGCCGTCCTGCTTGTATGTGTTCCAGCCGACATGATCGAAATGCAGGTGCGTGCACAGCACGTCGGTCACGGCCTGGCGATCGATGCCGGCCTGCTTGAGCGTAGCCAGGAAGTCGAGCCGCAGATCGGCGAACGCGTCGAAACCGGCGATGTTCTTGTCGTTGCCGACGCAGGTGTCGATCACCAGGATGCGCTGGCCGATCCGCACGATGAAGCACTGGCTGACGGCACGCATGCGGTGTGCTTCGTCCACGTAGGGCGGCTTCATCCACGGAATCGACTTCATCACGTCGGGCGTGGCCTCGGGCAGCAGTGCGCCGAGAATCCCGCTGATGTCCATCTCGACGATCTGCACGACTTCCGCATGGCCGATCCGCGAGCGAATGGTATGCAGCAACGGCATGGTGATTGTCCTCGGAGTGGGTTGCACGACGGAGCACGCTGAACCGCACGCCGGCAGCGTGGCTGCGCGCCGGTCGATCGCCCATTCAACCATGTCACACGCCGTTTCCGCGGTTTTTCCGACGCGTTGTTTCTTCCTTCGAAAGTGCAAGCCGTGATGCCGCGCGACACGCGCGCTTCCAACCCACGGAACAACGTGCGCGCCGTATTGCGGATCACCGCGCGACGGGCCTTTAATGCAGGGCAACCGCGACGCAAACCCATGCGCTGCACGAGACGTTCAAGCGTGCCCGATCGAGCTGCATAGCCATAACAACGAGGAGATGCCACCACAATGAAATTGTCATTCAAGCAGCGGCTCGGCTTGCCGTTGGTTCTGAGCCTGTTCTGTCTGATTCTGCTGTCGGTCACGGACGCGTACCGGAATCGCGAGATGCGTCTCGAGGAGCGCAAGTCCGATCTTGTGCATGCCGTCCAGATCGCACTTGCCACGGCCGAGTTCTATGCGAAGCGGGTCGATGCGGGCGAGCTGAGCGCCGAACAAGCGCAACGGCTGGCGATGGACGTGATTCGCGGCATCCGTTACGGCGAAGCGGGTAGCGGTTATTTCTCGATTGTGAACTCGAAGGGCGTGGTGTTGATGTACCCGTTCGATGCATCGATCCAGAACAAGCCGTTGAGCGAACTGAATCCGAAGACTGCTGCCATCGTCAAGCAGCAGGTCGAACTGGCCGCGCGAGCCGGCAGCGGGTTCCAGCGCTTCGACTATCCGAAGGAAACGCCCGGGGTGACGACCGACGCTGCGCGAATCGCGTATGTCGATACGTACCGTCCATGGGACTGGATCATCAATACGAGTCTGTTCGTCGACGACATCGACAGCGCGTTTCAGGCAAGCCTGCTGCAAAGCTTCGGCCTCTTTGCGCTGATCGCGCTGGTGATGAGCGGCATCGTCGTGGTGCTCAATCGCGGCATCGCCCGCACCATAGGCGGCGAGCCTGCCGATGCGGTCGAGATTGCCGGGAGAATCGCGGCCAACGATTTCACGGCCGTCATCGCGACCGCGCCGAACGATTGCGGTAGCCTGCTCTATTCGATGAAACGGATGCAGGCGAATCTGTCCGGCGCCATCGACGGCATCAAGGCGAGCGCGGATTCGATTGCATCGGCGGCCGCGCAGATCTCGGCCGGCGATCTCGATCTGTCGCGCCGCACCGAGATGCAGGCTGCTTCGCTGCAGGAGACTGCGGCGAGCATGGCGGAACTCTCGTCGCGAGTCGGCCAGAACACCGACAACGTTCGGCAGGCGCTGGAAGTCGCCGTGCAGGCCGTGCAGTCGGCCGAGCGTTGCAACGGCGTGGTCTCGCAGGTCGTCGAGGCGATGGGCAGTATCGATGCGAGTTCCGGCAGGATCGCCGAAATTGTCGGCATCATCGAAAGCATCGCGTTCCAGACCAACATCCTCGCGCTCAACGCCGCCGTCGAAGCGGCGCGTGCAGGCGAGCAGGGGCGCGGTTTCGCCGTCGTCGCGTCGGAGGTGCGTTCGCTCGCTCAGCGTTCGTCGTCGGCATCGAAGGAAATTCGGGAATTGATACACGAATCCGTCGGACGCGTCAGGGGCGGCGTGGAGCTCGTGAACGCCGCGGGCACGTCGATGGCCGAGATCATGCACGCGATCTCGCGTGTGACGGCCTTGATGGAAGAAGTCGCAGCGGCCTCGGCGGAGCAGGGGCACGGCATCGATCAGGTCAACCAGGCCGTGTCGGAGATGGACCGGGCGACGCAGCATAATGCCGCGTATGTCGAGGAAGTCGCCGCCGCGGCGCAGTCGCTCGACGATCAGAGCAAGCAACTCGTCGCGATGATTTCGAATTTCGTCGTGCGCGAGGCCGACACGTCGCCGATGCCGGAAGTACTGCATACACCATACGATGGGGCACCCGCGATCGCGCGACGTCCGGTGCCTGCGAGCGAGTCCTATGCGATGTAACGGTGGACGCGATGTCGCGATCGTGCAAAACGATCGCGCGGCGCCGGTCGACGCAATTCGGCTCGCCCGAACCCTGGGGACAAGATGACGAACACGTTGCTGACAGATGACTCGACGCCTGGCATCCGCGTCGTCACGCTGAATCGCCCCGAGCGGATGAATGCGCTCGACGGCGCGACGCTCGCGGCGTTGAACGACGCCGTGCGCACGGCAGGCGATCCGGGCCGCGATATCCGCGTGATCGTGATTCGCGGTAGCGGCCGCGCGTTCTGCGCGGGCAACGACCTGAAGTGGCTCGCGAGCGGCGTGCTCGCCGATCCGGCCGCGCATATGCGGCATCAAGACCTGATGCAGGACACGTTCGCGTTGATAGAGGCGTCGCGGCAGATCGTGATCGCGTCGGTCAACGGTTATGCAGTCGCAGGCGGGTTCGAGCTGGCGCTGGCGTCCGACATCGTGATCGTCGACGAAAACGCGGAGCTGGGCGACGCACATCTGCAGCGCAATCTGCTGCCGAGCGGCGGCGGCTCGCAGCGGCTGCCGCGCAAGATCGGGCTGCCGCGCGCGATGTACTACCTCATCACGGGCCGACGCATGACGGGCCGCGAGGCTGAGCGGATCGGGCTCGCGGCGCTCGCGGTCAGCGGTGACGCCCTCGACGCCGAGACGATGGCGCTCGCGCGCGAGATCGCGCGAACCGACGCCGATGCGCTCGCGGCGATGAAACAGATGACGCGCCGCGCGCTGGAGATGCCGCTCAACGACGGGCTGTCGATGGAGCGGTGGATGCAATACCGTTACCGGACCGAATCGCCGTCGCTGGTGGCGTCGGTGCACGCTTTCGCGCAGGGCGAGCGCCGTTGAGCGGCGGCCGGCCGCGCGGGACGCACGCGCTCAGGGACGTTTCGCGCGCCGCTTGCGCGGCGGCGCTGACGCGACGGAAGCGGCAGGCGCGGCCGTTCGCGTGGCCGCGTCCGCTGTGAGCTGTTCGCGTTTCTCGACGAGGAAATCCATCAGCGCGCGCACCTTCGCCGGCATCTGCTCGCGCGACGGCGTGTACAGGTAGTAACCGGGAAACGGCTTGCACCACGGCGCGAGCACACGCACCAGCGTGCCGGCATCGAGATGCTCGCGCAGCGCGATGTCCTGGTGCTGGATCAGGCCGATGCCTTGCAGTGCCGCGCGTATCATCCCGTCGTCGTCGTTCGTGATCGTGGTGCCTTGCGGCTCGACCTCGAACGCATGCCCTTCGATCTCGGGCGACGTGAATTCCCAGCGATAGATCGCGCCGCTCGTCGTATGGCGATAGCAGAGGCAGTTGTGCCGGATCAGATCGGCGGGCGTCGCCGGCGTGCCGTGACGCGCGAAGTAGTCGGGCGAGCCGGCTACGACCATCTCGAGCATCGGCGTGATCGGCACGGCCACCATGTGCTCGGCCAGGCTCTCGCCGAGCCGGATGCCCGCGTCGTAACCGTGGGCGATGATATTCGACAGCCCGTCGTCCATCACGAGCTCCACGCGCAGCAACGGATAGCGCGCCATGAATTCGCCCAGGTGCGGTTCGAGCAGCTTGCGCGCGGCCACGCGCGACGTGTTGATGCGCAGCAGCCCGGACGGGGCGTGGCGGACTTCGTGCAGGTTGCGGATCGCCGCTTCGATCGAGTCGAAAGCGGGGCGCAACGTGTCGTACAGCCGTTGGCCGTCTTCAGTCAGCGACATGTCGCGCGTGGTGCGGTACAGCAGCTTCACGTTCAACTGCCGCTCGAGCGCTTTCAGGTTCTGCGAAAGCGCGGCGCGCGACACGCCCATTTCCGCGGCGGCCTTGGTGAAGCTCAGATGGTGCGCGATGTGCACGAACCAGACGAGGGAAGGGAGCTGGGACGGATCCATGATGCGATTGTCAAGTGTGACTGACGAATATAGTTGAAATTCGATGGGCGGGTAAGCGGCGAAATGCCGATATCGGCCGGCGCGCGGGAACCGGGAAACGGGCGCGAAGAGGGGGAAGCGCCGGCGCGTGCGCGCCGGGCGGCCGCGCAGGCCGCGAACTGGCTTGCGTGCAGCGAGTCGGCACCGATCCGCGCGCACCGGGCAGCGGTGCGCGCGACGATGCAGTCGATCCGGTCAGACGATCTTGCGCGATCGCAGCTCGGCCACTGTCCGTGCGTCGAAGCCGATGCCGGCGAGGATTTCGTCGGTGTGTTCGCCGGTCAGCGGAGGCCGCGTATGGATTTCAGGCGGCGTGCGCGACAGCGAAACCGGCGTCGCGAAGATCGGCACCGGTTTCGGCGCGCCAGGATAGTCCATCCAGCGAATCACGTCGGCGGCCTTGATGGTTTCGTCCTCGAGCGCCTGGCGCGGCGAATTGACCGGACTGGCCGGGATCCGCGCCGCCTCGAGCGCGGCCAGCGCGTCGGCGAGCGTCTTGTCGGCGCACCATTCGCTCATGATGTCGCTGAGGAACGCGCCGTTCTCGCCGCGCAGCGTATCGTTGGCGAAGCGCGGATCGTCGAGCAGTTCAGGCCGCCCCACGAGCTGCGTCCAGCGCTTGAACATCGGTCGGCCGATGACCTGCGTGATGAACCAGCCGTCCGTGGCCTTGAAGATGTCGGACGGCGCATAGCCGGACGCGCGGTTCAGCGTGGCCTGACGATCGAGGCCGAGCAGCGCTTCCTCGATCAGTGCGCCGCTGGCCATGTTCAGGCCCGTACACAGCAGCGACGCGCTGACTTCCTGGCCCATGCCGCTGCGCTGGCGTTCGTAGAGCGCCAGCACCACGCCGAGCGCGCAGGAAAACGCCGTCGCGAAGTCGACCACCGGCACCATCGCCTTTTGCGGCCGGTCGGGCGTGCCGGCCATATACACGGCGCCGCTGAGCGCCTGGCCGACGCCGTCGAAGCCGACCCGATCGCGCACGGCTTCGCTGTTGCCGAACGCATTGGACGCGACGAGAATGACGTCGGGCTTGATCGCGCGCAAGCTCTCGTAGTCGAGTCCGAGATGCTGCAGCGTGCGAGGCGGCATGTTCGCGATCACCACGTCGGCATCGACGACCAGCCGGCGCACGATCTCGCGCCCTTCCGGGCTGTCGAGATCGAGCGTCATCGAGCGCTTGTTGCGGTTGACCTGCAGAAACAGCGCGCCCTCGCCGTGTTCGGTCACGGGCACGATGAAGCGATCCTCGCCGCCGCCGACGCGGTCGATGCGGATCACGTCCGCGCCGTAGTCGGCGAGCAGCGCCGAGCAGAACGGCCCGGCGATGAAGCGTCCGAAATCGAGGACCTTGATGCCTTCGAGTACTTTCATGTTTCGTTTGCGGTAGGGTCAGGCGGAGGTCGCGGCCGTGCGCACTTCGTCGAGCGCACCGGGATTGTCGAGCGACGACAGATCGCCCGGCGGCTGCCCGCAGTACACGCTGCGGATCACGCGCCGCATGATCTTAGAGCTGCGCGTCTTCGGCAGTTGCGCGACCACGTGCACGCGGCCGGGCCGGAACGGGCGGCCCAGGCGCTTGTCGACGTGGCCCGACACGAGCGCCTCCAGATCGGCGCCGGCGATCGCGGCGTCGGGCTTCGGCACGACGAACACGACGAGCTTCTGCCCCTTGTCCGCATCGGCCACGCCGATCGCAGCCGCCTCCGCCACGTCCGGCAGCTCCAGCACGACTTCCTCGACCTCGGCGGGCCCGAGGCGCTTGCCGGCGACCTTCAGCGTGTCGTCGGAGCGGCCCATCATGAAGTAGTTGCCGTCGCGCGTGCGCAGCGCCAGGTCGCCGTGCACCCAGATGCCCGGAATGGTGTGCCAGTAGGTTTCCAGATAGCGTTCGTCGTCGCGCCAGAACGACTGCGTCATGCCGACGAACGGCGCGCGGATCGCCAGCTCGCCGACCTCGCCGGTCACGCTGACGCCGTCGGCATTCACCACGTCGGCGGCCACGCCGGGCGATACGGTATTGAAGCCGCTCGGCGGAATCGGCCGGATCGGTACGCTCGCGAGCAGCGCGCCCGACGCCTCGGTGCCGCCGGTGTAGTTGATGACAGGTGCAGTGCCGTCGCCGAAGCGCTGCAGGAACCAGTTGAAATGTTCGGGTGCGATGCCTTCGCCGGCCGTGATCAGCAAGCGCACGGTCGAGCGGTCGCCCGCGAGCGCCAGCCCTTCGTGGCTGGCCATGCCGCGGATCAGCGTCGGCGCCGAGCCGAAGTGCGTGACGCGGTGACGTTCCACCACGCGCGACATGCGCGACCAGTCGGGGTAGTCCGGCGCGCCGTCGTAGCACACCAGCGTCGAGCCGCGCAGCAGCGCGCAACCGAGTACCAGCGTGCCGGCGATCCAGCCCATGTCGGCGGGCCAGCAGTAGACGTCGCCGGGATGCACGTCGAAATGTACGAGCGAATCGTGAGCGATCTTGATCGGGAAGCTGCCGTGCGTATGGACCACGCCCTTCGGCTTGCCGGTGGTGCCCGACGTATAGATCACCATGAACGGCGTGTCGGGCGTGACCGACACCGGCTCGATTGCGTGGTCCGCCGCGGCGCGAGCCGTTTCCTGCCAGTCGAGGTCGCGCGCGTCCTGCGCGGTGTCGCCTTCGCCGCGCTTCCAGATCACGTGTTCGAGCAGCGGCAACTGGCGCCACGCATCGCGCAACGCGCCCTGGACGTCCACGCGCTTGGTGCGGCGCGAGAAGCCGGTCGACGCGATCACGATGCGCGCTTCCGCAGCCGACAGGCGCGCGACGATCGCATCGACGCCGAAGCCGCTGAACAGCGGCACGACGAGCGCACCGAGATGCACGATCGCGAGCAGCGAGACGGTCGCCTCGATGCCGTTCTCCATCAGCAGGCCGATGCGGTCGCCCTGTTTGACGCCGCGCTGCGCGAGCCCCGCCGCAAAATCGCGCACGCGCCGTTCGAGTTCCGCATAGGTCAGCTCGCTCACGCTGCCGTCCTCGCGCTCGGCCACCACGGCCTTCTGTTGCGCGGTGGCGGGGTGGCGCGCCCAGCCGTAGATGGTGTTGACCCAGTTGAGCTTGCCGCCGGGGAACCACCTCGGAAACTGCGGGCCGCGCGACAGGTCGACGTAGCCCGTAGGCGGCACGTCCCACGCGATCGCGCATTCGCGCATCACGGTCTGCCAGTAGCGCTCGGGCTCGTCGATCGACACGCGCATCAGTTCTTCATACGACGGCACGCCGAGCGCGCGCATCAGCGTCACGATGCCGGCGTTCTGCAACTCGCGCTGGCCGGGTTGCCACGCGCGGGCGGATTCATGGTCAGTCATGATCGGTCTCCTTGCTCAGGCGCGCTCGACGATCATCGCGATGCCCTGACCGCCGCCGATGCACATCGTTTCGAGGCCGTAGCGGACCTTGCGGCGCTGCATCTCGTGCAGCAGCGTGCTCATGATGCGCACGCCCGTCGCGCCCACTGGGTGACCGAGCGAGATGCCGGAGCCGTTCACGTTGAGCTTGTCCTCGAGCGCGTCCATCGAGCTGCCCCAGCCCTTGACGCAGGCGAGCGCCTGGCACGCGAACGCTTCGTTGAGCTCGATCAGGTCCATCTGGTCGAAGCGCAGGCCCGTGCGTGCCAGCACCTTCTGCACGGCAGGCACGGGACCGATACCCATGCGCGCCGGATCGCAGCCCGCAGCGGCCCAGCCGACCAGCCAGCCGAGCGGCGTGAGGCCGAGTTCGTCGAGCTTGTCCTCGGCGACGATCAGGCAGGCGGCGGCCGCGTCGTTCTGCTGACACGCGTTGCCGGCCGTGACGACGCCGTCCTTCATGATGGTGCGCAGTTTGGCGAGGCTCTCGGGCGTCGTGTCGCCGCGCACGCCTTCGTCCTGCGCGACGATCAGCGCGTCGCCCTTGCGCTGCGGCACCGACACGGGAACGATCTCGGCGTCGAAATGGCCGGCCTGCTGCGCGGCCGCGGCGCGCCGGTGGCTGCGCGCGGCGAACCGGTCGGACGCTTCGCGCGTGATGTCGTATTCGCGCGCCAGCGTCTCGGCCGTCTCGATCATGCCGCTGATGCGGCCGAAGCGGCTTTCCGGCTGCGAGCGCTCGCGGCCGCGGTCGAGCCGGTCGTGCATCGTGACCGAACCGGCACGCTTGCCCCAGCGCATGTCGGTCGTATAGAACTCGACGTTGCTCATGCTTTCGACGCCGCCGGCCATCACCACGTCGGCCGCGCCTGTCTGCACCATCATCGCCGCGGTGGCTAGCGCCTGCACACCGCCGCCGCAGCGCCGGTCCAGCTGCATGCCGGCCACTTCGATCGGGAAGCCCGCTTGCAGCGCGACCCAGCGCCCCGTACACGGCGTCTCGCCGCTCGCATAGCTTTGCGCGAACACGACGTCGTCGAGGCGCGCCGGGTCGAGCCCGGTACGCTCGACGATGGCGCGCGCGACGGTGGCGCCGAGTTCCTCGACGGGAACGCCCTTCAACGTTCCGCCGAACGCGCCCACCGGGGTGCGCAGCGGAGAGACGATGGCTGCTCGTTTCATTTGGAATGCCTTTGAATGTCGTCAATAATCGGCCACCGTCGCGCGCGTGTCACGCGCCGGCGGCCTGGGTTGTTGCGCTGCCGCCGCCGGATCAGCCGTAGCGTCCGCCGGTCACGTGCAGCACTTCGCCGCTGATGAAGCCGGCACGCTCGCTGGCGAGGAACGCCACCGCGTCGGCGATGTCGTCCGGGCGCCCGACGCGCTTGATCGGCTGCGCGGCCACCGCACGCTCCTTGATCGTTTCGTAGGTCGGCAGCGCCTGCACCATTTCCGTTTCCATGAAGCCCGGCGCGACGCAGTTCGCGGTGATCCCGTAGCGGCCTTCCTCCATCGATAGCGCCTTGGCCATGCCGATCAGGCCGGCCTTGGCGGCGGAGTAGTTGGCCTGCGTCGGGTTGCCGAGGTACGCGCGCGAGCTGATGTTGATGAGCCGGCCCCAGCCCTGCTCGATGAAGTGCGGCATGACCGCTTTCGCGGCCAGGAACGCGCCCTTGAGCATGACGTTCATCACGAAGTCCCAGTCGTCCTCGCTCATCTTCACGAGGTACTTGTCGCGCGGCGCGCCGGCGTTGTTCACGAGGATGTGCACACCGCCGAAATGCGCGACCGTTTCATCGACGAGGCGCTGCACGTCGGCCGCGCACGTGATGTCGCCGACGATGCAGTGCGCGGCGAGCCCTTCGTCCTGCAGCGCTCGGGTGGTGGCTTGTGCCAGCTCGGCATTGATGTCGGTAACGACGACGCTCGCGCCTTCCTGCGCGAGCCGGCGCGCGGTGGCGGCGCCGAGGCCGCGCGCCGAGCCGGTGACGATGGCGACCTTGCCGGTCAAACCCAGATCCATGACTGTCTCCTGAAGAATTGCGTATCAGCGCAGGTCGACCCGCGCGTTGGTCAAAACCACCACGTTGCGCTCCACGGCCGTGACGCGCAGTGAAACCGTGTCGCCGCGCACCCACATCTCGGTACGCAGCGTGTCGCCGGGCCAGGCTGGCGCGGTGAAGCGCACGCGCATGCCCGCGAAGCGCGTGTCGTCGTAGGCCAGTACCGTGCGCAGCACCGCGTGCGCGGCCACGCCCATCAGCGCCATGCCGTGCAGGATGGGGCGCGCGAAACCGGCCGCGGCGGCCACCGCCGGGTCGGCATGCAACGGATTCAGGTCGCCGCTCAGGCGGTAGATCAGCGCCAGTTGCGCGGGCGTGGTCAGCTCGCAGACGTGATCGGGCTCGCCGTCGGGCATCGCATGCGGCACCGGCAGCGGCGTGGTGCTGCCGCCGTCGCCGAAGCCGCCGTCGCCGCGCAACAGGCTCAGTTGCACGACGGTCGCCAGCAGGTGGCCCGTGTCGGCATTGGCGATCTCGCGCGTCTGCTGCAGGAACGCGCCCTTGTTTTCGCCCTTGTCCCACAGCCCGGTGATGCGCGTCGTGCCCGTGACGCGGCCGCTGGCCGGCAATGGCGCGTGAATCCGGATTTCCTGTTCCGCATGCAGGATCTTTTGCCAGGTGATGCCGGTGTCCGGCTCGCGTGCCCAGAAACCGGGATAGGCGAGCACGTTCGCCATGGTCGGCAGCGCGCGCAGCGACGTGCCGGCGCGGCCTTCGTAGACGTAACGCAGTTGCCCCGCGTCGAGCGGATCGGCGCCGAGGCCCACGCCGAGTGCGTAGAGCTGCGTATCGCGCAGCGAGTACGCATGCTCGATGGGCGGGAACGGACGGGACAGCAGATGATCGGGCTGGAGCGGCATGGCAAACGTGACGGCAGTGGATTCGAGTGCTCACGATGGAGCCGCGTGGTTGTCGGGTCAACGGATCGGCGCAGATTGTTCCGTACCTTGGCAGGCGTCCGGGCCGCGGTGCGCGCCGGCCCAATGTCGGCCGTGCCGGCGCCGTTTCATTCTTCGGAACGTTTTTGGCCGTGCAATTGTTTCGGGCCGGCCGCCGGCGCAGCATCTCGTCGTCTTTCTCATCTTTTTTCAGGCCCACCGACATGATTCGCGATCAAGAAACGCTCAACGGCCTGCTCGACTCCATCGCCCGGTTCGTGCGCGAGCGGCTCGTGCCCAACGAGGAACTCGTGGCCGAAACCGACGAGATTTCCGACGACATCGTCGCCGACATGAGGGCGCTGGGCCTGTTCGGCCTCACGATTCCGGAGCGCTTCGGCGGTCTGGAACTGACGATGGAGGAGGAGGTGCTGGCGGTGTTCGAGCTGTGCCAGGCTTCTCCGGTCTTCCGCTCGCTGTTGGGCACGACCGTGGGCATTGGCTCGCAAGGGATCCTGTTCGACGGCACGCCCGAACAACAGGAGAAGTACCTGCCGCGCCTCGCGACCGGCGAGCTGATTGCGTCCTTCGCGCTGACCGAACCGGAAGCCGGCTCCGACGCGGCGTCGCTGCGCACCACCGCGATCCGCGACGGCGACGACTACGTCGTGAACGGCACCAAGCGCTTCATCACGAACGCGCCGCATGCAGGCATCTTCACGTTGATGGCGCGCACCAACCCGGAAGACAAGGGCGCGGGCGGCATTTCGGCGTTCATCGTCGATGCGAAGTCGCCCGGCATCAGCTTCGGCAAGCGCGACAAGAAGATGGGACAGAAAGGCGCCCATACCTGCGACGTGATTTTCGACAACGTGCGCGTGCCGGCCGCGAACCTGATCGGCGGCAAGGAAGGGCAAGGTTTCAAGACGGCGATGAAGGTGCTCGACAAGGGGCGTATCCATATCGCGGCCGTCTGCGTGGCTGTGGCTGAGCGGATGCTGTCGATGGCGTTGTCGTACGCGATGGAGCGCAAGCAGTTCGGCAAGCCCATCGCCGATTTCCAGCTCGTGCAGGCGATGCTGGCCGACAGCAAGGCCGAGATCTATGCGGCGCGCTGCATGGTGCTGGACGCCGCGCGCCGGCGCGACGACAAGCTGCCAGTCAGCACCGAGGCATCGTGCGCGAAGCTGTTCGCGTCCGAGATGTGCGGCCGCGTGGCCGATCGCGCGGTGCAGATTTTCGGCGGTGCCGGCTACATGGCCGAATATGCAATCGAGCGTTTCTATCGCGACGTGCGCCTGTTCCGGATCTATGAAGGCACGACCCAGATCCAGCAGATCGTGATTGCCCGCAACATGATTCGCGACGCGCAATAAGGCGCGGTGTGCGCCGTCGCAATTTCAAAATCAGAACTCGATTTCAGAATTGAACGAATTTTGAAACCGCCTTTGAACGATCTCCACGCGCGTCGGGGCCGTGCGGTCGAGATCCGATGTGGCCTGCTTTTTGCATGATTGAACCTCGACGCATGGGGCGCCCGCCGGCCACGCAGGTATCTCCGCGAGCCAGACGGGCCGGGCCGAAGAGCGACAAGCTTCTATACACGCAAGGTGATGCAATGACTGGCTATCAAAAGCGAAATGGCTACCGCAAGACGATGCGCGCAGGCTCGGGCTCGAGGGAGCGGGGGAACGCCTTCGAACAACGACGGCGCAGCCCGGCGACCGGCCCCGCGATGTGAACTGGGCGTGGGCGAGATCCGGTGCGGGTTACGACTGGATGGACCACGCGCCGCTTTTCGAGCACCGCGACTGAAATCGTGGCGGCCCGCGTCGTGGCGCGGGCCCCCGTGTCCCGATCGACGACCGACCGGCCGGTCTCCTGTTGGTCTGCCCGGTTGGTCGGCTGGATGCTGTTCGTCGTCGCGTCGTCGATAGCGGCTATCGGGCGATATGACGACGATGTCGACTGGCGAAAGCCGGGACGAAAGCAACGCCGCGTGACCGACGCGACGATCCGTCGCCGCCCCGTGAATCAGGCAGGCGGTGGATGGCGCGTCGGCGCACCTCATTCAACCCTTCACAATCCATGGCTGCCGTGACGCCTACCCCCATCCAGTCCATCCTGATCGCGAACCGCTCGGAGATCTCGATTCGCGTGATGCGCGCCGCCGCCGAGCTAAACATGCGCACCGTGGCGGTGTATTCGAAGGAAGACCGCCTCGCGCTGCATCGCTTCAAGGCGGATGAAAGCTACCTGATCGGCGAAGACAAGAAGCCGCTCGCCGCGTATCTCGATATCGACGACATCCTGCGCGTCGCGCGCCAGGCCAAGGTCGATGCGATCCATCCCGGCTATGGCTTCCTGTCGGAGAACCCCGATTTCGCGCAGGCCGTGATCGACGCGGGCATCCGCTGGATCGGCCCGTCCCCCGACGTGATGCGCACGCTCGGCAACAAGGTCGCCGCGCGCAATGCGGCGATGGCGGCCGGCGTGCCGGTGATGCCCGCCACCGCGCCGCTGCCGGACGATCTCGACGCATGCAAGGCGCTGGCTGCGGAGGTTGGCTATCCGCTGATGCTGAAGGCCAGCTGGGGCGGCGGCGGGCGCGGCATGCGCGTGCTGGAAAACGCACAGGATCTCGAGACGCTGCTGCCGGTCGCGCGGCGCGAAGCGCTGGCCGCGTTCGGCAACGACGAGGTGTACGTCGAGAAGCTCGTGCGCAATGCACGGCACGTCGAAGTGCAGGTGCTCGGCGATATGCACGGCACGGTCGTTCATCTGCACGAGCGCGATTGCACGGTGCAGCGCCGCAACCAGAAGGTCGTCGAACGCGCGCCGGCGCCGTATCTCGATCGCGAAGGTCGTCATGCGCTCTGCGAAGCGGCGCTGCGGCTGATGCGCGCGGTCGGCTATACGCATGCGGGCACCGTCGAATTCCTGATGGATGCCGACACGAGCCGGTTCTATTTCATCGAGGTGAACCCGCGCATCCAGGTCGAGCATACGGTGACCGAAATGATCACCGGGATCGACATCGTGAAGGCGCAAATCCGCATTACGGAGGGCGGCCGGATCGGGCTTGCCGAAGACGTCGTGAACGGCGCCGGAACGCTCGCCGAGCGCGCGGCCGGCGTGCCGGCGCAGCAGGACATCCCGCTGAACGGCCATGCGCTGCAATGCCGGATCACGACCGAGGATCCGGAGAACGACTTTCTGCCCGACTACGGCCGGCTCACCGCCTACCGCAGCGCGGCGGGCTTTGGCGTGCGGCTCGACGCGGGCACCGCGTACGGCGGCGCGGTGATCACGCCGTACTACGATTCGCTGCTCGTCAAGGTCACGACGTGGGCGCCGACCGCAGCCGAATCGATTCATCGGATGGATCGCGCGCTGCGCGAATTCCGCATTCGCGGCGTCACGTCGAACCTGCAGTTTCTCGAGAACGTGATCAATCATCCGGCGTTCGTCGCCGGCGACGTGACGACGCGCTTCATCGACAGGACGCCGGAACTGCTCGCGTTCGCGAAGCGCGGCGACCGCGCAACGAAGCTGCTGCGCTATCTCGGCGAGCTGAACGTGAACGGCAACGCGGAGATGAACGGCCGCACGCTGCCGGCGCTGCCGTTGCCGAAACCGGTGCTGCCGAAGGTCGACACGGCGGTGGCGATTCCAGCCGGCACGCGCGATCGCCTGCGCGAGCTCGGCCCGGAAAAATTTGCGCAATGGATGCTCGAGCGCAGGCAAGTGCTGCTGACCGACACGACGATGCGCGACGCGCACCAGTCGCTGTTCGCGACGCGCATGCGTACGGCCGACATGCTGCCGATCGCGCCGTTCTACGCGCGCGAGCTGTCGCAACTGTTCTCGCTGGAATGCTGGGGCGGCGCAACCTTCGACGTCGCGCTGCGCTTCCTGAAGGAAGACCCGTGGGAGCGCCTCGCGCAACTGCGCGAGTGCGTGCCGAACATCCTGTTCCAGATGCTGCTGCGCGGCTCGAACGCGGTCGGCTACACGAACTACGCGGACAACGTCGTGCGCTTCTTCGTGCAGCAGGCCGCGAGCGCGGGTGTCGACGTGTTCCGCGTATTCGACTCGCTGAACTGGGTGCGCAACATGCGCGTGGCGATCGATGCGGTCGGCGAAAGCGGGATGCTGTGCGAAGGCGCGATCTGCTACACCGGCGACCTGTTCGACACGTCGCGCTCGAAATACGACCTCAAGTACTACATCGGCATCGCGCGCGAGTTGCAGCAGGCCGGCGTGCACGTGCTCGGCATCAAGGACATGGCCGGCATCTGCCGTCCGCAGGCGGCCGCCACGCTCGTGAAGGCGCTCAAGGAAGAAACCGGGCTGCCGGTGCATTTCCATACGCACGACACGAGCGGGATTGCCGCGGCGTCCGTGCTCGCGGCGATCGGCGCGGGTTGCGATGCGGTGGACGGCGCGCTCGACGCGATGAGCGGCCTCACGTCGCAGCCGAACCTGTCGAGCATCGCGGCGGCGCTCGCGGGCAGCGAACGCGACCCGGGGTTCGATGCCGATCGCCTGCACGAAGCGTCGATGTACTGGGAAGGCGTGCGCCGCTATTACGCGCCGTTCGAATCGGAGATTCGCGCGGGCACCGCCGACGTCTATCGTCACGAGATGCCGGGCGGCCAGTACACGAACCTGCGCGAGCAGGCACGCTCGCTCGGCATCGACCATCGCTGGACCGAGGTGTCGCGCGCATACGCGGACGTGAACCGGCTGTTCGGCGACATCGTGAAAGTCACGCCGACGTCGAAGGTGGTCGGCGACATGGCGCTGATGATGGTCGCGAACGACCTGAGCGTGGACGACGTGCGCAACCAGAACAAGGACATCGCATTCCCGGAGTCGGTCGTGTCGCTGTTCAAGGGCGAGCTCGGTTTTCCGCCGGACGGCTTCCCGGTGGAGCTGTCGCGCAAGGTGCTGAAGAGCCAACCGCCGGCGCCGTATCGCCCTGGCGACCAGCTTCCGCCAGTCGATCTCGACGCGGTGCGCGTGCAGGCCGAGGCAGCCTGCGAGCAGCCGCTCGACGACCGGCAATTGGCGTCGTACCTGATGTATCCGAAGCAGACGGTCGACTACTACGCGCACGTGCGCGCGTACAGCGACACGTCGGTGGTGCCGACGCCGGCGTTCCTGTACGGCCTGCAGCCGCAGGAGGAGGTGGCGATCGAGATCTCGCCGGGCAAGACGCTGCTCGTGTCGCTGCAAGGGCAGCACGCCGATGCGCAGGACGGCATCGTAAAGGTTCAGTTCGAACTGAACGGTCAGCCGCGCTCGGCGCTCGTCGAGCAGAAGACGGTCGTGCAGGCCGGCAAGGAGCGGCACGGGCTGCAGCGCGCCGATCCGGGCAACCCGCTGCACGTGGCCGCGCCGATGCCGGGGTCGGTGGTGACGGTGGCCGTACAGCCGGGCCAGCGCGTGATGGCCGGCACGACGCTGATCGCGCTCGAGGCGATGAAGATGGAAACCCACATCGCGGCCGAGCGCGACTGCGAGATCGCGGCCGTGCATGTGAAGCCCGGCGAGCGCGTCGCCGCGAAGGATCTCCTGATCGAGCTGAAGGGCGACGCGTAACGCGGGCGGTGGCGGCCCGGCGCGGCGGGCGGCGGACCGCCGCCGCGCCGCGTCTTCGTGCCATTCCCGGATTCGTCTAACGTTCCGTACTTTGATCCGTCGCGCCGCGCTTGTTCCGTCTCGAATTTGGCGGAAAACCACGAAGAGGAACTGCCGGCGGCCGATTTCGAGGCCACTTATGTTTTCAGAGTACGGAACATATTGGAACTACAATTGACGCGTTTACCGGTTGGCTTCTCTAATGAAGCCATCGGACGGTCGCGTGCCGCGCGCGCCGCCACGCTGCGTGGCGGACCGCGTTGACCGACCGGTACACGCAAGTTCACGGCCGCTTCCAGAGCCAGATCGAGACAAACGGAGCAATCGATGTCGCCGCAGTCGAACCGGGCAGCGCTGCCCCTGTCAGGACAGGAAAACGCGGGTTGGCACGATGGGCCGACCGGAGACAGAGAGCGTCCGGAAGGCAGCCCCGCGTCCGGCGCGATGGTCGTTCCGCTCGCGCGCAGCCTGGCAATCCTCGCCGCGTTTTCGCCGCACGAGCCGTGGCTCGGCAATCAGGAACTCGTGATCGAGACGGGCATCCCCGCACCGACGGTGTCGCGGATGGCTCGCTCGCTCGTCGCGCTCGGCTATCTTCACTATTCGCCGCAGCGCCGCAAGTATCGGCTGGCGGCGCCCGTGCTGTCGCTCGGCTATGCCGCGATCGCGCATTCGAACGTGCAATTGCTGGCGCGGCTCGAGATGCAGGCCTTCGCGAACGCGAACGAAACCTACGTGATGCTCGGCACGCGCGACCGCCTCGACGTGATCGTGCTGGAGACGTGTGCGGGCAAGCCGGCCTCGGTCGACCTCAAGCTGTATGCGGGCACGCGGCTGCGCATCGCCTCGTCGCCGATGGGCTGGGCCTTGCTGGCCGCGCTGCCGGAACTCGAGCGCTTCTACCTGCTCGGCAATATCGAACGCAAGACCGGCCGCGACTGGCCGAGCCTGCGCCGCCGCATCAGCGAAGGCATTTCACAGGTACACAACGTCGGCTACTGCATGTCGCTCGGCGAATGGGAACCGGACCTGACGATCCTCGCGGTGCCTCTGGTGGTGCAGGATCACACGCCGCTCGTGCTGGCCTGTATCGGGCGCAGCGCGCGGCTCGGGCGCGCGCGGGTTGAACGGGAACTCGGGCCGAGGCTGGTGGCCGCGGCCCAGCACCTGCAGGAGCAGGCGGTCGTGACCGACTGACATGCCGATGAACAGAACCGACAAGCAACATGGCGTCACGCTGACCGTCGAGCGCGGGCTCGAGGTGCTGCATGCGTTTCGCGCGGCGCGTGCGCCGCTGTCCAACGCGGAACTCGTGCGGCGCACCGGTCTGCCGAAGGCCACGGTATCGCGGCTGACCACGACGCTGATCTCGATCGGCTATCTGCGCCGGGTGGGCGGCGGGCGGCAGTTCGAACTCAGTGCCGGCGCGTTGAGCATCGGCCACGCGTATCTGGAAGCCAATGCCGTCACGCGCCTCGTCGCGCCCGTGATGCAGAAGCTCGCCGACAAGCTGAACCTGTCGGTCGCGCTCGCGGTCCCGCATCGGCTCGACATGGTGTATATCGCGTGGCGCGCAAGCGCGCGGATCGCGACGCTGCGGCTCGGCGTCGGTTCGCTGCTGCCGATGGCGACGACCGCGGTCGGGCGCGCCTACCTGTATGGGCTGCCGGAGGCGATGCGCGCGCCCCTGATCACTCAGCTGCTCGATGCGGCGGGCGACGATGCGGAGACCGTGCGCGAGAACCTCGATGCGGCATTCGAGGATCTGCGGCAGTCGGGCGTATGCATGTCGGTCGGCGAGTATCAGCGCAACGCGTACGGCATTGCGTTGCCGATCGTGGTTGGCCGCACGCAAACGCTGATGGCGCTGAATTGCGGGGCCGTGGAACTGGAGCCGGACATGGCGGCGATCCGCGAGCGTGTGACGCCCGAACTGAAGGCGGCGGCCAAGACGCTGTCCTTCATCCTGAACGACGTCGACTGCGAGCCTTGATGATCGGATTCAGTGTGTTCGGGTCGCTGGTCGATCTAACTAATGATAGTTTCAATCGAAATGCAAGCTACCGCTAACCGGAGACGTGGGATGCAGGCGCAACGAGACGGC
The DNA here is from genome assembly GCF_902833095.1 of Burkholderia sp. BCC1208. NCBI lineage: Bacteria > Pseudomonadati > Pseudomonadota > Betaproteobacteria > Burkholderiales > Burkholderiaceae > Burkholderia > Burkholderia sp. BCC1208. The sequence continues at coordinate 80,815 of NZ_CADFDY010000003.1, read as the reverse complement.
AAGGATGCAGGCGACCGGTCGGCAGCCGATGTGGAAACGCTCGAACGCATTGCCGCCGAGCGGTACACGTGCCGTGCCTATTTGCCGGACGCGGTGCCGACCGACGTGATCGAGCGCATCGTCGAGATCGCGAAACGCGCGGCGTCGTGGTGCAACGTGCAGCCGTGGCATGCGATCGTCACGTCGCGCGACACGACCGAGCGTTTCCGCGCGGCGCTCGTCGCCCATGCGGCGCAGCATCCCGGCATCGACGCAGACATGCCGTTTCCGGACGAATATCGCGGCGTGTACGGCGAGCGTCGGCGGGAAGTCGGCTATGCGCTCTATGCGGCGCTCGGCATCGCGCGCGACGACCGCCCGGCGCGCGAGCGGCAGGTTGCCGAGAACTTCCGGCTGTTCGGCGCGCCGCATGTCGCGCTGCTGACGATCCCGGCCGAGCTGGGGCCGTACGCGGCGCTCGATTGCGGCGCGTTCGTCGCGTCGTTTCTGCTGGCGGCGCGCGCGCACGGCGTCGCAACGACCGCACAGGCGGCGCTCGCTCATCACGCGCGGTTCATTCGCCGCTATTTCGGCATCGGCGACGAGCGCCGGTTCGTCTGCGGCATCGCGTTCGGTTATGCGGACATGACGCATTCGGCCAACGCGTTCCGCTCGACGCGCGCCGCCATCGCGGACGTAATGCAGCTGGTTTGACGCATGCCGTTCCCATCGATTCGCGGCGTGCCAACGCATGGCGCCAGCGAACGGCCAGATCGACGAATCCGGCCGGCAGCCACGCGTGCCGGCGCCCAAAAACAGGAGAACAACACGATGACTGGAACGAACCATACGCCCGGCCCGGCGCTGGCCGTCGTGCAGGCCGCATGGAACGCGGCTGCGCGCGACTGGAATGCCGACGCGTTGACCGGCGTCTACACGACCGATGCGCTGTTCTTCGGCGGCCGGCCCGGTCACGCGGCCGGGCACGATGCGATTCGCGCGTACTTCGCGTCGTACGAAGGCGTGATCAGGTCCGCCACGCTGGAACTGGTCGAGCAGCAGTTCATCCGGTTCGGCGACGACTGCTTTCTCGCGCAGGGCTACGGCGAATTCGCGTTCGTGCTCGGCGACGGCACGACGTCGCGCTCGCGTCTGCGCACGACGCTCGTGATCGCGGCGCAGCAGCACGAATGGAGGATACGCCAGCATCATTTCTCGGCTTCGCCGGACACGCCGCCGATCTGAGGGGGTGATTCGCACGCGAGGGCCTCGGGGCGCCCGTGCGCCGTGGCCCATACCGCGGACGCCCGCATACCGCGCGCCTTACGTCGTGCCGACGTGACGCGCGAGAAACTGCTCGGCGGCGCGGCCGAACACGTCGTTGCGGTCGCCGGCGACCATGTGTCCCGCCGCGGCGACGTTCACGTATTCGGCGTGCGGGCACAGTTCGAGAAACTCGCGCACGCCCGCTTCGCTGACCACGTCGGAACTGCCGCCGCGCACCAGCAGCGTGGGGAGCGCGAGGTTACGCGCGCACGCGGAGAAGCGGGCGTGACGGGCGGGCAGGTCGGTCGTTCCCGACAGAAAGCGCGGATCCCAATGCCAGTGATAGCGGCCGTCGTCGCCGAGCCGGACGTTCTTCGACAGGCCGGCATGATTACCCGAGTGTGAACGGTGCGAACGATAGCGCCCGATCGCATCGGCGACTTCGTCGAGCGAGCCGAATCCGTCGGGGTTCTGCTGCATGAAGGAACGGATGCGCGCGACGCCGGCCGGCTCCGTATACGGCACGATGTCGACCAGGATCAACGCACGCGCGTCGAGCTTGCGTTCGCCGATCGCGACGAGGCTCGTGCCGCCGCCGAGCGATGCGCCGATCAGCACCGGCGGGCGACGGGCGCCGAGCGCGTCGACGACGTGGCGCAGATCCCTGACGAATGCGTCCTGGCTGTAGTCGCCGTCGGCGCTCCAGTCCGAGTCGCCGTGTCCGCGCGCGTCGAAGGCCACCGCGAAATAGCCGGCGCTGCCGAGCAACGCGCCGGTGCCACCCCACGCATGACGCGTCTGGCCGCCGCCATGCAGCAGCACGACGAGCGGGGCGTCGGGATGCCCCCATGTGTCTCCGGCGAGCCGCACGCCGTCGGCGGTACGCCACAGATGCATGGGCTCGGGGGTGCCGGGAAGGCGGCGTCCCGGCCTCGTCGGAGTGCGCGCGATGGTTTGGCTGGATGGCGTCATGACGGATCGAGAGGGATTGAAGGGGCAGCGTGGATGCGGTCCGCGGTTCACCGCGCCTTCCAACTTCGCCGGTGCACGCACGCGTGTCAACGCGGGCGGCCGCGGCGTTCCGTACTGTGAGCGTGCCGGCCGATCGCGCGGTGGCGGTTCCGCGCGATCGGCTGCGCGACGTCGCGCGGCGAGCGAGAGATTCAGGCAAAGCCGCGGGAGGTGCGCCGCGCGCGACCGGCCGGCCGCCGCGGTTGCGGTTCGCTGGCTCACGCCATGAAAATACGCTACCCTGTCAAACATTAGTTTTGTGTCACATGGCGGCAGGCGATAGGATCAGGCATTACCCGGAAGACGCAGACATGCCGCCGGCCGCCGTCGCGCGCCGGAACGGCAACGGGACGGACAATCGCTTGCGCGGCGTGCTGCACGACGCCGCGTGGCCGGTGGCCCCGCATGCGGCATCCGGCGTGCTTCACTTCATCCAGATTCTTGATAACAGTGGACGGCTGATACACGAACGTGCGAAAGCGAAATGTAAATCCCAGCGCGGATACCCGGGAAACCTTGCTGCGGCTTGCCGCGCGCTCTTTTGCGACGCAGGGCTATGCCGCGACCACGATGCGCTCGATCGCGGACCAGGCCGGGATCGAGGCGGCCAGCATCTACTATCACTTCTCGTCGAAGGAAGAATTGGTCGACGTCGTGATGGAGCACGGCGCGGACAGCATCGTGCAGCACATCAACGAGCATTTCGACGCACTGCCGCCCGATGCGACGGCCGAGGCGCGCTTCAAGGCGGCGCTGCTCGGGCAGATGAGCGCGCTGATCAAGTTTGGCGACTACGCGCTCGCGCACGGCAGGCTGCTGACCCAACTGCCCGAGAAGGTGCGGGAGCGCCAGGTCAAGCGGCGCGAACGCCATCAGCAGCTGTGGACCGCAGTGTTCGACGGCTTGCGCGCCGAAGGCCTGCTGCGCGAGGACGTCGACATCGCGCTCTGCCGCGTGTTCGTGCTCGGCTGCATCAATTCCGTCCAGACCTGGTTCGACCCGAAGAAGGGTTCGCTGGACAAGGTCGCCGAACAGCTCAGCACGATGTTCTTCGAAGGCGTGAAGCCCGCGGCAGGCGCGAAGCGCGCGGCAGCCGCGAAGCCTGCCGCGAAAGCGAAGCGCAGCACCCGCAAGGGCGAACTGGCCGCGTGAGCGGGCCGGCGATTCGAGGCGACGTGCTCGTCGGCCCGCTCACGCGGCCGCGCGATTCCGCAGCACGTGGTCGCGCGGCATCCGGCGCTCGAGAAAGTCGAGCACGGTCTGGCCGAACAGGTCGTTGTGTTCGCCTGCACTCGTATGGCCGGCATCCCGGACGTCTGTATGCTCCGCATGGGGGCACAGGCTCAGGAACTCGCGTGCGCCCGTCTCGCTGACGATGTCGGAGTCTGCGCCGCGCACGAGCAACGTCGGCAGCCTCAGGCGACGCGCGCTGGCCGCAAAGCGCGCATGGCGGCGCGTCAGGTCGCGCGGCCACGCGAGAAAATGCGGATCCCAGTGCCAGTGATATTTCCCGTCGTCGTAGCGCAAGCTGCGCGCGAGGCTTTCCTCGCTGAGTGCTTGCGGCGGATGCGCGCGATCGTGGCGGATCGCGTCGGCCGCCTCGTCCAGCGAGCCGAAACCGTCCGGCCGCTGTCGCATGAACGACTGCAGGCGCAGCGCGCCCGCCGGTTCGACGAAGGGCGCGATGTTGACGAGCACGAGCGCCGCCGCGTCGACATAGCCTTCGCCCACCGCGAGCAGGCTCGTTCCTCCACCGAGCCCCGCGCCGACGAGGATCGGACGCCGGCCGTCGAACATCGCGACCACTCGTTCGAGGTCGCGGATCATCGCGCCCTGGCTGTAGTTGCAGGTTGGCGACCAGTCGGACTCGCCATGACCGCGCGCGTCGAACGCGACCGCGTAAAAACCCGCCGCGCCGAGCAAGCGGCCCATTCCGCTCGACGCATGCCGGGTCTGCCCGCTGCCGTGCAGCAGGATGACCGGCGTGCCGTCGGGGGCGCCCCATGACCGGCCGGCGAGCCGGAGCCCGTCGGCGCTCGTCCACGTATGCCGGATACCGGTCGGCCCGGCCGCATGCGTTTGCGTCGTCATTGCATTCTTCATGATTCGATTGCATTCGCGTGGCGGGGCCGCCCTTCGTCGAGCCGCAGCCCGGCGCCCGCGATCCGCGGTCCTTATCCACCGGCGTTCGGCGCAGCGATGCCGGCATGCCATCCGTGCCGAACAGGTCTGCGCACGGATTCGCATACGTTCGCCGCGGTTTGCAATCGCGTCAATCGCGGCGGCCGGAATGTTCCGTACTCCGGCCGGACGAGGGCGGCAACGCGTCGCTTGGCGCTCCCGTCGAAGATCGCCGCGCTAGAACCGCTTGTTGATCCCGACGATCGCGCCGACCGTCGTGCCCGACACGCCGTACAGCGCATTGTCGATCGACAGCCCGAATCGCTCGCGGCCGTGGTTGTTCACCGCGCCCACCTGCATATAGAGCGAGGTCGCCTTCGACAGGAAATAGCGCGTCGTCAGCGCGCCGAGCAGCGTGTGATTGTCCGAGTCGTGCGGGTCGCGGATGTACCACAGGCCGGCATTGATATCGAGCTGCGGCAGCGCGTAGTAGTCGAAGCCGACGTTCCAGACGTTGTTGGTGCCGCCGTTCACGACGCCGCCGGCCACCGTCGTCGGCACCTTGTAGCTGGTGAACGAACCCTTCACCGTGAGCCGGTCGAAGTGGTAGCCCACGCCGATCATGCGGCCGAAGAACGGCTGCTGGAAGGTCGTCAGCCCGGCGGAGCCGTGGCCTGAACTCGAGTCGTACATCGCGGCGTTCACGACGAGCCCGCGAAACTCGTAGCGCGCGCTGAGCGAGTACTGCTGCCCCGCACGATAGTCGCCCGGCACGCCGCCGAACGCATACATCGCACTGCCGGAAAACCCGGCGAACTTCGGGCTCGTATAGGTGATCGCATTCGGATTGAAGGTGCCCACGAACGTGTTGTCCGCATACACGGAGAACGCCGTGCCGAACTGGCCCGCGTTGCGCGGATCGGCCTCGTAGATCGCCAGCACGAACGGCGAATACTGCACGCCCGCCTTCAGCTCGCCGAAGTCGCCGTTGAGCGCCAGCCATGCCTGGCGGCCGAACAGATTGCCGTTGCTGTTGTCGAAGCCGCCGTTGACGACACTGACGCCGCTCTCGAGCCTGAAGGTCGCCTTCAACCCGCCGCCGAGGTCTTCCTGTCCGAACAGGCCGAAATTCGACGGCTCAAGTCCGCCGTTGATGAGGCTGAACTGCTTGCCGCGATTGGCGCTGGTTGCCGCATTGAGTGTCTTGCTGGTGAACAGCATCCCCACGTCGAGCGTGCCGTACAGCGTGACGCTGCTTTGCGCCCATGACCATGCGGGCAGCATCGCAATGCCAAGCGCGAATATCGTCTTCTTCGTGCCCAACCCTGATGATCGGTTTACATTCATTTCGAAATCCGAATTTAACGAAAGGTGAAGGAACGGTGCATATCGGGCCGCTGATGCCTTGCAGCAATATTCAAGGCCGTCGGTCGGGTCGCGACGTCCGGCAGCAGACACGCTGTGCCGGCTCGACGTTAATCTAACGTTAGGTAGATTGAGGTGCGCAACATCGAATCTCCATTGGGTATAACCCGAGGCGAATTCCTGCTTTCACGCGACGATCCACTGGATGAATTTCGGCGTTCCGTACTTCAACGCATTCAGGCGCGTTTCTTTTTAAAAAAATCATCCGTTATACGGAATAAATCGAATGGGAGCGTTTCCAGGCGCGTAACGGAAGCCGTGTTCGCGCGAGTGACGCGTGATGCCGGTGCCAAAAGACGTTTTATCCGGCGGAACGCATTTTTTGCGCGTGTTTGCCGAAAATCGGCAATTCGACGGCCTGAGCGGACAGGTGGATTTGTGCTGCCGGGGAGCGTGTGAATGAAGGAGAGGGAGAAGAAGGGGGGCGGGCAACGCGGACGATCACTGGCGATGACGGCTCGGGCGGACCGTCATCGCCAGCCGCACAAACTGCGCGACGGGCGCGTGGCGCAGCGCGCCTACTTGCCCATCGGTTTCGCGAACATCATGTGCGACATGCCGCCGTCGCACGCGATCGACTGCGCCGTGATATACCCGGCGGCCGGCGACGCGAGATACACGATCAGATCGGCGACTTCCTCCGGCTTGCCGACCCGGCTCATCGGCAGCATCGTCGCCAGTTGATCGAGAATCTCCTGCGGCACCGAGCCGCGCGCCATCGGCGTGTCGATCACGCCCGGCAACACGACGTTGACGCGCACGCCGTAGGCTGCCCATTCGTGCGCCATCTGCCGGCTCAGCGTGATGAGCGCCGCCTTGCTCGGCCCATATGCGCCGCCCTGCGAATAGCCATGGACGCCCGCCAGCGAAGCCGTATTGACGATGGCCGCATGCGGGCTCTTCTTCAGGTGCGGCAGCGCGCTGCGCGCGAGCATCAATGCGCCGTCGACGTTCACCTGGAAGCCGGCACGCCATTCGTCGATCGGCACGTCCTCGAGCATCCCCGAGCGCACCAGCGCGGCGGTATTGATCACGACGTCGAGCCGTCCGAAGCGCTCGACCGTGGCGGCGATAGCCGCATCGATGTCCGGCTGTTTCGACACGTCGAGACCCAGTGCGATCGCCTCGGCGCCGTCGCGCACGATCTCGCCGGCGACGCGTTCGGCGTGGCCGGCATTCAGGTCGGCCACGGCGACGGCGCCGCCGTTGGCCGCGAACGTCTTCGCGCTGGCCTCGCCCATGCCGCTGCCCGCGCCGACTACGAGCGCGACCAGCCCCTTGATGCGTGAATGGATCATCCAGTCGCTCGGCGCGTCATGGCTGGATTCGGTGTTCATCGGTTGCTCCTCTTGATGTCAGGTGATGGATGGTTCGTACATCGGCACTCAGGCGGCCGGCTGGTCCAGGACGACGGTCTTGGATTCGAGGAACGCTTCGAGGCCGCCCGTGCCGCCTTCGCGTCCGACGCCCGATTGCTTGAAGCCGCCGAAGCCGATCGAGAAATCGGTGCGCGACGCGTTGTGGCCGACCGAGCCCGCGCGCAAGCGTCGCGCGACGCGCAGCGCCCGCTCGGTGTCATGCGTGAAGACCGCGGCATTCAGGCCGAAGATCGTGTCGTTGGCCATGTCGATCGCGTGTTGCTCGCTGTCGGCCGCGATGACCGACAGCACCGGGCCGAACAACTCGTTCTGCGCGATGCGGGAGCGGTTGTCGACGTTCGCGAACACCGTCGGTTCGAAGAAGAAGCCGCGCGCCAGATGGGCGGGCCGCTTGCCGCCGATCGCCAGCCGCGCGCCGTCGGACACGCCTTGCGCGACCAGTCGCTCGACTACGTCGCGCTGCGCGGCCGTCGCGAGCGGCCCCATGCTCGTCGCGTCGTCGAGCGGGTCGCCGAGCACCATGCCGCGCGCGGCCTCGACGAGCGCGTCGACCATCTGGTCATGCTTCGCGCGCGGCACGATGATGCGCGTTAGGCTGTGACAGACCTGGCCCGACAGATAACTGAAATACGGTGCGCCGAGCACCTTCGCGGCCGTTTCGATGTCGTAGTCGTCGAGTACCACGGCAGGCGATTTGCCGCCGAGTTCGAGCGTGACGCGGGCGACGCGTTCGGCCGCCACCGCGCCGATGCGCCGGCCCGCGCCGGTGGAGCCGGTGAAGGTGATCTTGTCCACGCCGGGATGGCGCACCAGCGATTCGGACACGGTCCGGTCGGCCGTCAGCATGTTGACCACGCCGGGCGGCAGGCCGACTTCGTCGCAGATCTGCGCGAACAGATGGCCCGAACTCGGCGTCTCGGGCGAATTCTTGATGACGACCGTGCAGCCCGCGAGCAGGGCCGGCGCGATCTTGTACGCGAGCAGCCCGGCCGGGCCGTTCCACGGCACGATCACCGCCACCACGCCGACCGGCTCCTGCACGCGGTAGGCCTGGTGGCCGGTCACGGCGCGCGCGGGCGCGACGAACGGATAGCTGTGCGCCATCGCCGCGTACTGGCGGAACGCACCGCTCAGGAACAGGCCGATGCGCGGTTTGGCAATCCGGTACAGCACGCCGGATTCGATACTCCAGCCGCGCGCGAAATCGTCGTTCAACGCTTCGAGGCGGGCGGCGATCTTCTCGAGGAAGGCGCCGCGTTCGGCCGGCGACAGGTGCGGCCACGGCCCGCGATCGAACGCACCGCGTGCGGCGCGCACGGCAGCGTCGACGTCGGCTTCGTTGGCCATCGCCGCGTGCGCAACCACGTCCTCGGTTGCGCAGTCGAGCACCGCGCGGGTGTCGGTGGAAGCGGGCGCCACCCAGCGTCCGCCGATATAGAGGCGATCCGCGTGCGGCATGTTCAGGGAAGGGCGGTTCATCGTTGGCGGTTCTCCGGTTGCGGGTCGGCTTACCGGCCGGCGGACCGCACGAACTGGCGGATCACGGTGCCGAAGTCGTCTACCTGCTCGAGGTTCAGCACGCTGTCGACGACGCGGTCGACGGTCGCGGCCGGCAGCAGGCCATCGACGAAGGTGCGGAACTTGCCGACCAGTTCGTCCGTCGTCATGTAGGTCGACGGATCCGCCGACGGCGTGCCCTTCGGGAACATCTTCTCGCCGGCGAAGACCTGGCCGCGTGCGCGCACTTCGACGCGCGACGGGCGGCTCGAGATGTCGGCCGAGATCGACTGGAAATAGGTGGGGTGCGTCTTCAGCGAGACGCGGCTCATCAGCGCCATCACGGACGGATCGAACACGACGGCCGGATCCTGCCAGCGAGGGCCCGGCGGAATGCGGTGCGCCGCGACCGCCAGCCCGTGCGAGAAACAGAACTGCGCGTCGTGCACCTCGAGAATTTCACGGTTGGTGAAGCAGGGCAGCACATAGGCCCAGCCTTCGCCGTACGACGTGATGCTGTCGATTTCGTCGGGCTTCAGGTCGTGCTGCGTGACGATGTCGATCAGCAGGTCGAGCGGCGCGTGCATCACGCGGCAGTGCGGATAGGGCTTGAACATCTGGAAGGCGGGGAAGCGCCACGTGTCGCCGAGATCGGCCGTGATCAGCTCGGGCGTCCAGCGATCGGTGCCGATGAAGCTCGCGTAGCCGTTCACTTCGTCATCGAGGATCCGAAGATCGCCGCGGTGCCCGAGTTCGCCCATGTCGGCGGCCGTGAGCGCGATATTGGTCAGGCCGCCGGCCAACTGGTACTTGATGGTCGCGGTGGGCGCGTGCGTGAACCACGCGCGCTGCGCATTCACGGGCGCCGATGCGGCGGCGAGGCCCAGTGCGTTGGCCAGTTGCGCCGACGACAAGCGCTTGAGCTTGCCCGCGGACGCGGTCGCGCCGAACACGGTGCTGCTATAGCCGACGACCGACGCGGGATTGGCGGACTTGCCGTCCTTGGTGTCGCGGTAGCCGGCCATCGCGGCGCCGAAGCGGTACGAGATCTCGTGCGACACCGCCACGGCGGCGATCAGATCCTTGCCGGAGCGGCCGTACACCTCGGCGGTCGCAAAGGCGCCGGGCAGCACGTACGGGCTCACGTGGCCCGGCAGCAGCACCGAGTCCGCATCGAGCGCGTTCAGCAATTCGCTGTTGGCGAACGCGGCGCCGTAGACGGTGGTGCGCTCGCCGGTGCCGATGATCGTCGCATCGCCTGCGCTGCCGCCGATGCGACGGCCCATTTCGACACCGATGCGCCCGCGCGGATGATCGATACCGGCCAGCGCGACGCCAAGCGAGTCGAGGATGTCGCGCTTGCATTCCTGCACGACGATGTCCGGCAGCCGCGCCGTGTCGACGCCGGCCGCGAAATCGGCCAGTTGCTGGACGATGGTGGGGGAAGTCATGTGTCTCGCTCCTCGTTCGAATGCTGTTTATGTCTGGACAAATGCGATCAGCGTTGGCTCGCGCGCCGTCGTGCGCAATGCCTGCGATCGAAACGTTCCGTTCTTCGAAAGCCGCGCGCCGCGTCGCGCGCGCGCGAACTGCCGCATGCGGGGATACCCTGATGGGAAATCGCCGCATGCAAAATAGAATAACGATTGTTAGTTAGATTGCGTGAAGCCGCCATGGCCTATACGCTTTCCCTTTTGCACCGCGAACCGACACAGCCGCACTTCGCCGGCGGGCGCGATACACGCCGCCCGCGCTCTCCCACTTCCCGGACTACGCATGAAATACGAAGACTTCCAGTTTCTCCTGTTCGATCGCCAGCCGGACGGCGTCCTGCTCGTCACGCTCAATCGCCCGGAGGTCATGAACGCGACGAACAACCGCATGCACTGGGAATTGACCAAGGTCTGGGGCGTGGTTGCCGAAGACCCGAGCGTCAAGGTCATCGTCGTGACGGGGGCGGGCGATCGCGCGTTCTCGGCCGGCGGCGATCTCGCCGTCGTCGAGGAAATGGCGGGCAGCCAGGAAGCCACGCTGCGCGTGATGAAGGAAGCGTCCGACATCGTCTACAACATGCTCGCGTGCGACAAGCCGATCGTCTCCGCCATCAACGGCACGGCCGTGGGCGCGGGTCTCGTCGTCGCGCTGCTGGCCGACGTGAGCGTGATGGCCGAGGATGCGAAGCTGACCGACGGGCATGCGCGCCTCGGCGTGTCGGCCGGCGATCACGCGGCGATCGTGTGGCCGCTGCTGTGCGGGATGGCCAAGGCCAAGTACTACCTGATGACCGCGGATTTCGTCGACGGCAGGGAAGCCGAGCGGATTGGGCTGGTCAGCTTCTGCACGCCGCGCGCCGACGTGCTGCCGCGCTCGCTCGCGATTGCCGCGAACCTCGCGCGCGGCAGTCAGACCGCGATCCGCGCGACCAAGAAATCGCTGAACAACTGGATGCGACTGGCGGGCCCCATCTTCGACAACTCGCTCGCGATGGAGATGTTGTGTTTCCTGGGCGCGGACGTGAAGGAAGGCGTCGCGGCATTGCGCGGCAAACGCCAGCCCGAATTCCCGTCGGCGCAGCTGCCGCAGTCGTAAGCGATCGAATGCCCGGGCTTCGGCCCGGCTGCCGCAGCCTTCTATCTAACTAACGGTAGGTAAAATCGCGCAGGCCGCGACCGCTTCTCGACGGCATGGCGCCTACCGAAGCTGCACGCTGTGCCTGCCATGGTGCGCGGCATTTTGAATTCGGGCGCGCGTCGACGTTCCGCTGGCCTGACGAACGCTGCGCTATCAACTGGAGGTTTCATGACGACCGTAACTGATGCTGCACAGGCCGCGCGCGCGAAAGCGCTCGCGTGGATCGGACAAGGCACGAAGCGTCTGCTGATCGGCGGGCGATGGGTCGACGCCGCATCGGGAAAGACGTTCGAGACGATCAACCCGGCCACCGAGCAGCCGCTTTGCCGCATTGCCGAGGCCGACGGCGCCGACGTCGACGCTGCCGTGATCGCGGCGCGCAACGCGTTCGACGCGCCGTCGTGGTCGGCGTTGTCGCCGCACGCGCGCACGCGGGCGTTGCTGAAGATCGCCGACGCGATCGAAGCCCATGTCGACGAGCTGGCCGCGATCGAATCGCTCGACAACGGCATGCCGCTGTGGTTTGCGCGCGCCGCGGCGGGCGCCACCGTGGACATCGTCCGCTACTACGCGGGCTGGTGTTCGAAGGTGCTGGGCACCACGATCCCGTCGGACGGCAGCACGCTGATCTACACGCTGCGCGAGCCGCTCGGCGTGTGCGGCCAGATCATCCCGTGGAACGTACCGATCCTGATGGCCGCGATCAAGATCGCGAACGCGTTGTGCTGCGGCAATACGGTGATCCTGAAGCCGGCCGAGCTGGCTTGCCTGACCTCGATCCGGCTCGCGGAGCTGATCCAGGAAACCGACTTGCCGCCGGGTGTCGTCAACGTGCTGCCGGGCTTCGGCGCGACGGCGGGCGCCGCGCTCGCGCAGCACCCGGGCGTCGACAAGATCGCGTTCACGGGCTCGACGGCGGTCGGCAAGCAGATCACGCGCGACGCGACGCTGAACCTGAAGAAGGTGACGCTCGAACTCGGCGGGAAGGCGCCCAACGTGGTGTTCGCCGATGCCGACATCGAAAAGGCCGTGCAGGCCGCTGTGAAAACGTTCTGCGGCAACTCGGGCCAGGTGTGCTCGGCCGGCACGCGCCTGTTCGTGCAGGAAAGCATCCACGAGCAAGTGGCGGAACGCGTCGCGCAGGTGGCGGCCGAGTGGAAGGCCGGCGACCCGTTCGCGGCCGACACGAAGATCGGCCCGCTGATCTCGGCGACGCAGCGCGAGCGGGTCCAGTCGTACATCGCCGTGGGCCGCGAAGGCGGCGCGACGTTGCGGCTCGGCGGCCAGCCGTGGCGCGGCACCGGCTATTTCGTCGAGCCGACGATCTTCGACAACGTGCGCAACGGCATGCGGATCGCGCAGGAGGAGATCTTCGGGCCGGTGCTGTCGATCATCCCGTTCCGCGACGAGGACGATGCGGTGCTGCAGGCCAATGACACGACCTACGGGCTGTCCGCCGCGGTCTGGACGCGCGATGTCGCGCGGGCGCACAAGGTGGTGCGCGCACTCAAGGCCGGGCGGCTGTGGATCAACACGTTCGGCGAATCCGACCCGGCGATGGCATTCGGCGGATACAAGCAATCGGGCTGGGGCCGCGAATTTGGCCAGGAGTCGATCGACGCCTATACGCAGACCAAGTCGATCATGCTCCGCATGTAAATTTCGACGTCCGGAACAATAGCCAGGAGACATTCATCAGCATGGACATTCCACATTTCGTGAAGGGTACGAAGCAGTTGCTGATCGGCGGGCAGTGGGTCGAGCCGGCCGGCGGCGAGCGCATCGAGGCCATCAACCCGGCCACCGGCGAGGTGCTGTGCCATATCGCGCAGGGCAGCACGCAGGACGTGGACCGCGCCGTGGCCGCGGCGCGCCACGCGTTCGAAGGACCGTGGAGCCGCTTCACGCCGCACGAGCGGCGCAAGCTGCTGCTGCGCGTGCATGACGCGATTCTCGATTACTTCGACGAGCTCGCGCTGATTGAGACGCTCGACATGGGCGCGCCGCTCGCGCGCACGCGCGGCTACAAGGAATGGCTGTCGCAGCTGCTGCAGTTCTACGCATCGCAAACGGGCGCGGGCGCGGTGGAAACGCCGCCGATGTCGATCGCGCCGAACTTCACCGCGCTCAAGCAGTTGATGCCGGTCGGCGTGGTCGGCGGCATCATCCCGTGGAACGGCCCGCTGATGGGGATGTGGTGGATCTACGGCCCCGCGCTGGCCACCGGCTGCACGGCCGTGCTGAAGCCGGCCGAGGATGCATCGCTGTCGTCGCTGCGCGTGTCCGAGCTGATGATGGAAGCGGGCGTGCCCGACGGCGTGATCAACGTCGTCACCGGCTACGGCAAGGACGTCGGCCAGGCGCTGGCCGAGCACCGGGACGTCGATCGCGTCGCCTTCACGGGCTCGGTCGGCACCGCGCAGGCGATCGTGCGCGCGTCGGCCGGCAACCTGAAGCGGCTGCAGCTCGAACTCGGCGGCAAGTCGCCCGACATCGTGTTCGCCGATGCCGATCTCGACAAGGCCGTGCCCGGCGCGGCGATGGGCGTGTTCACGAATACCGGCCAGGTGTGCGTGGCCGGCACGCGGATCTTCGTGCAGCGCGCGATCCACGACGAATTCGTGCAGCGCATGGCCGCGTTCGCCGGCACGATCCGCATCGGCGACGGCCGCGATCCCGATACGCAGATCGGCCCGCTGATTTCGCGGCGCCAGCTCGAGCGCGTGATGCATTACGTGGACGTCGGCGGCAAGGAGGCCCGGCTCGTGCACGGCGGCGGTCGTCCGGACGGCGCGCCCGCCGGCGGGTTCTTCATCGAGCCGACGGTGTTTGCCGACGTGCGGAACGACATGACGATCGCGCGCGAGGAGATCTTCGGGCCGGTCGCGTCGGTGATTCCGTTCGACACGATCGAGGACGCGCTGCGGCTCGCGAACGATACGCCGTACGGGCTCGCCGGCGGCGTATGGACCAGCAGCCTGTCGACCGCGCACCGCGTCTCGCAGGGGATTCGCTCGGGCACCGTGTGGGTCAACTGCTACGGCGTGATCGATCCGGCGGTGGGTTTCGGCGGCACGAAGATGAGCGGCTACGGCTGGAAAGGCGGCAAGGAGCACGTCGAGAGCTTCCTGTACCCGAAGGCCACCTATATCAATCTGGTGTGAGCCGGCACGGCGCCGCGTCACGACCGCAGTCCCGAGGCACAGGAGACACAAGACATGAAAGGCGTGGTTTTCAGAGGCGAACGCAGGCTGGAGATTCTCGATTTCGACGATCCGACGCCCGGCCCCGCCGATGCCGTGATCGAAATGAAGGCATCGGGCATGTGCGGCAGCGACCTGCACTTCTATCGCAACAAGCCGGCCGACGTGATCCATTCGCTGGGTTTCAAGGATCTAGCGTCGCGCGGCATGTCGGAGGACACGCCGATCATCGGCGGTCACGAGCCGTGCGGCCGAATCGTCGCGGTCGGCTCGGCCGTCGACCCGCGCGCGTTCAAGGTCGGCGATCGCGTCGCGGTGTTCCACTACGAAGGCTGCATGCACTGCGATCACTGCCGCACCGGCTGGACGCAGATGTGCAGCCACGGCGCGGATATCCACGGCGTGATCAAGCACGGCGGCCACGCGCACTACATGAAGGTGCCCGCGACCTCGCTCGTCCATCTGCCCGACGACGTGTCGTACGCCACCGGCGCCGCGATTTCCTGCGGCACCGGCACGGCGTGGGGCGCGCTGCTGCGCCTCGGCATCACCGCGCGCGACACGCTCGCGGTGTTCGGGCTGGGCCCGGTCGGCCTGTCGGCCGTGCAGCTGGCCGCGGCGATGGGCGTCGAGGTGATCGGCGTCGATATCGCGGCCGACCGCGTCGCGCGCGCGAAGGATTTCGGCGCGGCCCACGTGATCGACGGCAGCCGGCAGGATCCGATCGAGGAAATCCAGAAGCTCACCGGCGGCCTCGGCGCGACCTGTGCGATGGATTGCGCGGGCGGCGACGTGCCCAAGCAGCAGGCGGTGCGCAGCACGCGCCCGTGGGGGCGGATCGCGCTGGTGGCCGTGGGCGGCAACCTCAACGTCGACGGGATGAAGGACGTGATCGGCAAGCAGCGCACGATCCTCGGCTCCTATACGTTCTCGGAAGTCGGGATGAAGGACTGCATTCACTTCGTCGCCGATCACGGCGTGGACGTCGACAAGCTGTTCACCGACCGCTGGCAGCTCGAGCAGGCCGACGAGGCCTACCGGCAGTTCGACGCGCAGGCGGGCGGCAAGGGCGTTTTCGTGTTCTGAGCGCACCGGCGGCTACACGGCGGCAATGCTGCTGATGGCCGTCGTCGCCCTGCTTGCCGCCGGCATCGCGCTTTCGGCAGGACGGCCGGGCCGCACCTATCGCCCCGCATGACCCGTCGTGGCCCGCGCGAGAGCCGGGCCATTTACCATTCGATCATCCAGGAGACTTTCATGACCGTCACCCGCGAGACCCGCTCCGTCGCGCCGGACAACTGCCCACCGCTCGAGCAAGCGGTGGTGCGTTTCATCCAGGAGCTGAAATACGAGCACCTCGACGCGCGCGCGCTGGCCGGCGTCAACCGCCTGATGCGCGACCAGATCGCGTTGCAGGTCGGCATTTCGAAAATGCCGTGGTCCGAGCGGCTCCTCGCTTACGCGAAGGCCGGGCAGCGTCCCGGCAAAAGCCGCGTGAGCGCGTCGGCGCTGACGATGAGCGCGGCCGATGCCGCGTTCGTGAACGGTTCGTATGGGCACGGCTTCGAGTACGACGACGCGCACGGCCCGAGCTACAGCCACCCCGGCAGCTGCGTGATTCCGGCCGCGCTCGCGATTGGCGAGGAGCTCGGCGCATCGCTCGAGGAGGTGATCGTCGCGATGGTGGCCGGCTACGAAGTCTATGCGCGCATCGGCCTGCTTGCCGCGCCCGAACTGCTGCAGCGCGGCTATCACCCGCACGCGACGCTGTCCAACTTCGGCGCGGCGGCCGTGGCGGCCAAGTTGCGCGGCTTCGACGCCGAGACGACGCTGCACGCGCTGGCGATCGCGCTGAGCCACGTGTCGGGCACGACCGAATACACGTCGACCGGCGGCTCCATCAAGCGCATCCATGCGGGCATCGGCACGCGCAACGGGATGGCGGCGGCCGACATGGCACGCGCGGGCATCACGGGCCCGCGCGCGTTCCTGAGCGGCAACAAGGGCTTCTTCCGCACCTTCCTGCAGCGCACGGCCGGCGACAACGCCGAGCGACGCTTCGACCTCGACCGGCCGTTCGAGATCGGTACCGTGTGGCTCAAGGCGTATTGCGCGTGCTACTGCACGCACGCGTACATCGACGCGCTGCGGCCGTTCGCGGCGCGCCGCGACGAGATCGCCGACATCCATCTGAAAATTACGCCGCACTTCAACGTGGTCGTCGGCACGGCCAACGTCAACGCGTATACGCCGAAGAACATCGAGCACGTGCAGTTCAGCCTGCCGATCCAGGCGGCGTTCACGCTGCTCGGCAAGGGCAACGGCTATCCGGTCCACCGCGATTACCTCGTCGGCAAGGTCGACATGGCGCCCGTGATCGAGATCGCGCGCAGCATCCGCATCAGCGAGGCGCCCGAGCTGGAGAAACAGTATCCGGGCAAGTTCGTCGCCGACGTGACCGTCACGTTCAAGGACGGGCGCACCGAGCACGTGTTCGTCGGCGATCCGATCGGCACCGACACGAATCCGATGCCGGAGCACGAGCAGGATGCGAAGTTCATGGACTTGACCACCGACGTGCTGGGCACCGAACGCGCACGTGCGCTGCTGGCCGCGCTGCGTGAGCTGAATCCGGCGACGAAGGCGGCGGAGCTGACTGCGATGTGGGCGGTGGAAGGCTGAGCGGCGCGGTCGTCCGGAGCGATGTGCGCGTTCCGGGCGGCCGCTGCGGTGATTCGAGACTATGCAAGAACAACGGGCGGCGCCGGAATACCGGACGCCGCCCGCTTTTTCATCGGCCCGCGGATTCGAGGCCGATACCGTCGTTGGCGTGAACAGACGCTAAGCCGATCGCGCCGGTTTCCGCACGCTCGCGACGATCGCCTCGGCGGCGCGAATCACCGGCAGGTCGACCATGCGGCCGTCGAGGCTGAACGCCGCGCCGCCGTGCTTCGCGGCTTCGTCGAGCACGCGGCGCGCCCACGCATGCTCTTCGTCCGAGTATCCCATCGCATCGTTCACGCCGGCGACCTGCGCCGGGTGGATGCACAGCTTGCCGCCGAAGCCAAACGCGCGTGCGCGCTGCGCGTCAGCGGCCAGACGTGGCGCATCGTCGGTGCGGGTCGTCACGCCGTCGATCGGCGCGGGCAACTGCGCGCGGCGCGACGCGGCCACGAGCGCGTTGCGCGCGAACGCCAGCTCCGGCTCGTCGGGCGATGCGCGCATGCCGAGATCGAGCTGGAAGTCGAGATGGCCGAAGGCGAGACGCACGACTTGCGGATCGCGCGCAAGCGCATCGGCCGCATCGAGCCCGGCCAGCGATTCGATCAGCGCGACGAGGCGCGCCGCCTCGCCGAGCTGCTGCGCGACGCGGCGCAGCGCATGCACGTCTTCGGACTTCGGCAGCATCACGGCGACGCCTTGCCCGGTCCAGTCGCGCAGCAACGCGAGATCCGCGTCGTGCCACGGCGTGCCGACGGCGTTCACGCGCACCACGGTGCGCGCGCGATGCTCGGGCGTGAAGTGCGGGAGATGCCGCGCGAGCTGCGCGCGTGCGTCGTCCTTGCTGCCTTCGGGCACCGCGTCCTCGAGGTCGATGACGATGCAGTCGGCGTCCGTATCGAATGCCTTCGCAAAGCGCTCGGGACGCGTGGCGGGCACGAACAGCAGGCTGCGCGCATGCAGCACGGGGGAAGGAGAGGTCGTCATGGCTCAGATCACGCCGTCGGCGCGCAGTTGTTCGATATCGGCGTCGCTGCGCCCCAGTTCGCGCAGGATCGCCGTGCTGTGTTCGCCGAGCGCGGGCACCGGATCCATGCGCACGTCGAAGCTGTCGATCGTGGCGGGCGGCAGCAGCGCCTGCAGCTCGCCGGCCGGCGAACCGACGGTGCGGAAGCGACCGCGCGCATGCAGCTGCGGGTGCGTCCACAGATCGCGGACCTGGTTGACCGCGGCATTCGCGATCTGCGCTTCGTCGAGCCGCGCGCTCACGTCCTGCGCGGTCAGGTCGGCAAACACCTGCTCGATCACGGCTTTCAGGCTCGCGCGGTTTTCCGAGCGGCGCACGTTGGCGTCGAAGCGCGGGTCGGTCGCGAGGTCCGGGCGGCGCAGCACGACGTCGCAGAACACCTTCCACTCGCGCTCGTTCTGCAGGCCCAGCATCACGACGCGGCCGTCGCCGGCCGTAAACGGCCCGTACGGATAGATGGTCGCGTGCGCCGCACCGTTGCGTGTGGGCGGTTGCTGGCCGTCGTACGCGTAGTACATCGGAAATCCCATCCACTCGGCGAGCGCCTCGAGCATCGAGATTTCCACGTGCGAGCCTGTGCCCGTGACGCCGCGCTGCAGCAGCGCGCTGAGGATGCCCGTGTACGCGTACATGCCGGCCGCGATATCCGCGATCGAATTGCCGGCCTTGCACGGCTCGTCGGGCGTGCCGGTGATCGACAGGAACGCGGCCTCGCTCTGGATCAGCAGGTCGTAGGCTTTCTTGTCGCGATACGGGCCGTCGCCACCGTAGCCGGAGATGTCGCAGACGATCAGGCGCGGATACTTGGCGTGCAGCGCGTCGAACGACAGCCCCATGCGCGCGGCGGCACCGGGTGCGAGGTTCTGCACCAGCACGTCGGCCTGGGCGACGAGCTCGCCAAGCACGTCCTGTGCAGCGGGTTGCTTCAGGTCCAGCGTGAGGCTTTCCTTCGAGCGGTTGGTCCAGACGAAGTGCGACGCGAGACCGCGCGTGCGGTGATCGTAGGCGCGCGCGAAATCGCCGACGCCGGGCCGTTCCACCTTGATCACGCGCGCGCCGAGATCGGCGAGCTGACGCGTGCAGAACGGCGCGGCGATCGCGTGTTCGAGCGTGACGACGGTCATCCCGCTCAGCGGGCCGGGTTGAGCTTGGCGAGCTTGCATGATCGGATCGCTATTCCAGTTCGATGCTGGCCTGCATGGCCAGCTGTCCTTGCGGGCCGCGCGCCCACACGCGGGCGGTCTTGCCGTCGAGCTTGCCGTTCACGGTGAACGGTGCGGTGTCGAACAGCGGGCTGACCGCCTTGAAGTCGAAGGCGCGGATCGTCTTGCCGGGGTGCGTGCGGCGCAGTTCTTCCATCAGCAGCATCGCGATCAGCGGGCCGTGCACCACGAGGCCCGGATAGCCTTCTTCCTGCATCGCGTAGGGGCGGTCGTAGTGGATCCGGTGGCCGTTGAAGGTGAGGGCGGAAAAGCGCATCAGCAGCACCGGATCGGGGATGACGATGCGCGAATACTGCTCGTCGGTCGGGGCCGGCTGCGGGGCGGGCGCTGGCGTGCCTGCAGCGGCGGGCGGCGGCGCGTCGCGATAGACGATGTCCTGTTCTTCGCGGATCGCCAAGCCTTGCGCGTCGCCGATCTCGTGCAGCACGGTCACGAACACGAGCCGGCCGCTGCGGCCGGACTTGCTCTGCACGTTCGCGATCGTGGAGCGGCGCTGTATCGGCGTATCGACGGCGAGCGGACGCAGAAACTGCAGCCGTCCGCCGGCCCACATGCGGCGCGGCAACGCGACCGGCGGCAGGAAGCCGCCGCGCCGCGCGTGACCGTCGATGCCGATGTTCGACTGCCGCTCGCCGGGCAGGAAGTACAGCCAGTGCCACAGCGGCGGCAGGGCGGCCGGCAGCGCGGACGGCTCGGCGTCGTCCAGCGTGGCCCGCAGGAGCCGGATCGGCGCGGGGGTGATGCGGTCCACACTCTCTTCGCGGCGGCCAATCCACGCGTCGAATGATTCGGGTTGTTCGCCAGTCATGTCGTTTCGCGTTCTCGATGATTGAAGTGTCGTGAAGGCTGCCGGCAGTTGAGTTGCGGCAGCCGTTCCCGTCAGAGTTCGTTGACCAGTTCTGGCACGAGCGTGAACAGATCGCCGACGAGGCCGTAATCGGCCACGCTGAAGATCGGCGCTTCCGGATCCTTGTTGATCGCGACGATCACCTTCGAATCCTTCATACCGGCCAGATGCTGGATCGCACCCGAGATGCCGACCGCGATGTACAGCTGCGGCGCGACGATCTTGCCGGTCTGGCCGACCTGGTAGTCGTTCGGCACGTAGCCGGCGTCGACTGCCGCGCGCGATGCGCCGAGCGCGGCCGACAGCTTGTCCGCCAGCGGCTCCAGCACCTTCGTGTAGTTCTCGCCGCTACCCAGACCGCGGCCGCCCGACACGATGATGCTCGCCGACGTCAGTTCCGGACGGTCCAGCTTCGTCACTTCACGGCTTACGAATTGCGACTTGCCGGCGTCGGCCGCCGCTTCGATCTTCTCGACCGCTGCGCCGCCGCCTTCGGCCGCGACCGGATCGAAGCCCGTCGCACGCACCGTGATGACCTTGATCGGGTCGCTCGACTGTACCGTCGCGATTGCGTTGCCCGCATAGATCGGACGCTCGAACGTGTCGGCCGAATCGACCGCCGTGATGTCCGAGATCTGCGCGACGTCGAGCTTCGCGGCGATACGCGGCGCAATGTTCTTGCCGTAGGCCGTCGCCGGCGCGAGGATGTGCGAGTAGTCCTTCGCGATGTTCAGCGCGGTCGCCTCGACGTTTTCCGCGAGGCCCTCGGCCAGTTGCGGCGCGTCGGCCAGCAGCACCTTCGACACACCCGCGATCTTCGCTGCCGCGTCGGCCGCCGCTTGCGCGTTGTGGCCCGCGACCAGCACGTGGATGTCGCCGCCAATCTTCGCAGCCGCCGCCACCGTGTTCAGCGTCGCGGCCTTGACCGACGCGTTGTCGTGTTCTGCAATCACCAGAATCGTCATTTCTTTGCGCTCCTTCTTACAGCACCTTGGCTTCGGTCTTCAGCTTCTCGACCAGCGTCTTCACGTCCGGCACCTTCACGCCGGCCGCGCGCTTCTGCGGCTCGACCACCTTCAGCGTCTTCAGGCGCGGCGCGACGTCCACCCCGAGGTCTTCCGGCTTCACGGTTTCCAGCGGCTTCTTCTTCGCCTTCATGATGTTCGGCAGCGTCACATAGCGCGGCTCGTTCAGGCGCAGGTCGGTCGTCACGACTGCCGGCAGCGTCAGCGACAGCGTTTCCGCACCGCCGTCGACTTCGCGCGCCACCGTTGCCTTGCCGTCGGCGATCGTCACCTTCGATGCGAACGTCGCTTGCGGGAGACCTGCCAGCGCGGCCAGCATCTGGCCCGTCTGATTCGAATCGTCGTCGATCGCCTGCTTGCCGAGGATCATCAGTTGCGGCTGTTCCTTGTCGACCAGCGCCTTCAGGATCTTCGCGACGGCCAGCGGCTCGACGCTGTTGTTCGACTCGACGAGGATCGCGCGATCCGCGCCGATCGCCAGCGCCGTGCGCAGCGTTTCCTGCGCTTGCGCGACACCCACCGATACCGCGATCACTTCGGTCGCCACACCCGCTTCCTTCAGGCGCACGGCTTCTTCAACGGCGATTTCGTCGAACGGGTTCATCGACATCTTCACGTTCGCGATGTCGACGCCGGATTGGTCGGACTTCACGCCGACCTTCACGTTCGCGTCGACCACGCGCTTGACGGGTACGAGAATCTTCATGAAAAGGCTTCCTTCGGGAATCAATAGGAACGGGGCAGTTGCAGCACGTGCTCGGCCACGTGCCCCAGGATCATGTTGGTGGAGATCGGCGCGACCTGGTACAGGCGCGTTTCGCGGAATTTGCGCTCGATGTCGTATTCGCAGGCGAAGCCGAAGCCGCCGTGCGTCTGCAGGCATGCGTTCGCGGCTTCCCAGCTCGCCTTCGCGGCCAGGTACTTGGCCATGTTGGCCTCGACGCCCGCGTTCTGGCGCGCATCGATCTTCTCGCACGCGCGCCAGCGCATCAGGTTCGCCGCTTCCAGTTCGATGAACGACTCGGCCAGCGGAAACTGGATCCCCTGGTTCTGCCCGATCGGGCGGCCGAACACCTTGCGCTCGCTCGCGTAATCGCGAGCCTTCTCGAGGAACCAGTAGCCGTCGCCGATGCACTCGGCCGCGATCAGCGTGCGCTCCGCGTTCAGGCCGTCGAAGATCACCTTCAGCCCCTTGCCCTCGGTGCCGAGCAGTGCGTCTTCCGGCAGTTCGAGATTGTCGAAGAACAGTTCGTTGGTCTCGTGATTGACCATGTTGAGGAT
Organism: Burkholderia sp. BCC1208; assembly: GCF_902833095.1. Lineage (NCBI taxonomy): Bacteria > Pseudomonadati > Pseudomonadota > Betaproteobacteria > Burkholderiales > Burkholderiaceae > Burkholderia > Burkholderia sp. BCC1208. Next base: position 58,179 of record NZ_CADFDY010000003.1, on the reverse strand, counting down.
CGGGCGCACGGTCAGGCCGTTGCCGATCGCCTTGTCGAGTTCGACGATGAAGCACGAGAGACCGTCGCTCTTCTTCTGCACCTGCTCCAGCGGCGTGGTGCGTGCGAGCAGGATCAGCAGGTCGCTGTGCTGGACGCGCGAGATCCACACCTTCTGCCCGTTGATGACCCAGCGGCCGTCCTTCTTCACGGCGGTGGTCTTCAGCTTAGTCGTGTCGCTGCCGGTGCTCGGCTCGGTCACGCCCATCGACTGCACGCGCAGCTCGCCCGCCGCGATCCGCGGCAGGTAGCGCTGCTTCTGCGCTTCGGTGCCGCTGAACACGATCGTGTTCATCACGTACATCTGGCCGTGGCAGGCGCCCGAATTGCCGCCGGAGCGGTTGATTTCCTCCATGATGACCGACGCCTCGGCCATCGACAGGCCCGGGCCGCCGTACTCCTGCGGGATCAGCGCGGCCAGCCAGCCGGCCTGCGTGAGCGCGGTCACGAAGGCCTCGGGATAGCCGCGCGCTTCGTCGATCTTGCGGTGGTATTCAGCCGGAAACTGACTGCACAGGCCGCGCACGGCGTCGCGGATTTCCTGGTACTGGTCGGGGGCGGAAAAGATGGAGGCGCTCATGAATCCTGTCTCGTCATTGGCATCGGTTAGGTCCATAATAAGTTTTGATGGATCAACCAAAAAATAGAATTTTCTGATCGATGGATCAGTTTTCGGTATCGAGGACCCTTGCGATGGATCTGAAGCAACTGCGCGCCTTCGTCACCGTGGCCGAAACCGGCAACGTCACGCGTGCGTCGAGCCTGCTCAATCTCGTGCAGCCGGCGGTGTCGCGCCAGCTGCGGCTGCTGGAAGAAGACATGGGCACCGAGTTGTTCGAGCGCGGCCGTCACGGGATGCAGCTGACGCCGTCGGGCAAGACGATGCTCGAATACGCGCGGCGCATCCTCAACGAGGTCGCGCGCGCGAAGGCCGAGATTCAGCCGACCGACGGGCCGGTCGCCGGCATCGTCAGTATCGGCCTGCTGGCCAGCACGTCGGACCTGCTCGCCACGCGACTGGCGAGCGAGGTCGCCAGCCGTTACCCGCATATCCGGCTGCGGCTCACGATCGGCTATGCGGGCCACCTGCAGGACTGGCTCGAAGCCGGCGACGTGGATGCCGCGCTGCTGTACGGGCAGAAGGAAACGCCCGCGCTGCACGTGAAGGCGCTGATCGAGGAAAGCCTGTGGGCCGTGGCCGCGCCGTCGGTCGGGCTGTCGCGCAAGCGGCCGCTGGCGCTGTCGCGCGTCGCGAGCGAGCCGTTCATCCTGCCGTCCGCGCCGCAGGGCCTGCGTGCGGCGATCGAGCACGCGGCGGCCGAGGCGGACGTGACGCTGCGCGTCGTCACCGAAACCAATGCCCTCAGCGTGCAGAAGGATCTGGTCGCGCAAGGCCACGGCTGGACGATCCTGCCGGCCGTCGGCGTCACGCGGGAAGTCGAGCAGGGCACGCTGAGCGCGGCGCCGCTCGCGCCACCGGGCATCAAGCGCACGATCGTGCTGGCGGCGCCCAGCAGCCGGCAGGCGACCGCGCCGGTGCGCTGCGTGGTCGGCGTGCTGCTCGACTGCGTGAAGGCCACGTTCGACGAGGGCCAGTGGCCCGATGCGCGCTGGCTCGGGTAGTGCGGTCGCGGCTTACAGTCGTTCCAGCAACTTCCGCCGCATCAGCTTGCCGTTGCTGTTGAACGGCAGTGCGTCGACGGCAATGATGCGGCCCGGGTGCTTGTACGGCGCAAGCTGTTCGCGCAGATACCGGCGCAGCGCGGTTTCGTCCAGCGGCCGGCCGCCATCCAGTTCGACGAACGCGACGACGGCCTCGTTGCCGTCCGCCTCCCGCTGCCCGACGACGGCTGAATTCAGGATGCCCGGAAAGCGGTTCAGCGCCTGCTCCACTTCACCCGGATACACGTTGAACCCGGAGCGGATGATCATCTCCTTGAGCCGGCCGACGATGAACAGCGCGCCGTCGTCGTGCAGCTCGCCCAGATCGCCCGACGCATACCAGCCGCCGTCGCGCATCACGTCGGCCGTGGCCTGCGGATCGCGGAAATAGCCGGGCATCAGACCGACGCCGCGCACCCAGATTTCGCCGCGCTCGCCTGCCGGCAGCGGGCGGCCGTCGGCCGGATCGACGATGCGCAGCTCGGCGCCAGGGAACGCGTAGCCCGCGCTCGTATCGGCGCGCGCTTCGCCAAGGCGCGTCGCGTGCAGCGAGCCCGCGTACTCCGACAGCCCGTAGCCGTGATGCAGCGTCTGCCCGAACAACGCCTCGACCTGCTGCTTGAGCGCGAGGTCGAGCGGCCCGGCGCCGGCATACAGATAGCGCAGGCAGGGCGAGTCGGGACGCGCGATGCGATGTTCCGCGCAATGCCGAAGCAGCCGCGAGAACAGCATCGGCGGCCCTTGCACCTGGCTCACGCGCCGCCGCGCCAGCGCGTCGAACAATTGCACCGGCTCGAACTGCGCGCGCATTTCCAGCGCCGCGCCCGCATGCAGCGACGCGAGCAGCACGGTGCCGAGGCCGAAGATATGCGTCATCGGCGCATACGCGTAGACGCGATCGTCGGGGCGGAGCGCGCGCGATTCGGCCGATACGCGCGCGAAATGCAGCACGCCGCGGTGCGTCATCATCACGCCCTTGGGCGCGCCGGTGGTCCCCGACGTGAAGATGATGGCCGCCACGTCGCTCGCGAGCGGCTCCGGCTCCGGCCGCGCCGCCGCGCGCACGGCGCTGCGCGCGAGGGCGCTCACGCACGACGGGTGCGCGTCGTGCCGCGCCGCATGTGCGCCGGCCGCCGATGAGACGCCCGACGTGAAATACAGCACGCGCGCGTCGGCCCTGGCGGCGAACGCGTCGACTTCGCCCGGCGCCATGCGCGCATTGACGCCGCACGACCATGCGCCGATCCGGCTGCACGCGATCAGCAGCGCCGCATGTTCGGGGCAGTTTTCGGCGACGACCAGTACGCGATCGCCGCGACGTACGCCGTCGGCGTGCAGCTCGCGTTCGAGCCGGTCGGCGAGCGCGCCGAGATCCGCGTAGCTGACGCTGCGGTCGGGCAGATGGATGAACGCTCGCGCGGGCGCCTCGGACAGCCAGCGATCCAGCAGTTCATGAATGCGTGCGGCCATGTTCGATTCTCCTTGTCCTCGCAAACGATGCGCGCACCGCGGCGCTCGCGCAATACGCGAGCGGCGGCCTCACGCGAAGTGCAGCAGATCATCGACGGCGGCACGCGTGGTGCGGAACTGGTTAACCGGATGCGCGTCTTCCGCATAGCCGAACGAGATGCCGCAGATCATGTGCTGCGTGTCGGGAATGCCGAAATACTCGCGCACGAAACGCGCATGGCGCGCCAGCGCGCCCTGCGGCGTGGTCGCGACGCCATGCGCATAGGCCGCGATCAGGAACGACGACACGAAGCCGCCCGCGTCGACGAGCGCATATGGGCCGAGCTCGGCCGGCACCGTGACGATCGCGACGTGCGGCGCGTCGAACAGGCGGAAGTTGCGCAAGGCCTGCTCGGCGCTGCGCTCGCTGTCCTTCGGACCGATGCCGAGCGCGGAGTAGAGCGCGAGGCCTGCGCCGCGCCGGCGTTCGCGATAGATGCCTTCGTAGCTCGGCGGGAACGGCAGGTCCGATTCGTTGTCCGGATGCGCGGCGACGCGCTGCATCAGCGCCTGCCGAAAGCGCTCGGTGCTTTCCGGCGTTTCGGTGACGACCAATTGCCACGGCTGCACGTTGCACCACGACGCCGAGCGGCCGGCCATGCCGACGATGCTGCGGATCAGTTCGCGGTCCAGCGCCGTGTGCCGATACGCGCGGCAGGTGGAACGGCCGCTCGTCAGGCGATCGAGCGCGACGAGTTCGGGAGAGGGCGATGTCATGTCTACAGTCCTTGCCAGTGCCCGGCCCGCGCGCTGCGAGGCGCGACGGGCGCGGGCGGAAAACGGCGGCGAGCAGCGCGCCGGCCGCGGCGCGCGACGCTGGTCGCCTGCGTCAGATGAAAGTCTGCTGCGCGCGCAACGCCTCGATGCGCGCGTCGGGCAGCCAGTCGCGCAGCGCGGCGATCGCGTTGTCGGTCGTCGGCGCTGCGGGCGGTTCCGGCCGCGCGGCCGGCGTGCGCGAAAAACGCGGGCCGGGCGCCGGATGCGTGACGCCGTCGAGCTCGACGAAGGTGCCGCGCGCCTTCACGTGCGGATGGTGCGGCGCTTCGTCGAAGTCGAGCACGGGCGCCACGCACACGTCGAGATGGCCGAGCAACCGCGCCCACTCGTCGCGCGTGCGCTCGCGGAATTTCGCGGCGAGTACCTGCTTTGCTTCGGGCCATTGCGCGCGGCCCATCTGCGCCTGCAGCGCCGGATGGTCCTGCAGCCCGAGCTGTTCGAGCAGCAGCCGGTAGAACTTCCCCTCGATGGGCCCGACGCTGACGTACTTGCCGTCGGCGCACGCATACACCTCGTAGAACGGCGCGCCCGTGTCGAGCAGGTTCGTGCCGCGCGCCTTGTCGAGCATGCCGGCCGCATGCAGGCCCATCGTCACCGTCATGATCGACGCGACTCCATCGACCATCGCCGCATCCACGACCTGGCCCCGCCCGGAGCCGCGCGCTTCGAGAATGCCCGCGAGCAGCCCGAAGGCGAGGTAGAGCGAGCCGCCCGCATAGTCGCCGAGCACGTTGAGCGGCGGCGTCGGCGCCTGCCCGGCGCGGCCCATCGCATGCAGCGCGCCGGTGATCGAAATGTAGTTCAGGTCGTGCCCGGCCACCTGCGACAGCGGGCCGTCCTGCCCCCATCCGGTCACGCGCCCGTACACCAGTCGCGGATTGCGTGCGAGGCAGGGCTCGGGCCCGAGGCCAAGACGCTCCATCACGCCGGGGCGAAAGCCCTCGATCAGGCCGTCGGCTTGCTCGATCAGTTCCAGCACCATCTCGACGGCGGCGGGATCCTTCAAGTCGACGCGCACCGACTTGCGGTTGCGCAGGCCGAGGTCGAATTCGACGGGGCGCGGCGCGCCGAGCCCTGACGGTTCCTTGCGGTCCACGCGGATCACGGTCGCGCCGAGATCGGCGAGGAACATCGCGGCCAGCGGGCCGGGACCGATGCCCGCGATCTCGACGATCCGGACACCGGCGAGCGGGCCATGACGGGATGACGCAGCGGACATGATCAGATCACTCCCTCGTCGCGCAGTTGTTGCAGGCGATCCTCGGGCAGCTTCAGCAGCCCGCGATAGATCTCGTCGTTGGCGGCGCCGAGTTCCTGCGCTGGCTGATCGAACTGCACGGGCGTCTGCGACAGCTTGATCGGCAGGCCCATGCCCATCGCGTCGACGTCGGCGAGCCCCGGGTGCTCGAGCCGCACCACGGCGCCGCGTTCCTGCAGCACCGGGTCCTTCAGCACGTCGAGCGGCGAGCGCACGGGCGCGGCCGGCACGCCGCGCCGGATCTGCAGTTCTTCGACGACCTCCGCGGTGCTGCGCCGGCTCGTCCATGCCTCGATGATCGCGTTGATCTCGGCCGCATGCTTCATGCGTGGGCCGCGCGTCGCGTAGCGCGGATCCGTGACCATCTCGGGCCGGCCCACGGCTTCCATCAGGTTGCGGAACCAGTCCGGCTGGAACGCCACCATCGCGACGTGGCCGTCGCGCGTGCCATAGACGCCGAACGGCACCAGCCGGTCCTGGAAATTGCCCGAGCGCTTCGAGTAGCCGTGCTTGAGGAACACGTCGAAGTGCTCTTCGGCCACCAGCGACGACAGGCAGTCGAGCATCGACACCTGCACGCACTGGCCCACGCCGGTGCGGCCGCGGTGGATCAGCGCGGCGAGGATGCCGTTGACGGCGTACAGCGGCGCGATCAGGTCGGCGATCGGCAGGCCCGAGCGCGTCGGCGGGCCGTCGGCGAAGCCCGTCACGTCCATGATCCCCGACAGCGCCTGGACGATGATGTCCATGCCCTTCAGGTTCTTGTACGGGCTCGGTTCGCCGAACGCCTTGATCGACGCATAAATGATCTTCGGATTGACCTCGCGCACGCTCTCGTAGTCGACGCCCAGCCGCGCGGTGACGCCTTCGCTCGCGTTCTCGATGACGACGTCCGATTCCTTGACCAGTTCCATGAACAGCGCCTTGCCCTGCGCCGATTTCAGGTCGAGCGTGATGCTTTTCTTGTTGCGCGCGCGATTGAGGACGGTCAGCGACACCTCGTCGTCGCCCTTCACGCCGAAGTGGACGCCGTTTCGGCCGACGTATGGCGGGTTGTTGCGCGCGATGTCGCCCCCGCCGGGTGATTCGATCCGGATGACTTCCGCGCCCATGCCGCCCAGCAGCAGCGATCCATAGGGACCGGCCAGGGCCACGGTCAGATCGAGCACTCGGATCCCTTCCAACGGTCTTGCAGCTGACATGCTTGTCTCCTGAAACGGGCGCGCGACCGGGGCGCAGCCCGCAGACATTTCTTTATGCCGGTTCGACAGCCGGCGCCGCCCGGTTCGGGCAACGCCGGCGATTTGCCGGGTTCAGTACGATTTCGGCAACCCGAGCTTGCGCTCGGCAATGTTTGACAGAATGAGTTGCGGGGTGACAGGGGCAATGTAGCCGATCCACGCCTCGCGCATGAAGCGCTCGACGTGATACTCCTTCGCGTAGCCGAAGCCGCCGTGCGTGAGGATCGACGTCTGGCACGCGTTCATGCAGGCCTCGGATGCCAGCAGCTTTGCCGCGTTTGCTTCCGAGCCGCACGGCAGCCCCTTGTCGTAGAGGTCCGCGGCCGCGAAGATCATGTGGTTCGCCGCTTCGAGCTCCGCCCAGTTGCGCGCGAGGGGATGCTGCACCCCCTGGTTCTGGCCGATCGGCCGGCCGAACACGACGCGCTCCTTCGCATACTGCGTCGCGAGCTTGAGCACCGCGCGGCCGATGCCGATCTGCTCGGCCGCCACCAGCACGCGCTCCGCGTTCATCCCGTGGAAGATGTAGCTGAGGCCCTTGCCTTCCTCGCCGATCAGCGCGTCCTTCGACACCGGCATGTCGTCGATGAACAGCTCGTTGGTATCGACCGCCGCGCGGCCGAGCTTGTCGATCTCGCGGATTTCGACGTATTTGCGGTCGAGCTTCGTGTAGAACAGGCTCAGGCCCTCGCTGTGCTTCTTCACTTCCTCGATCGGCGTCGTGCGCGCGAGGATCAGCATGTGATCGGCCACCTGCGCGGTCGAGATGAAGACCTTCTTGCCCGACAGCAGGTAGTTGCCGTCGGGCTGCTTCTTCGCGACCACCTTGAGCTTGGTCGTGTCGAGGCCGGTGTCCGGCTCGGTGACCGCGAAGCAGGCCTTGTGCTCGCCGCGCGCGAACGGCGGCAGCCACGCCTTCTTCTGCGCGTCCGTGCCGAAGTGCACGACCGGCTGCAGCCCGAAGATGTTCATATGAATGGTCGATGCGGCCGCCTGCCCGCCGCATTCGGCGACCGCGCGCATGAACAGCGCCGCCTCCGTCACGCCGAGGTTCGCGCCCCCGACATCGTCCGGCATGCAGATGCCGAGCCAGCCGCCGCTCGCGACGGCCGCGAAGAATTCGTGCGGGAATTCGTGGTTCTTGTCCTTGTTGCGCCAGTATTCGAGCGGGAAGTCCGCGCAGATCTTCTGCGCCGCATCGACGATCGCGACCTGGTCGGCGCTCAGTTGGTAGTCCATTTCCGGATCTCCTGCGGGAACGAGGTCAAGCCTGGGCGGCGGCGGGGCGCAGCATCATCAGGCCCGTGCGCACGGCGGTGCAGACGATTTCGTCGCGCTGGTTGCGCGCGACGTGCTTGAACGTGACGATGCCCGAATCCTTGCGGCTCTTCGACAGGCGCGTGTCGACGATCTCCGTCTCGACGCGGATCGTGTCGCCGTGGAAGGTCGGCTTCGGGAACGCGATCTCGCCGAAGCCGAGATTGCCGAGCGTCGTGCCGAGCGTGGTCTCGTACACCGTGATGCCGGCCACCAGCGCGAGCAGGAACATGCTGTTCACGAGACGCTGGCCGTACATCGTGTTCTTGCTGTATTCGGCGTCGATGTGCAGCGGCGCGCAGTTGTAAGTCATCGCCGAAAACAGCACGTTGTCGGTTTCGGTCACCGTGCGGCGGATCGCATGCTCGATCACCATCCCGGGCTTGAATTCTTCGAAGTAAAGGCCTGCCATTTCTTGTCTCCTGAGGTATTGGGGTGAGCGATCAGCGGTTGAACGACTGCGCGAGCGCGATGATTTCGCGCGCCGTCTTCGCATGCGCGATGTCGATGTGTTCGCCGTCGTAGATGCACGATGCGCGGCCTTCGGCCTGGGCCTTGTCGAGCGCGTCGATCATGCCCTGGTAGAACGCGACTTCCTCTTCGGTGGGGCTGTAGGTGCGATTGACGATCTCGACGTTCGACGGATGCAGCACCAGTTCGCCGCTCATGCCGAGCTGGCGGTCGTTCGCCGACGAGACCTTGAGCCTTTCGAGGTCGTGCACCTGCTGCCAGACGCCGCCGATCGGCAGCTTGCCGGCCGCACGCGCGGCCATCACGATGCGCGACTTCAGGAACTGGGTTTCGCGGCCCTCGAGCGACCAGACGGTCTTGAGCGCGCGCGCCACGTCGGCGTTCTTGGCCGTCGCGCCGACGATCGCCGGCACGCGTTCGTGCTGCGCGATTTCGTAGGCGAGCTGCAACGAGCGGGCGGTTTCCAGCAGCGGGATCACCTTCGTGTGACCGACGTCGATGCCCGCGCGGTACTCCGCTTCGGCCAGCATCGATGCGACGGTATGGATGTCCTCCGGCCCGCACGGCTTCGAAATCACGATGCCCTCGACCACCGGGTTCACGATCGCCAGGATGTCGTCGAAGTCGTACAGGTGCGCGCTGCGGTTGATGCGCACCCAGATGCGCTGCTGCTGCTCGGCCAGCCAGGCCAGCTTGGAGCGGACGATCTCGCGCGCCTCGACTTTCTGAGCCGGCGGCACGCTGTCCTCGAGATCGAGGATCAGCGCGTCGGCCCCGGACTGGATGGACTTCTCGATCCAGGTCGGCTTGTTGCCCGGAACGAAAAGGAAGGAACGGATCGGTTTCATCTGCATCGTCATGACTGTCTCGGCCTGTTGATGGGATCGGCTGCTTTACCGTTAGGTTTAATCTAACAACTGGTAGTTAGTTTGATGTGCAAATGCCGGGACCGTCATTGGGGTTTATACCGAGCACGATTGCCGTGACGCATCGCGGGAACACACCGGCGGCGGCGCGAGGGTGGTGTGCGGCGTTGTCCGGCGCGGCGCGATCAGGGCCGCGACGACGGCCCCACGCCGTAGAAGAACATCGTGCAGAGCTGGTCGGCGATGCGTTCCAGCGAGCCCTTTTGTGGGTTGAACCACGACTGGATCGAATTGATGCTGCCGAGGATGTGGATTCGCGCGAGCGCGATGTCCACGTCTTCGCGCAGGTGGCCTTCGGCACGCAGGTCTTCGAGCAGCCCGTTCCAGAGGGTCTGATGATGCTCGCGCCTGATGACCTGCCGCTCGCGGATCGCGTCGGGCAGCTGACCGAGCAACCGGCCGTGCGCGACGGCGAAATCGCCATGCATGACGAGGCCGCGCATCTGCCCGAGCACGGCGGCACGGAACCGTTGTTCGGCCGTCGCGTCGGGGCCGAGCGCGTTCAGGCGCTCGCTCAGGTGATGGAGGATGTGTGCCGCGCCTTGCTCCATCACCGCCTCGACCAGTTCTTCCTTCGACGAAAAGTGGTAGTAGATGCTCGCGGCCTCGATGCCGGCCTGATCGGCGACGTTGCGCATCGTCGTGGCCGAATAGCCCTGCGTGCCGAACGTGCGCGCGGCAAAACGGATCAGCGATTCGCGCGTCTCGCACGGATTGACGGAGTTCGACTTCGGTCGTTTTGCCATGCTCCTGCAGCCTGCCGATGGTGAGTCATGTCGACATACTAACAGTAGTTAGGCTGACGGCAGGCAGGCGGCATTCATCGGACGAACGGCTCGCCGCGCGGAGGCGGTGAGCCGTCCGTTCGGGTTTCGGCGGCGAGCGCGCCGTCGCGCGCCTGCCGCGCGCCAGGTTACAGCGTGCTCGCGAAGAACGGCGCCAGCACCGAGACGGCTTCGTCGACGTATTGCGGCACGTCGTACAGCGACATGTGGTTCGCACCTTCGACCACATGGAAGCGTTTGTCGGCGCTGGCCGCGCGCGCGAACAGGTCGTCGCTCATCCATTTGCTGCCCGCGACGCTGCCGGCCACGATTTGCAGCGGCTGCGTCAGGAACGCTTCGGCCTTGTTATACGCGTCGTACGTAATGACCTGGTTGAGGCTGCGGGCGGTCATGAAACCCGGTGCGTTCGGATGTTCGCAGCGCGGCGTATGGTAGTACTCCCATGCTTCTTCCAGTTCCTTGTCCGGCGCATCTTCCTTGCGCAGCGGTGCGAGCGGCAACGTGGCGAGCTGTGCGCCCGACGCGTCGGCAGAGCGCGCCTGCGAACCGTGCGCGAGGAACGGAATCGCATCGGCGTCCTTGACCGTGTTTTCCCAGCCGTTGCGGAACATCGAGCCGATGTTGACCGCGCTGACCGTGCCAAGCGCCTTGATGCGCCGGTCGTTGATCGCCGCGTTGGCTGCGTAGCCGCCGCCCGCGCAGATGCCCATTGCGCCGATCCGATCGGCGTCGACGTACGGCAGCGTCGTCAGGTAGTCGACCACGGCGCTGACGTCTTCGGTACGGATATACGGGTTCTCGAGCTGACGCGGCTCGCCGGTGCTTTCGCCCTGATACGACGCGTCGAACGCGATTGCGACGAGGCCGTGCTCGGCCAGCTTCCGGGCGTAGAGCCCGGCCGTCTGTTCCTTCACGCCGCCGCCCGGATGCGCGACGACGACGGCCGGATACTTCGCGTTCGAATCGAAACGGGCCGGAAAGTAGATCACGGCGGCCATCGTGATGCCTCGGCCGTTCAGGTTCCTGAAGTTGACTTTCTGCATGACGGGTAACTCCTGTTGTGGGTTCAGTGAAGTGCGTGATTCCATGGTAGGCAAGAAATTGATGCGGATATACCGCTCAAAATCGACCTCAGTGTTAAGGGGAGGCTTACAGATTCGGCGCGGGCGCGTTTTGCTGCTGTACCGTGCGTGGCGCACTCGACTACGGCTCATGCGGCATTCACAGTACGGAACGGAATCGCCGCGTGAATTGACTTGCGTTCGCGGCGGAATCAGGCTGGCTCACATCGCGTCCGGCCGTGCGCGACGCCCTTGCCGGCTTCGACGCCGCGCCCGCTGCAGGACGAGCGTCGATTGTCGCCGGCGGACACCAGAACACATTCAGCGTCGCAACAGCCGGGACCGGCAGTGCGGCCAGGAGACAGACGATGCGGGTCCGCCGTGGTCCGATGGACGGTGCGCCAGGCATCGTTCACGGATGGATGGCCTATGGACTCGCTCTCGGATGTGCTCGCGCGGCTCAAACCGCACAGCCAGTTCTATGCGGGACTCGACGCGGCGGGCGAGTGGTCGTTCGCGTTTCCGGAATATGAGGGAATCAAGTTTGCCGCCGTGCTGCAGGGCGCATGCTGGGCCGTGATCGAAGGCGTAGCGCAGCCGGTCCGCTTCGAGAAGGGCGATTGTTTCCTGCTGAACAGCCGGCGCAGCATCGTATTGTCGACCGACCTCGCGCTCGAGCCGCAGGATTCGACGGCGATCATGGATGCGGTCGCGCGCGACGGCATCGCCGTGCACGGCGGCGGCGGCGACGTGCTGCTGATCAGCGGCTTCTTCGCGTTCTCGGGCGACCATGCCGCGCTGCCGTTCGATGCGCTGCCGCCGCTCGTCAGCGTGCCGCGCGCGTCGAGCCAGGCCGAGGTGCTGCGCTGGTCGCTCGACCAGTTGACCGCCGAGCTGCGCGACCCGCAGCCGGGCGGCGCGCTGGTGTCGAACCATCTGCTGCACCTGATGCTCGTGCAGGTGCTGCGCCTTCATCTGGCGGCCACGCCCGCCGGATGGTTCATGGCGCTGTCCGACCGGCGGATTGGCGCGGCCATCAGTGCGATCCATGCGGAGCCCGCGCGCCACTGGACGCTTGACGAACTGGCGCGCATCGCCGGGCTGTCCCGAACCGTCTTCGCGCAGCGCTTCAAGCGCCTCGTCGGCGCGACCACGATCCACTATCTGACACGCTGGCGAATGCTGATCGCGGCCGACCGCCTGCACGCCGGGCACGAGACCATCGCATCGATCGCGTTCTCGCTCGGCTACGAATCCGAAAGCGCGTTTTGCACGGCCTTCAAGCGAACCATGTGTTGCTCGCCGACGCAGTATCGCCGCCGGGCGCGCGCGGCAGATCCGTACGATCTCGAAACAGAAGCGCACGGCGGCGATAGGTCCGAGCGGCGGGGGAAAAATAACATGACGCTGTGTCCGATCTAGATCGTCGCGCTTCGCCACGCACGCATGTGCATCGGAAACCGTGCCCGGCCGCTGTCCGGACACGCATCAGCCTATAACGGGAGACAACCGGCATGACCTCCAGCGATTCCAGCCTCGACGCAGCATTGCGGCGACTCGTCGATACCGACGTGATCCGTACCTTGATGTCGAAGTACTGTCACGGTATCGACAAGCACGACGAGACTCTCTTCATGAGTATCTGGGCGGACGACGGCATCTACGAGCTGCCGCGCGGACAGACGGCCGGCATCGGGGGGATCCGGCAGTTGGTCCACAAAGTCTGGCGCGAGGTGCCGAAGTGCCACCATCACATCACCAATCCGCTGATCGAGATCGATGGCGATCGCGCCACGGCGGCCACCGACGTGATCTATTACCGGCAGACCGACGACGGCGTGCTGCAGCTGCTTTCGGGAACCTATGCATTCCGGTTCGCGAGGATCGCCGGAGTATGGAAGACGACGTATCTGAAATTCTCCAGCTTCGGCACGGTCAGCCCGGTCTTCAAGGAAAACATCGGCGGGTGAGGGTGTAATCCGCTGGCGAAGCGGACGGCCGTGACGGACCGTCTCGCGACAAGCAACATGCCAAATGATTCGGATAACGATTTAATCATCAAAATGAAGAAGGAGTCATCGAATGACTGATTGCGCAACCGATGAATCGCAATGCTTGCCGGAAGGCTTCGAGGAACTCGCCCCGTTTCTCGCCGACTGGAACGCGCCCACCTCGCACCAGCGATGGATCCGGCGCGCGGCGATGCCTTACGCCGAGATTGTCCGCTTCTACGATGCGATGTTCGCGCGTGCGGAAGAGGCGACACGCTATCTCGAGCAGTTCCCGCTCGACGACATGCCGGCACCGGCGAACAACCTGTTTCGCTTGCTGCTGTCGCTGTGCCACGCGTCCGTCGCCGTCGAAATGCATGAGGCGCCGAGTATTCGCCACGCGCCGGCCGAGCATGCGCTGCGGATCGTAACGGGCTTTCAGCCGCACGGTTGAGAAACAGCCGATCGTCCGTCGCAGTGGACGGCCTTCATTCATCAGCAGGAGTCAGCATGAATCATCCGACCGGTTTCAATCCGGGCCTGACGCGTGCCGTCGGCCTCGGCACCGACGCGATGCCTACCTCGCTCTATACCGACGCGGCGCAGTTCGAGCTCGAACGCAAGCAGATTTTCCGACGCGCATGGCTCATGGTCGGCCGCGTCGAACGCATTCCGAATCCCGGCGATTTCTTCGTGAAGGACCTCGCGGTCGTCGATGCGTCGATCATCGTCGCGCGCGCGTCGGACGGCAAAGTCCGTGCGTTCCACAATGTCTGCGCGCATCGCGCGAACATCGTCGAACATCGCGCGTCCGGCAACGCGAAGCGCTTCGTGTGCCGCTATCACAGCTGGAGCTACGACAATGCCGGCGCGCTCGCGAACGTTCCCGACGAAGCCGGCTTCTTCGGCCTCGACAGGAAAAAATGCGGGCTGACGCCGGTGGCACTGGAGAGCTGGGAGGGCTGGATCTTCATCAACGTGGCGCCGGAGCCGGAGGTCACGCTGCGGGAATTCCTCGGGCCGGTCGCCGACGCGCTGACCGGCATTGCATACCAGCATCCCGATCATCCGATCGTGCTGCGCGGGGAGTTCAACGCGAACTGGAAGACCGTCGCCGAGAACTTCAGCGAGGCCTATCACGTCGCGTCGATTCACCCGAGGACACTGGCGCCTTTCTACACCGGGCCAGCCAATCCGTTCGGGTGTCCGATCAGCGTGCGGCTCCATGGCCCGCACCGCTCGATGTCGTGGTGGCTGAACCCGCTCGCGCAGCCGTTCGCCGATTCGAAGGTCGCGAAATGGCTGTTCTCCGCGGACCACTCGGTGACGGGCACGCGCAAGGCCGGGCAGACCAACGCGGTCGTGGAGCACAAGCACGTGAATCCGACGAAGGACGCGAACTGGGCAAGCGACGTCAACTGGTTCTTTCCGAACTGGCATCTGCAGATTTCCGCGAACCAGTTCTGGACGCACGAGTTCTGGCCGACGTCGGCATCGACGACCGTCTGGGAAGCACGCTTCTATTACAAGAAGGCCGCGACCGTGCGCGATCGGCTTCAACTCGAGCACTTCACGTCGCAGATCACCGATTCGATGCTCGAGGATCTCGGCAACATCGAGAGCATGCAGGTCGGGATGGCGTCGGGCGCGAAGCCCTTCGTTCATTTCAACGAGAGCGAAGTCCTGTGCCGGCATTCGCTCGAGCAGGTCGTCAAATGGTCGAATGCCGCGACGGTGAAGGATGCGCTCGCGTAGGTCGGCCGGATTTCAGCTATCCAGTGCGGTGAAAAGGAGGGGACGATGGGAACGAGAATACTGTGGCAGGCCGAAAACCGCTCGAACGATGCGGACTTCGAGGGCGTCACCGAAACCTATGCAGCGATGCTGAAGTTCGCGCATCAGGTGGCGAGGCCCGATACCGAGATCACGCTGCGCTACATGGAGGAAGCGCCGCGTTCGTTTGCGAACAACCTGATCTACCCGCGCGCGGTCACGAAGGTGCAGGTCGTCAACCGCGTCGTCGAGGCCGAGCGGGAAGGATTCGATGCGGCGCTGGCCGGCGTCTGTATCATCGACGCGTATTCGCAGGAATGTCGGCAGACGGTCCGGATGCCGGTACTCGGCGGCGCGGAATCGACGATGCTGATGGCGCAACTGGTCGGCAAGCGCTTCGCATGGGTCACGATCGCGCCGTCGTTCATCGAGCCGTTCGAAGCCCATATCCGTCAGCACGGCTGGGCGGATCGCGCGATTCGCGACCGGCCGGTGCGCGCGCTCGATCCGTCGTGCTGGCTGGCGATCGTCGACGCGGCGAGAGGGCGGCCCGAGCGCTGGATCGAGATGTTCGACGAGGCAGCCCAGGCCTGCGTGCGCGACGGCGCCGATACCGTGCTGTGCGGCTGCAACCCCGGCGGCGCGTTGCTGGGGCTGGCCGGCTATCGCGAGGTGCGCGACACGGGCGTGCCGGTCATCATGGGGCCGGCGGCGATGGTGAAACTGGCCGAAGCGATGGTCGACCTGCGCAGAAGCGTCGGCCTGACCAAGTCGGAGGCCGTGACCGGCGCGTATCGAACGACGCCGGCTCACATCCTCGAAGAACTTCAGGCGATGGGGAAGAAGCTCGTCGCTTGACGCATCGGCGGCGATTCGCCGCCGATGCTTCGCCGATACGCGCGGGTTGCGCCAAAGCGATGCGCAGGCGGTGAGTCCGCGCATCGCCGGCGCGCCACCCGTTCAGTCCGCATACAGGTTCGGAAACTGCCCGGTCGTGCTGATCACCGTCGTGCGGGTTTCCAGATACGGGGCAAGCGCATCGATCCCGTTTTCGCGTCCCCAGCCGCTGGCCTTGAAACCGCCATACGGCGTCGACCAGCGCAGGAACGAGTAGGTATTGACCCACACCATGCCCGCGTCGATACGGCTGGACACGCGATGCGCGCGGCCGACGTCGCGCGTCCACAGGCCTGCCGTCAACCCGTAGGGTGTGTCGTTCGCGATCGCGACGGCCTCGTCTTCGCCATCGAACGGAATCAGCGAGGCCACCGGGCCGAAGATCTCGTCGCGCGCGACGCGCATCCGGTTCGTGACGCCGGCGAACACGGTCGGCTCGACGAAGTAGCCGGCCGCGAGTTCGGGCGTCGCGATACGATGGCCGCCGGCGACGAGTTCCGCGCCGTCCTGCTTGCCGATCTCGATGTACGACAGCGTCTTGTCCAACTGCGCCTGATGCGACTGCGGGCCCATGTGATTCGTGTCGACCGACGGCATGCCGACGCGCACCGACTTCGCGCGCGCGCAGAACGCGTCGACGACGCGACCGTAGATCGACCGCTCGACGAGCACGCGCGAGCCGAGCGCGCAGCTCTGCCCGGTCAGCCGCCACGCGGATGCGGTGGCCGCGTTGATCGCGTTGTCGAGGTCGGCGTCCGCGAACAGGATATGCGGGGCCTTGCCGCCGAGTTCGAACGTGAAGCGCTTCAAGTTATCAGCGCCGTCGCGAACCATCTGTTTGGCAGTCTGGCTCGCGCCCGTGAACGAGATCTTGTCAACGTCCGGATGCTTGACCAGATGCGCGCCGGCCGTGCGCCCGTAACCGGGCACCACGTTGAACACGCCCGGCGGAAAGCCCGCTTCGTGGACCAGGCGCGCAAGCTCGAGCGCCGACACGGGCGTTTGCTCGGCCGGCTTGACGACGACCGTGCAGCCGGCCGCGAGCGCGGCGCCGATCTTCAGGCAGGTAGCGAGCAGCGGCGCATTCCACGGGATGATCGCGCCCACCACGCCGATCGGCACGCGCGTCGTGAATGCGTGGACGCTATCGTCGATCGGGATGGTCGTGCCTTGTGCCTTGTCCGCCAGCGATGCGAACCACTGATACCACTGCACCTGCGCAGTCAGACTCGCGCGATGCTCGCGCACGAGATTGCCGTTGTCGCGCGATTCGATGATCGCCAGCTCGGGAACCGCCGCGCTGAAGCGCTCCGCGAGGCGGCGCAGCAGCGCCGCGCGCTCATGTCCCGGCGTGCGGCGCCACGGGCCGTTGAATGCGGCCCGCGCCGCGACGACTGCACGATCGATGTCCTGCGGGCCGCCCATCGGCGCGATCGCCCAGGGCCGGCCGGTCGCCGGATCGATGCTTTCGACCAGCTCGCCGTCGATCGGCTTCACCCATGCGCCGTCGATATAGAGGTGCTCGTAGCGGCGCAATGATGTGTCATCCGTCGTCGCGTGTGGTGAGGCGTTCGACATTCGGTACTCCGGTCAGGTCAGGCGTGGTTCATGTAAGCGCGCAGCGCATGCGGCGCGATGGCGTCGAGGTCGCGCGTGCGTCGCGCCGGTTGGTGAGTAGCCGCAACGGCTGCCGCCGCTCAGATCGGTGTGTCGGCGACGCCGCCGTCCGCCCGCAGCGCGGCGCCCGTCGTCGCCGACGCGAGCGGCGAGCACGTGTAGAGCACGAGGTTCGCCACTTCGTCGACCGACGCGAAGCGCCGCGTGATCGACGACGGACGCAGCGCCTTGACGAGTTCGGCGCCTTGTTCCTCGATCGTCTTGCCGGTACGGCGGATTTCCGCTTCGAGGAAATCCACCACCCCTTCGCTGAGCGTCGGGCCCGGCAGGACTGCGTTCACCGTGACGCCGGTGCCCGACATGCGTTTCGCGAGGCCGCGCGACAGGCCGAGCAGCGCCGTCTTGGTCACCGCGTAATGCAGCATGTCGGGCGGCGTGCTGATTCCGCACTCGGAGCTGATGAAGACGACGCGCCCCCAGTCGCGCGCGCCCATGTTCGGCAGGTAGGCCCGCGCCAGCCGGACCCCGGACAGGATGTTGAGCTCGAAATATTTCTGCCAGGTCGCATCCGGGATCTCGAAGAAATCGGCGGTCTCGTAGATGGCCGCGTTGTTCACGAGGATGTCGCAATCGGGCACCTGTTCGACGAGGCGGTTACAGCCGGCGGCCGACGACAGGTCGGCCGCCGCGCCGCGCACCGTTGCGCCGGGGATCGCGGCGCGGATCGCGTCGACGGCGGTTGCGATCCGCCGTTCGTCGAGATCGTTGACGACGACCTCGGCACCGCACTGCGCGAGCCGCTTCGCGATCGCATGGCCGATGCCCTGCGCGGCGCCCGTTACGACGGCAAGCTTGCCGTCCAGCGTGATCTGCATGATGTCTCCTTGCCTAATATGGTCGATTCTGTCGGCGCGTCGCGGTCGTTCGTTCCGTGCAGCGAGCTGCAAGCGGCAAGCGGTGTGCCGGCGGAAGGCGTCGCGTGCCGATCTTAAGTAGCGGACGCCGAACGGGCCATGCTGCAGCGTTCGCATTTCTTGCGCGATCGTACGGAATCGCGTTGTCTGCGAGTGACGTAGCCGCAGGCGTTCGAACCGGCACACGCGTGAATGCGTATGCGCCCGGAGGCGTCGATTGTCGCCAGCAACGCAGGTCCCCGAAGTACGGAACGCCGAAAGACGCCTGATTGACACGAGTCAGCCTCGCCTCTGTAATCGCCCCCATCGAGGGGAGGAGGTGACGAACATGATCGACGGACTGACGGTCCGCGTCGCGGCGAGGCACGACGAAGCCGCCGGCATCTGCAGTTTCGAACTGGTTCGGGCGGATGGCCGGCCGCTGCCGCCGTTCTCGGCCGGCGCGCATATCGACGTGGCCGTGCCCGGCGGCCCGACGCGCCAGTACTCGCTGTGCAATGCACCCGACGAAAGCCACCGATACCGGATTGCCGTTCTGCGCGATCCGAACTCGCGCGGCGGGTCGGCCGGCATGCACGATCGCGTGAAGATCGGCGACACGCTGACGATCAGCGCGCCGAAGAATCATTTCCCGCTCGCGCATGACGCGGAGCACAGCCTGTTGCTCGCAGGCGGCATCGGCGTGACGCCGATCCTGTGCATGGCGGAACGGCTGGCGCGCATCGGCGCGTCGTTCGACATGCACTACTGCACGCGGTCGCGCACGCGCACGGCGTTTCTCTACCACATCGCACGTGCACCCTATGCGGGCCGTGTGCAGCTTCATTTCGACGATGAAGCCGCCGAGCAGCGCTTCGATATCGCGGCGCGACTCGCCGTTCCCGAAGCAGGCACGCATCTGTACGTCTGCGGACCGAAGGGCTTCATGGATGCAATGCTGACGACCGCGCGTGCGAACGGATGGCCGGAAGCGCAACTGCATTACGAGTTTTTTGCGGCCGAGGCGCGACAGACGGAACGGGACGGCCGGTTCGAAGTGCAGATCGCGAGTTCGGGCCGCGTGATCGTCATCGAAAAGCACGAATCGGTCGTGCGGGCACTCGCGAGGGCCGGTATCGAGATCGAGACCTCGTGCGAGCAGGGCCTGTGCGGAACCTGCGCGACGCGCGTGCTCGCGGGCGAGCCCGAGCATTTCGATCATTGCCTGACCGCCGAGCAACGCGCGGCGAACGACCAGTTCATGCCGTGCTGCTCCCGCTCGAAATCGGCGCGGCTGGTTCTGGATCTGTAGCGGGCAGGCCGGCGTCGACGGCTGGTTCCGAACCATCGTCGCAGCAGACGCAAAAAACAGACGCGCCGCACGCATCCGCCGACAGATTTCCGACGGATACGTGCGGCGCGGCGCTTCGATACGACGACCGAAGTCGTCGCGGCGCATCAGAATTTGTGCCGCATCGCGACGCGCAGCGCGATCTGATGATTGGACGTCGACGGCGTGAGTTGGTTGATCGACGCGACGGCACGGCGTCCGGTCGAATCGGTTCCGCTCGCGCGCTGATAGGTGCCGACGAAGTAGACGTCGGTGCGTTTCGACAGGAAGTAGTCGGCGCCGAATGATGCCTGGTTGTAGTGCCCGCTGCCCGTCGCATCGGCGCCGCTGTTCTTCGTGTACACGTAGTTCGCGCCGACGACGAAAGCCGGCGTGATCTGGTATTTCACGTTCAGTTCGGCGTTGTTCAACTTCGCGGTGCCGCTGATGCCGCCGGCGGGCACGGGACCCGACGTGGTATCGCCGAGATGGCGGAACTGCGTGTTCGAATAGGTCGCGCCGAGCGTCAGCGAGCCGATCGTGTAGGCCGCGCCCGTGCCGATCACCTGCAACGTATGCGCCGACGCGTAACCCGAAATCACCGGCGACGCGCCGAAGTTCGAGCCGGGCACACCGTTGACGGTCGCGGCGACGGTGCCGCCCGCGCCATAGAACGATGTGTTCGGGTTCCGCACGTTGAGGTAGCCCGCGCCCATCGAAAGCGGGCCGTTCGTGTAGCTGGCGCCGGCCGACCAGATCTGGTTGCGGCCCGTGTGCCCCGACACGCCGCCCAGCGAGTACAGCGCGGTCGCCGTCAAGCCGTGAAAGACAGGGCTCGTGTATTTGATCGCGTTGTTGACGCGATTGGTGTTGTTGAAGTTGTCGTTGTCGGACGGGTGGGCGGCGAGATAGCCGCCCCACTGATCGCCCGCTTCGAGCAGGCCGACCGAATCGACGACCGAATCGTACTGACGCCCGAGCGTGACGGTTCCGTACGGGCCGGACAGGCCGACATACGCTTGTCGGCCAAATTCGAGGCCGCCTTGGCCGAGCTTGCCGGTATTGAGGTCGAAGCCGTTCTCCAGCACCGCGATCGCGCCGTAGCCGCCGCCGAGGTCCTCCTTCACGCGCAGCCCCCAGCGGCTGCCGTTGAGCACGCCGCTCGCGAGACTATACAAATGGTGGCCGGACGCGTTGCTCACGTAGTTGACCCCTTCGTCGATAATCCCGTACAACTGCACGCTGCTCTGCGCATGTGCCGTACCGCCGACGCAACCCACCGCTGCGCAAAGCGCAATCGTCCTTTTCATTGACTGTCTCCAAAGTTTCTTCTGAATGTACGTATCGTGACGTCGCGATCGGTATCGGCGTCAATTAATATGGAAAACTAATTGATACGACAAGAAACGCCCGATTGCCGCAACGTTCGGTCGATTAGATGCGTGGCCGATATCACCGTCAATCGGTCGGGCAATCCGATTCCGTGCAGTGAAAGAGGTGCCGCGCGATGCGTCGTGGACAGCGTGGAGACCCTTAAGGGTAAAGCCGCAGGGCGATGGTTCGATCGCGATGTCAGTCGCGATCGATCACATACACGTGTGGGTGGGAGTGCCGACTCATGGCGCGATGATGCGTCGGCAGGCCCGAGACTCAGTTACTTCACGAGATGAATCTTTCTTCCCGATCCGTCGGACTTCGACGCCGCATCGATGCGGCGCGAGCCGCTGCTCTCGACGTTTTCCTTGGCGATCCGCATCGCCTGATCGAACTGCGTGCCGGTGGCGACGTGACGATGGTCGACGCTCACCAGCCATCCGCGCCCGCTGTGACACCAGCGGATCCGCCGCTCATCGAGCAAGGCGGCGAACCATCGCCATAGCGCGGCATCTTCCGCGTTGGCGTTTTCCCGCGCGCGGGCACGCGCGACCGTCATGCTCGATCCGTGATCCTCGATTCGTTGCTTCTGCATTGTCTGAGCCCTGCAATGAGCCACGTTGGCCCGTCGGTTCCGGCACCGCGTCATGTCAGTCTCAAGGGGAGCGCATTCGACCGGGACGCACCATGCCGCAGCGTCAACAGTGTCGGCTCGACCGCCGCAGCGTCAATAGTGCGCGGGCGACGATTCCGTACTTCGGAAGCCGGTCGCGCCACGCCGAGCGCACGCCGCATGACGCGCATCGCATACCGAACCAAAACCCGCGATGCAGGCGTTCCGACGTACGGAACAGGCTGCGGGTGCGCATTGACGCTCCCCGGTGAGCGAATCACGATGAGCAGCGATGCCTGTCGCATCGTCCGTCGATCTTCGTCGCTTCGGACAGGCGCCCGTCCGGGACGCTATCGCGACGCGCGCGAACTTCAACCCGTCATGACGATGATTCCGGATGGCGCATGCGACGCCGGAGCGCCCGACGTGACCCTCGATCTCGCCCATCCATGAACCATCCAGCATGCGCGACCGCGCACGCATCGCCCGATGCCCGTCAGGCCGGCGACTGCGATGCGCTTTCCTCGCTGATTCGCCCCGGCGACACCATGATGTGGGGCCAGTCGCACGCCGAGCCCGTAACGCTGATGCGCGCGCTGGTCGCCCAGCGCCACAGCTTCAAGCGCATTCGCGTCTTTCTCGGCATCGGCCTCACCGACGTCCTGGCACCCGAGCATGCCGACGCCATCGATTTCCTCGCGTACTGCGGCAGCGGCGCGAACCGCAGGCTGGCGCGCGCGAACGTGCTCGACATTCTGCCCGCGCACTATTCGCAGCTGCCGGACCTGATCCGCAGCGGCGCGTTGCGGATCGACGTCGTGATGCTGCAGGTGTCGCCGCCGGACGAGCACGGTCGTTACAGCCTCGGGCTCGCGCGCGAGTATCTGGTGGAAGCGCTGAAACATGCGCGGGCGATCGCCGCGGAAGTGCATCCCGACGTGCCGTGGACCTACGGCGGTCCTTACTTGCGCGCCGCCGACATCGATTTGCTGGTGGCGTCGGACATGCCGTTCCCGGATGCCGCCGCGACGACGCCCGGGCCGGTGGAGCAGGCGATCGGGCAGCACGTCGCGTCGATCGTCGAAGACGGCGCGACGCTGCAGACGGGCATCGGCGCGATTCCTGACGCGGTGATGGCCGCGCTACACGACAAGCGCGACCTCGGCGTGCACACCGGCAGCATCGGCGACGGCATCGCGGCGCTGTGCGAAGCCGGTGTCGTGACGAATGCGCGCAAGACGATCGACGCGGGCATCACCGTCGGCGGCGTCATCATCGGCTCCGCGCGTGTGCGCCGCTTTGCTCACCGCAATCCCGCGCTCGAACTGCGCGCCACCGAATACACGCACAATCCGCACGTGCTGCGCCGGATCGATCGCTTCACCGCGATCAATTCCGCGGTGGAGGTGGACCTGACGGGGCAGGTCAACGCGGAAGTCGTCGGCGGCACGTATGTCGGCGCGGTCGGCGGCGTCGGCGATTTTCTGCGGGCCGCGCAGGCCAGCCGCGGCGGCGTGCCGATCGTGGCGCTACCGTCCACCGCGGGCCCGCACAGTCGCATCGTGACGAAACTGTCAGGCCCGGTAACGGTGCCGCGCAGCGACGCGTGCGTGATCGTCACCGAATATGGGATCGCCGATCTGCGCTGCCTGTCGCTCGCGCAGCGCGTGCCGAAGATGATTGCGATCGCGCATCCCGATCATCGCGAACGGCTCGCGCGCGAGGCCGGCCTGTCCGGCTGACGCAGCGGTGCGAAACGGACTTCGCCGGCGCCGGACCGGTTCGATCCGGCCGAATCGACGCTTCGATTAATCGGAATTGGACTGTCGGCGCGACCCGCGTAAGCTGGATCGAAGACAGTCATCACATGGAGACAATCGGAATGGGCAATGCAAAGGGGCCGCTGGCCGGCATCAGGATCGTGGAGCTGGGCGGCGTCGGGCCGGTGCCGTTCTGCTGCATGCTGTTGTCGGATCTGGGCGCGGACATCATCCGCATCGATCGCCCGCCGGGCTACGACGGCGGCCAGCCGGGCGATCCGCGCTTCAATCTGCTGAACCGTGGCCGGCGCAGCGCCGCGTTCGACCTGAAGAAGCCCGAAGCGGCCGACGCGGTGCTCAAGCTCGTCGCGCGGGCCGATGCGCTCGTCGAAGGGTTCCGTCCCGGCGTCGCCGAAAAGCTCGGCCTCGGGCCCGACGCGTGCCTCGCGGTCAATCCCGCGCTCGTCTATGGCCGCATGACCGGCTGGGGGCAGGACGGCCCGCTCGCGCAGGCGCCGGGCCATGACGTCAACTACATCTCGCTGACCGGCGTGCTGCACGCGGTCGGCGCGGCCAGCGGGCCACCCGTGATTCCGCTGAACCTGGTCGGCGATTTCGGCGGCGGCTCGCTCTATCTCGCGCTCGGCGTGGTGTCGGCACTGCTCGAAAGCCGGCGCTCGGGGCACGGGCAGTTCGTCGATGCCGCGATGGTCGACGGCTCGGCGTCGCTGATGACACTGTTCTACGGCATGTTCGCGAGCGGCTACTGGAAGGACGAGCGCGGCAGCAATCGTCTCGACTCCGGCGCGCCCTGGTACAACGTCTACGAGACGAAGGACGGCCGCTGGGTCAGCGTCGGATCGAACGAAACACGCTTCTGGCGCAATACGCTGGCGCTGCTCGGGCTGCACGAAGAGGACATGCCGGATCAGCACGACCGATCGCGATGGCCGGAAGTGCATGCGAAATTCGCCGAGATATTCCGCACCCGCACGCGCGACGAATGGTGCGCGCTCGCCGAAGGCCGCGAGGTCTGCATCGCACCGGTGATGTCGCTGACCGAAGCGCCCACTCATCCGCACCTGCGCGCTCGACAGACCTTCGTCGAACGCGACGGGGTCGTGCAGCCCGCACCCGCGCCGCGCTTCAGCCGGACGCCCGGCGCCATCCAGTCTTCGCCCGCGCGGCCCGGCGAGCATACCGACGCGGTGCTCGGCGACTGGGGATTCACCGCCGCGGAACTCGCGACACTGCGCGACGCCGGCGCGATCGCGTGATCCGAACGATGCGTGCATGACGCGCCCGCACCGCACGCGGGCGCGTTGCTGCCGTTCTTCAGGCGAGACCTTCATCCTTCCCGCGCATCACGTGAACGTCGCGCGGTGCGGCGACACGCCTGTCGCATCCCTGTCTTCGCAATGCCCCCGACATCGCTTGTGCACCGCACCCAACCACGCTTCGATATTTTCGAATCGCCGCTTCAAAAATGGCCAGTTGGTTCGCGACGCCGCAAGCCCTAAGCTCGATTCCAGGATGAACAGCGCGGCTGCCCGAGCAGACGCCGATAACTGGAGCGAAGACAAATGGCTAACTTTCTCGACGAATCGCAAAGCATGTGGCTCGACACCGTGAACAAGTTCATGGACAACGAGATCACGGTCGAATACGTGCGCAAGTGCGACATGAATCGCGATTACCCGTACGAGGCCTACGAAAAGATTGCGAAGCAAGGCTGGCTCGGGATCCTGATTCCCGAGGAAGAGGGCGGCTCGGGCGGCGACATCTTCGACTATTCGCTGATGGCCGAAGGCCTCGGCAAGTTCGGCTTCGACTTCGCGTGCTCGGTGCTGGTGCCGACGTTTACCGCGATGAACATCATCAAGTTCGGCACGCCCGAGCAGAAGAAAAAATACGTGCAGCCGTTCATCGACGGCAAGATCCGCTTCTCGGTGTCGATCTCCGAACCCGACGCGGGCTCCGACGCCGCGAACACGAAGACGCGTGCGCGCCGCGACACCAACGGCGACTGGATCGTCAGCGGCCAGAAACTCTGGTGCAGCGGCGCGGCGGCGAAGGACACCGTGATCGCGATGCTCGTGCGCACCAGCACGGACGACAAGCACAAGGGCCTGTCGGTGCTGCTGATCCCGAACGACACGCCGGGCATGGTGATCAACAAGCTGCCGACGCTGTCGCGCCACGCGACGGGCACGACCGAGATCTTCCTCGACGAGGTGCGCGTGCCGGCCGACGCGCTGCTCGGCGAAGAGGGTCAGGGCTGGCGCATCATCACCGAGCACCTCGAGCTCGAACGCTGCGCGGTCGCAGCCGCCTATACGGGCAATGCGCAGCAAGCCGTGAATACGGCGACGCGCTATGCGCACGACCGCATCCAGTTCGACCACCAGCTGTACGACTTCCAGGTGATTCGCCACATGCTCGCCGACTGCCAGACCAAGGTCGACGCCGCGCGCCTGCTGTGCTACCGCGCTGCGCGGATGGCAGCCGATCACGTGCCGTGCAGCCGCGAGGTGTCGATGGCGAAGCTGTACGGCTCGGAGACGCTGAAGGAATGCGCGCTGGCCGGCATGCAGATCCTCGGGGGCTACGCGAACCTGCCGGAAGCCGACATGGAGCGCTACCTGCGCGAGAGTATCCAGTCGACGATCGGCGGCGGCACGTCGCAGATCCAGCGCACGATCATCGCGAAGTCGATGCGCCAGTAACGGCCCCCCCGGTTTTCATCGGTGCGGCGCGCATGCGGCCGCGCCGCACCCCGCCATTCCATCATCAGGAGACACCGCCATGAGCGGCATCAACAACAGCATCAACATTCCGCTCGACGAGCTCGAAGTCGGCCAGAAATTCCGTTCGCCCGGCCGCACCGTGACCGAGAGCGACGTCGTGATGTTCTGCATGTTCACCGGCAACTGGATCGAGATCCACTCGAACAAGGAATATGCGGAGAAGACGCGCTGGGGCGAGCGCATCGTGCAGGGCATGCTGACGTTCTCGCTGATTTCCGGCCTGCTGCAGTTCGGTCCGGCGATCCAGGCGAACTACGGCGTCGACAAGATGCGCTTCCTGAATCCGGTGAAGATCGGCGACACGGTCTATGCGACCGCCGAAGTCATCGCGAAGAAGGACAAGGACGACAAGTTCGGCGTCGGCACGATGCTGATCCAGGCGTACAACCAGCGCGGCGAAGTCGTGCAGCGTAGCGAATGGAGCCTGCTGATGCTGCGCAAGCGCGCGGACCTCGACGCGCTGATCGCCGAAGCGCAGCCCGATTTCAAGGTCTGAGGAGCGCAGCCATGACTCCTCGTCCGGTTGCGGCGATCGTCGGCATGGGCGATGCCTACGCGTCGCGCGCGAATCGCAAGGACCCGCTGCAGTTGGCCGCCGAGGCGACGCTCAACGCGCTCGCCGACGCGGGCATCGGCAAGGACCAGGTCGACGCGGTATTCACGGGACGTTCGCCGTGGGCCGACAAGCGTTCGCAGTGGAGCAACATCTTCATCTCGCACATGCAGATGCCGGTGACGATCACGAGCGAGCTGACGATGCACGGCGCGGGCCTGACGTCGACGCTCGCGATCGCGTCGCAGATGATCGCGGCCGGCCGCGCCGAGTACGTGCTGTGCCTGCAGAGCGACGCGACCGAGCTGTTCGTCGACGCGGTCGCGATGGGCGCGGAAGCCGACGCGGATCCGCAGTTCGAGATTCCGTACGGTCCGACGATTCCGGCGCTCTACGCGCAGGCCGCGCAGCGCTACTTTCACGAGTTCGGCATCACCGAGGACGATCTCGCCGATGTCGCGATCGCGAACCAGCGCTGGGGACGTCATCATCCGCATGCGGCGAAGGCGAAGTTCGGCGAGATCGATCGCGCGGCGGTGCTGTCGTCGCCGTACGTCGCCACACCGCTGCGCCGCTGGATGTGCTCCACCTGGGGGGGCGGCACGGGCGGGGCGCTGATCGTCACGTCGCCGGAGAACGCGCGTCACGCGCGCGATCCGGTCTACCTGCTCGGCTACGGATCGGCGACCACGCACGAGTACCTGACCGATCGCATGAACCTGCGTCGCTGCCGGTTCGACAGTCTCGGCGCGTTGCCGAACCTGACGACCACCGCGACCGCCGAGGCGGCGCGCCAGGCCTATGCGATGTCGGGGCTGACGCCCGCCGACATCGACATGGCGCAGATCTCGGTGAACTTCGCGCATATGGGGCCGATCGTGATGGAGGATCTCGGCTTCGCGAAGAAGGGGCGCGGCATCGATCTTTATCGCGAAGGCCGCACCGGCGTCGACGGCGACCTGCCGACCGACACCAACGGCGGGTGGCTGTCGTTCGGGCAGCCCGGCATCTCGTGCAACATGGACAGCATGATCGAGGCCGTCCGGCAGCTGCGCGGGCAGGCGCTCGGGCTCGCGCCGGCCCGCCGGCCGCAAACCGTGCTGGTGCAGGGCGCGGGCGGGATGCTGGCCGCCGGCGCCGTGCTGCTGCTGTCGTCCGCAACGTGATATCCGACCGGAGCATTCCATGACCGAAACGCATTCCCCGAATGCCTGGCCGCAACCCTACCGGCTGCTCGATGCGCAACCGTACTGGGACGCGCTGGCCGAAGACAAGCTGACGTACCAGCGCTGCACGTCCTGCCACGAAGCCGTGTGGCCGGCTCACTCGTTCTGCACGCATTGCGGCGCGAAATCGCTCGACTGGACCGAATCGTCGGGCCGCGGCGAAATCTATTCGCACAGCACGATCATGCGCGGGCCGACGCCGGTGTGGGCCGGCATCGTGCCGTACACGGTCGGCTTCATCCGCATGGACGAAGGCTATTACCTGTTCGCGCAGATCGATGCGCCGGCCGAGACGATCGCGATCGGCCAGCGCGTCGAGGTCCGCTTCGTGCAGCGCGGCGAACAAAAGTTGCCGGTATTCGTGCCGTCGACAACCTGAGGGCCGCACGCGGCGCGCCGGCCCACCGGCGCCCGCGCGGCGTGCCCGCTCACGGAGGAGACATCGTGAAGCGCATTGATTTTCATCCCGTCGACGGAGGCTGACATGGCCGGACCGCTCGACGGAGTACGCATCCTCGACCTGACGTCGAATTTCATGGGCCCGTACGCGTCGCTGCTGCTCGCCGACATGGGCGCCGGCGTCTGCAAGATCGAATCGCGCGACGGCGACACGACGCGCCACATCGGCCCGAGCCGCCATCCAGGCATGGGCCCGATCTTCCTGCACCTGAATCGCAACAAGCGCAGCCTCGTGCTCGACCTCAAGCATCCGGACGGGATCGCCGCACTGAAGCGCATGGCGGAATCGGCCGACGTGCTGCTGTACAGCATGCGGCCGCACACGATGGCGAAGCTCGGGATCGCATACGAGGACGTGCGCAAGCTCAATCCGCGCATCATCTACTGCGGCGCGTTCGGCTTCGGGCAGAACGGCCCGTATGCATCGCGCCCCGCATACGACGACCTGATCCAGGCCGCGGTCGGGATGCCGGTGCTGCAAAGCCGTAAGGCGGGGCCGCCGACCTATGTCGCGACGGCGGTCGCCGATCGCGTGGTCGGTATGGCGACCAGCAACGCGGTCGCGATGGCGCTGTACCGGCGCGAGAAGACGGGCGTCGGACAGCAGGTGTTCGTGCCGATGCTCGAGACCTTCGTGCATTTCGTGCTCGGCGACCATCTGTACGGGCACACGTTCGTGCCGCCGCTCGGCGACTGGGGCTATGCGCGGATGATGAATCCCGACCGCCGTCCGTATCGCACGCGCGACGGCTATATCGGCGTGAACGTCTATGCGGACCATCACTGGCAGCGTTTCTTCGTGCTGTCCGGGCATCCGGAGATGGCCGACGATCCGCGCTTCAACAACATCGGCGGGCGCACCGAGCATATCGCGCAGCTGTACGCGTTCCTCGCGAGCGTGTTCGAGACGCGGACCACGGCCGAATGGGTGAACGCGCTGACCGAAGCCGACATTCCGGTGATCGAGATGAATACGCCCGAAACGCTGATCGACGATCCGCACATGAAGGCGGTCGGCTTCTTCGCCGAGCAGGATCATCCGTCCGAAGGCCGGATCCGGACGCTGGGCATCCCTCAGCAGTGGAGCGAAAGCACGCCCGAGTTGCGCTATCCGGCGCCGCGCCTCGGCGAGCATTCCGCGGCGCTGCTGGCCGAGTATGGCTTCGGTGCCGAGGAAATCGACCGGATGCTGCGCTCCGGCGGCGCGTATGCGCCGGACGCGAGCGGCTCGCCGCAATCGCAGTAAAACGAAATCAGGAGAAGCGACATGTTGCGTGACCTGCCGCTGTCGGGCGTTGTGGTGGTCGAACTGAGCGATAGCGCATCGGCGCCGTTCGCCGGAAAAATCCTGGCGTCGCTCGGCGCCGAAGTCTGGAAGATCGAACGCCCGACCGGGGACTCGGCGCGCGGCTGGGGGCCGAGCGAATGGAAGGGCAGCGGTGCGGCGTATCACGCGCTGAACCGCGGCAAGCGTTCCGTCTGCATCGACATCAAGGACCGCGAGCAACTGGCGACGCTGCACCGGTTGATCGCCGAGCATGCGGACGTGTTCATCCATAACCTGCGGCCGGGCTCCAGCGCGCAATACGGCCTCGATGCCGACAGCCTGCGCGTGACCAAGCCGGAACTGATCTATTGCGAGATCGGCGCGTTCGGCCATCTCGGGCCGCTGAACACGCTGCCAGGCTACGATCCGCTGATGCAGGCGTTCTCGGGGATCATGAGCATCACCGGCGAGGAAGGGCAGGCGCCGGTTCGTGCCGGCGTGTCGATCGTCGATTTCGGCTCGGGGCTGTGGGCCGTGATCGGCATTCTGTCGGCCCTGTATCGCCGCCAGATCAAGCATTGCGGCGCGACCGTCAACGGCTCGCTGCTGGAAACGGCGATCGGCTGGATGACCGTGGCGATCGCGAACTACAGCGCGGACGGCGATACCGGCGGCCGGCACGGATCGGGCGTCGCGTTCATCGTCCCGCATCGCGCGTATGCGACGGCCGACGGCTATCTGATCGTCAGCGCCGCGAACGACGCGTTGTTCGCCAAGCTGTGTGCGGCGCTCCAGCGCCCCGAATGGGCGCGCGACGAGCGCTTTGCGACCAATGCGGCGCGCCTGCGCAATCGCGCGGAGATCGACCGCCTGATCGGCGAGCGGCTCGCGACGGACGACCGCGCGACGTGGCAGGCGCGTTTGCAGGCGGCAGGTATTCCGGTCGCGCCGATCCAGACCACCGCGGAGGTGGTCGCGCATGCGCAGACGCACGCGCTCGGCATCATCGAGAAACCGTCCGACGACGAGATCGGCCTGGTCGGACTGCCGCTGTCGTTCGACGGCAAGCGCCCGCCGCCGCTGCACGCGGCGCACGACATCGGCGCCGACAACGCGTCGCTCGACGCGCTGCTGCGCACCGGCCGCTAGGCGCGCGGCAACCGTCTGACGATTGGCGGCGCGACGCGACGCGGCAACCGTCGCGGCTGTGCCGCCGCGTTCACGAAAACCGCCGCACGCGCGCGGCCGTGCGTGATCGCGCGGCCGCGTCCTGTCGCGCCGTTCGCATCGATCGGGTGTACGATCGGCGTCGAACGCCGCGATCCTTCACGCGCCGCGCGCTCGCCGCCACGCCTCGTTTCCTGTACGACGCGCCCGGCACGAGACCGCGCGCGACCGGCCGCGACGTGCGACAACGTCATCGAGACGTGCATGAGGGGAGACATGAGTACATTCAATCGCCTGCATCTGATCCGGCAGGTCGATCTGTTTACGCTGAAGCTGTTCCTGTCGGCGGTCGAGGAGCAGCAGATCGGGCTTGCGGCCATCCGCGAGAACGTCGCCGCATCGACCGCGACCAAGCGCATCCAGGACCTCGAGGACATCGCCGGCATCAAGTTGCTGGAACGCCGCCCGAAAGGCGTGGCGCCGAGCCCGGCCGGCGAGGTGCTGGTCCGCTATATTCGCCGCATCTTCGACGACCTCGACGACATGCGTTCCGAGATTTCGTCGTTTACCGACGGCATGCGGGGAGAACTCTCCGTCGCGTCGGCGCGCTCGATCATCGTGCCGTTTCTCGCGCGCGAGATCGGCGAGTTCAAGCGCGAGTATCCGCTCGTCGATCTGGTGGTGAACGAACTCGAGAACGCCGAGATCGTGCAGGCCGTCGCGCGCGGCGACGCGGACATCGGCGTGTTCGCGGCCGCGCACGAACTCGATCTCGGCGGCGTCGACGTGACGCCTTACCGCGAGGATCGCCTCATCGCGGTCGTCCCGCTGGGCCACCCGCTCACGGCACGCGCCAGCCTGACGACACAGGATCTGCTGTCGGAAAACCTGATCGTCGTCGGCGCGATGCTCGGTGCGATCCGTGCGGCGGCGCGCCGCGTCGGCATCGATTTCGAGCCGCGGTACGGCGTCAGAAGCGCGGGCGTCGCCGTCAGCCTCGTGCAGGCGGGGCTCGGCGTGACGGTGCAGCCGGAGTGCCTCGTCAGTCATGAACTGTTCAGCCGCGTCGCCGTAATGGAGCTGGCGGAACCGTGGGCCGTGCGCCGCATCCATATCGCGACCGCGCGCGGCCGCGAGCAGGGCCCGATCGCGCGCGCGCTGATCCGGCAACTGCTGGACCGGCCGGCCGGCGACGCGCCGGCGGCGTGACGCAACGCGGGCCGTCAGGGCTTGCGGTATTTCAGCGCGTCGACCAGCAGCGAGAACGCGGAGGTCGCGTGCCGCCGGTTCGCGTAATAGAGGTGATAGCCCTCGAAGGTCTTGCGCCATGCGCCCAGCACCTCGACCAGTTGCCCGGACGCCAGCGCCGTGCGCACGTATTCGACGGGCAGATAGGCAAGCCCGAGGCCGGCGAGCGCCGCGTCCCGCACGGGTGCGATGCTCGTGTACACGAGCGGGCCGTCCACCTTGATGCGTTGCTCGTTGCCGGCCCTCGTGAAAATCCACGGGAGAAATTCGCCATGCGTCGGCAGGCGCAGGTTGATGCATGCATGCGACACGAGATCGGCCGGGCGCTTGGGCGCCGGATGGCGGTCGAGATACGCGGGCGCGCAGAAGACGGCCATCGGAATATCGGGGCCGATCCGCACCGCGATCATGTCCTTCGCGACGAGGCGCCCGCGCCGCACGCCGGCGTCGAAGCGGCCGTCGACGATATCGGCCAGACCGTAGTCGGTCGTGATCTCGATCCGGATGCCCGGATGATCGGGCAGGAAGCGCGCGATGGCCGGCTGCAGCACGCTTTGCACCGCGAATTCGTCGGCCGTCAGCCGGATCACGCCGGTCGGCTTGCCGATCAGTTCGCCAATCTCCTCCAGCCCGGCATCGATTTCGCTCATCGCGGGGCCGACGCGGTTCAGCAGCCGTTCGCCGGCCTCGGTCAGCGACACGCTGCGCGTCGTGCGCGCAAACAGCCGCAGGTCGAGCCGCGCTTCCAGCCCGCGGATCGTCTGACTCAGCGCCGATTGCGATACGCCGAGCCGCGCGGCCGCACGCGTGAAGCTGCGCTCTTCCGCCACCATCACGAACGCGGACAGATCCTTGAGGTTATTGCCGGCCATTGAGAACTCCTGCTTATGACTTTAAGCAGATTTTGCAGGATTATCACTCGACGGACCAGCCTCTAACATGGTTGCTGTTTCGACTTTCTGATCGCAATGGAGGACAACGCCATGCCGCAATCCGTCACGTTCCCCAACCGCTCGGCAAACATTGCTGCCGATCTGTACGTCCCGCCGAACTTCGACGCCGGCACGAAGTATCCGGGCATCATCTGCGGCCACCCGATCAGCAGCTGCAAGGAGCAGACCGCGTCGATCTACGCGCAGAAGCTGGCCGCGCTCGGCTTCGTGACGCTCGCGTTCGACGCCTCCCATCAGGGCGCGAGCGGCGGCGAGCCGCGCTACCTCGAGGATCCGGCGTCGCGCGTCGAGGACTTCCGCTGCGCGGTCGACTATCTGGTGACGCTCGATTACGTCGACGACGCGCGTATCGGCGTGCTGGGCATCTGCGGCGGCGGCGGCTATGCGGTCAACGCGGCGATGACGGAGCGCCGGATCAAGGCGGTGGGCACCGTCGTCGCGGCCAACTACGGCCGCATCATGCGCGAAGGCAACCTGTCGGCCGACGCGGCGCTCGCCACGCTCGACGCGATCGGCAAGCAGCGTACCGCCGAGGCGCGCGGCGCCGACCCGCTGATCGTCACCTACATTCCCGCGTCGGAGGCCGAGCGCCAACAGGCCGGCATCAAGGACATCGACATCGTCGAAGCCGTCGACTACTACACGACGCCGCGCGGACAGCAGCCGGGCTCGCCGAACAAGCTGCGCTTCTCTGGCCTGCAGGCGGCGGTGGGCTTCGACGCGTTTCACCTCGCGGAGCAGTTGCTGACCCAGCCGCTGCAGATCGTCATCGGCAGCAAACCCGGCGCGTTCGGATCGTACCGCGACGGCTACGAACTGTTCGAGCGCGCGCGTTCGAGCCGCAAGAACCTGTTCGTCGTCGACGGCGCGAGCCACTACGACCTGTACGACAAACCCGAGTACGTCGAGCAGGCCATGTCGAAGCTCGGGCCGTTCTTTCAAGAGAATCTCGCGTCCGCGCGTTGACGCCGGCGGGCATTCCCGCGCGCGTCTCCGTTTTTCATCATCCGGCGGTCACGCCTGTGCCGCGCGCTGCGGCGCGGCGTGACGACGTCGATCCATCAAGAGAAAGTTTTCATGGCAAAGATCTGGTTTATCACCGGCGCCTCGTCGGGCTTCGGCAAGGCATTGGCCGAACACGTGCTGGCCAGTGGCGATTGTGCAGTCCTGACCGCGCGGCGACTGGCGCCGCTCGAAGCCATCGCCGGCCGCTACGGCGACCGCGCGCTGGCGCTGTCGATGGACGTGACCGACGCAGCTGCTCGGGCAACCGCACTGCAGGCCGCGTTGCAGGCGTTCGGCCGTATCGACGTGCTGGCGAACATCGCCGGCCGCGGTTCGTGCGGCGCGGTGGAGGAGTTTTCGCCGGCCCAACTGCGCGAGCAGATGGAGCTCAACTTCTTCGCTGCCGCCGAGCTGACGCGCGAGGTGTTGCCCCACATGCGCGCGCGTGGCAGCGGCCACGTGCTGAACCTGACCAGCGTCGCCGGGCTCGTGACGTTCCCGGCATGCGGTCCGTATTGCGCGGCGAAGTTCGCGCTCGAAGCGTGGAGCGAGGCGTTACACCACGAAGTCGCACCGCTCGGGATCCGCGTCACGCTCGTGGAGCCCGGCGCATTCCGAACCGAATTCGCAGGGGACGCGAACATGCGGCCGGAGCAGTCGCTCGATGCCTATCGCCCGGTCGTCGCGCCGATGCTCGACTATTTCGAACGGGAGGCCGGCAAGCAGGCGGGCGATCCCGCGAAGGCCGCGCGCGTGATGGCCGATGCCGTCAACAGCGACGTGCCGCCGTTGCGGCTGATGCTGGGCAAGGACGCGTATCGCGCATGGGACGCCGCCGTCGCCGCGCGTCAGGCCGATCTGGCCGCATGGCGCGATCGTGGCGAAGCCACGGCCTACGATGGCGTCGAAGTGACGTCGATCGAGTCCCTTTCCGCGTAGGTCGGCAGATACCGGGCGTTCGCTGCGACCGTTCGTGCCGCGCCCGATCCATCTGATCGACGATCGGGCGTGCTCGGTGTCGCCAGCGGCATTTCGAAGTACGGAAGGGACGCTCGGCGCGAATTGACCGGTGCACCGTTGCCCGCGCATCGTGACGGTATGTGCACCGCGTGCCCGCGTATCGCGGCCGCACGCGCGATGCCGCAGCGCGCGCCGCCCTGGCCGCGTCACGACAGGAGACAGCATGCAATCCCCCAACGGCACCGGCGAATCGGCGCCTGCACCGACGGATGTCACCGCGGCCATCGCCGCGCATGTCGCGTCCGTCGCGAACCGGTGCGCGACCGATGCCGATACGGCAGCACTGCGCCGGCTTTTCCTCGACAACTTCATCGTGTCGCTGTGGGGCGCGACGCGGCCGTGGACCGGCCAGATCGCGCGCTGGTCGCGTCGTTTTGCCGGCACGGGCGCGAGCCCGGTGCTCGGCGCCGACTGGACGGCCGACGCATCCGTTGCCGCATTGGTACACGGCACGGCCTCGCACAGCTACGAGCTCGACGACACACATAACGAGACGCTGAGCCATCCCGGCGCGGTCGTCATTCCCGCCGCGTTGGCCGTCGCGGCGAGCACGGGCGCGTCGCAAGCCATGCTGTTCCGGGCCGTGGCGGCCGGATACGAAGCGATGGCGCTGGTCGGCGCCGCAGCGGGCGGAATGGAAACCGTGCATCGCGGCTTTCATCCCACGGCGATTTTCGGCACGTTCGGTGCGGCCACCGCCTGCGTGGCGCTACATGCCTACCGCGACGACACGCCCGTCACGCCGGAATCGCTGATCCGTGCGTGGGGACATGCGTTGTCGCAGGCAAGCGGCGCGATGCAGTTCTCGGCGGAAGCGTCGGGCGGGGAGGTCAAGCGCGTTCATGCGGGTATCGCGGCACGCAACGGCGTGCTCGCTGCGGAATTCGCGCGAATGGACGCCGTAACGGCGCCGCGGCGCGTCGTCGAAGGCACCTACGGGCTCGCCGCGCTGTTCGGCGGTCCGCTGCGTGCGGTCGAATTGGGCGGCCCGCTGCAGATCCATTCGATCAGCCTCAAACCGTACGCATGCTGCCGCCTGTTCCATTCGACGATCGACGCGCTGGCCGAACTGACCACCAACTTTACGATGCGGACCGACGACATTCGCGAGATCGTGATCAGCGGCCCGCAGCTCATCGCGGATCAGCACATGCTCGCGCAGCCCGAATCGACGATGGCGGCCCAATACAGTTGCCCTTATATCGTCGGCGCGACGCTGAGCTACGGGCCGACCCGCTATGACGCCTATGACGACGCGTTCCTCGGCGATCCGCAGATCCGGCGCATTGCCGAGCGTGTGCGTTTCGAGGCGAGCGACGCGCTGACGCAGTATTACCCGACCCGCTTCGCGACAGGCGTACGGATCGTGCGCGACGACGGCAGCGCACAGTCGAGCGTCGTGATCGACAGCGTCGGTACGCCTGCCAGGCCGCTGACGCTCGATCAGATCATCGCGAAAGGCGAGAGTCTGACGTCGCATGGCGTGTGCGCGTCGGCCGGCAAGCAGTTCGCCGCGCTCGTTCACGACGATCGCAGCGATGGCCGAATGCTCGCGCAGGCGCTGGCAGCCGTGTCGTGCGAGATCCATGCAAACGGGAGCGAGGAATGACTGTCCATGACAATGCCGCGACAACGGAACGCGTCACGCGCGAGCCGCTGCACACCAGGCAGATCACGTTCGATGGGTTCAGACGAAGCGACGGTCTCTTTGAGATCGAAGGCTATCTGACCGATCGAAAACCACACGATTTCGCGCCGCCGAGCAGCCCGCGCGTGGTACCGGCGAACGAGCCGATCCACGATCTCGGCTTGCGGGTGGTGTTCGATCTCGACATGGTCGTCCACCAGGTCGACACCTTCATCCGCGCGTATCCGTACCGCGAATGCCCGGGCGGCGGCGCGACGCTGCAAGCGCTGGTGGGGCTGCGCATCGGTGCGGGCTGGAGCGGCGAGGTACGCAAGCGCCTGCCGCCCGGCGACACGTGTACGCATTTGCGGGAAATCCTGATTCCGCTCGCCACCGCGGCCATTCAGACCGTCAATCCGCTGCGTTCGCAAACCTTGCTCGAGGCGACCGACGCCAGCGGAAAACCGCTCAAGATCGACAGTTGCTTCGCATACGGCGCGTCGCGCGAGCTCGTCCTGCAGCGCTGGCCGGCGTTTCACCGCCCGAATCGAAGCTAGCCGGCGGGCGCGGCAAAGCGCTCGCTGCAAGCCTTCATCACGTCACCGGCCGCTTGGCACGCCCGGTGACGTTCGTCCTTTCCATGCCTTTCCCTGCGCGTCGACCTGCCCGGATCGGCCGTCGGCCAGCGTCCCGACGCACATTTCCGATCGCGAAAGTTCGACCGCGATTGATAAGCCCCGCTTATTGGCGTAAGTGCTTTAAGCAGTCTAGTTGCTGACGATATCGACCGCTATATTCGAACCAGTCCGGGATGCAAACGTCGAATCGCCCCGGCAAGACATCTAGCGGAGAATCCATGAAGTCAGTCAAATTCAGCAACGGCTCGCTCGAAATGGCGGGCAACCTCTATTTCCCCGAAGGCTTCGATGCGTCGCGCCAGTACGCGGCCATCGTCTGCGTTCACCCGGGCGGCGGCGTCAAGGAGCAAACGGCCGGCCGCTATGCGGAACAACTCGCGCGTGAGGGGTACGTCACACTCGCGTTCGACGCGTCGTTCCAGGGGGAAAGCGGCGGGACGCCGCGGTTCCTCGAGGATCCCTATGCGCGCGTCAACGACGTGCGCAGCGCGGTCGATTTTCTGGCGACGCAAGACTTCGTCGATCGCGACAGGATCGGCGCGCTGGGCGTATGCGCAGGCGGCGGCTATGCGATCCACGCGACGATGACCGACCGGCGCATCAAGGCAGTGGGCGCCGTCAGCGCGGTCAATATCGGCAGCATGTTCCGCGTCGGCTGGCATGGCAACGAGGCGCCGGCCAAATCGATCGCATTGCTCGAGCTCGGCGCCGCAGCGCGCACGCGCGAGGCCGCCGGCGAGCCGGTCGCCTATATCCCGTTCTCGCCGACGAGCCTCGATGGCGTCGAGGATCGCGACATGCGCGAAGCGTACGACTACTACCGTACGCCGCGTGCGCAGCACCCCAACACGCCGAGCCAGTTCACGACGAGCAGCCTGCCGCAACTCGTGACCTACGACGCCTTCGCGTTGGCCGACGTGCTGCTGACGCAACCGCTCCAGTTGGTCGCCGGCAGCGAAGCCGGCTCGCTCTGGCACAGCCAGGACCTCCTTGAAAAAGCGGCCAGCACCGACAAGCACCTTCACGTGATCCGGGGCGGCACGCACATGTCGCTTTACGACACGCCGGAGCAGATGCGCGAAGCGGTGTCGACGCTGGCGCCGTTCTTCGGCAAGCACCTGTAATCACGCGGGTACCGCACGGGCGGGTGTCGCGTCCGCGCGGATCAGGTCCGCGGCCTTTTCGCCGATCATGATGCAGGCCGCGTTGGTATTGCCCGCGACAATCTTCGGCATGATCGACGCGTCGGCGACGCGCAACCGCGCGACGCCGCGCACGCGCAGCCGCGGATCGACGACAGCCTGCGCATCGACACCCATCCGGCAGGTGCCGACCTGGTGCCAGCCGCTGTTGCCGTAGGTCTTGAGATGGGCGAGCCACTGTTCGTCCGTCGTGACGGCCGCGCCCGGCACGCGTTCCTCGACGATCCGCGACGCGAGCGGGGCAGTGTTCGCGATGCGCCGCATCAGCCGCAAACCCGCGATCGAACGCCGGATGTCGCCGGGATCGCTCAGGTAATTCGGATGAAACGCGGGCGCATCCAAAGGGTCCGGCGACTTCAGCTCCATATGGCCGCGCGAGTCGGGCGTCAACAGAACGACCGCCGCACCGATGGCCGGGAAATCGTCGACGACCGGCTCGCCGGACGCCGAAAATTTGAACGTCATCGGGCTCACCGTCAGTTGCAGGTCGGCTTCCGGTCGCCCCGGCTCGCTGCGCGCATAAGCCGTCACGGGCGCCGCGCCTAGTGCAAGATACCCGCGGCGAGTCAGCAGATAGCGCACGCCTTCCAGATACTTGCGTAGCCCGCGCAGCCGGTGGTTATAGGAGCTGTCCGGCGTGACATGCCATGCCAACGAGCCGAACCAGTGATCCTGAAGGTTGCGGCCCACATCGGGCGACTCCACCGTCGCCGCGATCCCGTGGCGATGCAGGGCCGCGGCGTCGCCGATTCCCGATAGCATCAGCAATTGCGGCGAAGCCAGTGCGCCGCCCGACAGGATCACTTCGCGCGCGGCAGCGATGTGCCGCCGCACGCCGCGGTCCAGCACCTCGATGCCCGTGGCATGAGCGGCTTCGAGAACGACGCGCATCACGCGCACACCGGTGCGCACGGACAGGTTGCGGCGATGACGCACAGGTTCGATGAACGCGTCATAGGACGAATGGCGGCGCCCGTCGCGGATCGTGTATTGCCGATAGGCGACGCCTTCGTACGGCGGCCCGTTCAGATCCGCGCTGCGGGGAATGCCGGCCTGCTCCGCGGCGGCGATGAAATCGTCGGCGCTCGGGTGCGAGATGGCCGCGTCGCTGACATGCAGCGGGCCCTGTGCACCATGATGGTCGCTTGCGCCGCGCTGGTTCGCTTCCGACCGGATGAAATAGGGCAGCACGTCGGCCCAGCTCCATCCGTCGTTGCCGAGCGCCGCCCAATGGTCGAAATCGCTCGGCTGGCCGCGCATGTAGATCATGCCGTTGATCGCGCTGCTGCCGCCGAGGCCTTTGCCGCGCGGCCAGTACACGGTGCGGCCGCCAAGCGTCGGCACGGGCTCGGTATCGAATGCCCAGTTGAACCGTTTGTCCATGAACAGCTTGCCCGCACCGGCGGGCGTGCGCACCCAGAAGTTGTTCATGTCCGCGCCGGCTTCGACGAGCAGCACGCGCACCGCGGGATCCTCGGACAGGCGGCTCGCGACCACACAGCCCGACGAGCCTGCCCCCACTACGATGTAGTCGTACGTTTCCATCACGTGCGACACCTCATGCCGATCTCGGGATCAGCGGCACGACCGTCGCCGCGACGATCGCGGGGATCGCAAACGCATAGAAATTCCAGTGCAGGCCGAGATTGGCACCGACGATCCAGCCGCCGATCATCGGCCCGAGGATCGAGCCGAAACGCCCGACGGCCTGTGCGCCGCCCAGCGCCGACCCGCGGCACGAAGTCGGGAAGTGCGCGGCGATATACCCGTAGATCAGGCTGCTGGTGCCGATCGAACTGAGTCCCGCGCCGAATACGGCGAGCATCAGCCAGGTGGAATCGAGCTTCTGGCTCAGCACGATCAGCGACAAGCAGCCGAGCACGAGAAACGCAAACATGACGCGTCGCGTGCCGACACGATCGGCCAGCCACGCGCCGCCGAGCATGCCCACGACCGCCCCGAACTGCATCACCAGCAGGAACTGCAGCGATGAGCCGAGCGGATAGCCGGCCGCTCGCATCAGCTGCGGCAGCCACGCATTGAGCCCATACACGATCAGCTGCACGCAGAACGTCATGAACGCGAGCAGCAGCGCCGTGGCGCGAAACTGGCGCGACAGCACCAGCCGGTAACCGCCGGCCTGCCGCGCCGTGCCATGCAATACGCGTTGGTCATCCTTGTCGCGCAGGATCTGGTCGAGATCGAGTGAATAGCGGGCCGCGAGCGTGCGCGCCTCGTCGATACGGCCGCGATTGACGAGGAAATCCGCCGACTCGGGAAGCAGGAAGTACATGACGGGCAGGATCAGCGCATACAGTGCACCGAGCGCGTACAACGTGCGCCAGCCGTGCTCGTGAAGCAGCACGATGGCCAGCAGCGCGCTGACGATGCCGCCTACCGAGTAGCCGGTCAGCGTGAGCGCGTTGTAGAACTGGCGACGGCCCTTGGGCGCGTACTCCACCGCCAGCGCCACGGCGGACGGCACCACGCCGCCCATGCCGATTCCCGTGATGAAGCGGGCCGCGCCCAGAAACGTGGGGGAGGTCGCGAACGCGCAGACGAACGAGCCGACCGAGAACCACAGCACGCCCACCATGAGCAGGCGGCGTCGGCCGATACGATCGGTCAGCGGACCGGCCACCGCGAGGCCGACCATCAGCCCGACCAGCGTCCAGCTGCCGATCATGCCGGCGGCGGCAGGCGTCAGATGCCAGCCGGGCTCGGCCAGCAGATGCGGAACGGTTGCGCCGTAGACGATGAGATCGTAGCCGTCCGCCACGATCGTGAGGAAGCATAGAAGCACGACGAATAGACTGCTGCGGACCGGCGGCGTTGCTTGATTCATGTTGTCTCCATACCTTTGTTGTAAATGTATTGCCTGACGAATCCTTCCGGATTCCCAAGCATGGCGATCCTCCTTTCACGCAATGAATGCCGGAAGGACCTATTCCGGAAACGTCCCGGATTTTTCTTATACGTCGAGTCGGATCCCGCTCGAACGTTGGAATGGGCGTGTGCGTGCACGCCTTGCCGGTGATGACGGACACCGCCTCCCGGTCGCCGGGATGGCCGGCCGGCGAGCGCGATGTCTGCCGTGCAGTTCGATGCTGCCGCAGCCTCGTGCCGATGCACGCGTATCGCGTTTGCCACGGCTGTAATCCGTGATGGGGAGCGTAAGAGCATGCCGCCGGCGAACCAATTGAGTTTTCATGAAGCCGCGATTCGACGGGATCGAATTCGACTCCCATGTACCGACAATGAGTATGCAGACGCAGGCCGCACTCCGCGCCTCGGCATTTCCAGCCCTGCGCACGTGCCCATTCAAAAACCGGAGCGAGGGTTTCGTCGAAAATCTCACGATGTGTCGAATGAGTAAGGAGCGACGCGTGCGCCGAAGCAGGGAAGCGGCCGTGCATACGGCCATGAACGCGTGGTCAGGGCGTCGCCGATCTCAAATGCGGTGCGCCGAGCAGAAAGCTCTGCATCCCGATACAGCTGACGATTTGCATGACCTGCAGCACTTGTGCCGGCGTCGCGCCGTAGCGAAGCGCGTTGCGCATATGAATGCGGACGCCCGGTTCGAACAGGTGCGTCGTCGATACGTCGATTGCCACATACAACAGCTCCTTGACGACGGGCGGTAGCGATGCGGTCTGCCACGGCGCCGACGAAAAGGCCGTATAGCCGTCGAAGAATGCGGGCGAGCTGCGTACCATGCCTTGCAGTTCGTCGCTCCAGTAGCCACGACGCTCGCAGAACTCGGTGCGTACTTTGTCGAACGCACTGTCGAGCGGGAACGCGGCATCGACCGATTCACCGGCGGCGGCGAGTTCGTCGAGCAGGATCGGCACACCGACCATGTACGCATGGATCCCGAGCACGGAGGCGATCTGTAGCACCTCGCGCAGTTCGGCTCGGGTGGCGCCATGTTTGACGGCAGCGTCGATGTGCTGCCCGACGGCCTCGGCGTTCAGATGCGTGACGCTTGCGTTCGCGGCGATCAGGACGAAATGCTGGATCTTCGGCTCCAGGTGCGGCGAGCCCAGCGCGACTTCCGCCATGGACAGATAACGGTCGAAGAACGCGGGATCCTCGTTCAGACCGATATCGAGGGCGTCGTTCCAGAAGCCGTGAAGTCGTTCGAACCGGGCCTTGAGTGAGACGGGATCGCTCATGATGGTCGTCTACCTGAGATTCGGCGCCGAAGATGGGCCGCGAAAGCAGGATAAGGGCCGACTTGCCGTGCGTGAATCGGTTTCGTTCGAGCCTTCCGTACGTTGAAAATCTTCCTGTATCGATTGCCCGGCTGGCTTCCGGCGATCGTCGATGCGGCGGTGCGCGCGGACCTTGTTCCTTGTATCCGCATGGTCGGTTCGAGACGAAGTGCTGTCCCAGCCGCGATTCAGCCGCGAGCCTGACTATTTGGATGCGACGATTGCCGAGGTGCGGGCGGACGAAGCGGCTGCGTCCGTTGCGCGCCCGATCTCGCTCGGAAGCCGGGTTCCGTTGTACGGAAATGACCGCTCGCCAAAATTGACCGGCCCCCGACACGCCTGCACGCTTTACACGCACCTGTCGGCGTCGTTCCGATCGGCGCGGTTGGCGCAATCTCAATCGTTCCATGCGCACGATCGACGCGCGACGGAGACCACTATGGAGACGACTCATGCCCCTTTTCAACAGCTTGCGATCGAATCGTCGAGACGATTTCGGCATCGATGTCGAATATCGCGTCACGCCGGGCCCTGTAACGGCCTCGCGCGCCGCGGAGTAACGCGCATGGCGCTGGATCCCGACATTGCGACGATGCTGAAAAGCCTCGAATCGGCGCCGCCGATGGAGAGCCTGTCCGTCGAGGCGCTCCGCGAGGGGCTTGCGTATCCGCCGCTCGACCGGCGCACGGTCGTGGGCGAGACCGTCGATTTCGACATACCGCTCGAAGGGCGAATGCTCGCGGCGCGCCTGTACCGGCCGGTGGAGAGAAAAAGTGACGGCGTGACCGTGTTCTTTCACGGCGGCGGTTTCGTGATCGGCAATCTCGATACGCACGATCACGTGTGCCGCGACCTCTGCGCGGGAAGCGGCGCCGCCGTGATTGCGGTCGACTACCGGCTTGCACCCGAGCATCGCTTTCCCGCCGCGGTCAACGATTGCTTCGATGCCGTGTGCTGGATCGCGCAGCACGCCCCCCTGCTGTCGCTCGACGCGTCGCGCCTGGTCGTGGCCGGCGACAGCGCGGGCGGCAACCTCGCCGCCGTGACGGCGCTGCGAATCCGCGACGAAGGCGGCCCTCCACTATGCGCGCAGGTGCTGGTCTACCCGGTGACCGACTATCACACGCCGCCTACGCGTTCCTACGTCGAGAACCAGTCCGGCTATGTGCTCACGCGCGCGGCGATGGTGTGGTTCTGGCGCCACTACGTCGAGAACGAGCAGGACGCGTTTCATCCGCATGCGTGCCCGCTGCGCGCGAAGTCGCTCGCGGGATTGCCGCGCGCCCTCGTGGTGACGGCCGGTTTCGATCCGCTGCGCGACGAAGGCGACGCCTACGCGAATCGCCTGTTCGACGCCGGCGTGCCCGTCACGTTGCGGCACTACGAGGGCATGATCCACGGCTTCTTTCGGATGGGCCTCGCATGCGCGGCCGCACAGGAAGCGCTGAGGGCGGCTGCGGCCTGGATAAGCGATGCGATGGCGCGTTGACACGTCTCGCCTGTTTGATGAACCGATCCGGAATTTCGAATGGAAACCTTGAAACATATCGGCTTTTTGGGCCTCGGACAGATGGGCGGCCCGATGGCCGAGCGCTTGCTCGGACAATCGTTCCGCCTGCATGTCTACGATCCGTCGCCTGCGGCCCTCCAGCCCTTTATCGAAGGCGGCGCGGTCATCCATAATTCGCCACGCGAGGTCGCCGATGCGGCCAGCATCGTCTTTGCGTGCCTGCCGAATCGCGATGTGTCGCTCGCGGTCGGCCTCGGCGCGGACGGCGTCGTGCATGGCAAAGCGATTCGCGTGTACGCGGAGATGTCGACGATCGGTCAAGACATGATCGAACGAATCGGCACCGGGCTGGCCGAGAAAGGGATCGACATCGTCGATGCACCGATCTCGGGAGGCGCCCCGGCTGCGCGGGCCGGCACGCTCGCGATGCTCGCCGCCGGCGCACCAGCCGCGGTCGGGCAGGTCATGCCGCTGCTGTCGCTGATCGGGAAAGCCGTGTTCGTGATGGGTGAACGCGCAGGCATGGCGCAGGTCATGAAGATCGTCAACAACATCATCATGGCGACCAATCTCGTCGTCTGCTCGGAAGGGCTCGCGATGGGCGCGAAGGCCGGCCTGGACGCGGACATGATGATGCGACTACTGGATGCGGGTAC
The DNA here is from genome assembly GCF_902833095.1 of Burkholderia sp. BCC1208. Taxonomy (NCBI): domain Bacteria; kingdom Pseudomonadati; phylum Pseudomonadota; class Betaproteobacteria; order Burkholderiales; family Burkholderiaceae; genus Burkholderia; species Burkholderia sp. BCC1208. Next base: position 13,334 of record NZ_CADFDY010000003.1, on the reverse strand, counting down.
GGCGCAGAGCTTTGCCGGCTCGAAGATGCTGAGCCGCGCCGTGTCGGGTCGGTTCGACTATGGCGCAGCGCTGGCCATCATCGAAAAGGACATGTCGCTCGGATTCAACGAAGCGCGTCTGCTGAATATCGCGACGCCGACCATCGACCGCGCGCGCGATGTCTGGCATGCGGCATACGAAGCGGGGCACGAGGCGGAGGACTTTACTTCGATTCTGACGTTCGTCGCGGAGCAGGGCGGCACGCGCGTGCGAGGGCGGACCGCTTGAGTCGCGGTAGCGCGACGCCTGCATGCCATCACGGTTCGAAGCGAACGTCGCGAAGCACGATCTCGAGTTCGTGTGCGGCTTGTTTGAGCGCCGGCACGATGCGCTGCCTGACGGCGCCGATATCCGGTTCGAACCGGATCGCGCCGCAACTCAGCGACATCGGTGTGGCGGCGTGGCCGATGCTGATCGGCAGCGCGATGCCATACGCGTGACGCTGGAACTCGCCGAATGACATGCATACGCCGTTCGTGTCGAGATCATCGAACGCGTTGTCGATGCCGGTTCGCATCGCTTCTCGCTGCGGACCGGCAGCTTCGAGCAGCCGCGCGACGTACTGTTGCCGTTCCGGTTGCGGCAGCGTCCAGAGCCACGCCCGCCCGATCGCCGTGCAGCCCATCGGCAGTAACGAACCGACGCCGAGCCGCAGCGTGGCGATGCCTGCGCTCGTCCGATGGGCGATATACAGCATGTCGAGCCCATCGGGTGCGGCGAGTGCGACCGACACGTTCAACTGATCGGCGAGCCGCTGCATCAGCGGGTTCGCGAGTCGCGTGACAGGATTGGTTTCGAGGTAGGCGTAACCGATGCCGAACACGCCCGTCGCGAGCTCGAATCGCGCGCCGCCCGCGACGCGACGAATGTATCCCAGATGGATCAGCGTAGAGGTCAAACGCGAAACGGCCGATCGGGACATTCCCGCGCGCTGCGCCAGTTCTCCATTGGTCAGCGGTGCCCGCTCCGCGTGAAACGCGCGCAATATCTGCAGGCCGCGATCGAGCGTCAGCGTGACATGAGTGGCTTCGGGCATTGGGGCTCCTGAACGATCGGGTTGCGTCGCCATCGCGATCCCTTGTTTTCAGACACCGAGCGGCGCGCGCTCGCGAAGCGTCTGCGCGATCGCGACGAGCCGCGGGCCGAGTTCGCGTTCGAGCCTCGCCTGCGCGAGGCGCGCTGTGCGGCCGACGCAGCCGAGCACCAGTGGCGGGCGATTGGGAAGCGATACGGGCGCGGCGACACACGCGAGTTCCGGTTCCCAGTCGCCGTGCAACATGCCGAATCCCAGTTCGCGCACCTGCGCGACTTTTTCGACCATGCGGCGTCCGATGGTGGGCCAGTTGTCGTCGGCACGCTGCTCGAGCTCGCGCTGCAAGTAGCTGCATTCCGCTTCGGGCAGGGCGGCCAGCAATGCCCATCCCATCAGCGAATACGCGATATGCATGCGCATGCCGGGCCGCAGCCGCAGATCGAGCACGGTGCGACTCCCGATCTGGGTGTCGAGGATCAGGATGTCGAGACGGTCGCGCGTGCCGAGCAGCACGTAGGTATCGGTCGCCTCGGCCACTTTCCGCATTTCGCTGCTGGCGAGGCGCTGAAGGTTCGGGTCGATGACGGCCGCGTAGCCGAGCGCGAGCGACGCGGCCGCGAGCGCATATTTCCGGCTGCTCTTGTCGTGGTGCAGGTAGCCCAGTGCGACGAGCGAGCGAAGCAGGCGCAGCACCGTCGGCGGCGGAATGCCGGTTGCTTGCGCGATTTCCAGGTTGCCGAGCCAGGCCTTGTCCGGGGCGAACGCCGACAGGATCGCCAGCCCGCGCGCGAGTGGGGTCACCATCGCGTTGCTCGGCGCGCGTTCGCCACGAGGCAATTTCGGCCACGCGGTGTCGACGCCATGCGGGCCATTGCCGGACCTCGTGTCGACGTGCGTCGGCAAGGATCTACCGGGTTGCATGCGTGTCTCCGTCTGTTTTCTCGATGGCGGATCATATTTGGTCCGACGCGCGTGCGCGCGTCCATGCGGATCGTACTACCATCGCGCGAACCATGGAGTCGGGACGTGCCCGAGATCAGACGGCTGGTGCAATGTCGCGGATCAGCGCGACGCGTGCGCGACGACGCGGCGGAGCCGGTCACTGATGAATTCCAATCCGATACGGCTTCCGGGCAGAATGCCAATCATCATAAGAAAGCCGTGCATCTGCCCGTGCGCGCGAAGATGATGAACCGGCACCCCGGCCTCCTCGAGACGCAGCGCGTAAGCTTCCCCTTCGTCGCGCAACACGTCGTGCTCCGCGGTGACGACGATCGCCTCCGGCAGGGCCGACAGGTCTGCTTCCCTGAGCGGCGACGCGAGACTGGAGTGCCGAGCCTCATCGGTCGGCGCATAGTGCGTCCAGTACCACGTCATCGCGTCGCGGTTGGTCAGCAGTTGATTGTCGGGCGAGACATATGAAGGCCGATCGAATACGCAATCGGTCACCGGATAGACGAGCAGCTGGCCGGCGAACGACACAGCTCGTTCGCGTCGCGCGAGCAGCGTCACCGCAATCGCGAGGTTCGCCCCCGCGCTATCCCCACCAACGAGCACCGGCAGCGTCGTACCAAGCAGGGCGGCCTGCTCGGCGACCAGCCATTGCGTGGCCTGCCATGCATCGAGCACCGGCCGCGGAAACGGATGTTCCGGCGCTTTCCGGTATTCGACGAGCGCGACCGCAACATCTGCACCGACCGCGATTTCGCGGCAAAGCGGCGTGAATTCCTCGATGCCGCCAACGACCCAGCCGCCGCCGTGAAAATACACGAGCAACGCTTGCGGCCGTTCGTCCGGTACAAACAAGCGCGCGCGGAGCGTGCCGCCGTCGACCGGGACATCGAGCGGAATGGTGGCACGCACGTCGGCGCCCGCGGACAGGATCGTGCTGATTCGCGCAAACGCGGTGCGCGCCTCTTCCGGTGTCATCAAATGACGGGGTTTCGACGCCGTCGCGGCGAGCTTGTCCATGAAGGCGCGGGTTTCGGTATCGAGGCTCATGATGGCGACTTTTCAGCGGCGCGATGCGGCGTGGCGCCGTTACGAGTAAGCGGTCGACTCCTTGACGCAGTCGAGCAGTGCATGTGATGTCTCAGTGAGCGCGTCTGCCGATGCATTGCCTGCCCGCAAAAGCGCTCGGCAGTGCGCCCGACGAGTCAGTTCAACCCGACCTCGGCTCGTAGCGCGAACACCGGATCGCGCTGATCTCGGCTGCCGAGCAGCCATGTCGGATTGAGCTTGTTGTCTGCGGCATCGACGAGATGCGACTCGATCGCATCGAACACCGTTCGGCGACGCGCGATGCGCCACTCGTCGTTGCGCTTCTCGAAGCGGTCGACATAGCGGCCGAATACCTGGACCCGGCTGTTGTGCGTGCTATCGGCGTGTTTCGCGTCGAGCATCGACCGATGTTCGCTCGCCTGCGGCGCGAGCTCCAGCCGCGCGACGAAATACGTTTCGACGGCGGCGATGCTATCGGACGCGAATTCCACGAGACAGTTGCCGAGGAAGTGCGTGGACGTCAGCAGGCTCGGCGCATCGTGCCGCTCCCTGACCCACGCGATGAACGCGTCGCGGGTGCCCTTGAAGTCGGCATGGTCGTCGTGGCAATCCTCGAAGAACGCGGAGCGGACGAGCTCCCAGTCGCGGCGGTCGACGCCGCGCGCGTAACGAAGCATCACGTCCCGGATCAGGTCCTTCTCGATCAGGCGTTGCATGGCGGCAGACATGGCGTTGCGCTCCTTTCGTTTTCCTGCCTCAACGATGAAGAGCCTGCCTGTCTCGCGTCAATTCGCGCGATGCGCGTCTGCCGTACTTTGAAATCTCCCACGGATCGTGCGACCCGACATGCCGATCTGCCTGAACGCACAGCACGTCGGTCCCGACATCGGCACGCACGAACGCGGTGTCGGCGCCGATTTCAATGTACGGGAAGGCATCGCTGCCGCAATTGATGCGGACCGGCGTGCGGTCATTCAATAGGTTCCTGACAAGCACCAATCTTCAGGAGACAACCCAATGAACCAGAACTCGGAAGTGCTGGACGCCGTCATTGTCGGCGCCGGCTTTGGCGGACTCTATGCGATCAAGCGGCTCACCGATGCCGGCTTTCGCATCCAGGCATTCGAATCGGGAGACGGCGGCGGCGGAACGTGGTACTGGAATCGCTATCCAGGCGCGCGGGTGGATCTCGAGTGCTGGGACTACTCCTATTCGTTTTCCGCGGAGCTTCAGGACGAGTGGGACTGGCCCGAGCGCTATCCGACCGCTGCGGAGCTCATGCGATACCTGAATCACGTGGCCGATCGCTTCGACCTGCGTCGGCACATACGCTTCAATACGCGTGTCGAGTCCGCCGTATTCGATGAAAAACTGAATCTCTGGAACGTGACGACGTCGGATGGAAAGGTCACGCGTGCACGTTTCTTCGTACCGGCGACCGGCGTGTTGTCGGTGCCGAAGCCGCCCGAGATTGCGGGAATCGAGACGTTCGCGGGCGAAAGTCATCACACCGGCCGCTGGCCGCACCACGAAGTCGATTTCAGCAACAAGCGGGTCGGCGTCATCGGCACCGGCTCGTCGGGTATCCAGGTGATTCAGGCACTTGCCGGCAAGTGCAAACACCTGACCGTGTTTCAGCGCACGGCCGTCTATGTCGTGCCGGCGAAGAATCATCCGCTGACGCCCGAAATGCGCGCCCGCGTGCGGGCGACTTACGCTGAACGGCGCGAGATCAGCCGCCTCACGCGCTTCGGCATCGCCGTGCCGTTCCCGGTCGAGTCCGCGCTCGACGCCACGCCCGACGAGCGCAAGCGGAAATATGAAAACGCGTGGGAAAACAGCCAGCTGCTCGGCTTTCGTATGTGCTACGGCGACATTCTGTCGAACGAGGCCGCCAACGAAACCGTGGCCGAGTTCATTCGCGGCAAGATCCGCGAGACGGTGAAGGACCCGGTGACTGCCGAGAAACTGATGCCGCGCGGGTTCCCGTTCGGCACGAAACGCCCGTGTCTCGGCGATACCTACTACAGCGTCTACAACCGCGACGATGTGACGCTCGTCGACCTGAAGGCGACGCCGATCGAGCGCGTGGTGCCGGAGGGCATCGTGACGAGCGACGACCTGCACGAACTCGATGTGCTGATCTACGCGACCGGCTACGACGCACTGACGGGCGCACTCACGCATATCGACGTGCGTGGCGTGAGCGGCGTCAGACTGAACGACAAGTGGGCGGCCGGTGCGAAGACCTATCTTGGCCTGATGACAAGCGGCTTTCCGAACCTGTTCACGGTGACCGGGCCCGGCAGCCCGGGGCCGCTCGCGAACATGTCGATGAGCATCGAGCAGCACGTCGACTGGATCGCGCGTTGCATGGCCGATTTGCGCGACGCAGGCATCGTGCGGATCGACGCCGACCCGGAGGCGGAAGAGGGCTGGATGCAGCACGTCCAGGACGTCGTGTCGAAGACGCTCTATCTGAAGGCGAACTCCTGGTATGTCGGCGCGAACGTGCCGGGCAAGCCGCAGGTGTTCCTGCCGTATCTGGGCGGGCACGGCACCTACCGGAAAAAATGCGACGCAGTCGCGGCGTCCGGCTATACAGGGTTTGTGCTGACGGGCGCGGAAGAGCGCAATACCGAGTCGCTAAACGCAACGGTCGAACATCAGGCGTAACGACATCATCGCTGAGCGGTCCGACGGCCGCCCGGGTATCGCAAGCGCGAGGGCGGCCTGTCGAGAATCACGAACTCGACGACCTATTGATGCTGCATACGGTACATGCGTGTGCGCGAACGGATCGGCTATCGCGATCGGCGCTCAGACGGGAATCGTCCGAACAACATGAAGGAGACGTGAAATGGGAAGGCTTGACGGCAAGATTGCATTCGTGACCGGTGCGGGCGGTGGCATCGGCGCCGCCATCTGCAAGCAGTTCATCGCCGAAGGCGCGTGCGTACTGGCCGGCGATATTCATCTGGATCTTGCCCAAGCGGCCACCGAAGCGAGCGGTGGCGCGGAACGGACCATCCCGCTGAGGCTCGACGTCACCGACAAGGAGAGCGTCCGCGCCGGCTTGGCGCGTGCCGCAGAGGCGTTCGGAAAGATCGACGTGCTGTGCAATACCGCTGGCGGATCTACGCCGCATGACGCGCGCGTGACCGATGCATCGGAGGAAGAGTTCTGGCGGGCGATCAAACTGGATCTCTTCGGTACGTTCCTGGTCTGTAAATACGGCATTCCCTATCTGCAACGAGCGGGTGGCGGTTCGGTCATCAACTTCTCGTCGATGGTCGCACTGATGGCGCTCACCGATCGCGATTGCTATACGGCGGCGAAGGGCGGCGTTCATGCACTGACGCGTTCAATGGCGCCGGAGTATGCGCGCGATCGCATCCGCGTGAATGCGATCGCACCGGGACTGACGCTGTCGGAGCGCGTGCGTCATCTGGTGGATGAGCGGGAGGAGTTGCGCAAGCTGGCGGACCAGTGCCTGCTGGGGCCGTGTGAGCCCATCGATATGGCCCATGTGGCGGTCTATCTGGCTTCCGACGAGTCACGACATACGACCGGGCAGATCATTCCCGTGGATAGCGGCGTCACGATTTATTGACCGACGCTCCCCGCCTGCCTGACTACCCGCGTAGACGTGGCATCGCGACGGCAGGGGGTAGCGATCCTTGCCATGAACGGCATATATGCCACTCACCCGGCGGACATGACTGGCTCGATATACGAATTCTCTGAAGGGCAGACAATGAGCAAAGGAACCGCAATCGTGACCGGAGGCGCCGGCGTTCTCGGTCTGGCAATTTCGAAAGGTCTCAGGAACGACGAATGGAACGTGATCATCCTCGATCGACAAGAGGCGCTTGAGGGTTTCGTCCCGCCCGAAGGGATACGGACCGATGTGCTGGACGTGACGGATTTCGCGGCCTGTCGCGCCTATTTTGCCGGGCTGACGGAACTGTCGGTGCTGGTCAACAATGCAGGCACGGCCAAGCTGTCCTTGGTGCGTGAAATGCAGCTGGAGGACTGGAACCGGATACTGGAACTCAATCTGACCGCACCATTGGTTCTGACGCAACTCGCAACCGACCTTTTGGTGCGCAGCGGGCACGGCGCCATCGTCAACATTGCATCCATCGCGGGACTCCGGGCAGGTTTCGGCCGGGTTGCCTATGGCGCGTCGAAGGCGGGCCTCATTCAGCTTACGCGACAAACGGCGTTGGAATATGCGCCGTTGGGCGTGCGTTGCAACGCAGTCGCCCCGGGTCCGGTCAATAGCGACATGGTGCGCAAACAGCTGTCGATGGAAGACTTCGAAGCGTACCTCGAGGACATTCCATTCAATCGCATGGCCGAACCCGACGAAGTTGCAAATGCAGTCGCGTATCTAGCCTCTGAAAAATCGCTTTACATCACTGGGCAATGCCTGGCTGTCGATGGTGGATTCCTTGCCGCCGGGGCTGGCATCAAGAAGGCCCATCAGATGATCTCTTGAACCTGGTCCATCGATACTGAGGAAAGTGACATGTTCAGTCATGTGAACCTGGGCAGCAACGATCTGGAGCGCTCGAGGAAATTCTACGATGCCGTGATGGGAGTGCTCGGCATTGGACCTGCGATAACGATCAATTTCAATTCGCCTCGCATCTACTATACGCACGGCGATACGTTACTGACCATCGCCATACCGCTGAATGGCAAGCCGGCACATGGTGCCAATGGCGGAACGATTGGATTTCGTATCGACAGCCGGGAGAAGGTCGATGCATGGCACGCAGCGGGCATGGCCAACGGTGGAACGACCTGCGAGGATCCCCCGGGAGTCCGGGACACGCCGGTAGGACAGCTTTATCTGGCGTATATGCGCGATCCGGACGGCAACAAACTGTGCGGATTTCATTCCGTGTGACGGATCGAGACGGTCGCCCACCCTAACGATCGAATGACGACGAGCGATCTCGTGCAAGAACACCATCCACGTAAAAACCGCCCGGTTTCAACGAAGGGAGAAGAAACGATGCTGATCAGGAACAAAACGGCAGTGGTGACCGGCTCTGCGTCCGGGATCGGCGCGGCCATCGCCGAACGTCTGGCGGAAGAGGGCGCGCATGTGATCCTGACCGACGTGGACGACGCGCGCGGCAACGAACTCACAACACGACTGATCGACCGCGGCCGGAAGGTGAGCTACCTCCATTGCGACAGCGGCAACCTCGAATCGATCGCCGCGATGACGGCCCGAGCCGTTGCAGAAAATGGCCGGGTCGATGTGCTCGTGAACAACGCAGGCGTGACGCGGAAGATCAAACTGCTCGACTTGACGCCGGAGGATTGGGACTGGATCCAGAACGTCAATACGCGCGGACTGTTCTTCACCATGCAGGGTTTCGCGCGTCACATGGCCGAGGCGAGTGGCGGCGTGATCGTCAACATCGCGTCGATTGCGGGCAAGGGTGCGAAGGCCACCTCGAATGCGTCCTATGCTGCCTCCAAGGCCGCGGCCATCGTGATGTCGCGTGTGGCCGCGAACGAACTCGGCGGCAGCGGCATACGGGTGAACGCGGTTTGCCCTGGCGCCACGCGTACCGCGTTGCTGGAGGATCTGGAAAAAGCCAATCCGGTCGGTTTTCGCAAGATGCTGGACGAAACCGCGCTCGGCCGGTTCGCCAGCCCGCGCGACATAGCCGACGCCGTTCTGTTTCTGGCCTCGGATTTGTCGAGCAGCATTACCGGTCAGTCAATCAACGTCGACAATGGCTTGATGTGGGACTGAGCGGCAAGCCGTCATATGTCGGGCGGCTTTCGATGTTGATTGCGCCGTCACGCTCCGGCCGGCTCAAATGCTGCGGGATTGAGAACGCGCCGGCAATGTGTATAAGCGATCTGCATCGATCATCTGATTTGCCGCTGCACCAAGGCGATTACGCCGCCTACGATCGCTAGGCCTACTATCATCTCGAAGCCGTCCAGCACGCTCAGGAAACTGGCCTGATGAGCGGCCATCATCGCCAGTCGGCCGAGCGACAGGCCTCGCGCCGCGTTCTCGTCGAGGCCTTGCGCCTCGAACGCATGCGTCATCGTTTCAAGCGCGTTCTGGAACGTCGCGTTATACGGGTTTGCGAATTCGACGAGACGCGTGTGATGCACGGCCGTGCGATGCTGATCGACGATGATGAACGTCGCGGTCGACACCGAGTAGGCCATCTGCTTGACGACATTCTTGAATCGGTATCCGTGCGTGAATTCGTCGTTCGAGAAAATTTGAAACGCGGCGCTCGCCGTCGGCAGCGCGATGAACATCAGCAGGAATCCGCGCAAGACCAACGGCGGCAGCAGCCAACCCATGCTGACGTCAGGCGGCAGGTTGAGCATCCAGATGCCGATCACGGCCGCCATGATGAAGCCCGGGACGATCAGCAATTTGCGCTTGATGAGACGCGAGTACCGGAAATACGCGATCGCCATCGGAATCGCTGCGAGCGACGTGATCCCGACGAGACGGCCGGCATTTTCGACCGGATAGCCGAGGCCGCCTTGCAGCAACCGCGAAACCAGGAAGCTGATCGCATTGCTGATGAAGTAGTAGAAGGCATAGAGCACCATCCCTTGGCGGAAAGGCCCCTCACGCAGCGCATTCAGGCGCACCAGCGGACGCGGATGGTGCCACTGTTGCCAGGCGAACCAGCCGATCGCGGTCAACCCTGCAACGGTGACCAGCGGCATCAGCGGTGTCGTGCTGAACACTTCGAAACGCAGTTGCTGTACGACAATCTGCAGCGCTCCCAGTGCAATGGCGAACACGAGATACGGCCATAGGTGAGCGGCGCTGCGCCGCTCGACCGGCCGCCTGCCGATGTGCGGCACCACCAGGAAGGCAAATACCGATAGCGCGGCGCCGCCGACTGTCGAACACGTATATAGCGCGCGCCAGTCGAAGTAGGCAACGAGATAACCGCCCGCCATTGGCGCAAGCGCGCTCGCGAGCAGGATCATGATCAAGAAAATACGCGTGGCCCCTGCGCGATCTTGTGGCGCGAAACCGGTTTGCAACATGATGCGGCAGGTGCCGAGCATCGGCCCGATGAAGTAGCCCTGAAAGCCGCGCGCCATTGCGAGGGAAAGCGACGATTCGCTAAGCGATGCGGCCAGCGATCCTGCCGCGAACATCAGCAGACAGCCGCTCAGGTAGCGACGGAACCCGAGACGCTCGATCAGCCACTGCTGTTGCACGATGCCGAGCACGGAAGCGGTTGCATAGGCCGTCGACGACCACACCAGTTCGTCCGGCGATGCATTGAGGCCGCCCGCGATATAGCTCGTAAAGAACGAAAAGATCGTGTTGTCGAAGTAGTCGATACCGACCGATAGCGCGATCGCCCATGGCAGTAGGTCGCTGCGCAAATGCCTGAGCGTGAACAGGCGGGCGCGGGCGGGCGTGATTTTCATGATGCCGCGGCCTCAGGCATCGGCGTCGGGCGCATTTGCTCGCGCGCGGATACGATGGGGGAAAGGGCGCGCGCGTGGGGCGCGGCGCCGGTACGAACGTGAAGAGACACCTGGACTCCGGAATGAATCGGATGAAAAACCCGGGCTGGAAAAGCAGATGAAACCATCTTTGACGGTGCCACCGGTTGAAGGTCCAGGTGGCGATTTTCATGACGGCTGCGCGTGTGGCTGCGAGAAGCCGCGGCCTGGTGCTCTCGGTCGCTTCCGCAAGTAATGACCCGGCGTGCCGCAGAGCTACATGGACAGGTTCAAGTTGGCGCGGCGCGGTAGCTCGGCGGCTGGCCGCCGGCTGTCGCGGACGCTGACGCTTCGGCGAAAGTGGCCGTGGCGCAAATGGCGGCCGCGAACTGTCATCGGCTATCGTTCGGCGCGTCTTCGTCCAGAGACGACGGCGGCGCCAACTGCGCATGTCGAACGATTGCAGCCGTCGCAGACCATCGCCGAGGGACCGTCACGGCGGATTATTCCGGGCGTCACGGGTCGCTATCAATGGTTAACGCTTACGTATTCCGTACTTTGAAATTTGTGCACGAGTCGCCGAACGATGCGTTCGGAGCAGCCGGCACACCGCGACTGTGCCAGGGGCGCGAGGCCGGACATGCGTACGCGCTATTGATGCTCACGGTTGTGGCAATCGGAGCAACAGCTGCCAGACAGCTTACGCGGCCCGAAAGCGGACGGTCAATCTAGCCACTGCAACCACATCAGACGATAACGCATCGTTACGTAAACAGGGCGGCATCACCCAATTTGCCTCCGAAGTCGGGATCAATCTTAACAACAGTGTGCCGGCTGGCCACTGCCGCACAACCCGGCCATCAGTTACCGATGGTCCGGGGAAGGGGCACGGGTCGATTGCATCGTGGCGAATCGGTTTGCATCGTCCCGCTGGGAAGAATGACGACCTTCGAATAGCCCCACAATTCTCTTGCAAATCTATTGATAGTAACTATAGCCTTGAAAGCTCAATCATAAGCATGAGACCGATAAAAATGAAAACCAGGGATCTTGTAATTGCGATAGCCGTCGGGGGATTGGTTATCGGATGCACCTACGCATACTTGCGTGGAAGTAATCAATCGACTGCTTTACTGACATCAAGCGCCGAATCTGCTTTGCAAGGGGCGTCTCGCCTCCACTCATTCGGACAAACAGCCGCAGCGCGCACACCACATCCGAGTGTGAGAGGAACTACCCCGGTTGAACTCTCAACTGACCATTCGGCATCCGTCGGCGGCATCGATTCGACCGGCACCGGCGTCCGTGACGATGTCGAAAAATATATCGAAAACCATTATCAAGATCCGGCGCAACGGGCCGCGATGATGCGTTACGCCGCGTCTCAACGAGATTTCATTATAAATGGCGGGACCCGTGAGCGAGCTGTCGCGGATATGACAAATGTATTCAAATCTCTTGATTGTATAAGCAAGTTGATAGGGCGCAGCGGGATGGACGATTCTCAAATCGTTCTTTCGATGATGCTGAATACAAAGGAGCGGTGGCAAGCATATTCGGTGGCAATGAAGAATATGTCCGGGCACATTTACATGGAAACATTGAGAGATCCATGTAAAAATTAATTCTGGTAATTCTGCCTCTCTTTTCTTCAGTTGCATTTTCCCAGCAAACGGACGATACGTGTGACTCGCCTTATGAAATTGTATACAGCAATGGAATTTTGAATAATTCCGGAAATATCATCGATGATCGGAATACTTTGTCATCAATGGTCGGGGCAAAATTCAACGGAACGGCCGTGTATTATGGCGCAAGCCCAAACGAATCAGATGGATTTTTGGATGATCTCATAACGGTTTATACCCAAAAATTATCGGAAAATCCAACGTGGAATTGGGAAATGTTGTCTCGGGTTGCGAGTGGCTTTGTTAGCGATATAGCCCCTGATATCGTCAACGGGATCCAGTAATGATCGCCGGCGTCAGGGATCAAGCATATTCGACACTGAGTGTCAAATTTGAGTCGAAGTATTCCTACGTAGTCTTGCCTGGCGTTACGTTGCGGAACACGCTGTACTTGTCGCTATAGAACGCCCCCGGCTTGCCGTGGCACTCGATATACATTCGCGTCGCCTCGAAGTAGCTGAAGGTCGATTCCTCGAACCACCGATGGTCGCTGCCGTCGATCTGGATCAGTTCGCCCAGACACGCCCGGCGTGCTCGCGGCTGATACACCTTCGGCGGCCGTTGCCGGCGCGGAATCCACAGCCCAGCCTCCGTCATCAGCTTCCTGACCGTCTCCTTGGCCAGCCGAATGCCGTGGCATTCCCAAAGCTTCTCGCAGGCCAGTGTCGGCCCGAAATCGGCGTAGCGATCGCGGATGATCGTCAGCGCCCGGTCGGCGGCTCCTGGATCCAGCCGACGATTGCCGGGCTTCGATCGGTGTCCCGATACCAATCCCGCCGCGCCATGCTCCCGAAGCCGGGCAACCAGCCGACGAACCTGCCGCGTCGTCAATTCCAGCCGTTCTGCCGCCCGCCACGGCTTGAGCCTGCCATCCGCCACGTCCTGAATGACCTTGAACCGGTCCAGTTCGCGCATCGTCATCGTGATCCGCTCCGTTGCAGCCATCGCAGCCTCCGGCGGCGGACACCCGGCGGCCGAACAGCTTACGCGGCACAAAAGCGGACATTTCTATGTAGCCAAAAGCGGACATTTCAATCTAGCCACTACAACCAATGTCATACCCGGATTCAGATGTCGTAGCGCCAGCTAAATACAGATG